>CAZWIS010000004.1:0-121937 GCA_964634275.1 uncultured Candidatus Cloacimonadota bacterium | reverse complement strand
AACTTTCCGAACCATGCCCTGTCATGCCAGTATAAAGCAATTACGCAAAGGTCTTGTTTAGTTTATTTAAAGATGAATGTTTTAGTGCGTTTAGATTTCTTGCAATCACACCGAACTGAATAGCAAAAAGATACGGTAAACTATATTAAAACAAAAAACGCAGCTTGTATGCTGCGTTTTTTATTACAATATTGTGAGTAATTTTTAAAAGTTTACAGTGGCATTTACACCGATCACATAGTTGTAATCTGGTCCATCTTCTGGGGCAGCAAAAGCACCAAAACCACTGACTTTGAACTTATCTTCTATCACCATATATTCCAGACCGCCATTAAGCTCTGTTCCAATATAATCATCATTGGTCATCAGTAAACCTGCAGCACCAAAGAGGGTCATTACAGGATTCAATGGTTTTCTGACTGATCCGACAAGTGTCATAATCCCTGTATCATTTGCCTTTTGATAAGGCTCTTGCCAATAAATTGCTACGCCATCATGATGAGCACCATAGCCATAAATGTACAATCCATTCATGTAATATGGAGATAGGATTGATAGACCTTCTTCATTTGCATAGAGAAAATCAAGGCCAATACCCAAATCGTCGATTTCCGCATTCGCTTTGATAGAAGCTCCGAACCCAATTCGATCTTCTAAACCCCTTTCTGATTGATAATCTACAAAAAGAGTTGCATTCAGATCAAATGGTAAACCCGGTACTGACATGTATGGCATCAGAGTGAAATTCGCTTCACGGGTCAGCTGATCCTTTGCATACAGGGCAAGTAAGCCCATAAGAGCAGGATCGTCTTTCGTAATATTGGCAAAGAATACGTTCTTCCCATCGTAACGGTATGGGTCGTTCTCGTTGACTTTGATAAAAGCAAAATCTGTGTTTAATCCCATAAAATCATCCTTGGAGACGAGGATACCATTAAAATTGTCATCCAGTATCAAGCTGGCATGATCTGCCCAGTATTGTCTTCCAAAGCGGATTTTAGCATTCAATGCATTTATCATGTAATCGATATAGAGTTCATTTGTCTTGATGTTTACTGAACCACCACCGACTTGACCACCACCGTTTCCAGAGAAGTCTTCTCCCCAGATAATATCACCAATTTCAAACAGAACACCAAGCTGAAGATCTGGGTGAATACTTGAGTCCAATCTAAGCTGGAAACGACTATCGAAATGACCTCCGTCATAATCACTATCATCATTGTACAAAGCAGCCCGAGTTCTCAGCTCTCCACTGATATCGAAATCGACTGCCATAACTGCTGTGATAAATACCACACTAAAGAGGATTAGTATTATCCTTTTCATCAATTGAACCTCCTAGTTTCTTTTATATACAATTTATTAGAATACAGACAAGTGTCAAGCCCGAATTAAAACTTGATCATATCAAGAACGAGCTCACGTTGCATAAACTCTATATCCTTTTGCAAATTAGGAATTATCGGCACTCCATGTTTTTGGACGAATTGTTCTTTTTCATATTCTTTTTCACCAGCGACATAGACTTTGTCGAAGTTTGGTCGTAGCTTAGAGTTTTTTAGCTGACGGCAAATTTCACCACAAGTATGTTTAAAGACCTCTATATCTGTGAAGAAATCGATGTTTATTGCCAAAAAGAAATGTCCAAGTCTGTATGGAGCAGGCTTTCCTTCTGTGGTTTGCCCCAATAGTTGGGTCAAAAAAGAACCGTTTTGTAAGGCAGCACAAAGGATCTCGACCATCGTTGAGAGCCCGTATCCCTTATGACTTCCATTGACTTCATCAGCTCCACCAATCGGTAGCAGGGAAGCAGTTTGTTTTACGAGGTCAACAAGTAGCTTAGGCGTGTCAGTATGGTTTTGGCCATTGAGATCGATTGCCCATCCTGAAGGTGTATCCTTCTCTTCGCGAGCGTATTGTTCGATTTTTCCTCTTTGTGAGATTGAAGTAGCTGCGTCATAAACAAATGGATAGGGAAGATCAGTCGGTGCTCCGAAGCATATTGGGTTTGTGCCAAGCAATGGTTCAACCCCATTTGTTGGGCAGACGGAAGGTCGTGCGTTTGTAAACGTGAGACCAATCATGTTTTGCTTTGTTGCCATTTCGGCATAATACCCACAGATTCCATAGTGAGTAGAATTGCGTACTGCAACGGCACCAAGACCATACTTGGAAGCTTTGTCTATAGCTGTTTGCATAGCCTTATATCCGATAACGTGTCCCATGCCATGGTTTCCATCCCAAACAGAAGTGGCATATTTGTCTCTGATGATATCAATCTTTGTTGTGGGTGATTGGATTCCTTGTTTAATCCTGTCATAATACATCTTGAGTCTTCCAATACCATGAGATTCGATACCTTTAAGATCCGAAGCAATCAATATGTCCGAGCATATAATAGCATCATCATTCGGTACACCGAGTTCTGTAAAAACCCGGATCATGAATTCTTTTAAAAGAGAAACAGGTAGATACGTCATAAATACGTCCTTTTATTTATTGGGCAACATCACAGATTTGAGAGGGGGAAACCCGTTAAAATTTGAAGAGCTATAGCTTTGAGTATAAGCTCCTGTGGTGAAGATGTATACTCTGTCACCTGGTCGGACTGTTTCTGGCATATGATATTTATAATGTTCGTATAGGATATCCATGCTGTCACAGGTAGGACCAGCCAGGATAATCTCCTCTGCGAATCCTTCTTTATCAAAATAGATCGGGAACTTAATTGATTCATCTATAGTTTCAATCATTCCTCCGAATTTTCCGATGTCGAGATAGACCCAGAGGTATATATTATTCTTCGATTTACGGCATATATTTACTACTTCAGATACAATAACGCCAGAATCAGCGGTAATTGATCTTCCAGGTTCCAAAATGATCTGAGGCATATTATCGCCAAAGTCTTCTCTGATAAACCTTTGGATTTCACTCGCATACTCTTCTACGGAAAATGTAGGATCGACATAGGAAGCAGGAAAACCACCTCCAAGGTTAATCATTTTGAGCTCAATCCCTTCTTCGGCAACAGCGTCAAAAAGATATTTGCATCTGGCAATAGCATCATCCCATTGACCGATATCCCTTTGCTGGGATCCTACGTGAAATGAGATACCCCATGGCTCCAAACCCAACTCAACAGATTGAAGAATCAGATGAAAGATTACATCGGGATGAGCACCAAACTTTCTGGAAAGTGGCCAGTCAGCACCGGTACCTTCTGTAAGGATTCGGAAAAAGACTTTGGCTTTGGGAGCGAGTTCGGCAATATTTTTCAGATCATTTTCAGAATCTGTAGCAAACAACCTGACTCCTCGAGAGTAGAAATAGGATATATCCGATCTTTTCTTTATTGTATTACCATAGCTCAATCTTGTCGGATCAATACCCAGCTGGAGCATTTGATCAAGCTCGTAGCGTGAAGCTATATCAAAGTTCGATCCCATCTCGTGTAAAAGCATGATAACTTCATTCATCGGATTAGCTTTGACAGCATAATATATCTGGGCTTGAGGCATACTATTGGACAGTGTGATATAATGATTTTTTATTACATTGCGATCGACTATTAAAACAGGGGTTTCTAAACTTGTTGCATAGTCTTTTATCCTGGAGAATCTCTCTTCTTCGACAAATCGAGCTAAATTAAAGTGATAAGGTTCTTTGTACATTGTGCATCCTCTTTACTTCGTTCACTTGCAGGCAGAAAAAAAACACGCGGTTATGTGTCAATACATACCACACAAATCTATAAACTATCGATCAAATCCAATAGAAGCTTTGTTTGCTCAGCACTGCTCAATCCATTTACTGAGTGATTGTTTTTTATATCACTTCCTACCTGCCATGACTCGTAAAGCATTTCTATGAATTCGATAGATGTTTCTACATCGTAATAGTCAAAACATTTTCCGGCTGAATAATCGGAAATAATCTGAGCAGCTTCTCCATTGGCAGGACCAAAGCACAAGATCATTGTTTTTGAACCGGCATATTCAAACAGTTTTGTGGTAATAATCCCCAAATTGTTTGTAGAGTTATTAATTATAAGGATTAGTAACTCGGACTGAACCATAGCAAAAATTGAATCCCTATGAGGTAGATGCTCCACATACTTCACTTTATCAGAATGCATAAGATTAGCGATTTGGGCTCTTATGCCGGGTGAAAGATTTGTACCTATGAAAGAGAACTCAATGGGTCTATCTAAAATGCTCTCATCCAACATCTCCAAGAAAGGCATTATGTCTTGTCCGGCAGTTAGTTTGCCAATGTATTTGATCCGAAATACATCAGTTTGTTGATAGGTCATACCATCGAAGTCACCATGATCAAAGCCATTATACAGCAGAAACTTGTTTCCTCTTGGGAGTTCTTTCAGGATGTTTTCAGATACAACCAAGCAGACATTAGCACTACGTACTATTCTTTTCTCCATTCTTTCGTGAATGTATCTCGATATCAGCATAGGTTTGTGTAATTGCAGATAATGAATTTTGGTCCACGGATCTCTGAAATCTGCTAACCATTTGATCCCATACTTCTTTTGTAATTTGTAACCGACCAGATGAGTTGAGTGGGGAGGAGCAGTAGTCACGACAGCATCATACTTGTTGATTGACAGCTCATTCTTTGCTGCAGAGAAAGCATTGTAATTCCAGAGAATTCGAATATCCGGGATAATGATGTTTAATCTGATCCACAATATCAAACGATCATACCAAGATCCATTATTCAACTCAGAAAGCTCACCATGGGGCAGCTTTGCATCTTTTCCGCGAAGAACGCTCCATAGCCTGTTTATTGACCATGAAGGAGTTCTGATGATTCGAACCGAACTTGGTATTTTTTGTAATAAACTTTCATCGTATTCGGGATAATCTGCTGTATCCGGACACAAAACAGTAATCCGAACTTGATTCTTGGTTAGTTCACTTATTAGGCGAATCCATCTTTGTACTGCAGCCCCTCCGCAGGGTGGGAAGTAATAAGATATTAACAGTAATTGTCTCATATAGATTCCAGGATTCTATTACAGAGAGTTTCCCACGAATACTTAGTTTTGTATTTTTTGATATTATCTCTCATTATGCTTTCCAAGTCACTATCAAAGTATTCAATTATCGCTTTTGCTAACGCGTTGGGAGATTCTGGATCTACTAAAAAACCTGTTACTCCATCTTCGATGTATTCGCTTAAGCCACCTACATTCGAAGCAATCACTGGGAGATCGAATGCGTAGGAGGTGGCTATTACTCCACTTTGAGTGGCACTTCGATAGGGCAGAACACAGAGCTTGGCATTCAGAAAAAAATCTTCAACTTCTTCATCTGAGATGTATCTGAAATGCTTATCGCAGTATTTATCAATTCCAAGACTTTCAATCAGATTGTCCCAATAGGAGCGATCGCCATAGACATCTCCGGCAATGATCAATTTGATCGAAGGAATTGACAGACTCACGATCTTTATCGCCTCAAGTAAAATATCAAGCCCCTTGTAGGCCTTTATAAAACCAAAGAAAAGAACAGACAAGGATTTGATCTCTGAAGCATGAAGGGTAGTGGATTTTTTGTATCCGTCATATAGTGGATGAAATCCACGAATTAATTTTGAACTGCTGATACTGGGGAATAATAGTTTAACATCGGATAAGCTCTTGTTCGAGAGTAACAGAATCCTGTCCATCTTTTCCAGAAGATAGAGGCTTAGCTTATCCGCGAATACCCACTTTTCGTGAAAATCAATGTTATGGGCGATGAGGACAATCTTTGGGGGAGCATTTCCGGATTGTAGAAGTTTTCGCGCTATCCATCCGAAAGCTGGCGCCATAAACGGGATCCAATACGAAATAAACACAATATCCGGCTTGAATTGTTGTAGTCTTTTTATCGCCTTACTCCATGTATTTGGTAAATAGGGAGTAAAAACTCTTTCAGTAGGTAGATCACTCTTGCATTTATCGATCTGTCCCGAGCTGGGAAAGAGTGCTTTCGGATACTGGGAAACAAATGTGAAATGCTTTGTAGAATGCCCCCTCGATGCAAAATATAGTGCCATTGTATTGGCGAACTTGGAGATTCCTCCTCTAAATGGGGGAGCAGGTCCCAAAAAAGCTATTCTAAACAGATTCGTATTCATAATTCGCACTTAAATAGAAACTAGTCCTCTTTCTGTCAACCGAAAATATAGTATCCGACATACGACAACTATTCCATTGACTGGATTTATATGTTTTTTTAGGTTGGCACAAAAGAAATTCTTAGGAGCAGGTTATGAAAAAGTACCTAAAAACCTATGCTGATCGTTGCATAGCATGTCTCTCTTGTGAAAGCGTCTGTGCAAACCTTTACTTCAAAGAAGGCAATCGAGAAAAGTCTTGTATTCAGATTAATGAAACTGGTAATGGTATTGAGATGAATGCTTGTAACCAGTGTCAGGCATGTGTACAAGTATGTCCGACTCAAGCTTTGTCTGTAACAGCACAGGGTGTGGTAATGTTAAATAAGGGCCTTTGCATTAGCTGCTATATGTGTATAGCTGCTTGTCCAACTGACTCTATGCGTAGACACAAAGATGGAATTTATCCTTTCAAGTGTATTGCATGCGGAGCCTGTGTTAAAGCATGTCCGACAGAAGCTATTAAAATTGTACAGGAATAAGGAGATAGAAATGACAAAGGTAGATCGCAAAGTAATCGCCACATATAATTATGGGCTGAAACCCGTTGTAAAAGGTTATAATCGAAGATCACTATATATTGATCTTAGCTCCAACGAAATTAAGGAAAAACCTGTTACAGATCTGATGATAGATAAATTCGTAGGTGGTAAAGGGTTTGATCTATATCTGATGTGGCATGGAGTAAAGGATTCTACAAAATGGAACGATCCTGAAAATGAGATATGTATATCGTTTGGTCCTTTATGTGGCAATACAAATTATCCAGGAAGCGGCAAATCAATCGTTACCACAATATCACCTTTGACTGGGATACCAATTGATAGCAACGTAGGAGGTCATTTTGGACCATATACGAAGTTTTCAGGTTGGGATGCGTTGGAATTACAAGGTAAAGCTTCCGAAGAAGTAATCGTTTATATTGATGGGGACAAGGGAATCATTCAAATCTTAACGGCTCCGGATGTAGAAATTAACAGCCATATATTTGCCGAGAAACTGATCGAAGAATTCTGTGATGCTCCGGGTAAAGAGCAGTTTGTTTCAGTAGTATCATCTGGTACCGCAGCGAATTATGTAGATATAAGCTGCTTGAACTTCTCTTTTTGGGACAAAAGACGTAAGGTAGCAAGATTAAAACAAGCTGGCCGTGGTGGTATCGGTAGAGTATTCAGAGATAAAAAAGTAAAAGCTATGGTGGTCAAGTACTCGGGACTCAAAGGCGATTCCAATCATCCAGTAGATTTGGAAACATTACAGAAAACCGGGATCAAACTTCATAAAGAAATCGAAAAGGGCGATTCCACTCAATGCCACATGAGGGAATGCGGTACTGCCCATCTCGTCGAAATCATGAATGATTATGATCTGCTTCCAATCAAGAATTTCAAATATGGGCAAAGTGATGAATCAAAGACACTTGCATCATGGGAATTCAAGAAATTGTTTACGCAGTCGATGCCTGATGGTTGTTGGTACGGATGTTCTCTATCATGTTGTAAAGCAGTGGATGGATTCGAACCTAGGACTGGTCCTTACAAAGGGCATAAGGTTTGTGTGGATGGACCCGAATATGAAACTGTTGGTGGGTGTGGATCAAATATTTGTGTGTGGGATCCCAAGGATGTCGTAGAGATAAACTTCTATTGCGATACCTATGGAATTGACACAATCTCCTATGGTACTTCTACAGCTTTTGCCATGGAGTGCTGGGAATATGGTATTTTGGATAAAGTCAAAACTGGAGGTCTGGATCTTAGTTGGGGTAATGCGGATAGTGCTCTGGAACTATTACATCAAATGGCTCGTGGAGAAGGTTTTGGTGTAATAGTTGGTATGGGTGTACGCAAGATGAAAGATTACTTCGTAAAACAGTATGGCGCAGATGCAAAACTGTTACAGGATATCGGAATGGAATCCAAGGGATTGGAGTACTCCCAATACATGTCAAAAGAATCATTAGCCCAGCAAGGCGGGTATACTTTTGCACT
Source organism: uncultured Candidatus Cloacimonadota bacterium (assembly GCA_964634275.1). Lineage (GTDB taxonomy): Bacteria > Cloacimonadota > Cloacimonadia > Cloacimonadales > Cloacimonadaceae > CAZZCS01. The sequence continues at coordinate 113,760 of CAZWIS010000004.1, read as the reverse complement.
AAAAGGACCACAGCACGACGAAGCCTGGTTGATCTTTATGGATATGGTAAACAATCATATTCCTAGTTTTGAAGACAAAGCTGAAGCTTTGCACTATTTCCCGATGTTCAGAACTTGGTTCGGATTACAAGGTTTATGTAAACTCCCATGGAATGATATCGAACCGGAAGATAATGCCCAGACTGATGAACCTGCAAAAGTCCCAGAACATGTTCAGAATTACGTCGACATATATAAAGCCATTACTGGAAAACCTATGGATAAACACCTTATGATCTTACAATCCGAAAGGGTTTATAATTTCCAGAAGGCATTTTGTATGAGAATGGGAAAAGGTCTTAGAGTGGATGACATCCCTCCATACAGAGCTGTTGGACCAGTTACTGAAGAAGAATACGTTTCGCGTCAAGATAGGTATGATGGGCAACTCAAAGAAAAAATAGGATTAGATCCAAGCTCAATGAGTGTTATTGAAAAAATGGAAGCACTCCGTACCTACAGAGAAGATCAATACCGCCAACTGGCTAATGCAGTATACAAGCGAAAAGGATGGACTCCAGATGGAGTTCCTACCATTGATCACCTAAAATCGATTGGTATGGATTTACCTGAAGTTTTGGAAGTCATCAACAGACATTTATAAAAATCAAAAAGGCGGGATTTTATATCCCGCCTTTCATTTATCCATTACTCTAGTTATTTCTTGAGTAATTCCTTTAGATGATTTACATAGTTCTGAGCTCCACCCTGCTGGTATCCTAAACGGGCGAGTTCGGTTTCCTTGGCATTTATCAAAACAATAGTTGGATAGCCACGAACACTAAACTTACTCTGCAAACGCTGGTTTTGTGATTTGATTTCTGCACTCTGAGCTATGTTTCTGGGGAAATCAAGTTTCAGAAGAATCAAATTATCCTTTGCATAATCATTGAATTCTGCTTTGGAAAAAACTTCATTATGAAGCCTGATACACCATCCACACCAATCTGAACCAGTGAAGTTGATCAGAATAGGTCTATTAAGTTCAGCTGCAAATTTTAGAGCTGAATCATAGTTCGTTATCCAATCTCCACCCTGATAATTTGCTAACAACTCGTCGATATCAATCTCTGAGGCTGGTACGGGTGATACTTCAGTTTTTGGTGTAGGAGTACAACCTAATACTACTATCAACAAGCTGAGGACTATTGTAATAATGATTTTCATAACAAAACCTCCATATCATTGACGACTAGTTTTACAGAGATATCTGCAGATTTTTGCAACATGGCATACACGCCACAATACTGTTCTGTCGAGAGTTTTATAGCTTTGATAATCTTATCGACGTGGAGATCAGTCCCAGAGAATATGAATGTCATGGTAATTGAGTGATAATACATCGGATGTGTCTCTGTCATCTCACCAACTACATCTACAGTCATATCGTAGTCGGTTATTTTCATTTTATCCAGTATTGAAACCACATCCATACCTGAGCACCCGCTAAGAGCTGCCAATACGAGAGGTTTGGGTCTGGGTCCAGAATTCTTTCCTCCCCATTTCTCATCAGCATCCAAAAGTATATGGTGCCCATTGACTTCGACATCAAACACCATATCCTTTTGCCAGGCCATACTTGTCTTACTGATCATTATATCTCCACGTAAGCTTCTTTTAGAATCTCCTCGTAAGCTTCGACGTATTTTTTGAAAGCCTTATAGACGTTGTCTATTTCAGCTTGAGGGATGCGCTTGGTTATTTTGGTTTGTTGATCCACAATGGTTTGCTGGCTATTTTCTGCCAATTTTTTACCTTTGTCTGTTATTATGGCATACCAGCATCTGCGATCTTCTTCAGAAGGTCTACGTGTGACAAGGCTTTTATTGACAAGGTTATCCATAATTCTTGTAACACGACTATGTGACACATTTAGTTCCTTGGCAAGTTCATTCATATTTGCTGGTCTTTTGATTTTGTGAAGATAATTCAATAGTTGGCACTCCATTTTACCAGCTTGCAGACAAGCCTTTTGAGTATAATCAATGTCATTAAGAACAACCTGTAGCCGGTTAATCAGTTCGTGGAATTTTTCTGCGTTGTTAGCCATTTTTGTCTCCTTGTTTTTTTATTATTTATTGATATTTAACAATTGATCGATCTTTGCTCGATCAAAGCCTACGACTGGATGATTATTAATCCAAACTTGAGGAACTCCCTGCTGTCCGGTTTTTCGGATCATGTCGGCAAGTGCCCTGTCATCTTTCGAAACATCTACATCTTTGTATGCGAAGCCATTGTTTCGCAAGTATTGTTTCACTTTTATACACCATGTACAAGTAGGTGTGCCAAATACAATTATCTTTTTATCCATGTGAATCAAACCTCTGTTGAACATAATATAATGAACATTTTAAAAAGCAAAAACTTTTTTTGCTGCCATGGTGTCAATATGAAAGATTCGATCATTAGTCAGATTTGCGTAATATAGTCAGATGAAATAGTGCTTGCCATTTTATTCTTGTTCATAAGTCTTGCAAAAAATGTTGGAGATCACTATGGCAAGTTTATTCTTCTGCACTGATTGCGGTTTTGAGTCTACAAAATGGACTGGTAAATGTCCAGGATGTGGTAGTTGGAACACACTACGTGAATCAGAACGAATTGTATCAAAGAAAGGATCTGGCTCGAGCAGCACGAGTTTGCATTCAAAACCCGAACGAATCGTCGATTTGAAAAGAGTAGATATTACAAAAATCAAGTCTGCTGTTAGTGAGTTCGATCTTGTCCTGGGGGGCGGAATTGTCTCCGGAATGGTGATCTTAATTGGTGGTGAGCCAGGAATTGGGAAGTCAACATTGATGCTTCAGCTTTCAGAATGGATGGGATCGATAAACAAGAATGTGTTGTATTGTTCTGGAGAAGAAAGTCTGGACCAAATCCAAATGAGAAGCGATCGATTGAAAATCCAAAGCGATAAAATCTGGTTACTGTGTACAAACGATACTGAAAATATCATCCAATCAATACTTGAGTTACGACCAGATATTGTGATCATCGACTCAATTCAATCAATTAGCATCCCCTCAATAGATTCTATCCCCGGAAGCGTTACGCAATTGCGTGAAAGCTGCAATCGTCTGATTCGAATAGCAAAAGAATACAATATTCCGATGTTTATAGTCGGTCACGTAACAAAAGATGGCATGGTCGCTGGACCGAAGATCATAGAGCATATGGTTGATACAGTTTTGTATTTCGAAGGCGAGCTAAAAAATCAGTATAAAATACTGAGAGCCGTGAAAAATAGATTTGGTTCAACGAATGAAATTGGTATTTTTGAAATGACCTGTGCAGGTTTAACTCAGATAACTAATCCAAATAATGTCTTTATGAGCCATGATGAAAACCAGATTGGTACTTCTATTGGCTGTATCTTAGAAGGATCACGATCGTTTGTTGTGGAAGTTCAATCTCTTGCAACCGCATCTAATTACGGAACCCCTCAAAGAGTAGTGGTCGGATTGGATCAAAAACGTTTGGCAATGCTTCTGGCTGTTTTGGAAAAAAATCTAGCACTTTACTTGCGCTCGAGCGATGTATTTATAAATTTAACAGGCGGTATAAAAACAATTGATCCTGGGCTGGACTTGCCAATTTTGGCTGCCATTATATCAAGTTTAAAGGATGTTTCGTTACCAAGTAACTCGATATTTATCGGAGAGGTAGGACTTAATGGTGAAATACGTCCCGTTCCTCAGATAGAATCTAGGGTTAATGAAGCAATCAAACTGGGCTATAATCTGATATATATATCAGAATACGCAAAGGTAAAGCACAAAAATAAAATTATCAAGCTAAAAGATATTAAAGCCCTCTATTCAATAATATGCAGTAAATGATTCTGAAGGCTTAACTTGAGCTGTCCTATACCACATCGATAACCTTCATCATGTATTGATGTTATGAACTGCTCATGGCTGCGTTTTTCCCTATAGTCAGGCTCTCTCGCTGGATGCTTGAGATATTTTGCGATGAGTAGTGGAGATTCTGAGACATTCAGTACTGCATGATACAGTAAAACTCCAGTTCTACGATAAATAGCACAACCTAGTATTTTTCTGCCATTTATTGTAAGATCAGAAATGCCTTGGTGCAATACCCCAACAATACCATTTTCTTTTAATGCATTAGTAATAGCTGACAAAGCAACTCTGAAAGTGTCATGCGATTTTGGTAGAACCTTGCTGGCCATGCAAAATGAAATAATTAACATGTTTGGTGTTATTACTACGGTTTCTCCACCGGATGGTCTATGCATCATAGGAATGCCATCTTGAACAAGCTGCTCGATGTTCACAGAATCGTACAACGAGTTACTTTGCCCCAATACAACCGCCTTGATTGCCGGTTGAAAAACCATCAAACGGTTGTTTGAACCATCATATCCAGAATCTTTATATTCCTTGACATATCTAATCAAGATGTCATCTGCCAAACAGTAGTCTTGTATACTAACCATACATACATAATAATAGCCGATTAAACTTTAACAAGTGAATCTGATCAAATTCAGTATGTTATTGACAAAATGAACCAGAAACCATGATTGGGATAATGAAAAAGATAATTCATATAGACATGGACGCTTACTATGCAGCCATAGAAATAAGGGAAAATCCTTCTCTAAAAGGGAAACCTGTGGTGGTCGGAGGTCCTCCCGACAGTAGGGGAGTGGTATCTACCAGCAGTTATGAGGCTCGTAGATATGGCATTCATTCTGGCATGCCGTCTTCCCAGGCATGGAGACTTTGCCCTCCAGCAGTTTTCGTATATCCTCAGTTCAATATCTACAAGGACGTCACAAATCAGATACGCGACATATTTTTTCAATACACAGATATGGTCGAACCAATGTCACTGGATGAAGCATATTTGGATGTTACGACAAACAAAGTAAATGAACCATATGCTACAAACATTGCGGAACAAATAAAGAAAAAAATACTTGTTCAAACGAAACTGACTTGTTCTGCTGGAGTATCATACAATAAGTTTCTGGCAAAAATAGGATCTGAACTAAACAAACCAGATGGACTTACTATCATACCACCTCATAGGGCTCAAGAGATTCTATTCAATTTGCCAATAGAAAAATTTCATGGAATTGGAAAGGTAACAGCAGCCAGAATGCAAAAAATGGGTATCAAAACTGGTGAGGATCTATATAGCTGGGATTTAGTTAAGCTAATCAAATACTTCGGAAAAATAGGTGTATTCTTTTACTACGTTGTAAGAGGGATTGACAATCGTGATATCATTACTGAATCTGAGCCGAAATCTATTAGCAACGAAAACACTTTTCATAATGACATAGATAGTATTGACGTATTATTGCAAGAATTAATGCGAATAGCAGAAAAGGTATCCAGTCGAATGAAGATGAATAGTATTCAAGGACAGTTACTTACTCTAAAATTGAAATACGATAATTTTGAACAGATTACTAGAAGTATCACTTTACCCATTATAACAAACGACAAAGATATCTTGTTTAGATTTGCAGAGCAGCTTCTTGTGCAAAACTGGGATCACAAGCGTAAGGTACGTTTGATTGGTGTAGGTATTAGTAAACTCGAGATTGCCGGTTCCATGGAAAGTGATCAAATGGTATTGCCTTTCTATAGCGAATTGATTTTATGATCCAAACTAAAGATGAGCAATTCCTCCTTAAGCTAACATATTCATATAGGTATCTGAGTGATGAGATATCGCAAAATTTCTAAAATTGATGAACTTCCCTATTTCCAAATTCTTATGATAGTTTTGCATGGGTTAGATATTCGATCCATGAGCTATCTTGAGGTTTTTTGCTTGACAAAAAGCAAGGCTAAAAAAGACAGTTCCAAACATATTGCTTTTAACCATAACGCTGGGGGCGTAGTTCAGTTGGTTAGAACGTCTGCCTGTCACGCAGAAGGCCGCGAGTTCGAGTCTCGTCGCTCCCGCCATAAATTGAGACGCTGTGATCAGCGTCTCTTTTTCTTTTTTAGGTAAAAAAATGAAGTTGTTTTTCCAAATTGCTTTCTTCCTTTGTAATGTGATTCTCGGATTGCTCTTTGTAGCACTCTATCCATTGATTTATTTACTTTTATATCGAAAGCGCTATTTACAAGCTATTCTACAACCAGCACCTTTGACCACCGGGGGTTTTTTGATCCACGCAGCTTCAGTAGGGGAAGTAAATGCGATAAAACCACTTATTAATGAATTGATCAAGCTTTATCCTGAAAAAAGTTTTACAATTACAACAAATACATTAACCGGTCTCAAAACTGCGAAACAAATAGATACACGCATTAGCTGTTCAATAGCTCCTTTGGATTTTCTGCATCTACGAATCAATCAAATGAAAAATCTGATGCCTGATTTACTCATAATAGTGGAAACCGAGATCTGGTTAAATCAACTATTTGCTGCAGGTATGTTTGATATACCGGTTATATTTGTTAATGCAAGACTGTCTACTAGATCGCTTAATCGCTACAAGTTAGTTAAACCGCTTTTAAACTGGTTGGAGATCCCTATACGCAGTATATGTGTTCAGTCTCAAGAACATCGAAAAAGGTTTCGTCGACTATTTGGCTGCCCTATACTAGACTGTGGTAATCTAAAATATGCAGTCAAGCTTCCTCAATACGAAAAGGATGTAGTAAGAACCGAATTGCATTATGCTAAGGATGACTTCATTCTCTGTTTTGGGTCATCCCGTCCTCAGGAAGAAGAACTAATCATCAATATATATGATGAACTCAAATCCAACATAAAAAATCTGAAACTGATAATTGCAATTAGACATTTGAATCGAGTTGATGAAGTTGTAAAATTGCTTGGTGAAAAGATTTACTCATTACAGTCCAAGTATGATCCACCAGAGGATATACATATTATTGATACCTACGGATTGTTAAACCAAGCATATTCTATTTGTGATATAGCTATCGTAGGAGGTAGTTTCTATGATTTTGGAGGACATAATCCACTAGAACCAGCATTCTATGGAAAACCAATAATCATTGGCGAGTATAATCGCTCTTGTGTAGATTCTGTACAAAAATTGAACGAAAGAAATGCAATCATTGTATCCGATGTACATAGTTTAAAACAAGACATTTTAAGCCTGTATGAGAATAAAGGGATATGCACTGAAATGGGGAAGAGGGCAAGGGCTGTATTGTCGGAAAATGCAAATTCACTTGAAAAACACATTAAAGCAATTGTCAGCTTAATGGGATCAGATTGTGCGTGAAGCCAAATACTATAGAAAGCTTGAGGATAATGCAGTACAATGCATTCTATGCCCGCATTTCTGCATAATAAAGAACAACTCAGCCGGAAAATGTCGTATGCGTCAAAACATTACCGGAATCCTATATGCAAAGAACTATGCCAAAACCGTATCATTAGCCCTTGATCCTATTGAGAAAAAGCCTCTATATCATTACAGACCAGGATCTACTATTTTGTCATTCGGTCCAAATTCCTGCAATTTGAGCTGTTTTTTTTGCCAGAATTATAGCATTTCCCAAAACGATGCTCCTACGACATTGATTATGCCAGAAGAACTACTAGATTTTATGCTATCAAAAGATATGAATCAAATTGCTTTCACCTATTCCGAACCATTCACATGGTTCGAGTATATATATGATTTTGCATTCATTTCCCAAGGACAAAACATTTCAATAGTGCTTGTCACAAATGGTTTTATAAACCAAGATCCATTGCGTGAACTACTACCTTTTATCAGTGCCGTCAACATCGATCTAAAGTCAATTCAGAATAGCTTTTACAAAGATCATTGTGGTGGCTCAATTCAACCAGTAAAAGATACGATTAGAGAGTGTTTTGTATCGGGGGTACACACTGAATTGACAAATCTACTAATACCTTCATTAAATACATCTGAGGAAGATATCGTGGAGATGGTGGACTTTATCGCCGGTATCAGCGCCAAAATACCACTGCATATCAGTAAGTACCATCCAGCTTATATGTCGGATATACAAGCAACTCCTGAAGAAACGATATTAAATGCCTGTAGGATCGCTGAAAAAAGGCTTCACTTTGTGTATGCTGGCAATATATACCTCAGAGAATTTCACGATACACGATGTCCCATATGTAAAACAGCCATTATTAAAAGAAATAATTCAAAAGTGGAAATCTTTATTGATTCTGATGGTTTGTGTCCAAAGTGTCAGAGTAGAATTTATGGCAATTTTTGTGTATAAAGACTTGAGAAAAACCGCTTCAGTCTCGGATTTGATCTTAATAATAACAGTGATTATCCTTATCATAATCGGATTTGTTAGACTATATCAGAACAAAAATGAGAAATCCGTGTATGTATACAAAGACAGTGTGCTTATTGGTAGTTATCCCTTAAGCAAAGATTTAAAGATTGAAATAGATGAACACAATAGTGTTTTGATAAAAGGAAAAAAAGTTAGAATGCTTTATGCCGATTGCCCAGACAAAAGATGTCTTAGACAGGGGGACAGTAACATGTTACCAATTATTTGTATGCCAAATCGTGTGATGATCGAAATCAAATCCAGACACAAAGAAAAGTCCAAGTTTATCCTATACTGATTATGCTTCAATTTGCATTGTATGTATCAAATCATGGTTTTGGCCATGCTTCCAGGATGTCGGCTTTAGCAGAAGAATTAATCAAATTCGGAATATATTGTCACATCCGTACAAATCGTCCTGATCATTTATTTATAAACTTACATTCAATGATGCACCAAACGAGTTTTTGTAGTTTAGATTTCGGAGTAAGCCACGGTAAAAACTTCAGCATAGACCTCCCGGAGACAAAATCGAATTTATTGAGATTAATGAATAATCGTCCTAGTTTGATAGAAGCAGAAGTGATTTTCTTGAGAGAAGAAAAAATTGATCTGATCATTGCTGATATACCTTTCTTGGTTATGGAAGCAGCTCTGTATGCAAACGTACCGGTTTTCGCAATATCGAATTTTGATTGGGTTTTTATTTATAAAAATCTCTTTTCAAGTGATAAAGAGATAAGGCCAATAATCAACTGTATCTATGGACTTTATCAGCATACCGATTATTCATTTAGGCTTCCCTTTGGTTCAAAAGATAGTATGTGTGCCTTTCGCAAAGCAGAAAAGATAGGTCTTTTAGCAAGAAAAAGAGACGTGTATAGCGACTTGCGAAAGCAGTTTGATATCGCCACTGATAAACAAATCATTTTGTGCATGTTCGGTGGGGGAGGGACATTTGAATTTGATCTAAAGACGCTTTGTAAAGCATTTAATGGTATTGTTTTATCCAATAGTTCCTTTAATGACGTGACCAATCATATTGGAATCGATGCGGAAGCAGATTTTGTCGATCTAACTCATGGAGCAGATATAATACTTACAAAACCTGGATATAGTACATTTGCAGAAGCTACTCAGTTTGGGAAAAGCATCATTTATTGCGAAAGAAATAATTACCCTGAAGAGAGTATCTTGATAGATGGCTTGGCTAAGTACCCATATAAGATCAAGCTGAATCAATTAGATATGAGTACCGAGAATTGGAAGAAAGTTCTACGATCGCTACCAATGTATCATTCTACGATTCCACCAGCTTTTTCAAATAGAAATCATACGGTGGCAGAGCGGATAATCCAAATTTACTTTGACCGATTCCACCATAGAGACTTAAGCGCTGTTGTTGATATAGGAACCAATAACATGAACTATTGCCTGTTTTGCGATGACAGATTACTACATCACGCTCATGTAAAGACGGGTCTAGGAGTTGGATACAAAAACAAGAGAATCTCGAATGATAGTCTGAACAATACTCGTAAAGCTATATCTACAATCATGGATATAAATCAAAAGATATCAAGCAAGACAGATTTAATAGCAACTAGCATATCGCGTGAAGCATCAAATATATCTCGTCTGTCTCGTTGGATAGAAAAGAAATACAATACAAAATACAATGTCATTACTGAAACAGACGAACTTCAATTCAACTATATTGCTGTTCAAAAGACTTTCCCGGATGTTAAGAGCTTTATAGCTTTCGATCTTGGTGGAGGTAGCTGTGAATTCTTCGATGAAAATGGTACTGGATTTAGTCTTCCGATCGGATTGTTAAAGCTAAATAATACCTATCACGATCATACTGAAAGAGTTGATGTGTTTTCCAGAGTGTTAGAGGATAAATTCGATTTCTCAATTCATGGGAAAAAGGTGATCGGAATCGGATTGACTGCATTATATCTTGCACATGTCGTCAAAAAGAGTCGTGTATTAAAAATGGGGACTCACTATCATGTGATTCATAAACAAGAACTTGAAGCATTGAAATACAGTTTTGATTGTGAAAATGAAACAGACATTACAGCTTACATGTGGGAACCAGAAAATGCACAATTACTACGACTGAGTACTGAGATAATAATACTAATTCTGGACAAAATCGAAGCCTCAGAATTTATAGTGTGCGAATATGGAATTTCATTAGGTTTTAAATATGCAAAAAAGAAACGTAAAAATAAATGAGTTAGTCTTTGGTGAAGGTAGCTTTCACGTTATCGCAGGCCCTTGTACAATTGAAAGCAAAGAAAACCTCTATACTATTGCTGAGAAGCTCTCATCATATGGGATAAGATTCCTGAGGGGTGGCGCATACAAGTTAAGAACTTCAGTACACAGTTTTCGAGGGTTAGGAGACATCGCAATCAAATACCTACGAGAGGTAGCCGATAGCTTTGATATGCTAAGTGTTTCAGAAATAATTGAAGTAGAAAAAGTGGATTTTATGTCTGAATACGTGGATATGATCCTTGTTGGTACCAGAAATATGCAAAACTATCCATTATTAGATAGACTGGGCAAGATATCAAATCCAGTAATTCTCAAACGAGGGATGGCATCAAGTATCAAAGAATGGCTACAAGCTGCAGAATACATCGCAGAATCTGGAAACGAAAACATTATTTTATGTGAAAGAGGAATTAGGACTTTCGAAGATTATACTAGAAACACTCTCGATTTATCTGCTATTCCCGCAGTAAAAGAGTTATCTGAGTTTCCAATTATTGCCGATCCTTCACACAGTACTGGAAGAAGGGAGTTGGTAAAAGCTATGTCCTGGGCATCTGTAGCGGCCGGAGCAGATGGTTTAATGATAGAGACTCATGATTGTCCTGATCAAAGTATGTGTGATGCGCGTCAAACAGTTGACATCAAAACCTTTGAAGAGATAATCGCACCAATATCAAGAATAAGGCAAGCAGTTAACAGCGAGGATCAACTTGAAATTTTTCATTGAGACATATGGTTGCCAAATGAATGTCGCTGATAGCGAACTTGTAACTTCAATTCTACTATCGGCAGGTATGATTATGGTCAATAATATTGATGAAGCCGATGTAATACTATTTAATACATGTTCAGTTCGAAAACATGCCGAAGACAGAGTCTTGGGTAGAATATCAAATGAGAAGAAACGCAAGCTTACAAATAGTGCAATAAAGATTGTTGTATTAGGTTGCATGGCTCAAAGGATTGGCGAAAAATTGGTCGGGGACGATATAGGAATAGATATCGCAGTTGGAGTAGATCAATATGCCAGGCTACCAGAAATGCTTTTTGGATCGAATACTGCAAATTGTCTGCTTGAGTTAAATGGGGAAGAGGTCTACTCACATTTACAACCTACTCACAAGAGTGATACAAACGGTTTTGTAACGATTATGAGGGGTTGTAATAACTTTTGTACGTATTGTATTGTTCCCTATGTACGTGGGAGAGAACGCAGTCGTAGCTTTGAAGCCATCTATAATGATGTACAACAGGCAGGAGAAAATGGGTTAAAGGATATCACACTACTAGGACAAAATGTCAACTCATATAAAGATTCCCACTGTACTTTTCCAGAGCTACTTAAACGGTTGAATGATATTGATAGTATCTATCGATTGAGGTTTATAACATCGCATCCTAAAGATCTATCTGATAAGCTGATAGAAGTAATGGCAGAATCCGATAAAGTATGCGAACATATTCATCTTCCAATGCAAAGTGGTGACGATAACATACTACATAAAATGAATCGTAAGTATTCTATTAGCTATTATATACATATTATTGATAAGCTCAGAAATGCGATTCCAAATATAGCAATAACGACTGATATCATTGCAGGATTTCCTAGTGAAACAGAAAGTGAATTTTTGAATACTGTCACAGCAATCAAAGAAATAGGCTTTGATCATGCATTTTGCTTTAAATATAGCCCTCGACTTGGAACACAGGCAACTGAGATAAAGGATACACTGACCGAAGATATCAGACTAAGTCGACTACAACAGCTTATTGATATTCAGCGTGAGATCACTTTGAGGAAGTTTCAGGCTCAAATTGGAAATAATGTCGAAATCTATATAGAAAGTCTTAGCAAAAAGAGTTCTTCACAAATATCAGGAACGACACGAGACTTCAAAATAGCCGTCTTAGACGGCTTAAAATCTCAAATAGGTACATTGACTAAGGCTAGGGTGATTCAGGCAACTGCAGGCACTTTAATTTGCGAGCCTTGCTAAGCTTAAGAAAGGTTGGTAATAAGAGTTGTTATGTAAACCTGCATGCTTAGCAGTTAATGAATTGATAGAAAAAACCTTATCCCCTACATTGATTTGTAGATTAATAACACAGGATGTGGAATAATTATGAATAGTATGACTGGTTTTGGATCCGCAAAAGTTTGTGAACATGATATTGATATTCACGTTGAAATCAAATCAGTAAATTCAAGATATCTTGATATTAGAGTTAGTCTTCCTCGAGAGCTAAATTTTTACGAAGTTGAATTGAGAAAAGCCATATCTTCCAGTTTAAAGCGTGGCTCTATTGATATTAGGGTTAACTTGTCAGATAAACGCGAACCAAAACTCAAAATAAACAAACAAAAACTTGTTAAATATAGAGAGTTAATCCGGGAAGCAGCTATTGCATTGGATATAAATGACAATGTATCAATAGAATACCTTATGAACGAGCCAGGTGTAATCGAAGCAGAGAATAATCTTGAAGACGATCCTTTATTAAAATTACTCTTGGACAGATCTGTTAAAGAAGCCATATCAAAAATAGAAATCAGTACAAAAAACGAAGGTGAGGATATCAAGTTAATACTATGCGATTCATTGTCGGTCATAAATGATGCTCTTAAGAAACTCGAAGATAGCTTGGAGCCTTATAGAAAGCAGCTTTTTGAGAATATGCATAATAGAATTAAGGATATACTAGCCAATTATAAATTGGATACACTTGAACAAAGACTTATCCAAGAACTAGCCATATATATCGATAAATATGATGTACAAGAAGAATTGACAAGGCTTTATAGCCATATTGATACTTTTAAAAAGACAATTAGTGCAGATTCAAGTAATGACATTGGAAAAACTTTGAATTTCATTATTCAAGAGATGCAAAGAGAAGCTAATACTTTGGGATCAAAGTATTCTACCTCGCTTGCATTTAAATACATCCTAACGATCAAAGAAGAGATTGAAAAAGATCGGGAGATAATCCAAAATGTTGCTTGAACCAAAAATGAAATGGCGTAGTATCCCCTTTGTTGAAAGGCCTGCATCTACTTTATTTGTGTTATCTATCCTTGTATTAATGGCTGTGATACTTTGGCAGATAACCATAGTAAATTGGCAGTCACCGTTCCTATATTACATTTCTATGCTAATCTTGATACTAAATCTATTGCCTTATTTCATAATCACTGAATATGAAATTTATGACGACAGAGTGTTAATCGTCTATATGCGATTCTTTAAGATTACTAGGTATTACAAAGACTTTGGGTGTTTTTACAAAGATAAATATGGTGTAATGCTTAGTACTTTCAAAGTTCCTCGTCGTCTTGATCCATTCCGAGGGCAGTCACTCCGTTTTTCAAAAGACAAAACAGAAGTTACAGAGTTGATAGATTTTTTAAAAGATAGAATTGGAAAGCAATACTAAATAGAGGAATCGATTTGAATATCAAAGATTTAATCAAAAGCATTCAGGAGATGTTCCAGGATAATGGAAACAATCCTCTATCTTATAGCGAGATATGCCAAAATCTCGGTGTCACAAAAAAAGAAAAATCACTTGTTAGCATTGCATTAGATAATCTTGAAAATAGCAACACTATCATCAAAAATCGAAAAAGATACAAGCTAAGCGAGACAGATCTTAGACAGAAAAGTGTAAGGGAACGGAGCCCAAACCTGATAGAGGGAATACTTGATGCTACTCCCCTATCTCGAAACTATTCCTTTGCTTTTGTCAGAACCGAAGAGGGCGATTACTTTGTAAGTTCAGAAGATATCCTCAATGCATATCATGGCGATACAGTATTGATTGATGGCTCTATGAGACGGGGAAAAAGACTGTATGGAGTTATAACCAAGATTGTAAAAAGAGCAAATGAATCTTTGGCTGGTGATATAAAGAGATCAAATTCAAACTACTATTTTATTTGCAGTAATCCCAAGATTCATAATTGGTTCAACGTCATGACTCCAAAAGCTGAATATGATGGAAAGAAAGTAGTACTAAAAGTAATCAATTGGGGCAACAAAGCTACGGGAAAGCCACCGTTAGGTATTGTAACAGAAGTGCTGGGTGATTCTGGCAATCCTGAAGTTGAAGTACTCGGTGTCATTCGACAATACAATCTGCCATTGGAGTTTCCTGAAGAGGTTATGCTTGAAGCTACAGCGATAGATGAGGTTATTTCAGATAAAGAGATATTAAATCGTCGTGATATGAGGGATATGTATACTTTTACTATAGATCCTGCATCAGCTAAAGATTTTGATGATGCTATATCAGTGAAAAAAACAGCTACAGGATATGATCTGTATGTGCATATAGCCGATGTAGCGCATTATGTCCCTATCGATAGCCATACATTTTCAGAAGCCCTCAACAGAGGAAACAGCTATTATTTTCCCAAGAAAGTAATCCCGATGCTACCGGAGAAACTATCCAATAAAGTCTGTAGCCTCAGACCTGATGAAGAAAAACTTACAATGACAGTTTTCACTCAGTTTGATAAACAAGGAAACACAATCCGGCAAGAGCTATTTGAAAGCGTGATAAGATCCAATCATAGACTTAGTTATGAAGAAGTAGATGAATTGTTCGAAGGGAGGCGTACTGACCTTCCCAAGGAACTTATCAATACTTTATATGTTTCTAAAGAGCTCTCTCGACTACTGTCACAAATTCGTAACAAAGCCGGATATTTATTCTTTGATTTGCCAGATATTGAATACATATATGATCAAGAAGGTTTTATAAAAACATTTACTACTGCAGAAGAGACAGAATCCCACAAACTGATAGAGAACTTTATGTTGATTGCCAATGAATACGTGGCAACCAAGCTGACTCAAGTCTCCCCCATTTCTTTGTATCGGATCCACGAGAACCCAGATTATAGCAAAATCGAGCGATTAGCTAATACACTGGCTTGTTATGGGATCAAGTTTCAGATAATGGAGAATCTCAACAAATCATATCAGGCAATATTAGAATCTATGCCAACCCCAGAATATCACATCGTTTTTGATCGAATGGTTCTCCGGAGCATGAAAAAAGCTAAGTATTCGATTGAACTTCAACGACATTTTGGTTTGTCCATTGAAGCGTATACTCATTTTACATCTCCGATACGTCGTCTTTGTGATCTTGTAGTTCATCATCTATGTAAAAGCTATGCATTAGAGACCAGTACTATCAGATTAAACAAAGATAAAGTGAAACATATAGCTACAGTGGCTTCAGAAAAAGAGATTGTCGCCGATGAATCCGAGCGTGAGATTGAAAGAGTATATAATCGAGCATATATGACGAAAAAAATCGGATTTGAGTATTCTGGCATCGTTATAGGAGTGAACGCTTCTGGATTGATTGTTCGGCTCAACGAGTTACCAATAACCGGAGTACTAAAGATTGAGTCGAATAGACAATCGAGATGGGATTTCAGAGACGTAGAAATGAAGCTGGTAAATAAGAACAATGGATACTATTATCAACTGTTAGATAAAGTAAAGGTTTCAGTATTGGACGTCAGTGACGACGTGTATTTTGAGCTATGTCAGAAAACTGATTCACATATCCATACCATTCTACAACCCATAGACCCAAACAATAGATTCCAGCAAAAAAAGAAGAAATCCATGGAATTCATTACTAAGCATAAACGGCGAAAGAGGGAAAGATGAAACGACCGATAGGAATATTTGATTCGGGAGTCGGCGGATTAACCGTCTTTAAAAGTATTAGAGATCATTTTCCGTATGAAGATATAATTTATTTTGGAGATACAGCCAGAGTTCCATATGGTCCAAAATCTCCCAATACAATTGTTGAGTATTCAGTTCAGAATACCCGCTTTTTACTGCAACACAACGTTAAAATTTTGATCGTTGCTTGTAATACTTCTTCTGCTGTTGCCATCCCCCACCTCAGAGAACTAACCAACATTCCAGTTATTGGGGTAATAGAACCTGGCGCAGAGCAAGCTGTTTTAAACACAAAATCAGAGCGTATAGGTGTTATTGGAACCGAGGGTACTATCAGAAGCGAAGCCTATAAGTTCGCAATTCATGCGCTTACACCCAGAGCAAAAGTTTTTTCTAGGGCATGTCCACTATTCGTTCCTTTAGCAGAAGAAGGCTGGCACCATCATGCAATAGCAAACCAGATTGCCATGGAATACTTAAGAGCATTTAATGAAGATGATATTGATACTCTTGTTTTAGGTTGTACACATTATCCTTTGTTAAAGGATGTAATTCAATCTGTTATAGGAGATAAGATTCTATTGATTGACAGTGCCGATGCTATTGCCGTATACTTGAAGAGAATCCTACCTAATGATAATGATAATAAACTGGGAACAAACTACTTCTTTGTCAGTGACAATGAAAACAAGTTTGCTCAGATTGGAAGCAGAATATTGGGGTATGAACTATCGAACCTTCAACGAGTCAGGCTTTTTGAAAGCTGGTTTGTCGATCGTAAATTGTAGTTATTTATAACTGGATTTGATAATCATGATATTAATAGAAAATAATAGAGAGGTCACGACATGGAACCGGTAATTTTAACCGCAGCTATAACGGGAGCTGAAACTACCAGGAAAGATCAGCCAAATTTACCAATAACTCCTGAGGAACAAGCTACTGAGGCAAAAAACTGCTTCGAAGCAGGAGCCCGAGTGGTTCATCTTCATGTAAGAGAAGATGATGGTACCGCAACACAACGACTTGAAAGATTTAAAGAATCAATTGAAGCTATTCGCAAAACAGTTCCAGAGATGATTATTCAGATTAGCACTGGTGGAGCTGTTGGGGAAGCTTTTGAGAAAAGACTGGCTCCTCTAAGTTTGAAACCAGATATGGGTACTCTTAATGCAGGAACGCTTAATTTTGGCGATGATATTTTTGTAAACCATCCCAAAGACATTATTCGTCTTGCAGAAGCATTCAAAGAGTATAATGTCGTACCAGAGGTTGAAGTATACGAATCCGGTATGATTGATATCATTGCAAAGCTTGTAAACAAAGAAGTTATCACTCATAAACCATTACATGTGCAATTTGTCTTGGGAGTTCCTGGTGGCATGAATGGTTCCCCGAGGAATTTGATGTATATGATCGAACACCTTGCTATCCAGATTCCTGATGCCACATGGGCAGTTGCAGGGATAGGAAGATGGCATATACCGGCTTCTATGGTGGCTTTAGTTACTGGGGGACACATCAGAGTTGGTTTTGAAGACAATATATACTATCACAAGGGGATTATTGCAGATTCTAATGCTCAGTTAGTCTCACGGATAGCCAGAATTGCACATGAGATTGGCAGACCATTGGCCACTCCATCACAAACCAGAGAAATTCTCGGGTTGAGCTCTTAAATCGGAGAATCAATGGAATTAACAGAAAATGCCTTAAAGGTTTTGGAAAGGAGATATTACCGTAAATTTGACGATGGATCACTCGCTGAAGATTGGAATCAAATGATAGATCGTGTAGCCAAAAACATCAGTAACGGTGATCATGGTAAGTATGAAAGATACTTCCAGTTACTCGACTCTGGGTACTTTCTCCCGAACTCGCCTACTCTCATGAATGCAGGTAATGACCTGCAACAGCTTTCAGCCTGTTTTGTTTTACCGATAGAAGACAGTATGGAAAGTATTTTTGAAACTATCAAAAATGCCGCACTTATACATAAAAGTGGTGGTGGTACAGGATTCTCTTTTTCCAGATTAAGAGAAGCAAATGCTCGAGTAAGATCGACAAAAGGCATTTCCAGTGGACCACTCTCTTTTCTAAAGGTTTATAATGCCGCTACAGATGCTGTCAAACAAGGGGGAACCAGACGTGGTGCCAATATGGCAATTCTCGACGTCAATCATCCTCAGATATTGGAATTTATCACGTGCAAAGAAGATACGACGCAACTAACGAATTTTAACATCAGTGTTGGTATTACCGAGGAGTTTATGCGGGCGGTATACCAGGATACAGATTATGATCTGATATCACCAAGTTCTGGAGAGATCAGCGGGACTCTCAAAGCAAGAGATGTATTTAGCTTGATTGTCGAAATGGCTCATAAAAACGGTGAACCTGGAATAGTCTTTTTGGATCGCATCAATCAAGCTAATCCCACACCTCAATTGGGAAGAATAGAATCAACTAACCCATGTGGTGAACAGCCTCTATTGCCAAACGAAGCATGTAACTTGGGTTCCATCAACCTCTCTGCGATGGTAAAAGACGGAGGTTTTGATTGGAGTCTGTTAAAATCCGTCGTTAGAGACAGTGTAGATTTTTTGGATGATGTTATAGAAGTATCCCGGTTTCCTCTTCCTCAAATTGACCAGATGGCAAGAAACAATCGTAAAATCGGACTGGGAATCATGGGTTGGGCTGATCTGCTCTTCCAGCTTTCAATACCCTACGCATCAGAGGATGCTATCAGTTTTGCTGAACAAATGATGGAATTTATAGACTATCATGCGAAGCAAAGGTCTATGGAATTAGCGATTGAAAAAGGCTCTTTCACGAATTTTACGAATAGTATTTATGATACTCGCAAGCTGGATCGTAAACCATTATATATGGATTGGGACGGTTTAATATCAGACATCTCCACCAATGGGATTAGAAATGCCACTGTCACTACAATTGCTCCCACAGGGACAATTAGTATGATAGCTGATACCTCCAGTGGAATTGAACCTCAGTTTTCATTGGTTTACATCAAAAATGTGATGGATGGCGACCGTCTGTTATATGTGAATAAGTGGTTTGAACAAGCACTAAAAGATCATGGGTTATACAACGACAACATCCTCTCTGAAGTAGCAAAACACGGTTCCATACAACATATAGAAACAATCCCGGAGGATATCAAAACAGTATTTCAAACAGCTCATGATATTAGTCCTGAGTGGCATATTCAGATGCAGGCAGCATTTCAAAAGTACACTGATAATGCCGTCAGCAAGACGATAAATTTCCCCAAAGAAGCCACGATAGAAGATATCAGGATTGCCTATGAAAAAGCATATCAACTTTGTTGTAAAGGAGTAACTGTCTATAGAGATGGTAGCCGTGAAAACCAGGTTTTGAGTACTGGCAGTTCATCAGGTACAGATAATAGTGAAGATCATAAAGTAGCTCCCCGCTTTAGACCCGAAGTCACCCAGGGTATTACACAAAGATTGGAGACTGGTTGCGGCCACATGTATGTAACAATCAATTCAGATTATCAAGGTGCATGTGAGGTTTTTGTCCAGATGGGAAAAGTGGGCGGATGTGCATCTGCTCAGTTAGAAGCCATTGCCAGACTTTCGTCTCTTGCTTTGAGATCCGATATCAAGGTGGAATCAATTATTCGGCAACTAAAGGGCATTAGATGCCAGTCTCCGATGTGGCACAAGGGTAAAATGATAACATCTTGTGGAGACGCAGTCGGACAAGCATTGGAGAGTTTTCTAAATCATTATCAGGGAAAGGATATATCAAAGCTGAATTTTACTACTGATGAAGGTATCAATGCTTCAATAATTACAAGTAGAAGCTCATCAGCATTATGTCCGGACTGTGGCACCACAATTGAGCATGTGGAAGGATGCTTGAAATGTCCTGCCTGTGGTTGGTCAAAGTGCTAGTAGATTGACAAAAACTTGCGGTAAATATCTTTGGTGAGAAATTACAGAATCTAAGGAGTAAGAATGCGCTGTAAACACTGTAATGCACGTCTCGGAGATCATGATCTCTGGTGTGTGACTTGCGGAAAACAAAGCTCTGTGGTAATGCAGGATCTTTCAGCAGTCAAAAGTTTAGCTGAATCATGGAATAACTATAAACCTTATCTTACCAAAAACATACCTGTAGCGTCAGTTAGCGTATTATTAGGATTTATTCCAATAGGTATACTGGTTTGGATATTCGGTGGTTTCGTCAATCCAGAGATACAGAGTACGTCTGGCCTTTTTCTAAGGTTAATATCATTCGCATTTGTTAGTTCTGTGTTTTCTTCGATCGTTATTATGCCAATAGCTATGATTGTCCAGGATCCAGGATATCATTTATCAAAGGATCAGTTTAGATACTCACTCAAACGAATACATGTATTCTTTGGTATATCATTGCTAACCTCAATATTTTACATTTTGATACATGTGATTTGTTTTGGGTTACCTTCCTTTGGTTCGGATCCAATACTTAGATTAGCATGGCTCGTATTGGCGAACTATTGGTTCGCAATAATTCTACCGGTTCCTATTTTAGTGGAATCCCAAAACATAAACCCAATTAAGGCTTTGTCATTATCATACAGGCATTTTCATGATGTGAGATGGAACTTGTATCTAATGGCATTATTATTGATATTGATAAATCTTGCGGCTGCAGCGTTTTTGGTTTTTGGCCTTGTATTTACTTTGCCATTTAGTCTGTATGCGATCAGAGACTATACCTACAAGTTGATTGATTTTGAACTGTTGGAGTATCGTAGATGACAAAGCGAGAATTATTGTCCGTATTGATATTAGCTTCTGTTGTCTTGTTTGGATTGTATAGATATGTAAATCGTGAGTACACAGAGTTCAAATCTCAGTATATAATGGATACCATTGTCGAGATATCAGCTTCATCAAAGCATAAAACAGTTGGCAGGGAGATTGATTCCGTCTTTGCTTATATCAGGGAAATGGATGCAAAATTGAACGAGTATGATCCCAATAGCCTCATCTCAATTATCAACAATTCAGATGAGGAAAATTTTCCTATGGATGCTGACATCTATGCAATGCTGGTGATTGCCGACAGTTTATACAGATTTAGCCAGGGTGGATTTGATATCAGTATCAAACCTCTGTTTGATATCTGGCATTTTAATGCAGACTCTGTGGCGGTTCCAAATTCTGAACTGATTGATGAACAGATGAAGAAGGTCGGTTTTGACATGATTCGATTTGATAAAGACACACTATACAAACCCCACGGAATGCAGATAACATTCGGCGCTATAGCCAAAGGTTATATTATTGACAAAGCGCGTGAATACATGCTTTCAATCGGATTAGATAAGGGCTATATCAATAGCAGAAGCAGCATCTCTTTTTTTGGAATGAAGATACCACAAGTCGTTTATGTACAACATCCTCGAAAAATGGACGATTTTATAGCATCATTCAGACTGAAAAATTTGGCTGTCTCTACCTCAGGAGACTATCAGCAATACTTTGAACTCGATGGAGTTAGATATCATCATATTCTCAATCCCAAAACTGGTTTCCCCGTAGAAAACATGCATTCGGTAACTGTTATCCACGAATCTTCTGCATGGGCAGATGGCCTCTCCACGGCACTGTTTCTGATGGATCCAAACGCTATTGCTGACCACATCAACCAAATGCCTTCTTGTGATGCAATTATATATTACAATCAGGACGGAACAATAGTATCTTTGAAAACCAATGGTATGAAAGACATGAATTTGTCGGAAAAGCTATGAGTATTGCCGATATTCAAAACCAAAGCGATTTACGAAAGATATCTATCGACAAAGTGGGAGTTAAGGGCATCCGATACCCTATCGTATTGGAAGATAAGCAGAATAAAATCCAACACACTGTAGCCGATTTGGACATTTATGTGGAGCTTCCCCATCACAAAAGGGGAACGCATATGTCACGCTTTATTGAGATTTTGAACTGCTTTCATGAAGATACTTTTATCGATCAATTAGATAAATTTTTGGGTAGAATAAAAGAGAGTCTCAAAGCAGATATAGCCTATGTAGACATCAAGTTTCCGTATTTTGTAAAAAAAAGTGCACCAGTTTCCGGAATCTCATCGCTTCTGTGCTATGATTGTGAGTTTAATGCTTCATACAAAGATGATCTTCACCTATGGATTGGCGTCAAAGTACCCGTTACCACATTGTGTCCCTGTTCCAAAGAAATAAGCGCTTATGGTGCCCATAACCAACGCTCTGAGATTAATATTCGTGTCCGCTACAAAGAATTTGTATGGCTCGAGGAATTGATTAGTCTTGCAGAGGCATCCTGTAGTTGCGAGATCTACCCCTTATTAAAACGTGTAGATGAAAAATACGTTACTGAAAGAGCATATCAAAATCCTATGTTTGTCGAGGATGTTGTGCGGGAGTTAACACAAAAACTGGATCTAGATCCCAGAATAGTGGATTATTACATTGCATCGGACAATTATGAATCAATCCACAACCACAATGCTTATGCCTCGAAAAGGAAGTCATGAATCTAAGTGATGTCAAAATAAATACAGCCACGGATTTTACTTTAGAAAACGGCCTTAAAACTATAGCATATCAAGATACAAGTAATCCAATACTATGTGTTCAATTACATATAAAGACAGGCTCTACAAAGGAAGATCAACATCAAAGTGGTTATTCTCATTTTATCGAACATCTCACCTTCAAATCGACTAACAACTATTCGTATAATTCTATCTCGGATTTGATACCAAGACTGGGTGGGATGATAAATGCCTATACTGATTTTGATAGTACATGTTACTATGTTTTGATACCCTCGGAACACCTGGATACAGCGTTGAAGGTTTTGGCAGAACTGGCTTTTGGTGCGACATTTACTGCTGAGGACGTTAAGGTAGAAAAAGATATCATCATAGAAGAGATAAAGCAGTATGAGAATGAATCAGAAACCAACTTCATAGAATACATCCAAAACCAATACTTCATCAAAAACCCAATGAAACACCCAGTGTTGGGTTACCAAAGCTCCATTACTCATGCTACTTATGATAGTTTGAGAGACTTCTACAGATGCCATTATCGTCCTGACAATGCTTTTTTGGTGATCAGTGGAGATTTTGATTATGACAAGCTAAGAAATGCCGTCGATATACATTTCAAGGCATGGAATACACCCTATGAGTATTCAGACAAACTCGATGATTTTCTCAATCCTGAAGCTGTTAGCTTCAAAACTTATTTTAGACTGAAAAAAAAGAGTAGCCCTTATCTGGCATTTGTCCTACCTGAGTTGAGCGAAAGACATCCTGATGCCAATGCTATGTTGATAGCAATGAGATTGTTTGCAATTGGTAAATCATCCCGGCTTTACAAGAGACTTGTAGAAAAAGAGAAGTTATGTAGCAGTGTCAAAGTGTCTTCCCTGTGTGGATATCTTAGTGGCGCTTCTGTAATTCATCTCACTCCAAACGCTTCTACTGTATTGGAAAGGATAATATCTATTTTTTTTGAAGAGTACCATCGCATTAGAGATGTTATGCCAGCACCAGAGGTCTTTGAACTCGTAAAAAAAGACATCCTGCATAGTTGGATGTATTCGTTTGAAACGATGGAAGGTGTGGGATCCACTATCGCTGCCGAAGAGATCAATGGTGATTACAATACACTATATACCTATCCACATGATATTATTGAATTGAGTAGTAACGATATCCTGAAAAGAATTCAAGTGTATTGGAAACAGGATAATATCCAAATCTTTTATCAAGATTCGAAGATAAAATTTGAAAATCTAATCAAGACCCTAAGTCCTCTACCCCACACACAAAACAAGCCTTTTATAATACACAAGAAAACAAGTGAAGTAATGCATGATAAGATAGGCACTAACAGACTGATTAACAACTATGTAACCATAGATAGTGATAACAAGATATATGAATACAAAACAAGTACTGGATTGCGGGTAGTCTATAAAAATCAACCCGAAAAGCAGATCTGTGGTATTTCTATCTCTGCCGATATCAGCCAACTGATGGAAAACGAGCACAATCGGGGAGTGAATTACTTGACGTCTACAGCTATGCTTTATGGAACAAAGCTCCGAAGTTTTGAGCAAATTCAGGATCTATCACGAAAGCTAGGGTTTAGCCTCAGAGTCAGCCATCATATAGACACTACCTCCTTCAGGGCAAAATGTTTCAATGACGACATGGCTATTGTACTGGATGTATTATCAGACATCATGATAAATCCAATATTTCCAACGAAATATATTCACTTGCTAAAAACAAACCTTATGGACTCGTATCGTAGAGAGTCAAATTCGCCTGTAAACAAGTCCTTCCGGGACTGGCAGAGAATGTTGTTTGGAGCAGGTAACAATATCGACAGCTCATTCGGAAAGAGAAGTGAGATCTCTCGAATTTCAAAAGAGGATATAATAACGTGGCATGATAGCTGGAATATTGCCAGGCAGTTTATTTTGACGATTATAGGTTCAAAACCTGTTGAGGAAGTTTTTGCTTTGTGCGAAAACGCATTTGGCAATAGCCGTGTTATGGTTTCTAATAATACCATGCTACTCCCACAGCCAATCGTTTCATCACAAAAAACAAAACGAAAGCTGGTACATCGAGACAGTGAACAAGCAATAATCAATCTTGGCGGATTTGGCTGTACAGCCTCAGACCAGATTCAAAATACAGCCTTTTACCTGTTATCACAAGCGTTGGGTGGAGATATCAATTCTCGGATGTTTAATATATTACGTGAAAAATATGGATATGCTTATCAAACAGGCTTTGATTTTACATCTATTTCTACTTTGGGTTTTTGGAATGCCTACGTATTTTGCGATCCTGACGATTACAAAGATTCGCTGAGAATCATGAAAGAATTGATAACGGACGTTTATAAGAATGGGATTACAGAGGAAGAATTGGTTACAGCAAAAAACTACTTGATTGGTATGCAACGGTTTGATCATGAGAGTGTTTCCTGGCAAGCATCAACAATTTCGAATCTCTTATGCTTGGGTTATGATATAAAGCATTTCTTAACTCGTGAGCAGAGGATCAGGAATGTAACCCTTCATGATGTCCACAGCACAGCTCAGAAATGGTTATCCCCAGATAACTTCCATATACATATCAGCTTATGATAACTATTGGCATCGACATTGGTTCTCGAAACACAAAGCTTGTTGCTTATGATTCAGCATCGAATGAGATTATTTTTGCTGATTACATTTCAACCGAGATAAGACCGCTGGACTCGGTCAACAATCTTTTTGATCGCTATTTAAGCAAACACAATAGTAGTAAACACTCGGTTTGCGTTACAGGTTACGGCCGTCATTTATATGTCGATGCGGATCTGTGTCTTTCCGAAATCTCTTGTCATGCTGCTGGTGTACGATACTATTATCCGGAGTGCCGTACTATCATAGATATTGGGGGTCAGGATTCCAAGGTCATAACACTCGATGAATGTGGTAAGGTACTTGACTTCGTAATGAACGACAAGTGTGCAGCTGGTACAGGAAGGTTTTTGGAGATGACTACATTGAGATTAAACTGCTCTGTTGATGATCTTTCCGGAATCGCATCCGACTCTGATCAATTGCTAAGGCTCAATAGCACCTGCGTGGTTTTTGCTGAGTCAGAAATTATTGGTATGATGGCCACGAGCACGTCCAGACCCAATATCGTTCGTGCAGTACACAATTCTATTACAAAGAGGATCATCTCCCAAATCAATCTGTTATCGCATTGCCCCTTGTATGTTTTTACAGGTGGTGTTGCTTTAAACGACGATCTTCTGTATTGTTTATCCCGAGATCTCAAAGACATAGTACAAAGGCCAAATAATCCAGAAATTACAGGAGCTCTTGGTGCCGCAATCCTTGCATCCAAACACATCAAAGACTGATTATCACATTCATACTGAGTATAGCTATGATAGTAGCATCACAGGCGCAGAATTACTGGCTAAAGCTATTGAACGCAACTACAGGGCAGTAGCTATTACAGAGCATCTTGACCTATTACCACAGGAACTGGGATACTTTGGCTTGAAGTCTCTAACTGAATACCGCAAGTCCATATTTCAGCTTCGAGAGCAGTTTCCCCAGATATACCTTTACCTGGGATTGGAGATAGGTGACTATCATTTGGTAAAGAGCTTTGCCCAGAGTCTTTTGGATATGTATCAATTTGATCTGATCCTCGGATCAGTACATTTTCTAAGCGACCACACAAACATTGCCGTCAAACATCCTACTCCCCTATCCCCTACTCAGATCAGAGACTATTACAAGCAAAATCTCTCTCTTGTAAGTAATTGCAATATAGATGTATTATCACATTTAGGAGTTTACAAGAGATTCTATGACTGTCGCCCCGACGAATCTAATTCCATAGATATCATCAAAGAATTGTTCACTGTTATGATCGCTAAAAACATCGCATTAGAGATTAACTACTCCTGTTATCGGAAACCATATCGACGCTTGATTCCAGAGGAAGACCAGTTAGAGCTATACTACAACATGGGCGGGAGGTTGGTTACAATAGGATCCGATTCACATCACATAGACCATTTTGATGATCACTTTGATACTGCCCTAAGTTGGATCATTTCAGATCATTTTACTATCCTGCCGGTTACATACAAGTAGGCAGAAGAATCCCCTTCGAGGACTATATTATTCCCGAGTATCATCACTATGTCACACCTATATCAAGTGTATTTGTGAATACGCTTGATATAGGCTTGATATAGGCTTGATATACGCTTGACTACCAGGTTGACACCTTCAATATAAGTTGACAGATCAAATTCTTCGTTAGTACTTCACAAACCCCTTGATGGCATATCTGCTTTCCAACTTTGCTTTGACAAAATAAACTCCTGCGGGGCAAATTCTGTTGGAATGATCTTTGCCGTCCCAAGTAAACTCTCCTGTTCCAGTGGTCTCAAAAACTTTACGACCTTTGATATCAAAGATCGAAAAGGTTTGGAGCTGTTTGACATCAGAACTTACCCTAAAGAAACTGGAGCCAGGGTTTGGGGCTACGCTGACATTGAAAGTCTGTGGGATAGTAATTACATCCGTTTCTGTCTGGCTGGGCTCTATAATGAATGAAGTGGCTGCCCCTACCGGAATGTTTTGTTGGAGAAACAAGCAGGCTTGAGCTGTATGGGTTCCGGGTGCATATGGAGTATTTCGAGAGTGATGAATCTCCTCGGAATGAGTCTCTCCGGGATTTATCTGCAAGTTTATGGACATGGGTGGATATAGTTCGGATGGCGGTTCTCCATCCACAAAGATTCTGGCTACAATTGCATTTGGAAAGCTGATCATCCAGGGTAAATAGTTCGGATTGTGCATCTGGAGTGTTCCTGAAACACCATTTGCACCGACTGAATTCACAGAAAAAGTATATTCCAGGTCATTGATTCCAGAAAGAGGAGTGGAGCTATAGACAAAGGTTTCCGGCCCACCTGCAGGAGGATTGTCGGGCAAGACATATCTTGCCTGTGCCACGTGTGTTCCTGGGCTAAGAGGTACTATTCCCACGTATTGTACAATCTGTGAATGGGTAGTTCCGGCTGGAATCAAAAGATCGCACAAGATAGTCAGATAAACTACATCGCTGACGTTTCCATCTACCATCAAATCAAAGGTCCCTGATGATGGAAAGTGTAATATAACATCCTCAGAACTAGGGTTACTAACCAAGAGAGTTCCGGATACAGAATAAGCAGTTACCTCCTGGATGTACAATGATATATCCAAGGCTGATAACTGAGCAATAAACAAAACCAAGGCTACGAAGAGCAGGAGCTTGTGTCTTTTCATGATATTCCTCCTATTTTGACGTTCTGCCAATATGTTTAAGATACCAATATGAATAGCACATTGTCAAGCTTTATCAGTATCGATATCCGTGTCAAGCATTATTTTGTATTGAGATATTAATCCAAGACCATACGAAGGTATTATAAAGAGTCACTGAAATCTGCAAATAGCGATCACTTGGACAAGAAAGGTAAGTTTAAGAGAGAATAGGATATCCGAAAAGCATTTGCAGAAAACCACTTGGACATAGTTTTAGTAAATTTCATCGTTTTGATCACCAAAACCTTCAAATCGGGCAATGTTTTGTCCAAGTGGTTGTCACTATAATCAGCTTCAAATCACGATAACAATTCCCGTAATGATAAATGCAATATACCTATATGGATTTCGTAAGGAAGCACTTGTAGTCTTGGATTTGAATCTGTTATGGTATTTGCATTTTTCGGTAACCCAATTTGCAGATTTCAGTGACTCTTGTCAGAGAACTTGTAAAGACATATGATAAAAGTCTAGCAAAAATGCTTGACCTCCAAATGCTGATAATTTAAACTGCGTATGAAATCTAGGAGGCTAAAATGAAAAGACTTCTTTTGTTTTTTTTATTGCTTAGTGTGGTGCTTCTATATGGACATAGCTGGATCAGAGAATATAACTGGTGGGATTTGTATAATGACGACGACTGGACAATGTATCCAAATCCCAACGTTCACAATGTGATACCTGCAATCGGAGGTGGATATTTACTGCAGGCAAAAATCGAATTCTGGTTGGGTGTTGATCAGCTTTTCTGGGTTCTTGATAATTTTGGAAATGTAGTCCACAGTGTTCACACAAATTCAGGCAGTAGCTACCTAAGAACTCTAACTAGCAATGGTGTTGATAGATACTATAGCCTTTTTTCTGATGGAAGAGTATTCGAATATGATATAGAACTGAATATGCTTAGTGATTATGACATATGCAATATTAATGGCATTACCGGGAATCGATCTGTCAACAAGTTGCTCTGTTTGGATGATGGTTTCTTGCTGGTTATTAAATTGAATAGCGAGTGTCATATTGCCAAAACTAATATGAACTTTGAAATAGAATGGATAAGCACCGGGGTGTGGACTTCTGAGCCCTTCAATACTGTAATACCCTGCAATGAAGGATGGATGGCTGTTGGAGTTCGCTCGGTTTGTTATTATTCTTCTACAGGCGATTTGATTTGGTTTTACTCTGGTTTTGACAACTCCAAAGTATTTTATGATGCCTTTACGTCTCAAAATGGGCAGATTTTTGTAGCGGGATATTCAACAGGTATGTTTGGTCTGCAACTGTTTGAAGTAGATATTGATGGTGAGCAGTTGAATCCAACATCCGATTCAATTTTTAACCTTGGTGGTGGGAAAAAGAAGGTAGTAGAAATGCCTGATGGAAACATTCTGGCTTTCACATATTCATCAAATTCTTTGGATATTCTTCACTGTTTTACTCTAGATGGTGCTTATCTTTGGGGTAGATCATTTTTCACACATAACAACTATGAATTTGGCTGGGGCAAAGATTTTGGTTTTGTTGATTCCACCGGAGACATACTCTTTTGCATGCGTTCCAATAACAACAGGATAACCTTGGTTAAAGTGGATCCGCTCGATGTCTCAGTCTTGGACACCGAGCAAGCACAACCTGTTTCTTTGATGTCTATCTATCCCAATCCCTTTCACAATAGCGTTTCGATATCATTCTGCTTGGCTGACAAAGGCAGAACCACCCTCAGCGTCTATAACCTCCGCGGTCAGAAAGTGCGCTCCCTCATCGATGGCAACTTTCCCGAAGGAAAACACAGCATCGCTTGGGATGCCAAAGACAGCCAGGGACAAAGGGCTGCCAGCGGAATCTATCTGCTGCGTCTGGAACAGGCCGGCAAGTCAGTAGTCAAGAAAGTTATCATGTTGAATTAGATAACCGCTTAATCAGTTTTTTCTACGGGAGAACAGCTGGGGTTCTCATCAGGACAAACCATCACCCTACAATAAGACTTGTCATTCCCGAATCAGGGTTCAACTCGTTATATAGATCACTGATCTCTTTATCGCCAAACACCTGATCTTCGCTCTCTTCCTTTCGCTGATCGATCTGGGAGGCAATATCCAAGAACCAGACAGAATCAAATGAACCATTGAAGCAAACTCCTGTTCAAAGCCCATAAACATATAGCATAAAGACTTTTCCCCAAGCGCTTTAGACTGGAGTCAGACTTGAACCAGTTCTCCCACATCACCCACCAATGTGACAATAAAAGCCTTGGCAAATCTGATGAGCTCTCCCGAAAATCTGATGATCCGAAACCCGTCCAGAATCGGCACATATTTGCAATAACCGTGATACAAAAACGTCCAGAAGCGTCCAAAGACCACTGTGACATGTGATCCTCATTTGCATGTTTGGGTGAGACTTTATAAGAACGTGGCTAAAGGCAGATCGATTCTTTGAACTGGAATCCTGATTGATACTATTCTCGAATGGACTACATGTAAAGATGGTGCAAGTGATCGAAGTGTCAGTACGAGAAGATTTTTTTAGCTCTTCTTATAAATTACCCGGAATGATATTCAGCATAGATATTCCGTAGACAAATAGCATGTAAAACACTAAAAATAGCGAGTAAATGATGATGAAATAATAGAAGATAGTTTGTGAGGAATAGCTGTTACCAAGAGAGTCATTCACATCCTGGATAAAATTCCGGACAGGCATTGTAACAAAGATGATGCTGAGCAGGATACCAATGGAAAAAAGAGAGCTTAACCATATAAAAGACGAAACAGCATAACCAAATACAAAGCTAATGGCAATGAGAATATACAATGATCTTGCGGTCCTGTCAGGATCAAAGCTTGGTTTTTGTTTTTCCAACATTTCAGTGTCATTTGATATGAGGTAGAATAGTGAATTGAAGGAAATTAGATCTATGATCGTAAACCATATAGATCTCTTGTATTTGGTTTTTCGATTGATATAGCTCCAATTTCTATACATCCAATATACAAGAAATAATCCACCTGATATCAACATCAGAAAAATGTAGTGCCATTTTGAGACATTGTAATAGAGTGTCTCTCTTCCAGAATCCAAGTACATATCAATATTCGGTTCACTAAACTTGAGGTTGATATCAGGTTCCAAAATCTTCTTCATCAGAGTATCAAATTCCCGTATCTTTCTCCATTGTTGGGTCTCAACATCCTGAATCACAGAATCTGGTTCCAATACATTTCTCAGAACCAGATCAACAATCTTACGTTCTGAAGCCTCAGTAAATCTAATTCCATTTTCGCTGTATAAGTAGTTTTTCATGTGCTTATACTCCGTTGGGTATTATTTGAATATGACTATCTTTTCAATGCCTTCGACACTTTTTTTATCAGGAGTAGTTGCTTTTACTTTTACAAAGTAAGTATTGTTTGCAAGTCTATGATTATCACCATCTCTACCATCCCAAAAGATCTGGTTGAAACCTTGCTTTCCCTGGCTCTTTATAGTTCTGACTTTTTTACCACTCATGGTATAAAAATCGATGACAACATCCGCATCAAGAGACAGAATAAATGTGATATAACCGTTATCCTTGATAGGATTGGGATATGGCAGAAGCCTTTCCAACAACAAATCACCGCTTTTCTTAACGATGAAACTGGTATTGGCAACAGCGGGTTTGTTAAAATTGTCAAAGGCGATTAACTGCAAGGTATGGGGACCTTCTTTGAGGTTTCTCAGTGGATATGTCAACAAGCCCTGGGTGTGGGAATCCAAATCGTAAGAAAAGTATTCCGTCGCTGATATTGGCTGAGAACTGTTATTCAAAATCAATAGTATATTATGACCGGGACTGCCAGTAATATTAATCCCGTTCTCGTCAGATATTCTCGCATACAATGTCGTATTGTTACCTACAGTGTCCCCTGGTCGATAATCTAAAGAGCCCAAAAATAGCTCGATATTCGGTTTGTCATTGTTTATTACGTCGACAGCATCATCGGATATACTGATGTTTGAAGCATAGTTAATATAATCCGTTTTGTTCTGTGAATCCCAGTAATAGCTTAACAACAATCCGCTATCACCTGGAGTAACATCATCAGGAACGAAAAATGATGCGGAATAAATGGAGTTTTGAATCGATGATGTTCCCCGAAAAATATTTGCCCCACGCTTTTTCATTGTAGTATTCGGTCCTAGGCTATAGATGTTTTGAGTGTCATATACTCGTACATCAGCTTGACCTGAAGCATTATTGAGAGCAAAATGACCACGAACATCAACCTTTTGTCCAGAACGAATTTCACGAATGTTTTCTTCATTTACTGTGATATGGGCTGTGCTGTCTCTATTTGGAGGAATTATTCTAAGGAGGGGATCACCAAGTAAAGCATATTTTTCATCGTTTGTATTACTTTGCGTAACTTGAATTTTTCCTCTTAGGACAGAATATCCGATGGCGTTTCTTTTGTTAATGGCATGGTCCAACGTGGCAATCATCAAAGGTGCGTTTTGATATGGATATGTTTCTCTTGTTCCGGCATAAGATGCTATTGACCCCTTATTATCCATCAACACTACCTTTTGTGCAAGGCTCTCGAAGCCCCAATAGTCAAAGTGCCCTACTTTGCATGAGGCAGCAATAAACAGGTTTAGTTTTCCAGGATTGTTGAATCTAAACATGTCTGTAGCACCGTTCAAATAGTCTTCTGCACCCAGTTTATCATAAGAACCGTGTCCTATATAGTACCAGACCAAAGAACCGTTATTTATCTGTTCAAACATATCATCGCGAGCTTTGGGTTTGTTTTGAAACTCGTCATAATCGTATTCAATTCCCAGTACCATCTCGACAAGGGTTGCCGGAGAAAGGGCATCGGTAGTTTGTTGTACTTGTTGTGTATGAACGTATTCACCGGTTGTATTGCCATTGTTCAAATCATCCGCTACCATCAAGACAGTATTTCTCCATAAGCCTTGGGTAGGATTTTCGACGTAATTAGTCATGTTTGACAACATGATGTTTAGCTCATTCAAGTTTTTGGCAGGATATCTTCCTATGGCTATTTCAGGATAATTTGCAGTATTTATCATCCCCAAAAAGTCATCAGAGACATCCTTACCCTTTTGATATACCATAATCTTGTTTTTTTCCTGAGCTACACGGGAAAAATTGCGCCAGTCAATCGACCCCAAACCCAAGAGGGTCATTGATGTAATTCTGGGAGCGGGAAAGTTTGCATATAGATATCGTACATATTGTTTAATAGCAGCAGGATCAGGGTGCCCACCATTGAACTGATTGAAAACATCATCCTGTTTGACTACTTTCGATACAATGTTATAATGCCTATTATAAAAGGAAGCAAGTTCTTCTGCTTTGTCTACAAACTCATTGGGAGAAACGATGATATTATCGATCTGTGTAATGGGATTGACAATATCTTTTGGAAACGCCTCCTGAATAAGGACAGGGCTATGCAAATCGTTGAAATCAGTAACCCAAAACTTAGTTCCACTAATTCCGTTACCGATAAAATTGAATCCACCTGATACCGTCTTTATCGGGATATTGGTAATCTCGGAGAAGCTGTTAACTCTAAAGACTTTCTGGTTTTGAGAGTTACCATAAAAGTTGAATTTTGTATTTTGTAAGTAATTTGAAAAAGGTACTGATGCAGCATATTGTTGATTTGTTTTTATGTTGTTTTTGTAGTACGATACAGTGTAATAGTTGAAGAAAAGATTATCCGTCCTGCTTCTGTGAACCCTTATTCTAAGGGTATTTAATCCATTAACATAGAAACTGTGAGGACGGTTGAACTGGTACTCACCTGAACCTACCCAGCTGAATATACTGGGATCAGTTCCACTTGGATTTTGAATCAGATTGTTATTCACATATACTGATATACTATGCGAGAGTACGGATGCGATGTTTTCCTGGATGAGGGAAAAGTACAGAGATTGTGTTTTGCTTTGATCGACATTATCTAAGGTAAACTGATATTCATAGTCAGCAGTTGTCTGGCCAAACAACTTTGTCATATACCAATCAAATCCCTCTACCTCACGGCGATGGATCTCTTCCTCTATTCTTAGATCTTCAGGTTGACTATCAATTTCGAGAGACCATGATGTCAGTTCTGGACTGGTTTGAATTCTCCTTGGAGACCCATCAAAAGTCCCGCCAAAAGTAAGCCAATAAACAGTATTATGTGAATATGGATTGATATAATGTCTGGCACCAATAATACTGTTTTTATCTGTACCATTTCTATTTGTGCCATAAAAAAAGATGAAATCAGATGGATCAAAACTACCATCTTCTTCTCCTACAACCGAGATTGGAACTTCCATGAACTCACGTCCAGCGTTTACAATGCCGGTTTGCATGATAGAACCACCGGTACTAAAGAGTCTAAAACTTCTGGGGTCTATGTCTGCTAAGTTCCAAAATGAAAGCTGTGAATGGCTTATCTTGTGAAAACCATCTTTATCTGTCTCAATCCGAACCCACCAATTAGACTTGCTAAAATCAGCATAGAAAATCTGATTTCGGATAGAAGAATGCCAGTTTTTGGAAAACTCTGGATTTATCACCTGTTGAAGGAATATATGGCTTAGGTTATCTTCTATCTCGTTCGATCTTTGGGAGTGGTCTCCGACTATTAGTATTTGAATAATAGCACTATTTGTGACAACAACTTCTCGATCACCATCATAGTTAAATGGATTGATCTGTATTGGAATATGAGAGTACCCTCTGAACTGGGTATAATTCAAGGGTTCGATCAGATTCTTTTTATGTGTCCTGTATTGCAACTGATCTATTTCGTATATGTATTGTGATCCATGATCATCAGATATAACTGCCGGAGCTGGCATTAATGGTCTTTCAAGCTTTATACTCTGGGTACTAATGCTTTGAATACTAAAGCTGATGTCTCCTCCAGCTGGAACACCTACTTTTATCTCCTCAAAGGGAAGTAGCGGGGCACCGATTTGACTGGAGTATGATAAATTTGGCAGATTGACAAAACTATAATCGTCTAATGTTTCAATTGTATATGAATCTATCCTGAACTCGATGAGTATCCTTTCTGGTGTAGATTCAAGTATCTTGACTGCTGCAAATGTGTTTACCGAAATTAGCGCTAAGATGATTATAATCAGGTATTTATTCATTTTTTGCCTTTTTTGTGTATATACGGTCTAAAACATGTATCAGGAGATAAAATATGCTCATAAACACAAATATCCCCAGCATTCCTTGAAGCATTATCTGGAAAGCCGTTCCCAAGTCTTGAACGTTTATCAACAGTATTGATATTGGCATATTAACCTCTAATAATGGTAGGGTTTATTATTATTGATCATCAGAGCACGATAGATTTGCTCTATTAGGATTAATCTGATGTGCTGATGAGTAAAAGTCATCTTTGAAAAGCTGAGAATCAAGTTCGCTCTTGTATGCAAATGTGATCCTGTGCCATAGACACCGCCAATGACAAAGACTAATCTCTTTATTACATATAAAGTACTTAAATAAGCTGCAAAATCAAGAGAAGATTTTTGAATACCTCTTTCGTCCAATAGAATTACATAATCATCAGGTAAGATATTCTTTAAAATCAGTTCCGCTTCTTTTGCTTTTACAGTATCTGTATTAGGATAGTTTTTAAGGGACAAATCTGGAAGCTCCAAAGTCTCTAATTTGATGTAAGGCTTTATTCTTGTTTGATAGATATCAATGCCAAGATTCAGCCATTCCTCTTTGGTCTTACCAAGCTGGATGATTCGAATATTCACTATTGAACTTGTCTAAGATATACAGGCTAATCCCATAGCCATGCACAGCATTTTGGTCTCTCCGTCGTCAGCTCTTGACGGAATTAGGATAGGAGCTTTGGTGCCCATGACCACATGTGCCACTCGATAATGACAATAATATGTAAGAGCTTTTCCAAAGATGTTTCCTGCTTCTATATTTGGAACGATCAATACATCAGCAAATCCAGCTACGGGCGAGCTTATTCCTTTTGTCTTTGCTGCAGCGATATCGATAGCATTATCAAAGGCCAAAGGACCGTCTATAACACAACCAGATATCTGATTCCTTTCCTGCATCATGCTAATAATCGCTGCATCCACAGTTGATTGGATCTTTTGATTTACAGCCTCTACGGCAGATAACAATGCTACCTTTGGTAATGAACAACCGAAGGCATGCGCGACTTGAACAGCATTTTTAATTATTGCAATTTTTTCATTTACATCTGGAAGGATGTTTATCCCACCATCGCTCATAAGCTTGATCCCATCTGGATGTTCATAAGCCAGCACGTCAGAAATAACATCACTTGATCTAAGGCCTTTTTCTTTGTCTAAAACTGCTTTTAGCAATACTGCGGTATCTGTCTTTCCCTTTAATATCAGATCTCCCCTACCTTCACGAATAAGTTGGACAGACATTTCGGCAGCTTTTTTCAGGTCTTTTCCTGTATCAATAACTTCAAAGCTATTTACATGTTGAGGTGAAATTCTATTTAGAAGCTCGATGATGGCTGATTTATCTCCCACTAAAATGCTATTGGCAAGATTTTCTGTGTGACCCAATATTGCCGCATCCAATACTGATTCTGTTTGGGCAGCAGCTATTACAACAGTACCTTTACGGTTTGCTTTCACTTTATCGATCATCTGGTTGAAATCTTTAAACATGTATATCTCCTAAGTACTAATAATTATATGATTCTATAAATTCATCCACAAACACATCTTCCTCTGGTTGAAGTTTTTGGATGATTTTTTTGAGAGCTTCCTTTTGAATTTGACGCACACGTTCTCGAGACAATCCCATTTCTTCTGCGATTTGAGCGAAGTTTTTGGACTCCTGGCTTTCATTTAATCCAAAGTATGTCTTTATTATATCTGCTTCCCGATGATCCAAGTTATCTATGGCGTTTTTTACGCGCTCGGACATCATTTCGCTATAATAGAGCGTTTGGGGATCAAGAGTAAACTTGTCCTCGATCAAATCACGATTCGTATAGTCTCCGAAATCTCCACTTTGGTAAATCTCATCCAATGAGACAGTCTCAATAATTTGTCCTTTGAGCTGATCTATAGCTTTTTCTGTAATGTTGGTTCTTTCGCTTAGTTCTTCTGCAGAAGGAGTTTCTCCAGTCTGGCTGAACACTCTGTCGGAAGTAGCTTTAAGTTTGGAAGCAGAACTAACCTTGCCCATGGGTACCCTGATAAGTGAGCTTTTTTCTGATACGGCAAGCATGATTCTCTGTTTGATCCACCAGATTGCATAAGATATCAATTTTATGTCTTTACCTGGATCAAATTTTTCGATGGCTTTTATCAAACCTATGTTACCCTCACTGATCAGTTCTGACAAAGAAAGACCACGATTTTGGTAGCGAGTAGCTATCTTTACTACAAATTTGAGATTGGACTGGATCAATTTGTTAAGTGCTTCTTTATCTCCAGAATTAGCTTTCAGAGCCAAGTCGTGCTCTTCTTCACGAGACAAAGTTTTGAACCTAGAGATCTCGTTCAAATAGTTTTGTAGCGCTTTATCGGCAAAAACGCTTTCCCGCCCTGTTTTTTTCATCTGCACCTTATCTCATGTGTTAGTAATCTATACACAAAGAATCTACTCAAATGGTAATACTTTTCGTGGATTAATTGCTTTACCCTTTATCCTATATTCAAAGTGGACATGGGGTGCTGTAGCATTACCAGTAGATCCTACTGTAGCAATGGATTGACCTTTTGTAACCGAATCTCCGACAGATACGAGATTCTTTTCGTTGTGTGCGTAAACAGTCATTACAAATTCAGGATGTTCCAAAACAATTACATTACCATAAGCTCCTTGATATCCAGAAAAAACTACTGTTCCATCCAATACAGCGACAATTGGTGATCCTGGCTTTGCACCAATATCTATTCCTTTGTGAGGCCTACCATTACGTATACCATATTCAGAAATAACTTTACCATCGATCGGCATTAAAACGTCTGTACGTATTTTATCTTTTACTCTGATATCTTCATCCGTTAAGCCCTGCGTAACCTGCTCCGAAGAAACAAACCCCTTCGGAGTAATAAGATTCAATTTTTGCCCTACAAATATCTCATTCGAACGGAGATTGTTTATGCGCTTTAACTCCTCGACAGTCATTCCATTATCTGTAGCAATTCTGAATAGTGTGTCTTTTCTTTGAACAATGTATACCCTTTGTATCAATACTGAATCTGCCGGAGCACTTGATATCTCGGGAAGAGGATTAGAATCAGAAGGTGGATTGGCTATTGGTTGGTATGATTTTGGGTCTTTAACAATAATCCTATCACCCTGTCTGATAAGTTGATTCTCGTCAACGAAGCCATTCCACTCCAGTATTTCTGCAAGTTTAGCGTTGTTAGCCAGTGAAATACGGTATAAGTTATCTTTGGGTTTAACTGTGTAATAGTAATCCTCGGGAAGATTTATTACTCGCGGTGCCTGATTGCCAGTGACAGCTGATTGTTGTGCAGTAGTTGCTTCTTGTCTTACTATTGTCGGTTGGTTCGAAGAAACCCTGGTTGGTGGGGTCGATTGTCCGGATTCTATAGGTTTGATCTTTAGTTTTTGCCCAATTGAAAGATTGGTGTTTTGTAAATTGTTGATCTCTTTAATCTGATCGACACTAACACCATATTGACGGCTGAGAGCGAAAAGAGTATCTCCTTTTCGAACAGTATGCATTTGAAATCCCTGCCCGGGCAAAAAAGCAGGGATTGATGCAAAGGCTATCAATAATATAGTTCTCGCATATCTATTTAATCGTAAAATCATCATAATCCTTTGAATTCTCCATAAGTGTGATACAAAGATCATCTACTCTTGATATTGTATTACCACTTCGGATATGTTCGCAGAACCGAAGAAAATCATGATTTTCTCCAGAGGCGATTATCAGAACACTGCCATTATCCAGGTTTTTAACAAACCCTTTGATTCCGTTTCTGAATGCACAACTTGAAACCCAATAACGGAATCCGACTCTCTGTACACGCCCGATAGCTATAATCTCCCAAACAGGCATAATAGCTCCAACTCTGCTTTTAGCCTTTCTAATTTGAGAACTGATATTTGTCAAGTCTCTTTCTTTTTAACATTTCATTGTTACTCCGAATTGCTATCAAGTAGTTCTGTAACAATAAATGAATGTTATTGTATATGAAGACAATACACGCTCAATGTTTGATAGTTACACCACGATACATGCATGCAATTCTGAGGTTTAAATTCCAAAATATATAGGTGTAGGATCTGATTGTTGTGTGGTTCACAATGTGGCATGTTTTCATGTATACGAAGATAATATTTGAATATCAACAATTGAATATAGACTAGTTATTCTCCAAAAAGTAATCACTCATTTGTCTAAAGAGATCTCTCTCTGAGATACTCAGATGAAGTCCACGTCTTTGTTTAACAAGTTCTACTGTTTCTAAAAATGCATCTATCCTGTATCGATTAAGTGAATTTGCCATCCCCCATGAAAGAGGGGGTATATAATCACTGATTAAGTCGTTTCCCCAGAGGTTTGATCCTGTTCCAATCACAGCTCCCGTATTAATGGTGCAGTTAATTCCAAATTTTACATGATCTCCAATTATCGCTCCTAAAAACATCGATCCAGAATCCACTTTCTTTTTATGAGCATAGCTGTAGTAATATACATTCTTATAGGTGTTTTTGAGATCACTATTATTCGTGTCTGCTCCAATATTGACCCATTCTCCAACATAGCTATGACCTATAAATCCTTCGTGTTGTTTGTTGCTATATGCGTGAAAGATTGATCCTTCAACTTCTCCACCAATTTTACACATAGGGCCAATGCTCGTACCCGGGTATATTTTTGCTCCGATTTTTATCGTAGATTTTTTTCCTATGTAGGCAGGACCGCATATAACTACATTTGACATTATCACGACATCGTTATCAATTACAATCGCTCCTCCAGATCCATCGAGTACGACACCTGGTTTGATTTTTGTGCCTTCACCAATCCATATATTGTAAGGATCAAGTAATGTAACACCTGGTTCTGTTTCAATATAGTTTTCACTGTCATAAAAGAATTCTCTATAATCATACTCAATCAATCTGGGATTATCATGAATAATATCAGCAACTGAGTTGTATAAGCGTATATGTGATTGTTGCGTGCTCACGGTTTGGTTATCAATAAGATCGCTAATATCATGAATAGACCTAATGGGTTTATCCGTTCTCAATGCGACAATTTCATTATCCGACAGCAATGCCGTATTGAAGATCAGTGATTGAAGATCAGTGAAACTACTACTATCAAGAACAATTCTTGAATTCAAATAAATAGTGTCTCCATCAGAAGTCAGATTGATCTTCCAATCCGGATGTCTTTCTCTATACAAGTCCTCTATATCTTGATCAATTATTACTGAAACAAAATCGGTTTCGAATAGATTTTGAAGTCTTTGACGTAGCTTTAGGATCCCACAACGAATATCACCAATTGAACGAGTACAGCATATAGGAAAGAAGTTATTCCTGCTATTGTCATCGAATACTGTTAATCGCATTACTGATTCTCCTTTTGTATGGCTTTTTCCCATGCCAGACGAATAGATTGAATTGACCCAAGACCATAGTAAGTACCAGAAAGAAAGTTTGAATCATGAGCCACATCGGATAGAATCGCATCATTTTATTGGTTACTCCAAAACGAGAACAATTACGATACATTAGAAACAACTCACCAATTATTCGAAATACAAATATTCCCAAAGCTAGTTTCCAACTGTATAGGAGAACAAACAAGGATCCCCAATACATAAATGCCATCGAAAGAAGAATAAAAAAGAACTCAGTATTAGATTTGAACTGATATTTCATGTTAGACGCCCAACGAGTTCGCTGGTTCAATAGCTGTTTCCATGATTTTACGGGCAGTGTGTAAACATAGCTTTTGGGATCAAAGTTAAATATGATTTTTTTACCTGTTTTTCGCATTAGTTGCATAAGA
This sequence comes from uncultured Candidatus Cloacimonadota bacterium, assembly GCA_964634275.1. GTDB lineage: Bacteria > Cloacimonadota > Cloacimonadia > Cloacimonadales > Cloacimonadaceae > CAZZCS01. Next base: position 72,412 of record CAZWIS010000004.1, on the reverse strand, counting down.
TTAACGTCATCACCCGATATAAGATGTTTGATAGATTCAAAACCTCCAACATCATAAAAAGCTTGGCGTGTGTATGCAAGGTTTTGTCCAATGCAAGCCCAGCTTTTTCCCAATGTGTACCCACCAGCTAAAACAATATATGTGGCTGCAAAGTCAAAGTGCTCATATTTGTGCAAACTGCTGGCATTGTCCCAGTCTTTTATGAGTGTTCTCGAATAACCAGCAACCATTGACACATCATCAGTAAAAGCCATAACCATAGAATCAATCCAACTACTGGAAACAATACAATCTGCGTCAGTTGTCAAAATCAACTCACCTACGGCTATAGCAAGGGCTTGTTCGAGAGCATTCTTTTTGGGTGAGATTACATCATCTCTGCCATTGATTGCCAAATATCTAAGAGTTATGCCCATCGGGATAAAAGATTCCACAACCTCTTTTGTATCGTCTTCTGATGCATCATCTGCAACTATTACCTCGTATAGGTTTTGTGGATAGCTTTGATTTACCAGACACAATAGCAACCTCTTCAAATTATCAGCCTCATTTCTGGAAGCAATCACAACTGAAACTGTTTTCTTTTTGTAATTGAAAACTGGCTGGTAGTTTTTGAAACCATTGTAAAATCTAATGCTAAAGACTATATATGTGACAAAACCTGACCCGATACATATCATCAACATATAAAAAAAAAGCTCTGAAATCAAGGAGTTAAAATACATTAATTCCATTCCATTTCATCATTGAAGCCCCAACGAGTAGGATAAAAATTGAATCTTAACGTATCACTCACTGCTGGAGGTATCGTTCCTTTGATAAAGATCTCGTCAATTCCGCCACCGTCTACTACAAAACCGGTTCTCGGATGTATCATCGCTCTATCTATATTAGGTGGAGGAGAAAACACATACCTGGGATCATCAACGTTTGGGAGCCTTCCTTTATTATCAAGCATGATGGCTTTTCTCATGATCGTTCCCCAGATCGGAGCGCAAACCACTCCTCCAGACATTCCACTACCCAAGGTTCTGTTCTGGTCAAATCCAGTCCAAATACCCAATGTAAACTCTTTGTTGTATCCTATATACCAGGCGTCATTAAAACTGTCCGTTGTTCCAGTTTTCCCACCACTTTGCCATGGATGGTTTGCTCTGGAGGATCCACCAGTACCCGATACTGCGACTGTTTGTAGCATACTATTCATGATATATGCTACATCTGCTTCACATACTCTTTGACGAGTAGTAGCTGCCCTTTCCAAGACTTTACCTTTATCATCTTCGACCCTCGTTATAAAAACTGGGCGAACTCTGTATCCATCATTTGGGAAAGTTGTATAGGCAGAAATCAAATCTATTGGAGTTACTTCGTAAGTACCCAAAGCAGATGAATAATCCGTAACGTTTTGAGTGAAGCCAAAACGCTTGTATATATCAGTTACTGCTGCCAGGCCAAGATCAATAACTGTTTTAACTGCCCACAAATTGTACGAATGCTGTAATGCAACCCTCATCCTTGTAAAACCATAGAATTTTTTGGAATAGTTTTGCGGTGTCCAGCGTTTGTTATCTCCTCCAATAAGAGAGATTGGTCCGTCATTTATAACGGTTGCTGGGGTATAGCCTTTTTCGACAGCTCCTGTATAAAAAATTGGCTTTATAGCAGAACCAGGCTGACGTTTTGCTTGTGTCATCCGGTTAAACTTGCTGTGTATAAAGCTTCGACCACCAATAATAGCGCGTACATGCCCGTTCTTGTTATCCATTAATACCAAGCCACCTTGGACATATTGAGTATTAATATCGAATCGATTAGGTGTTATATCATCGAATTTATTAGAATACCTGCGGCTTGTTTCAAAACTTGCCAGATGCTTGTTCATAATAGAATCAGCATAGATTGTCAATTCTGTATCCAGGGTTGTATATATACGTAAACCACCCTCGAACAACCTGTCTGTCCCATATTTTCTTTCAAGATAGACTCTTATGCTCTCTATGAAATAATCAGATGAAACTTGTCTTAAAGATGTTTGCCCAGATTCAAGAGGGGTATTTATGGCTGTTTGGTAAGCGGCCTCTGATATTTTCCCTGATTTATACATTCTCTCAAGAATTCCATTTCGTCGGGCTATGGTTCTCTCAGGGAATTTTTTGGGGTTGTAAAAATTAGGACGTTGAATCATTCCGATTAGTGTGGCTGATTCAGGTAGAGTCAGATCCTTAGCGTGTTTTCCGAAATATTGCAAAGCCGCTGTTTCAACTCCGTGTATCTGCCCACCCCAGAATATTTTATTGAAATAGATTTCTAGTATTTCATCTTTGCTGAAGCTTCCTTCTATTCTTAGAGCCAGAATCGCCTCTTTGATCTTTCTGGACAGATGTTTATCGAGTGTTAGAAACATATTCCGAGCCATTTGCTGAGTTATAGTACTAGCCCCCTGAGAAAAGTCCATTCTCTTGACATCAATGATCAACGCCCTTATATTTCCAATTATATCTATTCCAAAATGACGATAGAAATTCTTGTCTTCTGTGACTATCAAAGCATCAATGAGATGGTCTGGCAATTCTTTTAGGGAAACAAGCTTTCGCTTTTCAAAAGCAAAAAGATAGATCATTTTGCCATTACGATCATAAACTTCAGATCCTGATCGTAGTGTGAAGTTTCTTAGCTCTGCAGTCGGTGGCAAATCATCCCTATAAAACCAAAATGCTCCTAAGACTAAGCCAGTAAACACGCAGAATCCAATCCCAGCATACAGAAGTAATTGAATCAGATGCTCTTTATTTTTCCATTTATTCATATAGTGTCCCATAATGATCAAAGCTCGGTTCAAGCTTAATGAACAATGTATACAAGTATGCTATTATTATTCCGCTAATGAGACCCAGCAGCATTAGCATGGGTAAAACATCAAAAACTGAATCACTTTTTATCAGTAAAATGCGAACGAGTCCGATCTGTGCAAGATTATGCCCGATCGCTCCACATATGCTGATACCAATGATACTAAATCCTAACTTTGAGCGCTGAGCCAAAATCATCAACAGAATAGCTGAAAACCCACCAGTTACCGATAACAACGATGATGGAGTCAAAAGCGTAAAAGTAGCTATCCCACCAATGAAGCTTTTTAGTATATTTACGAAAATAGCTTGTAGATAATTCTGTTTCATTAACAAATAAAGTACAATGACATTTGATAGTCCCAACCTGAGAAAAGGAACTGGAAGAGCTCGTAAAAGGAGGTTTTCGATTATATAGACGGAGCTTGCTGTTGCTGTGAAAAACGCCAGAATTATTGTTGGATAATACTTACGGGATCTCATTTATTGATAAACTCCCTTATTTTGGATTCTGGACTTTTGGATAGTTCTTTCAGTTCACCAAAGAATAAGCATTTGCCCTTCTCAATGAACAAAGCCATGTCTCCAATTCCTTCAAGGTTGTTGACATCATGAGTTATAGTAATGGTGGTTATCTCCTTGCTTTTTACGATAATAGAGATATAATTCAGTATCTCCTTTGCTGTGATGGGATCAAGGCCTGAGATTGGCTCATCGAATACTATGTAACTGGGATTATATACCAATGCTCTGGCTATTCCAACTCTCTTTTGCATACCTCCGCTTAATTCTGAAGGATACAGGTCAAGTACATTTTTCAATCCAACCAAGTCAAGACTTTTAATCACCCTGTCAAAAACATCATCCTTACCTAATTCTCTTCGTTCGTATAATGGTAAGGCAACATTCTGATAAACAGTGAAAGAATCTAGTAATGCCGCATTCTGAAACACTATAGCAAACTTACTCTTTATGCTTAGAACATCGGTTTGATGTGAATCATGTATATTGATGTTATCAATGATAACATTTCCTCTATCTGGTTTGAATAGCCCCAGAATCGTTTTTATCAAAACAGTTTTTCCACTACCACTACGACCCAATATAACTAAACTTCTTGTATCGTCGAGTTCAAAACTTATGTCCTCAAGGATACTTTCTCCATTTAGGCTAAGACAAAGATCATCTACTTTTATCACTATGCCTCTTATAGAAGACAAACGCAATGATCAAACCAATTGAGTTTGCAATGAAGTCGTAAACATTAGCAGACCTACCTGGGATATAAACTTGATGATATTCATCAGCCGCAGCAGATATAAAAAGAAGAAGATAAGCAATATACACTCTTTTTGAGGACAAATCATATGATATGACTACCTGGTTAAACAGCATTCCCAAAATCATATATACTACTATATGGGCAAGTTTATCGAGACTGAATACATTGTATGAAGGAAGATTGGTAGATGGGATTGACGATACTACCCATATCGATAGAAACCATGTGATTGATATGATTAATAATATTTTTTTATGTGGTCTTATCATGTTTAATTTCTATATTCTGTGAGTTCCCAATTCATGGAAAGTAGTTTTTTCCTAACAACTGCTTTTACGGCTATTTTAGAGTCGGATATCCAAATGGTCACAATAGAATCTTGATTTAGCAGATTATGTGTTACCATATCTATATAAGGAGCTACTGATGAGTTTTGCGGTTCAAATGTCACTCTATATCTTCGAGATTTAAATGTGCCAACCTTGGTTCGGACTACTTCACTACCTTCATCGGAGAGAGTGGCATTCCATAATCTTCCATTTCCGTCCAGGACGTATCTATCTTGTGTGATATTTCCATTAGCTAAGAGCATTAAGAAAGAGAACAAATCTCTTGTTTGGCTTGTTATGTGATACTTTGATTTTTTTGCTTGTTTTGCACTACTCATCACTGCGGATAAACTTGAGTGAGAGTAACGAACAGATACTGAATCGACATTCGAATCCTGGTTTATATTCCTTATGTAGCTGATCGGTAAATAGTGGTTTTCGTAAATGATACTATATTCATTATCAATGCGGGGAAAGATCCTGTTTGTGATCAAAGATTTTGTTCTTACTTTGATAGAATTTTGTTCCTGACGATGTTCTATACTTATTTTTGAGATGTTTAAGCCCAAGGATCTTATGTTGTACTCTGTATAATACGCGTTAAGATATTGTATTGTAAAAGTAATAGCGATTATTAAGAGTAATCTCAAAACAACTATCCTGTATGCTCTATAACTTGCAGCTTTATTTTTTTAATGCTCTTTTCATCGGCTTCAATTATCGTCATGGATACTCTGTCTTCCAGTACAAACTTCTCACCAATAGACGGAACATGATTAAAGTTTTCCAATAGAAATTCAGCCAGGTTGTCGTATTCATCAGGGTCTATGTTTGCAGCGAATTCATGGTTAAATTGCCGTATATTAAACATACCACTCAGTATGTACGTAACATCGTCCAGTTTTATCAATTCAGGAGTTTCATCCTGATCGTATTCATCTCTAATATCCCCTACAATTTCTTCCATAATATCTTCGAGAGTTATAATTCCCGATGTTCCACCGTATTCATCAACGACAACTGCAAATTGGAGTCTTTTACTTTTAAATTGGTTTAGGAGCGTCTGGACTTTCATGTTTTCTGTTATAAACCATGCCGGTCTAAGTAGTTCATTGATGCTGGTTTTTTCAGGATAAAGCAAAAGATCCTTGATGTATATAATCCCTATAATGTCATCAATGGTTTCTTTGTAAACGGGGATCCTAGAAAACCCACTAAGCTTTATGAGCTCTTTAAGGTCATTGATACTGCTATCTTCATCTATACCAACGATCTTTACTCTTGGTACCAGAATCTCACTAATTTCAGCTTCTTTGAATCGGAATAACCCTACAATCATTTTCTTCTCATGCTCTTCAAGGCTACGGCTTGATGTTTCAGAATGAATTAGATTCTGAAACTCCTCTGAAGTGAAACGAGAACCAATATGAGTGTTTGCCTTTTGTTTTTTTGATACAAGATTCCCAAACCTATCAAAAATCCAGATCACTGGATACATTACTTTCTGTAGGATCATCAGTGGTAAACTTACAAGACGGGAGAATACGTTGGCAGTGGCAAATGCCACCAGTTTTGGAATGATCTCACTGAAAATCAAGAGTAGAATTGTCGTTACAACAATCTGAATTATTACAATTTTCGTTGTACTTAGATATTGTGCCAATCCACTATGGTGAAGAGCCCAAAGAGTCATCAGAGAAGAGATGGCCATATTGACGAAGGTATTACCCAATAGCAATGTTATAAGCAACTGACGGGGTTTTTTCAATAGATACAGAATTCTTCTGGAGCTTCTACTGCCTGAACCCTCGATTTTTTTTAAGTATACTCTCGATAGAGAAAAGAGTGCCGTTTCCGATCCCGAAAAGAATGCTGATAATACAAATAACGCTATTATTATCAGGGGTTTACTGTCATCCACTATGCTTATCACCTAGTATTATTTGGGAATACTTCCTTTCTTTTTGTTCCATATCATATCTATCAGATATTTTTACATGATCATAGCCCATCAAATGGAGTATGCCATGAACGAGAACGGATAAAAACTCCATCTCGAAACTACTTGTGCCCTTTTGTCTGTTCACTTGGTTTATGTCAATAACAATATCTCCGATGACTTTGCTCCCACATTCTTGCTTTGGGAAACCAATACTCTCGTCATATCTAAAGCTAAGAACATCAGTAGCTTTATCCTGTCCTCTATATTGTCTGTTGTATTGTCTCATTTGATCGCTATCACACAATACAATACTCAGTTCCACATCATTTTCAGCACACTCTGATCTTAACACAATCTCAGCGTGTTTTTTCATTGTCTCTATATCAAAGTCAACGTCGGTATCGGTTATGATAGTAAGATCATACATTTTCTTTTTGTTCCGGATACTCCAGTCTTTTTCGATAAATGCTTTCTAAAACTGGTAACATGGATTCCTTTACTGCTCTAAGTTCATTAAGACTAATTGGAGCTTCGTCAAGCTGTCCTTCACGGATTAACCGGTACATAGTATCGTCAATAATCTTGATTAAATCCTGTTCATTTAGGATGTTTTTGGATTTTGCTGTCGATTCAACCATGTCAGCAAGCATAACCAATACAGCTTCTTTTGTTTGAGGCTTTGGTCCTGGATATCGAAAATCAACAGGATTGATATCAATCCCTTGTTTTTCAGCGGCATCAAGAAAATAGCGTATATATCCAGTGCCATGATGTTGCATTATGATATCAATAACTGGACGTGGTATTTTGTACTTTCGAGCCAACTCAATCCCGTCAAATACATGATGCTTTATCAAAGCGGCACTTTCTTCAGGACTGTGGTTGGCATGTATTGAAGAAGAATCTTCGTTATTTTCTGTAAAAATCTGTGTATTTGCTATCTTTCCAATATCATGATAATAGCTACCGACTCTTGCTAATAAAGGATTTGCTCCAATTGATTCCGCAGCACGCTCTGTCAAATTACCAACAATCAGACTATGATGATATGTTCCGACGGCGTCTGTTGCTAATTTTTTCAAAAGCGGATGATTAAAGTCCAATAACTCGAGTAGAGTCTGTTTTGTAGCTCTGTTCCATTTTCTTTCCAATAATGGAACGATCAGCATAATTCCAATTACAGAAAGAGTAGAGGATATAACTTGGAGTCCACTATTCTTTAACAACACAACCAGGGGATCGTTTTTGTAGATCGCAATTGTCATTCCTACTATTACAGAAGATAGAGTCAGATAAAACCAGATTGTAAAATACTCATGAAAGGCATTTAGCTTCTTTATCATAACGATTGTCAGTATCGTTGACAGGATAAATATCACAGGAGTATATGTTTCCCAATTGATAAAGGGACTGATCATCAAAAAACTTCCAATACAGTAAAATACACCGAATTCCATTCCTACAAGGATAGTAGCAGCCAAAACCATGAGCGCAAAAGGGATCAAGATGTTGTTGTATCCCAAGAATAAATTGTTTATGATAGCCAATAGAACTATGAAAACAAAGCCAATGTGTATGGGCATGATGTCTGTATCAATATAGGCATCTTCTTTTGTCTGCAAATGAAAATAATAGCTCACAGCAAAGACTATGATCAAATTAAAAATTAATAGTCCCAGTGTCAGCAGAATTTGTTGCCATGGAGATTTACTGATGTTCTTGTTCCGATATGCCTCTTGAAGGGATTGTAGTCTTACAATATCGTTATCTGTTACCCTGGCATTTTTTCGTATAATAACTTCATTTTTGAGGATGAATCCTTCAGTTAAGGTTAAATTGCTTACGATCTGCTCAGATAATTCTGAAAACTTGTTTTCATCAACGAATAAGTTCTCCCTAATCACAAGAGTTGCTATCTCCTGGGCAAATGGTGACCAAAGAGTATTTCTAAATGCCAGGTTGAACCTTGTAAGTGCATCATTCAGACTTACAAAGTCTCTCTTTGGAACGTCACGGAGAACATTTTCGCGGTATAAGTATATAGTATCAGCTTCAATGCTTCCATAGACTCCGGATTGATAGATAGCTTGAAGCATTGCAGATATTGAGTTATACGCTTCTTCCCGGGTGGTTGTACTCAAAAGTGGCTTTAAAGCGCTTGTACTAAACTCATATCCTTTTTTTGAAAGCAATTCAGATGCCATTGCTTCATCATTACTCCTATTCAGTACCGAAAAGATGTCATCCAATACTCTAAATGAAGTAAAAACCACTTCTTCAGATGGAGTGTACGGTTTCTTTAGCTCGGAAATTCGCTTTTCCTGCTCAACTGCCAATTGCTCTTCAGATTTCAAAACTGGGAAGTCAAAAGGTGCCAGTAGCTCAAATTCTGCTACTTGGCCAGCTTTAATCCTGAATTCAGGATAGTTAAATCTTCCTACGGCAAAGATATGATACATCGCCACGATGACTATGGCGGTCAATATACAGTAATATATACTTTTCAAACTCATACAGCGCAACGTATAGCGGTTAGATTAGTTGTCAAGATAATCGTTGTTCATATAGGATATAGATCGTGGAGATAGTACTGGGTTTATATGTTTCAAAAAATGATTTTACACTCTCCCAATATACATACAAATGAATAGTTAGATCTATTTCTATGTTTTTGGATCCAAACAATATCTGTCTGTAACCTATCGATGTTCAATTAGATGTGCGTCTGATCTGGAGGTTAACTAGGGGATAATTCCGAGGAACACCGCCATATTGGGGCGTCATATTTTAAGGGATAAAGTGGTTTTGCTCTATCTGGATTTATATGCTTGCCTAAAGAATAATAATATGGTTGGCGTGACTCTTTCTGAGATGGTTCAGATGTTGAGATAAAATATACTCATTTTCCATGTGATTCAATCGTGCCAGAAGGCTCTCTTTTATCTCTTCATAAGGGATTAAACCCTTTTCCTTTATTTCTGTTAACATCAAAATATGGTAACCATATTGAGTTTTAAACGGTTTACTAATCTCTCCGAGTTTTAGGCCAAATGCTACTTCCTCAATCTCTTTGATAAGTTGTCCTCTTCCAAAAAAACCAAGATCGCCACATTTGGCATTTGATGGGCAATCCGAGCATGTCTCAGATGTTTTGGTAAAATCATCGGCTGTTTTTATGTTTTTAAATATCATGTTTGCTTTGATTCTCGAAGCTTCATCCGTGCCTTTTACCAAAATATGTGAAGCTCTGATTTCTGTGTCTTTGAAAAAGAAGTCTTTTTTATTATGATAAAAAGCCAGTAATGATTCATCGTCGATACAAGGTTTATGGTCACAAAGTTTTTGGATGTATTTCTTTACAATAATCTTGTTACGTAGTAGATTCTCTATCTGATTTGCTTGCATACCCCGTACAATCAGCTCATCCTCAATATTATCAAAGCAATCAACCAGATCAAGTATGTCCAATAGGGCTGCCTCATATTCTTCATCGCAAATACTGATATCTTGTTGTCTCGCTTCGTAGAGCATCAGATATCGATCAATTACTAGAGATAATGCACTACTATATATATGTCCATCATCACTATCGTAACATTTCTTTGAAACTCTTTCAATTTCTCTGTCTAATTCTTCTGATGTTATCTCGTAATCATAAACCTTAGCGACTATTTTCATATATCCTTCTGTATGGAGAGATCCAACGACTAATTATTGAAGCGTCTTTCAATATGGCTTTCAACAACAGATATATTAAAGTCCCGAACACTAATTGTCAAATCGAATTCACATTTTCGATACCACGTTAACTGTCTTTTGGCATAGTTTCTGGTATGCTGAGCGGTTAAATCAATGCATTCTGATAGAGAATAGAGATTCATGATGTATGGCATAAACTCTTTGTAGCCAAGCGTTTTAAGGCCGATTGTATCTTGAGTGTAGCCACTTTTCAACAGATCGGTTATTTCTTTTATCAATCCATCTTCGATCATATTGAATACGCGTTGATTAATTCTCTTGTAGAGGACATCTCTATCATCCTGAATTAATATGCGGAATGGTAGATACTCGTTACTCTTATCTTGCATTTTCCAATGTGTGCTGATAGGCATTCCGGTTGCGTAATAAATTTCCAAACCTCGCTGTATCCTTTGTTTGTCGTAGATACTAATTTTGGAGGCAAAATCTGGATCTATTGATTCCAACTCAATATAAAGGCTATTTAAACCTTCAGTTTCCATTCTCTTGAGTAAGGAAGCTCTTATATCTGGCGGTATTTCAGGAATTTTGAAAAGGCCTTCCAATAGGCTTTTTATGTAAAGTCCGGTACCTCCACATATGATTGGAACTTTACCCTTAGAATTCAGGTATTTGGAAATTCTCATCGTGTCTTTACAAAACTCACCGGCATTGTAACACTGATCGGGGTCAATAATATCTATCAAATGATGTAATACTTCATTTTGTTGTATGGCGTTAATTTTGGCAGTCCCAATATTCAGATAGCGATATACTTGTCTGGAGTCAGCAGAGATTATCTCAGTTCTCAGCTTTTTTGCAAGTTCGATTGCAATGTTTGATTTCCCTACAGCAGTTGCGCCTTCTATAGTTATGACAGGAATCATACTATACGTTTGAATTTTTTCTCAAAATCAGTAATAGTCATTTTGATGATCAATGGTCTTCCATGAGGGCAAAAATATGGAGTATGGCAGGCGAAAAGGTCATTGATCAAATTCAACATTTCCTTACGTGAAAGTTTTTTACCTGCTTTAATTGCAGCTTTGCATGCAATGGATTTTGCCAGGCTATCTTGAAAATCAGAATTCACTTCAATCTCAGATTCCAGTTGCTTCAGTATTTCCAGAAAAACTTGGCCACCTTGCCAATCATCAAGCTCTGCCGGGATCTCTTCGATGACAAGGGAATCTCCGCTAAACTTCTTGATCGAGAATCCCACTTTTCTCAGCAGTTCGAGGTTCTGGTCAACCAGTTCCTTGATCACAGAGGCGATGTAAGAAGGTATGTCAATCACTATAGGAACGACCAAAGATTGCCTCAAAGTTGGTGCTCCATGAACCCTTTGTATGAGCTTCTCGTAGATGATCCTCTCATGAGCAGCATGTTGATCGATGACCACCAATCCATCTTCTACCTGTATAAAAATATAGGTATTGTGTAGTTGCCAAGGGTTGATATATTCTTCTTCGTTTTTTAACAATAGAGGATAGCTTATGCTGTCGTTTGGGATGTTTGGAAATGCTTCCAATTGGTCAGAAGAGTCCGATTTATCATTATTGACAAATGGGACAAACTGATGTGTTTCGTTCTTCTGTTCTTTACTAATGAAGTCTTCTTGATAGAGATTGGCATATTCTTTCTTGTACTCGGAAAACTTTGGAATATCCACGCTTCTTTTGAATAGTTCAAGTTCCAGTGGTGTAGGCTTGGACTGGGGTGTAACGGTTTGAAACTTTGTACGAGCTGAATCGAATTTGTCATTTTCATATTTTGTAAGTGCTTTTGTAATTGTATTAAATACCAAGGCATGAACCTTCTGTTGATCACGGAAACGAACTTCTTGTTTAGCGGGATGGACATTCACATCAATTAGTTCAGGGGGAACTGTAAGAAACAGGATATATGGTGGAGTGCTGCCCTTTTGCCATAACCTGGTCTTCATAATAAACGGCTTATACGCACTGTTTATGCTGTGTTTGAGGGTTTTATCGTTTACAAATCTTCCATTGATAAAAGTATACTGAGTATCAATAAACCGGTTTTCATGTTCTTCCAAGCCATAGATATATCCATTTAGCTCATATCCTTCATTACATACGGACACAGGAATGGTTTCACTATTGAAAAAACTACTGCCGAAAACTTCTGCCATCCTATTCGTTCTATCTTCACATGCTACGTAGTTTAGTTTCTCCCTACCGTCCACAATAAGTTTGAAAGTGATAGATGGATATAGAATTGCCTGGTAATGGAAGTACTTCAAGATGTGCCTTAATTCAGCAGTGTCTGATCTTAGAAACTTCCGGCGAGCGGGAAGATTCTTAAAGATATTTTTAACAGTGATAGAGGTTCCCTGATTAGAAGAAGTCTTGGATATCTCATTCAATCTACCGTCAGAAAACTCTATTCTTGTTGCGATTGTGGAATCTTTTGCCCGAGTTATAAGTGTAAACCTGCTCACTGATGCAATACTCGGTAAGGCTTCACCTCTAAAACCCAAGGAGTGGATAGTAACAATATCGTTGGTTGTCCTGATCTTGCTTGTCGCATGTCTTTCCAAGGCCAGAAGGGCATCATCATCACTCATGCCAATTCCATTGTCTATTACTTGGATCAGATCCTTACCACCACGATCAACAATCACAGTTATGATACTTGCAGAAGCATCAATTGAGTTTTCCACTAGTTCTTTGACAACCGATGCGGGACGTTCAATCACTTCACCAGCGGCAATCTGATTTCTTACTTCTTCCGACAGGATATGTATTTTATTCATATCATTCTCAATACTTAAACACAGATCCGTTAGTAAATTCCCGGATTATGGAATTGTAAGGGACCAGTGTATCTGGTATATCTTTTACATGAGTCAGGAGTGACAGCAGTCTCTTAGCCTCAGTTTGACTGGATGATATTTTGGGTACTGATACAAGCAGCTTCCATACATGCTTCTTTAAGACTCCCAATTCAAACGTAAGGCTACTGTTAAACATATAATCAGCATTTTCCTGATAAGGGAAGATGTTCTTTTCTTCACCGGCGCGAACGTCTACCCATCGTCTGAGAGTTTCATCTGCTGAATATCCTCGATATTGATGATCTCTCACAATTCTTCTGAGTAATCTGCAATCAGTGGTAGGTATTCTATTATGGTTGTCAATATTGAGCTGATTTAGCGCACTGATATATATCCTGGCTTTGTTTTTCGGGGGTATGGAGGAGGTCAACATTTCATTCAAGCCATGTATTCCTTCCATAACGACAATCTCATCGCTGATAATGCGTACTTTGTTGTTACTCCTCTTTCTTATGCCACGAGAGAAGTCGTATTGTGGAAGCTCCACCTCTTCCCCATTCAAGATAGCGCTAAGCTGATGATTTAGATATTCAAGATCAAGCGAATGGATTGATTCAAAATCATAATCCCCGTCTTCTTTTCTGGGTGTTTTTGTTCTATCTACAAAGTAGTCGTCCATCCCAATCACAAGGGGTTTTGCTTTGCATGCCTGCAATTGTACAGACAACCTTTTGGCAAAAGTAGTTTTACCTGATGATGAAGGTCCTGCTATCAAGATCAGCTTGATATCTTTGTTGCTGACAATATCTGCAGCGATTTCAGCGATTTTCTTTTCATGAAGAGCTTCTTCCACCAGAATGAACTGGGAAATGTCGTAATTATCTATCAGCCTGTTTATATCCAGGATATTGTGCACGTTCAAGATATCCAGCCACTTATCATGTTCCTGATGAAGCCTGAACAGCTTCTTTGGAAAAACAAAGGGGCTACTGATTTTACAATCATGATCTGTCGGAAATCTAAGGATAAAGCCCGGTGCATGGTAGACCAGATCGAATTCTTTGATCATACCCGTACTATCAGCAAGAGGTCGGATATAGCAATCATAGTACTTTCCACATTTATAGACTGGGACGTTCTTTCGATAACTGTATGTGAGGTTTTTGAGTAGATCTTTTCTTCCCATCCCTCCAAAAATATCGAGAGCTTCTTCTGTTTTAACTTCTATTCGTTCAATTGGGATATCATTTTCTACAATAGCTTGCATTTCCAGCTTTATATTTGAACAGTCCTGCTCTGTCAGGGACTGCGTATTGAACACTTCACAATAGACACCATCGCCAATAGAGTGCTCTACTACGAGAGCATGTTCCCTGCCGAAGATTGAATACAAAGCTTTTGCGAGGATAAAAATTGCAGAATCCTGATAAATCCTGAATCCCTCTGGATGATTGTATGTAATACAATTGACCAGAGTGTCATGCTCCAATAGATATTCATCATTGACATATAATGTATGGTCTATTTTGTAGGACAGGATTAGATGGCTGTTGATTCCAGTATCTTTGATTAGATCTCTTATTGATTTGCTTTCTTCCAATTCGATAAGCTGGTTCTTTATTCCATTTAGTCTGATATCGATCTTCATAAACTGATTCCTTATTATTAGAGATAGTAACACATAAGATATGTGTGTGAGTGTAGTTTTTCTGGGATAGCTAATTCGTCAAGAGATTAGGAGAATATATGTTCTTGAATAAGTTAAGAATCAATTGGAAGAGGGAGATTACGCGCCATATAGGTATTGTGATAGCTTCCATTTTCTTTGGTATAGGATATTCTTGGTTTTTGATACCCTACAACATTGCCCCTGGTGGAGTGGCAGGTATATCACAAATAGTGAACTACTTTACAAACATACCTGTAGGCATCAGTATGATTATTATAAACATTCCGCTTTTCCTAATCAGTTTTGTTTTCATCGGTAAATCGTTTGGAGGAAAGTCAATTTTTGGAATGCTGGTCACTGCTACTATGACAGATCTTCTGCATCTGAAAAACCTACACAGTTTTGGACTTATATCAGATTTGGCACCTTATACTCACATCGTCCAAGGCAGAGTAGTTTACGCAATGTTAGGACCTGATGATATCTACCTGACCGCCATCGCAGGATCTGTATTATTAGGATTGGGATTGGGACTCGTATTCAGATTCCGTGGCAGTACAGGTGGTACTGATATCCCAGTAGCACTTATCAAACAAAAAGCTGGTATCTCAATCGGAACAGGATATTGGATAGTAGAGACAGCAATCATCTTTGCTGTAGGCTTGGCTTTCCAGGATCTAAAACTGATTATCTGGGGCTATGTCAATCTCTTTATTACTACAAAAATCACTGATCTAGCGAGTGAAGGTCTACCCTATATCAAGGGTGTGTACATAATCTCCAGTTATGTGGATGACATACGGGATGAAATATTTAGTAAGCTTGACCGGGGAGCCACATTCTTTCGTGGATATAGTGGCCTTCACAAGCGCGAGATCAATATTTTGTTTTGTGTTTTGAATCGCCGTCAAGTTCCAATATTAACAGATATCGTCAAGGACATCGATCCAGATGCTTTCATGATTCTTACTGATGTAAACGATGTTTTGGGATATGGCTTCAAATCCAGAAGTATAAACCTTACTGACGGTTCATGAGCAATCCCGATTTTTGAATTGACAGTTTATCAGAGCATTATAAAAGAAATTCCAAAATGAAAACAGGAGGAACTAATGCATAAAAGAGCATTAATCATATGTCTATTTATCGTGGTATTCATAAGTCTTGCAGCTCAACAGGGTGAATATCAAAGAAAATCAATTAGCTCTGTCGAGTCAGTATGGTTAAGTGGAACAGCTCGCCAAGCCGGAGATTTTAACTATGTATTCTTTAATAAAATGATTGATTTGTACATCAAGGTTCCGAGGTTTGATTACAATGTGCTTCCAGAAAGCAGCCTGAAAGATTTCCGTGCCAAGGCGAATGCTTTGAATGTGATCAATCAGAATACAATCGGCAAAGTATTGGAAGAAACCGTGGGCAAAGAGATCAAAAGAGTATTGTCCGATCCTGAGATTCAAAAAGCAAGAAGTGGTGATCTCAGAACTGAATCATCCAGAATTCAGCTCGCTCAGGTAAAAGGCAGAGAGTATGGCATGACCGAAGAAATGATCATGATCCTGATGAACTCTGCATATATCTATCTCCCATACATCACTACTATCGAAAGGACTTATGACAAATCCATCTATACATATAAGATTGAAGGTGGAATTTTGTGGTATAGAGTACATATCAGCTCTGATGGAGAGGTATCTCTGGTCCTGAGACAAGCTGCATCATCGCTTGGAATCGGCTCCGCTGACGCATCTAAACCCAAAGACTATAGTAGCTTTGTTTTGGGTAATGAGGCTTTCAAAACCAGCCCACAAGAGTATGCTCAATTTGATGCCCTTCAAGCATGGTTAAAAAACCTCAGCGTACGGATGAAAGAACTTCCTGAATTTGCCCTCGGAGCACAGATTGTCGAAAGACTACCAGGTGCCAGATTCAGTGCAAGTTTGGGTAGGCGTGAAGGGGTGCACCTTGATGATGGCTTCTTTATTGTCGATTTGTTTGAAGACGGTAAGGGAGAGATCCAGAAGAAAACACTGGGATACTCTCGAATCATCAAAACTGCTGATAATACGAAAGAAGAAGATAGAAACGAGCGCTCCCTTGTCAAAGCATTCTATGGCAACAGGATTATGGAAGGAGCCATGCTAATGGAAAATCCTCGTCTGGGGATTGACCTTTCAATCAATATTGGGCCAAGAGTGGGGATGAACATTCCCAAAGAAGCATCGTATGCTCCATTCGTGGGTGAAGTGTTTGAAGATGATGCAAAATCTGCTTTTGAGGCATCTGCAAACTTTGCCTATAATCTTGCTCCCATAGTTGGTATCAGCCAGCTATTCTATGATCTGGAAGTTGCTTATGGGCTTCCAATTGTTGAGTATAACTCTGACGTAACAGGTTCTTCTGCTTATGTATTATCCGCATATACGGGTATCAGTAAAAAGGCTTGGATGGGACGACAGGGTTTGATGTTTTCTGCAAAGTTAGGCTATGATCGCTTCGTTACCACCACTGAATTTGGCGATTATGAAATTTCCATAGCTGCCAATGCATTGGGTATAAAGCTTGGTATTGGATATCAATACATGCTATCTCCAAATTGGCAGTTTTATGGTGGAGTTGATTACAAAGCAGGAACTCCACCATTTAGCTCCAGTCTGATCATTGATGACAATGAATATGATGGTGGAACAATTGATGCTCATGATGACATAAACCTCGGTGGTGCAATGTTCAAGATAGGATTCAATTACTCCCTTGGACAGCTTCCCATCAATCTCTTCGGTTGGCTCGATCCTCTAAAGAAATACTAATCATTCAATATTGATAGTTACGATGGGATCAGGGAATAATTCCTGATCCCATTTTCGTTTGTGACGGATAGGGTAGCGTAGCTTTCCGAAGCTACGAACCAAGAAGTACCAGGAAGCTTAATGGATAAACAAACGATCGGAGGATCGGAATCCTCCGCTACCCAAATTCATATTTAGTGGATATCTCACCCATATCAAGTGTATTCGTGAATACGCTTGATATACGCTTGATATAGGCTTGATATACGCTTGACTACCAGGTTGACACGTTGTGAATATGGTTGACAGTTAGAACGTCCTGACTCGATTAGCAGATATTTTGATCTATCGAGCTACCTATCCGAGAACACATAAAAAGTCTTCTATACCCACCCGCCACTATTGTAGTATGGATCGCTTCCCCATGCCCCAATTAGACACTGGTCTTATTGATTCTGAGTGTGCAGTTTGCTATCTTTTTTCTTGACTGATATGAGCTAAAATTTAAGTGGGCTAAAATAGATATTTTAAGTGATAGGTGAAAGTAAATGACTATTAAAGAACTCATTGCTTTGCTCGAAGGTGATGTTTTGACAACCGCAGTCGATCATGATGCTAATGTGCCGTGTGCCTTTGCATCAGACTTGATTAGCGACATACTAATGTGCACCAAGGAACCTACCCTGTTATTGACTGGGATTACCAATCCTCAGGTGATTAGATTGTCTGATATGATTGATCTGGTAGGCATTGTCTTCGTTCGTGGAAAGAGACCTTCGCAGGAAATTATTGAAATGGCAGAAGAAAGAAACCTTCTCCTCATAACTACCAAAATGACTTTATATCGTTCAAGCGGATTATTATACAATGCAGGATTGCGCAGTTGTAAAATCTGATATGCCAGAAATGTGGCATATCGTTCCGGAACGAGCTGAAGCCCTGAAACTTTGGCTGGAAGATCATCCAGGAGCAGACGTGGTTTTGGAATTTGAGATTTCAGAGAAGGATTTTGTCAATTCAGGAAAAGGAAGTGCAGAAGTCAAAACCCTACTTAAAAGGTTGGGAGTAGATCCAGACACTCTCCGGAGAATAGCCGTTGCCTCTTATGAAGCAGAAATAAACGTAACTGCACACTCCCGGGGTGGAAAAATGACCAGTAGTATCTATGATGATCTGATCCATATCTGTTTTCAAGACAAAGGTCCCGGTATCAAAGATATTGAACAGGCTATGGTTCCAGGCTTTTCTACTGCTGATGATCTTGTACGTGAAATGGGTTTTGGAGCAGGATTGGGTTTGCCAAATATAAAGAAAAACTCCGATGCACTCCATATAACATCAGCCAAAGATTGCAATACTACTGTCGATATTTACATTTTTTACAGTTAATAATGAGTATCAAAGAACAAAAGTACTTTCACGCTATTCAGATCCTGGAAGATAATTGCACTGGTTGCACTGCCTGCGTTCGCGTCTGCCCTACAGAGGCTATCCGCGTCCGTGATCGCAAAGCTCAGATTGATTCTAACCGTTGCATAGACTGCGGCAATTGCGTCAGTATCTGTCAGTTTCATGCGATCATACCAAGATCCGATTCCCTGGAAATTATCAACAAATTTAAGTATAAAGTAGCAATTATATCTTCATCATATGCAGGTCAATTCAGTGAAGATGTAAAGTATAGCGTAGCCAAACAATCTTTACTGAGACTGGGTTTTGACGAAGTAGCCGAAGAATCAATGGTAACGGATTTTGTGATCAACATGATCCGAGATTACATCCGCAACAACCCAGATATCAGGCCAGTCCTATCCAGTAGTTGTCCTGCAGTCGTGAGACTAATCCAGGTCAAGTTCCCATCTTTGCTTCCTAATATTCTTCACCAGGAAGCTCCGATGAGTATTCTGACCCGCTATATCAGAGAGAAGATAAAAGTCGATACAGATTACGCTCCCGAAGAAGTAGGGATATTCCTGATCGTACCTTGCGTAGCTCATGTGACGGCTGTTCATCAGCCCGAAGGAGCATACAAACACCTTCAGGATGGAGCTTTTTCGATGGGGATGATTTTTGGGAAGCTCAAAGATCACATCAAAGATATCCAAAATAATCCTGAAAACATCGAAACCTATGAAAAAGGACTAACGTGGGCATTATCTGGTGTTGAAGCAGAAATGGTCGATTGCGAAGACATCCGAGCGCTTTCTGTCAATGGCATCGAAAACGTAATGGAGGTTCTTTCCAAGGTTGAAGACCATTATTTGGATCAATACCATTACATTGTACTTCGAAGCTGCACAAACGGATGTGTAGGCGGTTGCCTCAATGTGGAGAACCCGTTTGTTGCCATGAGTAGAGTAAAGAAATTGATCAAAGAAGCAACAGATAGTCATACTGACATCGCTGAACTGGTGGAGCTATATAAGGATGGCGAATTTGCAGTAGTTCCACTGTTACCGCGGCCCATTATGGAGCTTGATAAGGATATAAAGAGTGCCATCAAGAAGATGAAACAGATAAACGAGTTTTTGATAATGCTCCCAGGTTTGAACTGCAGTGCTTGTGGTTCACCATCCTGCTATGCCCTGGCTGAGGATATAGTACAGGGGAAAGCGTCGATAGACGATTGTGTGATCTTGCTCAAAAGACACTCCAAAGATGATGAATAATATACAAAGCTATAAGGATTGGTTATGATCAAACTATGTGATTATATCAAAGCGATCGAAGGAACTGTATTGACAACGCTCTGCAGACCGGAGGATATAGAAATCAACGATGCATACGTCTCAGATATGCTAAGCGATGTGATGGGTTCAGCCAAAAGTGGAATGGTCTGGATAACTATCATGAAGCATCTGAATACGATTGCAGTAGCTTCGATGACTGGTGTACGAGTGATCCTCTTTGCCAAAGATAGCACTCCAGATAGTGCTGTAATCGACAAAGCCAATGAAGAAGAGATTTGCCTTGTAAGAAGTTCGAAATCCGTTTTTGAGCTTTCCGGCTTGTTATATCAGATGCTACAAAAATAGTCTATGCGATGGTACAAGGCTGATTTTCACATCCACTCGGTTCTTTCTCCATGTGGTGGTTTGGAAATGAGTCCCAAGGCACTAATCGATAGATGCAGAGAACTGAATATCAACTGGATAGCAATTACAGATCATAATAGTATGGCAAATTGTCCTGCCTATGAAAGTATGGCCAACAAAAATGGAATTGCCTTTAGTTGGGGTGTAGAAATACAAAGCTCTGAAGAAATACATGTTTTGGCGTATTTTGATGATGATGAAAAAGCCAGAGAGTTTGATAAATTATTGTACGAATCATTGTTACAAATACCAAACGACCCTGATTATTTTGGGGATCAAGTAATCATTGACGAAAATGAGAACATCATTAACGTGGTAGAAAGAGCTCTAATCAATTCCAGTATATGGGGAATTGATGAAGTCTTACAGCATGTACACAGTTTTGATGGGTATTGCGTACCAGCCCATATTGATGCAGATGCAAATAGTATCATCAGTCAATTGGGCTTCATTCCAAACCCGCAAGATTACGATGCGTTTGGGATTACAGCCAAGCTGGACATTGAGGGATTTACGGTTTCTTCCCAGATTGAAAAAAACCGTTTGTTACGTAGTTCTGATGCCCATTATCTGAACGATATTGGATCAGGATATACGGAGCTATACATAGAAAAGCCTCTGTTTTCAGAAGTGATGCTGGCGATAGATGGTATAAATGGTAGAAGAATCAAAAATTAAATATATAAGTTACAAGGAGGAATGATGCCTCAACAGAATAATGCTCAGTACGAGCTTTTAAGAGCCGTCATTGCAGAAAAAAAACTACTTCGTAATCCCTTGATTGAGATTTTACGCAGTGCCCAGGAAATTTTTGGATATCTGCCGATCGAAGTGCAGGAATTCATTGGAACTGAGATGAATATCCCGGTCAGTAAAATTTATGGTGTGGTCACATTTTACAATTTCTTCTCGATGAAACCTCGTGGGAAGTATATGATCAACGTCTGCACAGGAACTGCATGCTATGTTAAGGGAGCTCCAAAGCTGATCCAAATGCTTCAGGATGAGCTTGGAATCGGTATGGGAGAAACCACAAAAGACAGCCAGTTTACTATGAGTGCTGTACGCTGTGTAGGTGCATGTTCATTAGCACCAGTTTTTGTAATTGGAGAAGATACCTTTGGCCGTATAGACACAAAAGACAAGATCAAAGATATTATAGGTAAATACCGTTAGAAGACGGACGAGGCTATATAATGCAGGATATTTCATTACATCTTCTTGATATCATCGAAAATTCAGTTCGAGCTGAGGCAAAAAAAATCAAGCTACGGATTGTTACAGACACTCTGGAAAACAGGCTTCGTTTGATTATCGAAGATGATGGTTGTGGTATGGATGCTGAGACTCTAAGCCATGCTCAGAATCCCTTTTATACAAGCAAAGAAAGTCGTGAAAAGAAAGTCGGACTCGGTATTCCGCTTTTCAAACAAAATGCGGAACTTACTGATGGGACTTTTAATATTACCAGTGAACCAGGTTTTGGCACTGTTATGACAGTGGATTTTACACTCGATCATATAGACAGGATGCCATTGGGAAACCTGAAAGACACTCTACTGGGTGCTATCATCGGCCACCCTGAAGTAGATTATTATATCAGACTCATTAGCCGGGATCGCGGTAAGGAGCAATCCTTTCACTTTGACACCGCAGCGATTAAAGAAGAATTGGGGGATATTCCCCTTACCTATCCTGACGTAATCGAATACATAGATCAAAGTTTAGAAGAAGGAATACAAAATACAAATATGGAGGATGTCTGATGAAAACACTGACAGACCTTAAAAAAATCCGTGAGAAAGCACAGGAAGAAATGAAACTTCGTGGCAGTAATGTACGCATCAAAATCGTAGTTGGTATGGGAACTTCAGGTATAGCAATGGGTGCTCGTGAAGTCATGAAAACTTTCCTGGAAGAGATTGCAAGTCGTAGTTTAACCGATGTACTGGTTACTCAAACTGGCGAAAAGGGACTATCTTCTATGGAACCTGTAGTGGATGTTATCGATGATACCAACCAGAAAGTTACGTATGGAAACATGAGTCCCGAAAAGGTCAAGAAAGTCGTCGTCGAACACATCGTAAATGGAAGAATCGTCTCCGATTATGTTGTCGCTACAGGCAATTGATAAGAAGGAGTTTCCATGTCTCTCAAAAGAATTGACCTTCTGATATGCTGTGGCTCGGGATGCGTCTCAGCCGGAGCATTGAAGATTAAAGACAGATTTCACGAGGTTCTAAAGGACAAGGGAATCGCAAGTGAAATAAACATTATCGAAACAGGATGTATGGGTCCTTGTGACTACGGCCCTGTTATGGTTATTTATCCTGAAGGTATATTCTACAAAACCGTTACAGTAGATGATGTTCAGGAAATTGTTGAAGAGCATTTCATCAAGGGAAGACCAGTCAAAAGACTGATGATGCAAGATCTGGATGAGAAGCTACTATCGACAAAAAAGGATATTCCTTTCTACCAGAAACAAGTGAAAGTTGCCCTGGAAAATTGTGGTTACATCGATCCAGAAAGCATGGACGAATACATCGCTACCGGTGGTTATGAAGCACTTGGAACCATATTGACTACAATGACGCCTCAACAGACGATCGACGTTGTAAAAGCGTCTGGTCTTCGCGGACGTGGTGGTGGTGGGTTCCCAGCTCATATGAAATGGCAGATGGTACATGATGCCAAAGCAGAACAAAAGTATATTATCTGCAATGGTGACGAGGGAGATCCGGGAGCCTTTATGGACCGCTCACTCCTTGAAGGTGATCCACACCGGATACTTGAAGGGATGATGATTATCGCCTATTCTATTGGTGCTTCCAAGGGTTATTTCTACATCCGT
The DNA here is from genome assembly GCA_964634275.1 of uncultured Candidatus Cloacimonadota bacterium. GTDB lineage: Bacteria > Cloacimonadota > Cloacimonadia > Cloacimonadales > Cloacimonadaceae > CAZZCS01. The sequence goes on along the minus strand of CAZWIS010000004.1, from coordinate 49,062 downwards.
GCAGAATATCCCCTGGCTATCAAGAGAATAAAAACGGCGATCGAACAAGCTCGTGAAGTTGGCCTGATCGGCGAAAACATCTTTGACAGCAAATTCTGTTTTGATGCCGAAGTTCGTACTGGTGCCGGTGCGTTTGTCTGTGGAGAAGAGATGGCTCTGATTCATTCAATAGAAGGTAACAGAGGCAATCCCACTCCAAAACCTCCATACCCAGCCGTTAAAGGGCTATGGGATATGCCTACAGTAGTAAACAACGTAGAAACCATTGGAAACCTTACTACAATCTTCCTCAAAGGTGCTGATTGGTTTGCATCCATGGGTACAGAAACCAGCAAAGGAACGAAAGTTTTCGCATTGACAGGAGACATCAAAAATACTGGTTTGGTCGAAGTTCCGATGGGTATCACTCTCCGTGAGCTGATCTTTGAAGTTGGCGGAGGCATTACGAACGACAAAAAGTTCAAAGCTGTACAGCTTGGTGGTCCTTCTGGCGGATGTCTGACAATCGAACATCTCGATGTTCCAGTCGATTACGAGACTCTTAAGGAAAAAGGTGCCATGATGGGCTCTGGTGGCGTTATTGTTATGAATGATGACAATTGTATGGTAAACGTTGCCAAGTACTTCCTGGACTTTTCCGTTGATGAATCTTGCGGAAAGTGCTCTCCTTGCAGAATCGGTCTGAAGCAGATGTATGACATCATGCATAGGATTACCATCGGTGAAGGCAAGGAAGGAGATATCGAAGAATTACAAAGACTGGGAGAAACCATAAAACAGCTTTCTCTTTGTGGTTTGGGACAGACTGCACCAAATCCTGTCTTGAGTACCATCCGCTATTTCCGCGATGAATATGAAGCTCATATTCGCGACAAGAATTGTCCCACCAAGGTTTGTCAGGAATTAATGCACTATGATATCGACAAAGATAGATGTATAGGCTGTTCTCTATGTGCTAGAAAGTGCCCGGTTAATTGTATCAGCGGAAGCCGGGAAGATAAATATGTAATCCATCAGATTGATTGTGTAAAATGCGGAAACTGTATGGATGTATGCCCTGTCAAAGCTGTTAGCAAAGTAACAGGTATGCATCCGGAAGTATCAGCTCACAAAGCACAAAGACATACTGATACAGAAGAATAAGGGGTTTCAATGTACAAAGAAATATGTAAGAAGTATTCTCCTACTAAAGACAACCTGATCTTCATACTTCACGAAATTCAGGACACTCATCCTCAGCACTATATTTCTGAAGAAGCAGTGGAGGTAGTCGCAGAATATTTGAATGTTCCAGCAAACCATATTTATGGCGTGTTGACATTCTACTCGATGTATAGCACCAGCCCACGTGGAAAAAACATTATCCGCCTCTGCGAATCTCCCCCATGCTACATCAAAGGATCGGAAAACATTCTGCGTAAGCTAAAGACCATATTGGGTGTAAATGTCGGTGAAACAACCAAGGATGGCGTGTTCACACTTGAGCTTGCAGCTTGCCTGGGAGTATGTGGAAATGCTCCTGTAATGATGATAAACGATGATGTATATGGTGATCTTACCGAAGAAAAGATCGAAGAAATCGTCGCAAATGTAAAGGGAGGTACGAAATGAAGTATTTCCGTTCTCATGTCCTAGTCGGTATCAATGAAACTTCCCTGAATGCAGGTGTCCACAATTTTATCCAAGCTTTGCGCTTGGAACTGAACAAACAAACTCTCCAGGAAGAAATCAATGTTCTCGAAACTGGTCCTCTCAGCTTCTTTGGAAAGGGTATTTGCCTTACCATTTATCCAGAAAATGTAAACTACGAGAATCTAAAGCTCGAAGATATTCCAGAGTTAGTCACCGAACATTTCCTAAAGGGACGTCCTGTTCAGCGCTTGTTATTCGATTCTACGAGCAAGTTCAGCCCCAAGTTTAACTATGCGACACGTATTGTGTTACGTAATTCTGGCATCATCGATCCTGAAAGCATAGACGAATACCTTGGTTCAGGTGGTTATGAAGCATGGGAAAAAGCCCTACTTGAGATGAAACCAGAACAGATAGTCGATGAAGTAAAAAAGTCTGGCCTTCGTGGACGTGGTGGAGCAGGCTTCCCGGCAGGCTTAAAATGGAGCTTTACAGCACCTTTGGTAGCTGAGCAAAAATACGTCGTCGTTAATGCCGATGAAGGTGAGCCAGGTACATTCAAAGACAGGCTTATCATGGAAGGTGACCCACATCAGCTTTTGGAAGGAATTATGATCTGTGCCAGAGCTATCGGTGCATCCAAGGCATGGATATACATTCGCGGTGAATACAAGCTCTGTATCAATCGTCTCAATCATGCTATCAAGCAGTGTAAAGAATATGGAATACTTGGAAAGAACATATTCGAATCCGGCTTTGATTTGGATATCGAGATCAAGATTGGAGCTGGTGCCTATGTTTGCGGTGAAGAAACAGCCCTGATAGAGTCCCTCGAAGGAAACAGAGGTAATCCTCGCTGGAAACCACCGTTCCCTGGCGTTAAAGGCTTGTGGCAATATCCCACCGTGGTCAATAATGTCGAAACTCTTGCGAACGTCCCATACATCATCAAGAACGGTGCTGATGAGTACAAGAAGTTTGGAACTGCCGAATGCACAGGAACAAAGGTCTATACCATTTTGGGAGATGTAGCACATCCAGGACTTTGCGAAGTAGATATGGGTACGACCTTGCGTACCATCATAAACGACTATGCTGGTGGGATGAAAAAAGGTTTCAAATTCAAGGCTGCTTTGGTTGGTGGCGCAGCTGGTGTCATCCTCTCTGAAAAGCTATTGGATGTCAAAATGGATTTCAGCAGCTTAAATCAATATGCCGCAGTTCTCGGTTCCGGTGCGATTCTCGTCATGAACGAACACCAATCAATCGTCGATATGCTATGGTCTATCCTTCGTTTCTTCCGCCACGAATCTTGTGGTAAGTGTTCACCCTGCAAAACTGGTACTCAGCAGCTTTATACGCTGATCACAAAGATTCGCAAGGGTGAAGGTACGATGGACGATGTAGATCTGATGCTGATGATAGCAGATACAATGCAACAGACATCATTCTGTGCTTTGGGTCAGTCACCTATCATGGCTATTAGAAGCGCTATCGAGAACTTCCGTGATGAATTCATCGCAATAACAACAAAATAACATTAGTGAGGATAAATAACATGGCTAAAACTGTTAATGTCTGGATAGATGGTCATCATATAGAAGTCCCGGAAACGATGACGATCATTGAAGCCGCCGATAAATTCGGAATTCATATTCCCCGTCTCTGCTACCATCCCGATCTTCCACCTACAGCAAATTGTGGAATATGTGTAGTGGAAATAATTGGCAATCCCGTTCCCAAAAGAGCATGCTGTACTCCTGTTAATGAAGGGCTCAAAGTCAATACTAATTCCAAAAAACTCAGAGCATACCGCAAGACTCTGACAGAGATGATCCTCTCCAACCACGAAGTTGTATGTCCTACCTGCTTTGCAAACAACAAATGCGAACTGCAGTCCCTGGCAAACAACCTGGGAGTAGATCCTGATTCTTTACCAAATATTCTAAAAAAACAGCCTGTGGACGATAGTAGTTTGTCCATCATCCGTGATGTGAACAAATGTATCGCCTGCGGACGTTGTGTAACTGTATGTAACGAAGTGCAGACTGTCTATGCCCTTACTTTCTCCGATCGTGGTATCGATGCTCATATCGATACAGCTTTCAGTAACGGTATGTCCAATAGCCCCTGCGTAAATTGCGGTCAATGTACAGTTTACTGTCCTACTGGTGCCCTTAGAGAGAAGAGCGAAACAGACGCTGTCTGGGAAGCCATTCTTGATCCTACAAAGCATGTGGTGGTTCAGGAAGCTCCTGCTATCCGCGTATCTCTTGCCGAGGAATTTGGCATGGATTTGGGTACGGTAACAGCCAAAAAGATGTATGCAGCTCTTCGTAAAATCGGTTTTAACTCCATCATGGATACCAATTTTACCGCAGATCTTACGATTATGGAAGAAGGCACCGAATGCGTTACCAAGCTAAAATCTGGTAGCAAGCGTCCTTTGATCACATCCTGTTCACCCGGATGGATCAAGTTTATGGAAACATACTACCCCGACCTTGCGGATTGCGTGTCCACTGCCAAATCACCAATGTCTATGTTTGGTGTGCTTTCAAAGACCTATTATGCTCAAGAACAGGAAATTGATCCCGCCAATATAGTCTCTGTCGCCATTATGCCCTGCACAGCAAAGAAGTTTGAAGCCCGTCGTCCGGAAATGCGTGATTCTGGTTTCCAGGATACCGATTATGTTCTGACCACCAGAGAGTTTATCCGCATGATCAAAGAAGCAGGAATAGACTTCAAAAACATAAAAGAAGAAGACGCTGATGAAGGAATGAGCTTCTATACGGGAGCTGGAACGATCTTTGGTGCTACGGGTGGAGTTATGGAAGCTGCTATCCGTTCTGCCTATACGCTTGTAACTGGTCAGGAACTCGAAGCTATCGATATAACAGCAGTTCGTGGTTTACAAGGAGTAAAGGAAGCGACTGTACCTGTTCCAGGTTTTGGTGATCTCAGAGTTGTCGTTGCTCATGGTTTGTCAAACGCTCGTATCGTTATGGACAGGATCCGTGAAGGTCTTGCCACTACGGGAGAATCACCATGGCACTTCGTAGAAATCATGGCATGCCCCGGTGGTTGCGTTGGCGGTGGTGGACAGCCCTATGGTAATAATATGGCTATGCGCGCCAGAAGAGGTGAAGGACTTTACAAAGAAGACCGCGACTTACCTGTTCGTAAGTCTCACCACAATCCGGAAGTAAAGAGAATCTATGAACGCTTCCTGGGTGAACCAAATTCCCCACTGGCTCATAAACTACTGCATACACATTACTTTGAACGCTCGATCAATACTGGTCATGTGGTCAAAGAAGCGACTCACAAACATCATTAATCAGATAATAATATTGTCTGCATTCCCGCCTGTGCGAGAATGAAGAGAGTGTAAAATTACGACAAGGGAGGTCTTTTAAGACCTCCTTTTTTCTTTTGTCTGCCACAATAAAACTCTGCCAATTCATATAGCCTCTCCCTCCTGCTCTGAGACATACCCGATATATGCCTGATGTATCCCCAATGCTGTCATAGAGTATCTTCACAGGGCTCAGGGACGAACATACAAAGCTCAAGAGGGGGGCGAAACAGGAACACCGAACTTATTCGGTCGGTAGTCCTGATTTTTCTGGACCTTCTGTGAGACCGGGATTTACTCAAAAGCTGGAGTGTACTTGACACCAGATGAATCTGATGATCCGATCAGTTGAAACTGGTGTTCCGCCGATTAGTTGAAACTGTTGTTCCCACTGAATCTGTTGTTCCGGGCTCTCTCTGAGGAGGGAAATGTGGGAAATGTGGTACTTTTCCTTTATTGTTAGCTTTTCTTTTTAGCATTAAAAAACTATAATTAGAATATAGGAAATATACCACATTCACCACATAGATAACATTTTAGCCGGGTAAAATCCTCAGACCAATCGCATAGTTCTGACTTCTAATTGATTTTACCTCTATTCCACAGTCATACAGGGCAGGTTTCATGGCTCTGGAGTCGCTTCTTCTAAAGCCGTTTTGGCTTGCCCATTCGTTGTAAATGATGCAATCTGGGAATTCGATTGAAATGAGCACAACAGAGGGCATACGGCTTGGAATTGACTACGATCACCAGCAACAAAATAGAGTCGCTGGAACCGCCATATATGGCGCTTAAAATGGCATTCTAGCAGAACAGCTCCCATTGTCGAAGGCTATGCCCATTTCATTGGACAAGTGTTTCTATCGCATAGATAATTTGTAGGTGACGGAAACAGATTCTATATGGATTCTGACTTTATATTGGTTCCTGGTTCAATATGTTTTAATCAGGATATGATCAGATCCTCTGTTTTTCTTTTTGGTACGTGGTGAACACCATCGTCGTCCCGCCAGTATTCAATATCATCAGGATCAACTACTTCGTCTATGACAACGGTTTCAGATGGATAGCCAAAGGCGATCGCCAGCGAGATACTATATTCTTCGGGAAGAATCAATCGGGCTTGAACTTCATCTTTATTAATGGATGCAATCATACATCCGCCAAAGCCCATCTCTGTGGCTCTCAGAAGCATACTTTGAGCAACAATTCCGGTATCGATCAAATGGTGGTTTGTAGCATTTGCAGGAGCCATTATCAGGATGTATCCTGTAGGTCGTTCGCCGGGTTCTGGACCGTCCCAATATCGTAAATAGCCAGCCCATTTGATATTATCAAATAATATATCATTTGTTTCTTGAGCTGTGGATATGTAATACCTTATGGTTTGCAGGTTTGCAGCATTTGGGCATATCCTGGCAATCCTGACAAGTTCGATCAAATCTGCCTGGGTGAGTTTCTTTTCTTCGATAAAACGGCGATAGCTTCTGTTCTTTGTGATCAATTCGCTTAGCATATTCCTGTATCCTTTTTTTATTCAGACGCTTTGTGGGATAGTTTATTATGTAGTGTTTTCCTGTCAATATCGAGAATTTTGGCAGCTTTTGATTTGTTTCCATCCACAGATAGCAGGACGTCGTTTATATACTCTTCCTCTACCTCTCTCAGCGTCCGTTGCAGATTCTTTTGCGATTTGATGCAAAACCTCATAAAATCGGGTAAATCAGATGTTTTTAGGTGCCCATCCTCATTCATTATTACCAAGCGATATATCAAGTTTTCCAGCTCTCGTACGTTTCCAGGCCAGTGATATGCCTGTAGATAATTCAGTAGATCATCGTCTATTTTTGGGGTCTTCATGGAATTCTCAGTGGCAAATTTGTTCATGAAGAAATACGCCAATGGAATGATATCTTCTTTTCGCTCCCGCAGTGGAGGGATTGTAATGTTCAACACGTTCAGCCGATAAAACAGGTCTTCACGAAAAAGTCCTTGCTTCAAAAGTAACTGAAGATCTTTATTGGTTGCCGTGATAATTCTGACATTTACTGTTCTGGGAGATTTTGACCCCACCATATAAACCTGTTTGTCCTGCAAAACACGAAGGAGTTTTACCTGCATGGATAGCGAAGTTTCACTGATTTCATCGAGAAATATCGTGCCCCCGTCGGCAGTCAGAAAGAAGCCTGCCCGAGTTTCGTAAGCTCCTGTAAATGAACCTTTTGTAAAGCCGAATAGTTCAGCTTCCAAGAGTGTATCCGGAATTGCTCCGCAGTTTACGGGGACAAAGGGAGTCTTGTTTCGTTTGGAATGATAATGAATTGCACGTGCTACCAGCTCCTTCCCCGTTCCGCTTTCGCCTTGGATTAGTACAGTAGCTTGTGAAGTGCAAGATTTTCTGATATTGAAAAAAACCTTTTGCATCACTTTGGAATGTCCGATGATTCCATAGAGACCTGATTCGGAAGTTACAGGCTTCGAGGATTGCTTTTGAAGACGAATCTTTTTCACGGCATTATCAATAGCAGTAAACAGCTCCTCATCTGTAAAAGGCTTTGTCAGGTATTCTTCTGCTCCTACCTTGACGGCTTCCACAGCTCCTTCAATCGTCGGATATCCTGTCAGCATTATTACCAGGATACTGGGATAGTTGTCATGGATATGACGGATAAGATCGAGCCCCGTGATTCTGGGCATTCGATAATCAGTGAGAACGAGATCGATTGGGATGTTGTTCATCAATTCGAGAGCTTTGGGAACGTCTGGTGCGCAATAAGTATCATATCCTTGGGCAGATACCTTTCTGCGAAGCATCTCAAGCGTATCGGGATTATCATCCACGATTAACACTTTTTCATTTTTATTGGACATTTCCTACTCCTAACAGAATTCTAAACGTCGAGCCTTTTTTGGGTTCGCTTTCTACTTTGATCTGGCCATTATGAGTATTAATAATACCATGAACGACGGACAAGCCTAATCCAGTACCCTGATTGATGTCTTTCGTCGTAAAAAAGGGGATGAAAATCTTGTTTATCAGTTCTTTGCTCATGCCAATACCGGTATCGCAGATAGATAGTTCGATATTGTTGATCAGATGTTTTGTCTTAATAGTAATTTGTCCGCCATTCGGCATAGCCTGCATGGCATTAACAGTTAGATTTACCAAAACTTGATGCATTTGACCAGGATCTGCGACAATCTCCGGTATCGCCGGATCCAGTTCCCGAATAATCTCGATACCCTGCTTCAGGCATCTATTTTCCAAGAAATAGAAGCCATCTTCGATAATTTTGTTCAGGTTGACATTGGTCATTTTGGGAGGCATCTGACGTGAAAAAAGCATGAGTTTTCTGACAACTTCACGACCGTGAAGGGATGCATTGATTATCTTTTGAATATCCTCAGCAAGGTTTGGGCTCAGATCATAGCTACTCTGAACAAGCTGGGCAAAACCAAGGATTGTACCCAAAGGTTCATTGATCTCATGGGCTATTCCGGCAGCGAGTTGACCGATAGTCGCCAGACGATCAGCATGTCGGAGCTGTTCCTGAAGTTTTTCATTGGTCTCTTCAATGTTTTTGCGCTCTATGATCATAGCAAGCTGTTGGGCTACAGTCTTCAGCAGTTTTTCTTCTTCTTGTAAAAATGACACCTGCTCTCTGGTTGCTTCGTCCGGATTGTAATGGATCTCGATAAGTCCTCTGGGCTGGTAGTTTACCATGATTTCTACACTCAAAAATAGATCACTATCACGAAATCCATCGCTATAATAATAATCTCCATCGACCAGTAAGCGTGCAGATGCTATCTCTGGATATTGCATCGATGGAGGCAGGATGCTGACAATCTGCCTGAGAATATCTTTTAGTATTGTATCAGGTTGGTTTGAAATCTCTGAAATCTGGTATAGGCAGGAGAGTTCTTTGATTCTTTCATTTAACTGTGCTATGTAATCTATATCCATAAAAAAAGTGAGTCCGATTTAAAAAATAGACCGGACTCACTCTCCTGTAATGTATTATATAAGTCCTTGATCCATCATGGCATTTGCTACCTTGAGGAATCCTGCAACGTTTGCACCTTTCACATAGTTTGTGAAATTGCCATCTTTACCATAAGTCACACACTGCTGATGGATTGCTTTCATGATACCATGCAGTTTTTGATCTACTTCTTCACGGCTCCAACTAATCCTCATGCTGTTCTGTGTCATTTCAAGACCGGAAGTGGATACTCCACCCGCATTAGCTGCTTTTCCAGGGCCATAAAGGATTTTGTTTTCAAGGAAGACTTCGACGCCTTCAGGAGTCGTGGGCATGTTTGCACCTTCAGATACGCAGATACAACCGTTTTTCACCAATGTCTTTGCTTCTTCACCATTGATTTCGTTTTGAGTTGCACATGGAAGAGCGATCTGACCGGGTATAATCCACGGGCGTTCTCCAGGATAATACTTCACTCCGAACTCATCTGCATATTCTTTGATTCTGCCACGTTTAACGTTCTTGAGCTCCATGAGGTATTCCCACTTGTCGCCAATGATTCCATCCGGATCGTGGATGAACCCATCAGAGTCAGAAGCTGTCACTACTTTTCCACCCAGTTGGTTGATCTTTTGAATGGCATACTGGGAGACGTTTCCGGATCCAGATACGAGTACTGTTTTACCTTCGATCGCTTCACCTCTGGTTTTGAGCATTTCATCGGCAAAATAAACTGTGCCGAAACCTGTAGCTTCCGGACGAATCAAGCTGCCACCCCAATCCAAACCTTTACCAGTGAGGACTCCGGTGAATTCATTTTTTATCTTGCGATACATTCCAAACATGAAACCGATTTCACGTTTTCCCACTCCAATATCACCAGCTGGGACATCGGTATCTGGACCGATATGACGGAATAGTTCCAGCATGAAAGAATGACAAAAACGCATTACTTCTTCGTCTGAACGGCCTCTTGGATTGAAATCCGATCCACCTTTTCCACCGCCCATTGGCAGTGTTGTAAGGCTGTTTTTGAAGATTTGCTCAAAACCCAAAAACTTCAGAATTCCCAGATTGACACTGGGATGAAAACGCAAACCACCTTTGTATGGACCTATTGCGCTGTTGAACTCAATTCTAAATCCACGATTAACTACGACTTCTCCTGAATCTGTGAGCCATGGAACTCTAAAGATAATGACTCTTTCGGGTTCTACGATTCTTTCTAAAATCTTGGCTTTCTTCAGTTGGGGATTCGAATCATATACATCCCATATAGATTCGACTACTTCAGTAACTGCCTGAATAAATTCAGGTTGATCAGCGTTTTTGGCTGATACTTGATGCATGAATTCGTGCATTGTCATCGACAAATACCTCCTGTCGTTTTTTTTCACACACTTTATTTTGTTTGGTTTTAATTTCGACGCATCACTTCTTTACTACAGCATTCTTTCCGTCAAACAAAATCTTCAGATTGTGAGGTATTTTTTTTACAGAAAAATACTCTCGATCCACAAGAGATGGCTGGATGTCCAACCACTCCCAATCCAAAGAGTCATTTTTTGCCTTATCCCATACGGTCAGGTAAGCCACGTTCATCGAAAATAGATTGTGAAAGAAATGGCTCCCATGCGAAGCTTCGATCGACATATTTGGCAAAACCACCTCAACGATTACCTGAGCGTTTGATATCTGACTCCATACCACAGGAATTCCCAAAAACCTATCGCTCGACCCCCACCTTCCAGGTCCTACCAAGATATACTTCGTCTTAGATTCTCGCATCATTTGATTCAGCTCTTCCAATTCGGATACCATTTCTTCAGTTTTTACCACATTAAACTTGTGGGGTGGAATATAGATTATTGTATCAATGTTATCTTCGATTTCACTACCCAACGCGTATGAAGAAAACAGAAAAAGCTCTTCCTTCCGCTCCAGGTAGTTTTCCAAAGGCTCGGAATAGAGCATGCAATTTACTGCTATGGGTCTTATCTGCAAGAGGTAGAAACTACACTTATTTGTAGCAGCTTCGCAATCAAAGGCAAATTCCATCTCGACTTCGCAACCCAATACTTCTCTGCCGAGTTCGATAAAGTCTTTGATGATCGGAGCCAAAGGGAAATGGTTGTAGTGGAGGATGTTTCTATAGGTAATTACACGCGGTCCAGTAGCGTATTTGGCAGCGATAAATTCTTTGTTTTCATAATCCCACACAGAGGATAAATCGACCAATTCGTTTTCGCATATCTTTTGGTTGATCCGCAATCTTTCCAATGAGGCATCCTCTCCTTTTAACAAGTCAAATTCTGTTTTCTGTGGAGCAATGGCATATAGATGCCTTTGAGAGTTTGTCACAATATCTATGGGAGTGAACATATCCTTGTTTGGATGAGCAGGGCAAAAAGCGAAGGTACGTTCTCTTTCCACTGCTGTTTTTCCCAGTCCTGTCGATAGTGTAACGACTCCATCCTCGTGTCTCATGTTTGAACCTGGATAATAATTGTATGACTGAGCAACCCCGGATACTATGGGATAATAGAACTCATTATGCATGCTTCCGGCTACTTTTTGGATTATCACAGCCATCTTTTCTTCTCTGGAAGGGATTCTGAGCGATTCACGATAAACTCTGGCATTCTTCAGATGCATCGATGCATATACGAGCTTTACGGCTTTTATCAATTGCTCCAGCCGGATTTCACGATTGGGATGGCTATTGGGAATCAGAAAGGTTTTAAAGATACCTGCAAATGGATTTGTAATCGAATCTTCCAAAACCGATGACGACCTTATTGCCAGCGGGAAATCCGTTTGGTCGATTATCTGTTGCAGTACCTTGATTGTACTTTCATGAAAAGTACTGTGGACAAATGCCTGGTCTATCTCCTCATCATTAAGGTTATCAAGATTTTGGAGCTGGGGATTATTTATAAATAGTTTGTCGTACTCTCCGGTAGCCAATACTGCAGCAACAGGTACCGATATGTTTACATTGTCGTATTTGGCGAAGATGTTGCTGTAACGGTTCAAGACTACATTTAGAAAAGCAAGTCCCCTGCCCTTTCCGCCGATGGAATCATCACCAATTTTGTAGATTAGATTGATTCTGAAATTTGATTCTTCGTTCCAGTCCTGAATTTTTTCCCTTCTACGAAACGAAATCAGAGATTGAAATGCCTCTACCAGCCTGGTTCGAAGCAGCTCCGGATCGTCGATTCTTTTCAGATTTCTGATATAAAGGGATAAGGATACTTCGGCATGAGTACTGAGCCAGTTAACAATGTGCCCCTGATCAAAATGGTACATCAAAGACTGGGCTGGTATTGTGATAATACTATTCAAAAAGCCTACCAGAGTTTTGGCTTCTCCTACTTTTCTTTGATCCGGCATGCGAAACACAAACTTGCCAAAGCCTATTTCAGTTTCCAGCCATCTCCTTAGCTGATACCTCAGACCACTTATATCTTTGTATAAAAACTCTCCTTCGTTACTTGTAACGATATCTCTGTATAAAGGATTAAACGATTGAAGCAAAAAAGGAAGAGTGGGTCTTCTTTTGCGGATGTATTGCAGGAATTTCAATCCAGCATCCCTATCCAACTCTCCTCTATAATGATAGTTTATATTGCTGATAATACCTATAATGCTATCAGTATATTTCTCGTAAAATTCTACTGCATCACTATAGTTGTGCATTAAAACTACTCGAGGACGGGCATTCATATAAATTGATTTGTTAAAGTTCTGATGTTCTTTGCGGATTACAGTTTGGTTCAAGACCATAATTTGTTCATAGAACAGAGGCAAAAACTGGGAGTAATATGGGATAAATGTCTCCACAACGAGTATAATCGGAACAGTATAGACTTTGGTGTCGTGCGGGATGTTTACTCTTTCCTCATGCTGTTTGATCATAGCCAGGAATAGCTTTGAATCTCCGTTCCAATAGTAAAAATCCTCTACAGCCTTTAGCTCGTCCATCCTGTTCTCGATAAACATCAGATCCATAGGAGCTCCGAGCAGAAAAAAAACAGGTATCGAGGGATATTGTTCTTTGATAATATTCAAAAGCTCCATGGCGATGCTTCTCATCGAAGCAAGATGGATTATTATGATATCTATCTGTTCATACTGCAGTCTGTTCATAGCACTGTCAACACTGGAAGCATGATAAAGCTCCGGTTGAGTGCTAAGATTCAAAAGATAAAAATCTTCTGCTACCTGTTCAGCAAGGAAGCCATCTACTTCAAAAACGAAGGAATCATATAGAGATGCAATCATCAGGATGTGTTGTACCCTATAGGATAGAGTACTCTCGATCAGTTCGATCTCTTGAGACCAATAGTTTGAAGCTATCATAACTACTTATAGATCACAGCCAGTCCGGTTTTCCCATCCATACGTACTACCAGAGGATGATCAAAGCTAAGGTGGACAAAGTACTCACCCCTGCTATTGATTTCCTGGCTGAGTAGCCATTCCCAATCTACAAAATCGGTCTGTGAAACGTAAGGAATCGTAAAATACCCCACATTCATAGCTACGAGATTATGAAAGAAGTGAGTTCCTTGTGAGGCTTCAACAATGAAGTCTCTCAGCCCAGTTTCAAGGATCACTTTGGCTCGATTTATTTGAGGCCAGCGAACTGGAATGCCCAAAAATCTATCACGAGATCCCCATCTACCAGGGCCGATCAAAATATACCTCTTGCCACTATTATTCATCGCTTGATTCATTACATCGATCTCAGCTTGCATTTCGTTAGTTTTGGTCGTATCAAATCGCTCCGGATCCATGTAAATTATATCATACAAATCATCGATCATGCCATTACCCATCCCGTGCTCGGTATACATCAATAAATCCTGTTTGACTATTTTCTCGGGATCTATCCTGTAAGCTTCGGTAGTTACGGACAAAGGCCTGATCTGAAGGATGTAAAACGTAGGCTTCTGATTGAATCTATAATCAAAATCAAGATTGATCGCAAACTCAATCTCCACCGGGATTCCTAATGCTATCTCCCCGATTTCGAGGAGTTCATCCACGATCTTAGCCAAAGGAAAGTAATTGTACTTTAGAATACTTGCGAAAGTCAGAACTTTCATGCCAGGAGCTTCAAGATTATCTGTCAGCCGGTGATTTTCATAATCCCAGATGGATGCTAAATAACGGATTACGCCATGTTTATCCGCTGTTCGCAGGTTTAGCTTTGCCAGTGTAATTTCCTCACCTTTGGTCAGATCGAAATCGCTCTTTGAAAGATCCAAAGTAAAGAATTCTTTTTGGGCTGAACGCACACACTCTTCTGGGGGAAGCATCTCTGATTCTGGATATTTTGGACAGAAGCGGTAGTTCAGTTTACCCTCAACTACTGATTTTCCCAATCCGAGGGCTATATTGGCAATGCCATCAGTGTGTGTCATATGCGAGGTAGGGTAAAAATTGTATGATTGAGCTACACCTGATATATGTGGATAATAATGAGATTCTCCATGTAAGCCACCTACTACTTCCTGTATGATCACAGCCATTTTCTCTTCTTCTGCTTTGTAGTTCAAGGCTTCAAGGAAATTACGCGCTTCAGAAAGGTAAACAGAGGAAAATACGAGTTTTATAGCATCCATTAGCTGCCGCAATCTAAACATCTGGTCAGGATGATTATTGGGAAGCATAAAGGTTCTATACACTCCTGCCAGAGGTTGGGCCTGAGAATCTTCGAGGAGGCTGGAAGAACGAACCGCTATTGGATAATGAATATGATCGAGATACACTTCCAATCTTTGTACCAAAGCAGGCGTCAACTTACCCGCTTTGAAGATTTCGTCGATTTCTGCATCGGACTTTCCTATAACCTTTTCCTGAATATTATTATTTTCTACAAACTGATCAAATTCTATCGTACCTATTATTGCGGTACTGGGTAACGAAATACCCACTTTTTCGTACTTTTTTTCGTAATCCATTGTACACAGGAGGGCGTTTAAAAAAGCAAGACCACGCCCTTTACCACCCAACGATCCTTCCGTCAACCGGATAACCTGATTCATTTCGGTAAGTGATACTGCATCGAAATTGATAATCTTACCTTTGTTCTTCTCAATTCGAACTGTTCTGAATGTGTGATGTAAAAACTTGCGGAGTTCGTCTTTGCTTTCGAAATGCTCTACCTTCATTGGTCTGATTCGTTTTGCAATTTGAATCTCTCCGTGGGCAACCAACCAGTTTGAAAAATGGTTGAATTTACTGTGAAAGACCAAGGATTCTTCCGGGATATGAAGTATCTTTTCCTCAAACTCGGCGATATTTGCTGCTTCTCCTATCACGGCTCCTTCCTTGTCCCTAAAGATGAAATTGCCAAATCCCAGATTGTAAACCATATATGATCTCAGATCGGAAAACAGATGCTTAGAGTTTTTATTCAAAAAGTGGACATTACGTTCGATGGCAAATGCTTCGTTTTCATCCTCTGAGGATTGAAGAATAATCGGTAATTCGGAGTTCTCTTTTAGGATATGGTCAATCAGTTGTATTCCCGCATTGGCTGTGATCTCTCCGCCCTTTTTGTATCGAACGTCCGATATTACACACAGGAGGTACTCCTTGTACTTATCATACAATCTGATGGCTTCCTCATAATCATGTGCCATAATAACCTTTGGCCGGACTCGCATTCGGAGCTTTTTGTTAATGTCGCTCACTTCTTCTTCGATGAGCTTTTGGGTTTGTTTCATCACGGCAGAATAGAGAGATGGCAGAAACAGTGAATAGTAGTGAATAGAATCTTCTACAAGAAGAATCACACGAACCAAACCCTGTACCGTATCATATTCTACATTCATCTTGTCTTCCACACTCTTTACCATAGCCAGGAAAAGCTTTGTATCTCCATTCCACAAAAACACATCATCAATGTACTGTTTGTCTTCTTCGTGATTTTCCCAAATCGAATAATCAGACTGGACATTCAGTAGCAGCAAAATTGGTAAATTCGGTTTGTGCTTTTTTGCTTCTCGAGCCAGCTGAAAAGGACCGATCTCGCCGATTCTCATCATTGTAATCACGAGGTCGTAATCATTGTGCTTGATTTTTTCCAAAGCATCTGCACCGGTTGGAACACTAATAATCCGGGGAGCAGTAGTAAGGTTCAATTGCCTGTATTCGCCAAAGATTTGCTCTGATAATCTGCCATCCTGTTCGAATATAAAAGCATCGTAAAACGTAGATACTAACAGAATGTCCCTTACTCTAGATTGCATCAATTGATGAAAAATATCTTCACCAAACTTGAATTTGTTATAATAATAGTTCAATTCTTCCATTTTCATAGTCAGTACACCTTTTTCATGTTATTTACAGCGATGACCAAGGTATTTTGCCTATCCTATTCTTTGGTGGACACACAATTCTTGAAATAAATCAAAGTAAGGATCAGACATAATACCACATAATCCACACACACATACTCTTACAGTTTGGAATTTAATATTACGAATTGTTTATTATGTCAATGTAAAATTGCTACGCTACTGGGTGTCAACTTTGTAGTCAAGCCTATATCAAGCCTATATCAAGCGTATATCAAGTCTATTCGTGATTACACTTGATATAGATGTGATACATGTTTGGTATAGACTATTATGATTGTTAGGAACAAGGATCTGCTATCTACAAGTGGTCAGTTCCTTTGGATACTAGTAAAGGCTGTAATGCTCCGTTTTGTAATCTTGGGAATTTGCTTCAGTAAAATGCTTAGCTGCATATTCAATGCTTCAGGATAATCGTTGTTATCTAATACATAATCCGATTGTATTGTTTTGTCGCTATCGGGCATCTGGTTTTGTATTCTGGCGGTGATTTGAATTTTGTTCAGGGTACGGGATTTCAACAAGCGTGAGATTCGAATATCAGCCTCTGCTGTAACCATTATGATGAAATCAAAACACTGTTTTAGCCCAGCTTCAAAGAGCAATGGAATTTCAAACACGACTACCTTTTGATCTGTATGGTCGACAATTTCCTGGAATGCTTCAAGTACGGCAGGATGTATCAAACTATTCAAAAAAACCAGTTCATCTGCATTATTGAAAACGATATCTGCAATGGCTGAGTGGTCTGGTTTGCCGTTCTTTATGATACTACTCCCCCATCTCTCAGATATCTTTTTCATGCATTCGTCAGTACTGAGAATTTGATTTGCCACGAAGTCTGCACTGATTACTTCGTAGTATTTAGCCAGTACTTTTGCTACAGTGCTTTTTCCACTGCCTATGGAACCTGTAACTCCGATTATCAAAGGTCTGTTTACGCTATTATCTTGTAGCATCTGTAAGTATCTGCATCATTTCTTCGAAGGCTATACCGCTTTGGATTCTTCCTGCCTGAGCAATTGATGTCTTACCTGTTTGTTCAGAAACAATAATTGCAAAAGCATCACTTACTTCTGTAATGCCAATACCAGCTAAGTGACGAGTGCCGTATTTCTTGTTATACTCCGGGTTTTTTGATAATGGCAATACTACTTTTGCAGCTATTATCCTGTTTTTTCTAATAATAATAGCTCCATCATGTAAAACTGAGCGTGGATTAAAAATCGATAATATCAGTCTCAAGGATATCTCAGCATCCAAAACATCACCGCTCTGAATATACTCATTTAGTTTTCGTTTGTTTTCGATCACAATCAGTGCACCCGTTCTTCTGAAAGCCATGGAAGAAACAGCATCCAATAGAGCTCCGTAAAACTCGTTCTTTTTCTTTTTTCTAAAAGGACCACCGAGTTCGTCTGAAATTGTCATTCTTGCCAGAATTGAGCGAAGTTCAGCTTGAAACAGGATTATCACACCCAAAATCCAATAATTTCTAAATGAATTCAACATCGCCAGTAGCATTTTCAGATTGAGAACTACGGCTATTATATACAACACAAAGATAAAGGTCAATCCATATAAAATCTGGTATGCTCCAGACTTCCGAACGATCAACAGCGTTTGATATATGATAAAAGCGACTATCACAATGTCGATTATATCCCTTAGCTGTGGAACTAAAAAGTTCATTCTCTCCCCTCCCCTATCACCTGTGAAAACACAGAGAAAAATTGACGGTGAATCGCTACATCATGTATCCGTAAGATATCTATCCCCTGTAATGAGCCTGCAATTGCAGCTGCGATGCTGCCACCTGTTCTGTTTTCTGGAGGTGAGGGGTCGATCAGATTTATGAAGCTCTTTCTGGAGGCTCCCAATAGTATCCTGCAACCCAAGTCTTTGAATCTATCGAGGCTCGCTATCAAGCGCAGGTTGTGCTCCAGATTCTTGCCAAAGCCGATACCTGGATCTATAATTATCCGTTCCTCGCCAATGCCACTCGTCTTGCAGGTTTCGATTCTATTCCTGAAAAAGTCGTAGACTTCCGAAACTACGTCATTGTATTGTGGATTTACTTGCATATATTGTGGTTCGCCCTGACAGTGCATGAGAACAATATCAACATCTGGATTTGAACTAATGACGTTAATCATATCACTATCAAATCCAAGGGCTGACACATCGTTGATCAGGTTGGCTCCTGCTGTTATTGCTTCCTGAGCAACTAATGCTTTACGGGTATCTATTGAAATTGTCACATCGGAGACCGATCGTAGTCGTCTAATTATCGGAACCAGCCGTTCAATCTCCAAACTTGCCTTGACGGGAAAAGCTCCTGGTCGTGTAGATTCTGCTCCCAAGTCCAGAATGTCGGCACCCGCTTCAATCATATTCATGGCATGCGCAAAAGCATCGTCAGGATGCAGAAACCTGGCGCCGTCAGAAAATGAATCCTCCGTAAGATTCAATATCCCCATAAGAAGTGGTGTTTTATAATTTCTAAAGATCATAATCTAACTGGGATTGTATACAAAAGTGATCTTGTACACTTTTGAGGCATCATATCTGCCAACAAATGAAAACCGCCACTTTGCAATGGCTGTGACAGATGCCTGGATATACTCCGATGCTGTATAAGACAGTACTGTGATGCTCTCTTGAACGACTCTGCCATCACTTCCCAATCTAAACTGCATTGTTATTGTGCCATAATTTGTTACCGTTACATTCGGTACCACTCTATCCAGAATGTTGACACCCTGGCCATCAAAATCGTATCCTGATCCGTCTCCCATTCCTTGACCGCTCCTTCCTCCATATGGCAGGTTTTTGAAGTAAGTTACAGCTCTGGTTTCTGCGGGTATACTGGCCACGCTCGGATTGCGTTGAGTCCTATCCCTTCTGGGGGTTTCAATAAAATCACTGATTCCTTCCTGAGGGGTGGAGGTCTCTGTTGGAGAAACACTATCGTCAATATCAGAATCATTCGATACTATAGGCATCTCACCGCTATTCAGCTGATCCTCTGCTTTACTGTCTCCTTGAGTTTTTGGAAGGGGTGTCGTGAATACTTGTTCCCATTCGAAAGTATGCCATTTGATATGATGTTGAGGTTTGATCGAGACTAGCGCAAGAACCAACAGAATCAGGATATGGAGAAGAGCTGAAATCGAAAGTGGTTTCTGAATCAATTCAATGAGCTTGATATGAACCCCTTTAGTTGTCAATAGCGGCTGTTTCGGTGGCGACAAAAATCTTTTCATATCCTGCTCCGCGTATTGTATCCATCAATGAAATCAATGTCTGTAGAGCTGTTTCTTTGTCTGCAGAAAGGCGTACTACCTGTTCACTCGAAGTGAAGTTCTTTTTTAGAGAATCACTCAACTGATTCAGAGTGATGATTTCTCCCATAAAATCTATGTTATTAGCATCTTTGAAAACGATGTGAATCACTTGATGCGTTTGCCTTACTGAAGATACAGAACCTGGGAGCTGAATAGGTAAACCAGTTTGCGATGCAAAGTTTGAGGCTATCAGCAAGAAGATAATCAGTAGAAATATGACATCTGTCATCGATATCAACAGTGTAGTACTGATCTTCTTTTTCGTTGTCTGTATCTTCATTCTATTTGGCTCCGTTTTTTAGTTCCTGAATTCTGATAATATAGTCAATAGCGTGATTTTGCAGATCTTTTGAGACTTGCTCCAACTTTTGCACAAGATCATTGTAAAAAATGATTGTCACTATGCCAACTATTAGACCTGCTATGGTAGTCAGCATAGCTTCCCATATACCTCCCGCCAGTAAGTTAATATCCACTCCACTTTGGCTTTGTGTTTGGATGTTCATAAAAACTCGGACCATACCTATAACTGTGCCCAGGAATCCGATAAGAGGAGCAATAGCAGCAAATGTAGATAGCCACCCCATTCCTGTTTCGAGTTTGTGAAGCTCGAGATTGGCTGTCGATTCCATACTCTCTTTGGTCAGTCCTGGATCACTGGATTTCGTATTGATGAGCTTATCAAGCATTGCTCCAAGGGGAGAACCTTCTCCATGAATACTCAAGATCGATACGAAATTCTCTATCTTATCTTGTTGTTTCAAAGATTCAACAAGTCTATCAATTTGTTTGCCAACTTTGGCCAACAAACGGTACTTTCCTATCACAATACCGATCACGATAATCGATATCAAGAGTAGGATGTACATCAGTATCCCACCCATTACGAACAAGTTTATCAGAGTCATATCATTTCTATGTGTTCATTTTTTCTAGACATTATCGTCAATGCTCCAAAACCCAGTGAAAATAACTGGATTTTGGAGCAATTGATCCTATTAATCGTCTTATTATGAATGCTTTACTTGGAAATCATGCATAAATTCAGCTAATGCATGTGCCGAAGTAAGAGGAAGAGAGTTATACGTAGAGGCTCTACATCCACCAACGTCTCTATGTCCCTTCAGACCTATCATGCCTTGCTTCTTTGCTTCATTGATAAAGAGGTTTTCCAACTCTTCATTAGGAAGGCGGAAAGTGATATTCATCAAGGAACGGTCTTCTTTGTCAACAGTCCCTTTATAGAACCCTTCTGATTTATCAATGGCATTGTAAATGTAAGCTGCTTTAGCTTGATTGTTGATTGCAATTTTCTCCAATCCACCGAATTCTTCGATCCACTTTACAACTAATCCGATCAGATAAATGGCAAATGTAGGTGGTGTGTTGTACATGGAACCATTTTTGATATGTGTAGCATAGTCCAGCATGGTGGGAATATTTGGATTTACCCTTTCCATCATACTTTTACGCATGATGACAACTACACAGCCAGATGGGCCTACATTCTTTTGTGCACCAGCATAGATCATATCATATCTACTGATGTCGATTGGTTTGCTCATGAAATTCGATGACATGTCAGCAATAAGTGGGACACCTTCTGGAGTTTGTGGATCAATCATCCATTCAGTTCCAAAGATAGTATTATTGTTTGTAATATGCAGATATGCAGGATTTGCTGAAAGCTGCCAGTTCTTTGGAATATAACAGAAATTACGATCTTCAGAAGTAGCTGCTACATGAACAGATTTACCTATTTTTTTTGCTTCTGAAATAGCCTTTTTGGACCACTGTCCAGTATTGATATAGTTAGCCTCTTTACCATCAATTGCAAAGCTCATAGGCACTGTCAGGAATTGCATACTGGCTCCACCTTGAAGGAATAGTACTTCAAAATCGTCACCTAGTTTGTAAACACGTCTGATAGCTGCTTGCGCTTCATCAATAATGGCTTGGTATTCTTTGCTGCGATGGCTCATTTCCATCACAGAAAGACCCATCCCTTTATAATTGAACAAATCTGCTTGTGCTTCGCGTAATACTTCCTCGGGAAGCACTGCAGGTCCTGCGTTAAAGTTGTGAACGCGTTCCATTATTATCCTCCTGGATAAGGTTTTTTTATGTTCCAAGTTTTTAATAGCATATACATTAAGGCAAGAGATTTTTATCATTTCGGAGAAATTTATTGACGTATCCTGAATTCATGCCTTTGTGCATCGAGGATTTAACACTATGATACATAGAATATTGAAAGGTAAAAAAGTCATATTGGCTTCTGCTTCTCCAAGGCGAAGACAGATATTTGAATTATTGGGGATAACGGCTTTGTGTATGCCCGCAGATATTCCTGAACCCATATCCAATGAAGCCCCATACGTTATTGTTAAAAGGCATGCCAGAAGCAAAGCTGCAGTTATTGCTGCCAAAGTGGATCACAGCAGTGTAATCATTGCTTCTGATACAATAGTCGTCGTGGATAAAATGATCCTGGGAAAGCCTACCGATTCCATTCAGGCTGCAGATTATCTACGACTCCTATCAGGAAAGACACATTTTGTCTATAGTGCTGTGTGTATATGTCATAATAATCGTTTCTTATGTGATTATGAGCGAAGTAAGGTTACTTTTGCGAAACTATCGGAAATTGAGATCGAGGATTATATTCGCACTCATGAACCAATGGACAAGGCAGGGGCTTATGGGATTCAGGGTTTTGGATCCCAGTTCATAGATCAGATCAGTGGATGTTACTTTAATATCATGGGCTTCCCTATCAGACTCTTTTACAAATTGTTACAGGAAATGTTTGGAGTTATTCATGCGTAAACTTATCAAAGCAAAAGCGTTTTATTTAGATAACACATTTGATAATGACATCAAAGCAATCATAGTTTCAAATGGTATAATCGATGGATACATAAGGACAAACGCTAGCCTTCCCAGCCAGTACGAAACGTTGGATCTTGGTAACTCTTTGGCCTATCCGGGATTCATTGATACACATACACATAGTTTTGAAGGTGGCTTATACAGCAATGGAACTGATCTTTATAATTGCCGTTCAATTAAAGATGTCCTTGATAAGATCAAGGCAGATCTGGACAAACTTGAGGATTCAAATACTCTTTTTGCCTGGAGACTTGATGAAAACAATCTAAAGGAAAAGCGCTTCCCCACTGTTAAAGAATTAGATGATATATGTGGCACTAATTATTTAATAGTGCGCAGGATCGATGGTCACTCTTGTATTGTTTCTAGTAATGCCAGAAGGCAGATTAGAGATTTGGATGATTATAAACCTGACGTTTGTAAGGGAGGTGCAAACGATAGGGCGGTATACTGGTTTCATGAGAACGTTAATGATGCCACAGTCTTGAATGCTTACCATCGAGCATCTGATATAGCCATTTCGGGTGGTTTTACTGCTATTCATACGATGATTGGTGATGCCCAACAATCGATTTCTCATTATGATCTAATAGCAAAAAACCTATCCCAATTTGGTATCGAATATATCCTCTACCCACAGACATTTAATATAAAAGCAGCATTAGAAGCAGGAGCAACAAGAATTGGGGGTTGTATTCTGGCAGATGGATCAATAGGCTCTCATACAGCTGCTTTGACAAAACCTTATGCTGACACGAATGATACAGGCCTATTGTTTCACGAAGACGACTTCTGGTATCAGTTTATCAGAAAAGCACACCAGAATAATCTTCAGGTAGGAGTTCATTGTCTTGGAGATAGAGCTATTCAACAAATCAATAATTGTTACTTAAGGCTTGCCAGAGATGATTTTAAGGACCTGCGTCATCAATTGATTCATTGCGAGATTACTCCAGATCATCTCATCCATCAAATCAAGGCATCCAATGCTGTACCTGTAGTTCAACCTGCTTTTGATGCTTACTGGGGAGGAGCTGGTGGATTGTACGAGACAAGATTGGGAAGACCTCGTAGCCAGCAGATGAATCGCTACAAGACTATGCTGGACAACCAAATTGTGATTACTGGTGGGTCTGATTGGTATATCACAGAACTTGATGCTATTTCAGGCATCAAAGCTGCTATAACTCATCACAACAAGGATGAACGCCTCTCTCCTCGAAGAGCCATTGATATATATACAAAAAACGCTGCATGGCTATCACATGATGAAAAGCGGATGGGTTCTTTGGACATAGGCAAAGAAGCAAATATTACAGCGCTGAATACTCCTATTAATGATGATATCTCGAGCCAGAATATCACAGTGAACGCTGTTATTCGCAAAGGAGAGGTTCTGTCTTGATCCCAAGCTTTTCTGATAAACAGATAATGAGGATTATTATGCTCGAGTATTATCTGTATAACAAGATAGAACTGATTGACATCTACAAACTGATGTTCCAAGCATACTTTGGCCCTACACATATAACCGGAAATGCAGCTATGATCAAAGAAGGGATTGATCAAGAATGCACTGGAATGATAGGTAATCCCCGTGTAGTGATTCAAGATATTGGCTGTGCCAAAGGATTTGTACGCATCGGATTGGGAAAAGATACCCACATTGATATTGAGTCATTGAGTATTGCAATAATCGAATCCAAGCTTTCTGAAGGCATAGATTGGGAGTTATGGACATGGATATGGCTTCATGTCTCGTGCATGATATCAAGTGCTTTTCCACCGGAGAAGGTTCAGTACATTATTACCGCCTATTTGGAAAAGCAAAAGATCCCCAGCCATTCTCAAGGTTACAAAGAAGCAAACAATCCACATTATAGATTACTGAAATATGATCTTTGCCCATGGTTATTTGAAAAGAAAAGACAGGAGAATATATGACAACGACTCGAGTAAGATTTGCCCCCAGCCCTACAGGTTTCTTGCACATTGGAGGGCTCAGAACCGCTTTATATGACTACTTGTATGCCAAAAAGACCGGGGGAAAGTTTATTCTCCGCATCGAAGACACAGATCGTAATAGATTGGTAGAAGGTGCGACCGAAAACCTGATACAATCCCTATCCAGGCTCGGATTGGATATCGATGAAGGACCTGGGATTGGTGGAGATTACGGACCGTATACTCAATCCGAAAGGCTGGAAATCTATCACAAACATGCAAATGAGCTTCTGGAAAAGGGATTTGCATATCGGTGTTTTTGTAGCAGTGAAACATTGGATGATATGCGCAAATCTCAACAAGAGCAGAAGATGTTTGTCAAGTACGATCGTAGATGCCTTCACCTCTCACCCACCGAAGTCGATAATCGCATGAAAGCTGGTATGCCCTTCACTCTCAGATTGAAGATGCCAAATGACTACCGGTTTGTTTTTGATGATCTTATTCGCGGCAGAGTGGAAATGGATTCATCACAATCAGACGATCAGGTTATACTCAAGTCTGATGGTTTTCCTACATATCATCTGGCAGCAGTGGTTGATGACCACTACATGCAGATCAGCCATGTGATCCGTGGTGAGGAATGGTTATCCAGCACACCAAAACACATTTGGCTCTACGATTGCTTGGGCTGGCAAGCTCCACAATGGGTTCATTTACCCCTGATCTTGAATCCTGATCGATCAAAACTTAGTAAGAGGATGAATGATGTCTCTGTGGAAAGCTACATTGAGAGGGGATATTTAAAAGAAGCACTACTTAATTTCATCGCCCTTCTAGGTTGGCATGCTGCTGATGACAGAGAGCTATATTCTTTGGATGAGCTTTGCCAGGAGTTTAGTCTGGACCGTGTTAACAAAGCTGGTGCAGTATTTGACTTGGCAAAACTGGATTGGATGAATGGTCAGTACCTACGGAACATGGATTTGAACACCCTTACAGAACGTTGTGTACCATTCTTCAATAAGGCAGGTCTTCCGACAAATGACAACAGCTTGATTCAAAAGATTATACACGTTGCGCGTGATCGCTGTACTCTGATTCCGGAAATTATCGAATACAGCAGGATGTTTTTGGAATGCAGCCATCTGAGTGAATCAGACCAGGCTTTGCTGCAAAGTGACATATCACAGACAGTCTTGAGATGGTACTTTGACAGGATCAATGAAATGCCCAGTATAGTCAAAGAACAGCTCAATGATTTTGTCAATTTGGGAATGAAAGAACTGGGTATCAAGGGAAAAGATTATTATACTCCGTTGCGCTTGGCTTTTGTCAGACAAGCCCATGGAGCGGATATTCCCAGTATTATAGATATTTTAGGTAAGGAAAACAGCCTACATCGTTTATCGTCGGTAATCATCAAATAATTGCGAGGTAAGAAAATGAAAACAACTCTCATTATTCTATTAACCCTATTCACTCTATTCTCAGGGTGTTCCTCACCAATCGTTAATAATATTAGCGATGTTGATCAATCCAGAAAGCAGATTGTTATTGCTACGATCAAAGGATCAGAATCCCGTTTCAAAGATGAAGTAATAAAAGATCTGATTGATGAGTTTAATGACACTGCTCAGTTTCACCAAATAACCATACGTAAGCCCAGGGATCTGGATAAGGTCAATGCAGATATTCTCATAGTTATGGATCAGCTAAAAGCCTGGTTGTGGATGAATGGAACCTTCAAATCCATTATTAGGAATGCTGATAAAGACAAGACTATTTTCCTTATGACTGCCGGAGATGATAAATGGCACTACAAGGGTGAGGATGTAAAAATTGTTACTGCTGCCTCTCAAAAAGTTACACCAGACATTACAAGTGAAGCGATAATTTCACTAATAAGAAAAATATTACCTTTGGATGAGCACAAGGAAATTGCAGACTAAGCTGCAAGATACTGTGCTACCTGCCTGAATAACTCGGTATGAATATATCAAGGCCATTCATTGTACTCTGTTTGTAGTCTTTGTATTCTTTGCTAGTGGATAAATCTGCATTTATCATAGCATTGCATGCTCGTCATTATCAAATCTATATCTCACCTATATCAAGTGTAATTGTGAATACACTTGATATAGGCTTGATATAGGCTTGATATACGCTTGACTACAAGGTTGACAGGTGCTGAATTTGTTGACAGTAGAATGAACAATCATGGGATATGATCTTGCTACGAACGGCTATTCAAGTGTATTCAATAAGTTCTTTTTCCGGTTAGACCTTCTTCGAATATACTCTCAACTTTCATTGAAACTACTGAATTTAGATCGCATTCTTCGTTGCAAAACATTCTATGATAATGATTGGATAGAGCAGAATAATAATTGCCGTGTTTCTCTTCGACAACACCTTTTACAATGGTACCTTTGCTTATCAGATCATTCATGTGATCCACTTTTTTTGTTTGGCTCAGTTCTGATAACTGGATTGATCGCTTCTTCGAAACAATACCATTGATTTGTCCTTTGTACTTCGATGCGGGGGTTCCACTTCTTTTAGAATAGACAAATACATGTAGATAGCAAATCCTCAGGTTATTGATAAAATCGTAGGTCTCTATAAACTCCTGATCTGTTTCACCGGGAAAAGCGGTGATGACATCCAATCCAATTGCTGCAGTAGGATAATGTTTCAGAATGTCTTCTACCAGAGTCTGTACTTCCTCTCTATGGTACTTTCGTCCCATCCTCTTCAAAATGTTATCCGAACCGGATTGCAATGGTATATGGAAATGTGGGGCTACTTTTCCGGAGTTTATACATGTTTCCAATAGCTGTTTTGAAAATAGCTGAGGTTCGATTGAACTTAATCGGATAATCTCAAGGCCTGAAATCTTGTTAAGTGCTTCGATAATGTCAGCTAAACCCTTATTGTTGTCTTTGTATAAGCCCAAATTGACTCCGCCAAGAACTATTTCTTTGTAACCATTTGTAACAAGGAGTTTTGCCTGGTCAATCACATCGGTATAAGAGCATGATCTGCTATGCCCTCGTGCGTATGGGACGGCGCAATAGTTACAGTAATAATCGCAACCATCTTGAATCTTTTGAAACGCACGGGTCCTTTCATGCATCACCGAAACTGGAATATGCCTGTATGGGTGTGGATCGAGGATATCTGCAAATCTATAGTTACTATCCAATAACCAACGAGCTACATCTGTCTTGTTCTGATTATCTATCACCAGATCAATATCCGGGTTGTTTTCCAGATCGTTATTGTTCCTTTGTGTAAAACAGCCAGTTACATAGATCTTTATCCCTGGTTTGATAGCCTTTATTCGGATCGCTTTATTGATGATATTTCTGCTTTTGTAATCGGTACGATTTGTGACGGTACATGTATTGATCACAATAATATCTGCTAACGAGATGTCGTTTGTTGGTTCAAAACCCAGATTGCAAAACTGCTCAGCTATGGCTGAACTTTCGTATTGATTTACCTTGCATCCGAGGGTACTGATAAATACTCTTTTCATGTAATGTACTGCCACTAAATATTCAAGATTCTTTGGATTGCCTCACCGTAGATCTGATGCTCAATTTTCAAAACTCTTTCTGCGATCTCTTCGGGAGTGGAGCAATTGGAGATGTCGGTTTTTCTTTGGATAATGATCTCACCTTCGTCATAATATTGATTTACTACGTGTACTGATGCTCCAGAGAATTGCTCTTTTGCTTCATACACAGCTCTGTGAACAGCCATACCATACATCCCCTTACCACCATAATCCGGCAATAGAGCTGGATGAATATTCAGGATTGGTATCGAGCAGTTCTCACAAAAGCTACTACTTAACTTCTTCAAAAAACCTGCAAGTGCTATTAAATCTATCTGAAAATCTTCAATTAGCCTGTTGAGCATAATCTCAAAATCAGTTAATTCTTTTGTGCTGATATATATAGCCGGTATATGAAGCTCGGAACAAACATCCTTTATCGGGGCAGATTTCTTTGTGTAAATTACAAATGCAATACTAACAGGTAGATTTCGTTCAAGAAAAAAACGAGCCATGGCTTGAAGATTAGAACCACGGCTCATACCACTGGTCAAAACTGCTATTTTGTGGATTTTAGATGTAATTCTTTCCACTGATCATCCGGGACTTCACTTGGTGCTTGGCTCATCAAGTCTGTTGCTTTCAGGGTTTTTGGAAAGGCTATGACGTCCCTGATCGATTCTGCACCGCTCATTATCATGACTAATCTATCGATTCCAGGTGCAATTCCTCCATGCGGAGGAGTACCATACTTGAGAGCATCAAGGAAAAATCCAAACTTTTCTTTCAGTTCTTCTTCATCGAACCCCAATACATCAAAGATCTTCTTTTGGATGTCATATCTGTGGCAACGAATACTACCAGAGGAGAGTTCCATACCATTGCATACCAGATCATAAAGCTGTCCCTTGATGTCCCCGATTTTATCTTCATGGTCCAACCATGATATATGTTCTTCGTTTGGAAGCGTAAACATATGATGTGCCGGCTCCCATCTACCCTTTTCTTCATTGCGGCTAAAGAGTGGAAATTGTGTGATCCAGAGAAAGTTAAACTTGTCCTTCGGGATCAATGATCGCTGTTCGCCAATAAACATTCTTACAGCAGATAATATTTTACAGCTCATCTCAAAGCTATCCGCTGCAAAAGCTATCATATCTCCTAGTTTGGCACTACTGATTGATAAAATCGCATTTGATTCATCAGTATCGATAAATTTGCTGATGCCTGATTCCAAACCGGAATCACTAACTTTGGCAAATGCTAATCCTTTGCCTCCATTGTGTTTTGCAACTTCCACAAGTTCATCTTGTTGTTTTCTGCTAAGGTCTGCTCCTCCGGGTATAACCACACACTTGATTACTCCATTTGTATTGATAGCTGCTTTGAAAACCTGAAACTCTGACTTCTCAAGGACTTTTGTAAGGTCACATAACTCCAAGCCAAAGCGGGTATCTGGCTTGTCGCAACCGTAGCGATTCATAGCTTCCATATACGTAAGCCTTGTAAACGGAGTCGAGAGCTCTATTCCCAGAACCTGCTTGAACAAAGAAGCCATTAGTCCTTCCAGCAGTTCGAATATTTGTTCTTGAGTGGCAAAGCTCAATTCGATGTCAAGCTGGGTAAACTCTGGTTGTCTGTCTGCACGCAAGTCCTCATCTCTGAAGCACCTGGCAATCTGGTAATAACGGTCGTAACCGGCTATCATAAGCAGTTGTTTAAACATTTGAGGAGATTGGGGCAGGGCGTAGAACTTACCGGGGTGGATTCTACTGGGTACTAGATAGTCTCTTGCACCTTCGGGAGTACTCTTCATCAGTATGGGAGTTTCAATGTCATAGAATCCCCTATCATTTAGATACTCTCGGATAACTTTGATAATATTGTGTCGCATTACTATAATATTCTTTAGCTTATCGCGACGTAAATCGAGATATCTATATGTAAGCCTAAGATCTTCTTCTGCGAGAGCACTTTCGTTGATCTGAATTGGTAAAGGTAGAGTATCATTCAAAATGAACAACTCCGAGGCAAAGATCTCTATAGCACCAGTAGGCATATTAGAATTAATGTTTGCGTCGCTACGCAGATCTACCCTACCCTTAACGGCAACAACATATTCATTTCGGACTTTTTCAGCTTTGGTAAATACTGATTCTTTCTCAGGAGAAACCACAATCTGAACTATTCCCTTTACATCTCGAAGATCAATGAATATCAGACCACCCAAGTCCCTTCTCTTATGAACCCAGCCCATAACAACGACATTTGATTGATTATCCCCTATGGAGAGATCTCCACAATAATGAGTTCTTCTAAGGTCACCAAAGTTTTCAATCATTAAAGTATTCCTTTCAGTTAGTACATTTTTATCTGTTCATAGATTGCATCAATAGCTTTGACTCCATCACCTATCGGTTCTATCATATAGCATTTATCGAGATAGGAATGATCGGGATAGATTAACTTATTGTTTCTGATACTCTCATCAAGAGATTCATAAGTAGCTTTGTTGGGAGTAGCAAATTGAGTATATTCTGCGTTTCTGAGAGCGTTTTCTGGTTTTGTCATAAAGTCGATAAACTTATGTGCCAGATCCTTGTTTTTGGATGATTTCAAGATGACCATGCTGTCCATCCATAAGCTGGCACCTTCTTTTGGGAGAAAAAAGCTTAAATCTGAATTTTCACTTAGTTGTTGAAGGGCATCACCGTTGTAAGCCTGAGCAAGCCATGTAGTACCATCCGGCACTTCGTTTTTGTATGAGTCCGAATCAAATTGAGTAATGTTTTTGTCCCACTTCTCCAGTATCCGTTTTGCATCAGCCAATGCAGTATCCGAAGTATCATTCAGATTATAGCCAGCCATGATTAGAGCTGCTCCTACTACTTCTCTGGCATCATCAAGCATCGTAATCTTGTTTTTTCCTCGGAAAAAATCATGTCCAATGATATCCCATGATTCCATACTTGCTATATCAGTTGGAATATATTTGTTGTTGTACAAGAGCCCAGTCAAACCCCAGAAGTATGGGATTGAGTATTTATTCGCAGGGTCAAACGATTCTGCCTTGACCAGTAAATCAGGATCAAGAGTGTAAAAGTAAGTGATCATTTCTTTATTAATGGGTTCTAGCAAACCAGCCTGTCTAAGGATACTTACGTGGTCTCCACTGGGAAACACAACATCGAAAGATTCGATGGAGCTTTTAATTTTTGTCAGCATGTTCTCATTCGAGTCATAGGTGGAATATCGTACCTTGCAATTGTATTCCTTTTGAAACTCTACGATTAACTCAGGATCGATATAATCGCTCCAATTGAAGATATAAAGAGTATTCTTGCCACCTTTTGAACAAGATGTAAGTATCAATAGAACTGCTATCGTAATAAGAATGAAACTATACTTTTTCATTATGTGCTCCTTGCATTTTCATTGTTTTGTTTAAACATGTCTTTTGCATCATCAATGCCTTTGGTAAGATTGATTTGATTCAGTATCAACCAACCACCAACGAAAAAAACGATTAATGATAGGATAGCCAAACGCATGTCTCCAGTTTCATGAGCTATCCAGCCGTATAATACCGGACCTATTATAGAAGAAAGGCGTCCTGTCAAGGTATAAAAACCAAAGAATTCCGCTTGTTTATCTTTTGGAGTAAGTATTGAAAGCATCGTGCGGCTATTGGACTGGCTACTACCAATAGCTAATCCGGCCAGTAACCCGACAAAGTAATACTCGAATGCACTACGACAAAAAACAGCCCAAATGACGACAACAATCCAGATGATAAGAGATAGAGATAGTGAAAACTTAACGTTGATTTTGTCACTAAGCCAGCCAAAAAAAGCTGCTCCCGCAATCGAAGTAAGCTGGGCAAGTATAAAGTATACTATCATGTTTTCCATCGACATACCAAAGCGATTTTGACCATAAATGGAAGCAAATACTATTACCGTGGTAATACCATCGTTATAGATAAAATGGCTGATAAGATACTTCATAAGCTCAGGAAGTTTACGAATATTTGCCAGGGAGTATGCTATTCTCTGATATGCTACTCTGAAATAATTCGATCTCTTTGAGGGTTTTCTTACTTCCCTCAACCAAAAGAATGTTATGAGAGAAAATACGAAAAAATGTAGTGCTATCATCGGAAACACAAGTCTTACGTTTGTTCTCACAAGAAACAAAGACGCGACCAGGGAAATCAAACCACCTACATATCCCAAAGCCCATCCATAACCGGATACCTTCCCTATATCCTCGTGTCTTGTAATCTCTGGCAGGAAGGCATCATAAAATACATTGGCACTATTAAAACCATAATTTGCTATAATAAAAAACAGCATACCAGTCATTATATTGCCTGCTTTGACGAAATACAGCATGAATGTAAATATCACTGTAAGCCAGCAATTGAAGAAAAGAAACTTCTTTTTGGAACGCGAGTAATCTGCTACGGCTCCAAAAATCGGAGCTGTGAGGGCTACCAATGTCATTGATATCCCGATTGACCTTCCCCAAAGTAGCTCGCCATATCCTTGCTCACCGCCAACCACAACATTAACGAAATATACACTATAAACAACAGTCACTATTATCGTGGTGAATGCAGAATTTGCAAAATCATAAAACATCCAGCCGATTACACTTTTAGTGAACCTCACTGAATCTCCTTGTCACCCAAAACAAGTATTGGCATATTCTTCCAAATGTCCTTTATGTCACTTCTTGGTGAAGCAATCAAGACTTGATATTGATTATCCACCAGTTCACGAACTGCATAACTGTGCTGTCTGTCAAGTTCAGCAAAGACATCATCAAACAAGATAATGGGTTTAATACCTGTAATAGTATCTATAAGCTGAGCTTGAGCCATTTTGAGGCTGATCACATTGATACGTTTCTGCCCTTGAGAACCGTATAATTTGAGGCTTTTGTTATCATACAATATTTCATAGTCATCAACGTGAGCTCCGATTAGACTCCTTTGATAAGCTATTTCTCTATCTTCTATCCGTTTCAGATTAGTTTTGATGGTATCTATTGTTACACCTTCAATCCCCAATTGCTTTACAGTTCCGAGATAGCATACTCGTATATCACGGGATACAAGGTCATTCTTGCCTTTGCTCAGCAATATATTCAAGTCTTCAAGATACTTACGACGATAGCCTAACACAATCTCATAGGATTCACAAAATCTTTGATCCCAAATTTCTTTCAGCTTTTTATCGTAGTTCTGCTTCAATAGGGCATTGCGTTGATCTACTATTCTAAGGTAATCCCTCAAAACACTGATATAATTATGATTGAGCTGAGAAATTGCTATATCAAAATATTGCCTGCGAAATCTGGGGCTTCCGTTTATTAGCTGCATATCTTCCGGTGAGCAGTAGATAATCTTTACCGTATTGAACAAAGTGGAGAGCTGCCTGATAGGATTACTGTCTATCCTTAGCAGTTTTTTTTTCTCTCTGTAAGATAAAAGAAGCTCCATCGAAAGATCAATATCAAGCTTATACTTTGCTCCAATTAGAAAATAATCCTGATTAAAAAGAAGCAATTGCTCATCGTGGTGAAATCGGATTGACTTACCAATTCCACAATAAGCAATTGCTTCCAAAAGGTTTGTTTTACCGGAGCCATTAGGTCCTATTATCAGCGACCCGATTGGATCAAAGATAAAACCCTTGTTGCTGTACGATCGAAAATTCTGTAATTCTATCTTTTCAAGATACAAGACGACCTATGACCGTAAAGGCATCAGAAGGAATGTAATTTCCTGTTTCTCAGGAAGACTCTCATTGAATATCATCAGTGGCTCTTTTGAAGAACCAAGCATAATTTTAACTTTATCTGTATCAATCGCGTCAAGAATACCTATCATGTATTTGTAATTGAAAGACACACTGGTGGCAGTTCCCTGATAGCTATAGTTCTCCATCAATTGCTTGGCTTCCCCAGTGTCTCTGTTTACTGTATTTATCTCAAAATGATCAAGATCGATCTCAAACTTGATCCTCAGATTATCGTCCGGAGCCACAAGTGCTATTCGCTTGATTGTTGTTCGGATAGAATCTTTATCGATCACAATTGTATTTGGAAGATCCTTAATAAATGCTTTTTGGTAATCAGGATATTTGTGATCCAGGATTTGCGTGAAAACCGTATATTTGTCATACGCAAACATAATCCTCTTACTATCAATAACGACTTTCAGTTCTTTGTTGCTCGAATCATAAATCTTTTGGATAAAGTTCAGGGTTTTGACTGGTATAATTCTTTCGATGTTATCTTCAGATTCTGCTTCTGTGAAGATATTATCCTCGGTATTTGTTTCCGAACTTGCCTTGTACGTCAGAGGAGAATCATATACTTTAATTTCGGACACTTTTCTTCCATCAGTTGCTGCCATACTGTGGTATTGGGGATTGATGCTCCAGCAAACACCCATTAAAACTGCGCGATTAACGTCAGTTGATACTGCAAAGGAAGTCTTGGATATCATTCGATTGAATAATTCTGCATCAAGAGTCATTGCATTATCCAAAGATCTGGAAGGTAAAACTGGAAATAGAGTATGATCAGCACACATCAGGCTAAAATCAATCTTTCCACACTGGATTTTTATCAGCTCATCATCCTTATACAGGTTAATGACAGAATCTGGCATTGAGGATATGATCTCGTTGAAATGACGTGCTGAGATTGCTGTAGTACCACTTTCACTTACATTTGCAGGAAACTGGACTATCGCTGTAATCTCAAGATCGGATGCTGTGATCTGAACTAATCCGCTCTCTGCATCTACAGAGAGAAGATAATTTGTAAGTATCTGTGATGCGTTCTTGCTTGGAACTACAGTTGCCAAATGTTGGATATGATGGATTAGATCTTTCTTTTCTATACTCAGTCTCATCTTTACCCCTATGGTTTTCTAATATGCCCAATCTTTTGACCCTAATCTAATCCGTCAATAACAAATTTAACAAAAAAGGCAGAAGCAATTGCTTCTGCCTGTCATTACAATAAACAAAGGTGTGCTACTTAACAGCCTCTTTAAGTTTTTTTCCGGCTTTAAAAACTGGTACTTTCCGGGCAGCAATTTTCAGAGGTTTTTTTGTTTTGGGATTAATGCCATTACGAGCTTTGCGCTGGGCAACGCTAAATGTACCAAAACCTACTAAAGAAACCTTGTCACCTGATTCAAGCGCTTGGGTAACACCTTCCAAGACGGCAGCTAATGCAACGCCGGATAATTTCTGTGAAATACCGGTAGCTCCTGCGATCTTTTTGATCAAATCTTCTCTGCTCATTTTACCTCCTTTGAGTCTTTAGATAAGAGTGAGAGACATATATACATGATGTTAAAAGCACTTCCATAATTCTGTCAATAAAAAAACACGAATACATAAGGTTTTTTTTGAACTTTTATCGTTTAATTAGTTGCAATATGGCTTTAAGTATTGTTATTCATGCAATTAGCGTATTGTTCTTTTTTCCGCAAATAAACCTTACTTTCTTTGTCTATGGTGATCTATGGCATTTTTTTGTTTGACAAAAACAAGCAGTTGATACGCTTAGCCTATTAAATTCATGGGAGGATTTATGCTTAAACTTAGATATTTAATGCTCGTAGCAATTGCTGTGATGGTTTTGGTTGCTGCCTGTGGTGGAAACAAGCAAGTGGCTACAACTGTAATAGAACCCGTATTAACTCCTATCCAGCTTGCAAGGATAGCTGTTGCCGAAGGCAATGAAGCTTTTGCTGAAAAAGAATATGATCTCGCTATCAAGAGCTATGAGACTGCTATCATGAACTTTACTGAAGCTGAAGCTACTGCTTCTGAAGCAGATTCCATTTCCTATAATGTTGAAGTTCTGAATATTAACATCGCAAAAACATATAGTGATATGGCCGTTGAAGCATACACAGAAAGAGACTATGTCGTAGCGAAAGAAGGATTTCTGAATTCTATAAACAAATACAAGTCAATCACTCCTACTACGATATCCAGTGAAGAGCACAAAAGTCTTCTTATCGATTTATATAGGTTTTTAGCTTATTCAAATCAACAACTTGGAAGCTATGAGGATGCCATTAAATCACTTGATCAATTACTACTATTATCCCCAGGGAATGAGGAAGCGTTAAATCTGAAGTTCAGCATACTAAACGACAACATAAAAGATGAAACAAGAGCATACAAAGTTCTAATCGAGTATGCAGAGGTGTCGCAAGATGCCAATGCATATATTACCCTGGCAAACAGATATCGGGATAATAACAAGAACACAGAAGCTGCCATGTATTATGAAAAAGCTCTTGAAATCAAATCCGAGCCATCAGTTATATTATTAGTAGCCGAATTTTACCGCGCTATATCAAATTGGAACAGATCTACTGCCCTCTTTGAAACCATACTTGCTACCAAACCCGATCAGGAAATGACCAAAGCATTGTATCGAAGAATCGGCGAAAACTATAGTCAGGCTGATAATAGAACAAAAATGGTAGAGTATTTTGAGAAGTACTTAGCCATGGAGCGTGATCCACAGATCGCTCTGATGCTTTCGAGCCATTTCAATACCGCAAAAAACTACAACAAGGTAATTCAATATGCCACGATAGTTATTGGTATAGACGCATCAAACTCGGATGCAATTATGCTCCGTGGTATGGCTTACTATAACTTGAAACGGAATAATGAGGCAAAAGCTGACTTTCAAAGAATCCAAAATGATCCCAAGCATGGTGCCAATGCCAAACGCTTTTTGGCAGCAATCAATTAGGCTTCTATATAATATAATCAGTCAGTTACACAATCGAGTAACTGACTGATTGTTTTTTTTACGAAAGATATATGAAAATCAAGAGCGACGGATCAATAAAGTCAGTTTACTCGATAAATGCTGATACAAAGCTGAAACGTCCAATGCTCGGCACCAGAATCCCCGCTGGGTTTCCTTCTCCAGCCCAGGATTATATTGAAGGTACACTGGACCTAAACGAGTATTTGATCACCCATCCTTCTGCTACATTCTTTGTTGAGGTCGATGGTTACTCGATGATAAACGCAGGAATTGGTCCAAATGATGTGTTAATTGTAGACAGAGCACTTGAAGCTATAAACAACAAGATCGTTATCGCCATATTGAATTCAGAACTAACAGTTAAAAGACTTAAGATCATTGACAACGTTTACTGGCTTCTTCCAGAAAATGAGGACTTCGAAGCCATTATGATAGATGATAGTATCGATTTTTATATCTGGGGCGTAGTCACATACGTTATCCACAAAGTATAGCTTGTGAAAGCAAGGCTGGTCGTTTGTATTTTATTGTTTCTGATTACCTACCCTTATTATCGGATACTTGCATTATCAAATTCTGAGAGCTTAGTAAAAAGGGAAAACATCGTTCTCATTCCCGATCAAACAAATTATCAGCTTAGTTTCTCACCCATCGTAGTCAATAGTGAAACCATTGTTACAGATCAAACACCGCTCTTGAAGAGTCTTGATTATGACCTGGACTACAAAACAGGCACTCTAATACTGTTAAGGCCCCAATCCGATCTATCTGTATCGATTAGTTATCTTGTATTACCAAATACACTGACTAACAAGCTCTTCGTATACGAACGCATGGACAATAGCGATAGTCTACAAATAGCCAAGAGAAGAACGAATCCCTTTTGGGCTGGAGATGACAGCAGGTTGACTATTAATGGTTCAAAGACCTTTGCGCTTACATTTTCTGACGATAGAGATTTTGACCTGAAACAATCACTGTTTGTCAATTTATCCGGTGAACTCGCCGATAATATCAATATTGAAGCTCAGCTCTCCGACAGCCAGTCAAAGCTCTCTCCTGAAGGAGACTCAAAAGAACTCAGTAATCTTGATCAAGTCTACGTAAAAGTCTACGGAAAAGAATACGAAATAGCAATGGGCGATCTTGATTTGGAGTTTATCAATTCCAAGTATATGAAGTATCAAACAAAAATAGAAGGGATAAACCTATCCTATTCGGATCGGCATGCCATGCAATTAGCATATTCTGCCAGCAGTGGAAAAAGAACATCACAACAAATCAATATCATTGATGGAAAGCAGGGTCCATATTATCTTAGAGCTGGAACTTATCAACAAAATTATATAATAATCGCAGGATCAGAAAGGATTTACATTGATGGAAGATTATCTGAAAGAGGATCGGATTATAGTATCGACTATTCCGAAGGTTCCGTCATGTTTAGAAATGTGATTACTTCCAGTAATAGTGTCATAGCCTATTTCCATTATTCCGATGAGAACTATAAACAATCAATGTACCTTTCTACATCCCGAATAGCGATATCAGATCAGCTGTCGTTTGGGTATCACCTGATTCACCAGCAGGACAACAAAGACAATCCACTTCAATATGAGTTCTCACCGGCAGACATTGATTCTCTACGAGCTTCTGGAGATTCTGCTGTTTGGGGTGGTGGGATATTCGAAGTAGAACCAGGTTCAGGTTCCTATATCAAAATAACTGGGTTTGATGGTACTGAGTACTACGAGTATGCTCCAATGGATACTACTGCAGCTTACAACCTGATTTTTAGTTATGTGGGATTTGGTAATGGTGACTATGATCAGTTTTCCAGCGGAAAGTTTACGTTCGTAGGGACAAACAATGGTTCTTGGTTACCGGTCAAGAGATTGATCCCCCCCGTCAAGCGTACAAATGTAAATGCAGTAATAGATTACTCAACAGAAGTGATAGATTTTGGAATAGAAGCATTGTACTCGCATCAAGATAAGAACACTTTTTCAAAGCTGGACGAAGCTGATAATGACAGCCATATCTTGT
This sequence comes from uncultured Candidatus Cloacimonadota bacterium, assembly GCA_964634275.1. Lineage (GTDB taxonomy): Bacteria > Cloacimonadota > Cloacimonadia > Cloacimonadales > Cloacimonadaceae > CAZZCS01. The sequence goes on along the minus strand of CAZWIS010000004.1, from coordinate 10,093 downwards.
ATTTATATGGAGTATGGAAAGCTGATTGGGATAGACTGCGATCTCGTGTTAAGCTTGACTTTGAGAAAAGAGCGGCACATAGTTTTCTGTTCGGAAACTACTATGATCCTTCCATTGATTTTGATTTTGTCGGGCTATCAACTGCTGACTCTCTTGCCCAATATCAAGGCAATCTCCAGATGTCCGCTTATGTTGGATCAATCTGGACACCTGAGATCAATCTCAGAATCAGATCAATTGATAACTATTACGACCAGAAGGCATTGCGATTCAACTCGAAAACCGTCATGTATTCTTTGTTTCCAGAGACAAATCTCCAGAGCACGATTTCCGAACAAGTCTATGCTGACAGTAGTATTGGAGTTTCACTTCTGCAGTATCACTCAGCTTATCTCGCATGGCAAAAAGGTTTATTCAGACCCCGATTTGATGCCCTCTACAATAGCCTGGTATATACTTCGGATTCTACTTTGAGCCTTCCGGGCACGGAGTATTATAAACTAAACCCCAGTCTTGGTATTATTATTGGGAAGCAGTCTTCTACTAATGTATCTTATACTTACGATAAAAATTCTCTAAAAACTGAGGATTGGACGCCGATAAACTCATCACAAAGCTATGCGATTCGACATGCAAGTGCATTTCAGATGCATCATATAGATCTTAGCTTTACTCATCGAGAAGTCTCAACCCATTCTCAATCCTCTCTCGAATCAGCAAAAAGCAGATATGACCTTATTAATGCTCGCTCCAGCAATACATTTTGGAAGCAAGCTATATCGATCCTGAGTAATTATCAGCTCAATCAGACAGAGTTCTTCCCCAGAATAAGAGAATTACAATACATCGGAAGTGGGCTGGGATTGTATGATAGTACAGGTGTGTATACTTCCTCTGGTGATTATGACTATAATTATATAATCAGCGAAACAGGTACTTTGAGCACAGAACTAAATGGTGCATTCTATCTATATTTTAAGCCTGCAAACATAAGTACTAATCCCTTATTTCAGAGGTTTATGACCGATACAAATGTCCAGGCTACAGAGCAGCGTTCAAATAGTAAAGGCTTTGGGCATTACTTGTTTCTTCCAGGCCATGTCTATACTTCGGAACATACGATTTATGGAAGGCAAAACTTTCAGCAAAATCTATCCTTCGATATTATACGAAATCGAGCAAATGGTCGTATGCAATATGAAGTAAACCGTACTTTGGATCAGAGATATCAAAGCCTGTCCCGATCTCTGTCGGATGTAAAAGCTATCGAAATCGAACTCAGAAATATAGCAGAAAACAACTTTCGCTTTCGATTCGAGAATCAGCATGAATCTGATACACGCTACAATTCTGATATCATCAAATATACGTTTAGTAGCCGTGGAACAAGAAACTTGAATCTTCAAACTGCTCTTCAGCTCGATCTTGATATCGTCAGTGAAAATGGTAGTGGACAAAATATTTCGGATGATTATGAACTCCGTAGTTTCGTTTTGATTCCCTCCATCCGAAGTGTTTGGCAGCAAAAATACCGTATATCAGCTTCCTATACGATGAAACATAATCAGAGAAAAGGATCGGACTATCTGACATTTCTACCTGATAAACGAGATGGTTTTATATCTCTATGGAGTCTCCAGGCAATCTATCGCCTAAACTCATACACCTCCTCTACGATTGAGTACAGTGGAAATGCCTATCCAAAGGACCGTACCCGGCATCAGCTTAAAATCGAATTTAAGGCAGAGTTATAATGGATATTGTGAGTTTCAATCTTAGTATGCAGGATTACATCATAGTCCTACCCTTTATTTTTCTTGCTGGTTTGATAGATTCCATCGCTGGAGGAGGTGGTCTGATTTCACTACCAGCATATTGGGCTGCCGGCTTACCACCACACTTTGCTCTGGGAACAAACAAGTTCTCCTCTGCCTTTGGAACTGTGTTTTCTACAGCTAATTATTTCCGGGCAAACATGATAGATGTTCCTGTCGCTATCATTAGCGCTATCTTTGCGCTATTGGGTTCATGGCTGGGTACACAGACAGTCCTCTTGGTATCGTCAAAGTTCCTGAACTATCTCTTGATAATACTTATCCCAATTATAACAATCCTTAGCTTTGTTCGCAAGGATTTGGGTAAGTACGATCATTCACAAAAGTTCAAACAATCATACAGAATGCTGATGGGGTTGATTGCTGGATTCAGTATCGGTTGGTATGATGGTTTTTTTGGACCCGGTACAGGAACCTTCCTGATTTTGTTTTATTCAATCCTCCTTCATTACGATTTTGTAACGGCAAACGCAAATACCAAAGTAGTAAACCTTGCTTCCAACATAGCAGCTTTGGCTGGTTTTGCCTTGGCAGGAAAGGTATTCTACCCGCTTGCCATACCAGCTGCGGTATGTGGCATCGCTGGAAACATCTTGGGTTCAAAACTGGTAATACGCAAGGGAAACTCAATTATACGCAAGATATTTATCCTGGCTCTTCTACTTCTTTTTGGAAGAGTCGTGTATAACGTTTTTTTTTGAGGTTGTCATAAATGAATAATATTCCCTACCCTATCGTGCACAAACTTTGTAGCTGTTATGGAAACATAAGCCTCCCACTTTACTACGCTGGTGGCCATTCCTGGTCTGATGGAGTAATCTACCGCTTCCACAGGCAATCTCAGGAAGTGTTAATAAAGATTATGGAGTATGAGCAAGGGAACGGTAGCCTTTATGCTGTTAAAAAAAGAATTGAGTTTCTAAAATATCTGAGTGCTGCAAAGGCTGATGTTATTCAGCCAATACATTCTGATAACTCCAGGATACTGGAATCTGTCATTATAAATGATAAACTATATATTGCTTATGCTTGGGAAATGGTAAAGGGTGAACCGATCATAATTAGCCACCCCAAAGACAGAACTGATTTTTACTACAATTGGGGTAAAGTCTTGGGAAAGATGCATCGCCTAGCAAAAGGATATCCCGATTGGCTACATTCCCAATCAGTAGATAATCAGAACAATCCACAAATCTCTTGGGAAAGCGAATGGAACTATTTCTATAATCGAATTCCAGATGAAAGAGTAAAACAAACATGGCAACAGATCAAAGACATTCTGGAGTCTGTTCCAAAGACCAGAGATAACTTTGGCTTTATTCACAATGATGCCCACCCCAATAATATACTGGTACAAAATAAGCAATTGATCCTGATTGATTTTGATGTGGCAAATTTCCATTGGTTTATCCTTGATATTGCTATTTGCGTTTTCAGTGAATACAGTAGATGTGAGTTTCATTCACCTTACAAAGATCAGATCCCTATGTTAAATGAGTTGTTTTTGATTCCATTCATGTCGGGATATGAATCTGAAAACACACTTGCTGATGATAATTTCCAACATTTCGACATTTTCTTGTTGTATCGCAAGGTCATCATGTTTGCAGTTTTTTATGATGAAATCAAGAAGAACGCTCCTGATTATCTATCTCAAATGATCTCTGAAATAGTGAGCTTCAGCCCGATAATCCCAAAGAACACAATCATGGGCAAGTATCAATATCGATAGCACTAATCTTTTATCCCTTGTCTCATCATTACCCCCCATATTAAGAGACCAAGATGTAAACTTAGTTAGCCTCGTGTCAACATAGTAGTCAAGCGTATATCAAGCCTATATCAAGCCTATATCAAGTGTATTCACAAATACACTTGATATAGATGAGATACACCCTTGAAATACATAAATCAAACTATTACGTTTGGGATAAGTTGAACTTCCCCTCGTGAACAGGTAAAGACCGTTGAATAATCGGGGCATGGGGCAGCGCCCCATACAAAAAGGGCGGTCGGTGGGTATAGATAAATGTTTTGTGCGCTCAAATTGGTTGAAAACATACCAATATGATTTACAGGAAGACACGTTCAACGATCTTAGTTATATAATTCACACGGAATTATGTATGATGTTCTAAGAATAATAGGCACTGAAGATCGCAATCAAAGCCACAACAACCGGGACACATATTAGGGTTGACCAAGTCACCGAATGAGCTGTAGCTCTGCGATCTATTCCATATGGGATTAAGAACATATTTGTACTCGTTATAGGTAAAACACTATTGATAAATATAACGGCAAACCAAACTGGGGGAATAAGCCTAAGATAAGATAAGGTACCAAATACTATAGCAAAAACCAGTGGAGTGATGATAGAAGTCAGAGTGAATATTTGTCTTACCCACGGCCAGTGTTCTACCCCATCTTCGTAGTCCAAACCCACTATCTTCCTGAGTTCACTTTTTCTCATATCAGTTGGATGGATTCCTGAACCCACATAATACAATGCTGCAGGTATCGTTGTAGCAGTATAAAATCGAAGAACTATACCAAAAGATCCCAAATCCCTAGATGTTATTCCGGTAAGCTTTTGGATCAACACACCAGCAATTACAAAGGCGAGGAAATAATACGGATAAAACTTCAAAAACCATGGGAGTTCCAGCTTGTTATCTCCTGTTTCACCTTCTTCATGCTTCATATGACAGAGGATATATGGTATTACAGCAAACAGCGCTACCCCCACCAAAGCCATAAAAATACCTACAGGTACTCCCCAGCTCGGAACCATTAACATGATCCCACCAACAAAAGCTGAACTTCGTCCCTGATTTGTAATAATTGTCTTTAGATATAGGGTTCGTTTGGCACCGCTTAGTTGCTGCTTTTTGATTTGATACCTTGCGAATGCATATGCCATCATGTACATGGAAAAGATCGATAGTATAACAATTTTGATATACAGTATTTCCTGCTTACCCAAAGCTGTATCCAAAAATATCCTAAAGATAAGAATGGGGACAAAAAAGTAGAGTAAGATGAGTGCAGTTTTTTTCATCGCAAAATCTACCTTCTGTGCAGAAAATAGCTTTGACAATATAATGGTTGCCACAAAACCAATTAGTATCCAGGGAAGAGTGTAAAGACCCGAGATATAGGGTAGAGTACTTTCAAGAAAACTTATCATAACAATTCCTTATTCATGCTCAGTTTGCAGGTTCAATCAATGTCTATGACGAAGTATGGATGCTTAACCATTCCACCAGAATGTACAGCTCAAAAGATCAAATTCGCCAGTGCGGTATAGAAACAATATTATTCAGTTCAAGTCATCATAAATGACTGTTTCCATATCAGATTCAATTGATGCAAAATACAATGATTTCGTCAAGATATAACTTGCAAGCAAATAACAACTATTGTGTGAATGTCATTCATGACATTGCTGTTAATAGCATTATTATTTATATGATATCGCATTATAACATTTCAAGGTACTTCTTAGCCAGAGAGCAATTAATAGCCGCAAAGACTTTCGTGGCAAGAGATGGTTTTTGTTTTAGTAGGTCTGTCAAATCGTTATAGGGAATTATCATTGCTCTTACATCAGTTATTGCGACGACGTTAGCAGTTCTGCGTGTAGGGATCACGAAGTTCATCTCTCCGACTATTGCTCCATCATGGCTTTGAGCTACTTCTTTTGTCGTTCCATCGGTCAGTTCGATCTGAATCGAAACACTACCACTTTCTATCGATAGTATATCTCGGTTACGATCATTTGTATGTATGATTATATCCTTAGGGTTGTATTGTACCCTCTTGCAGATTTGCTCGATTTCGACTATTTCATTTTCATTAAGATAGCGGAATACTGGATGATTGTTTGTTTGAGTATACTTCATAAAGCTATCCTTTGTGCGTCAATCTGATGATTTTCAGACACAAGCTGTCGTTCATGGCAGCGTGTAATTTTGCAGCGAATAACGGACTTTGATCACACAAATCATCTATATCTGTAAAATATACTTTTGCAAGAATGGATTTTTGGCATGTTGATAGCGAATATGTAGCTGCTTGATTGGTGAAATAGAAACACTCGTTTACCATTTCTCCTTCATGTATTTTCGCCAGCACACGCTCAGTATCTCTGGCTTTTAATGCTAACTCTCCCTCCACCAGAACTATCAGATAATCTGGTACCAAACCGGCTTCAATAATCACTGTGTCTTTATCATATGTTTCCACTTTTGTGACTTTTGTAAGTAAACCAACTTCGTCGTCATCAAAGTACTTGCATAAGTCCTTGCTTTGTTGTCTTATATATATATTCATCCAGTTCCTACTTGTAGTAAAATGTGATTTTGATCCATGTCCCCAACCCTATTATCCAACTCATTAAAAGTAATACGATGAGATCAATGTAGATTGACTTAATATGTTTTCCAAAAACACTTGTCGTTTGGCTAAGGAAAATGTTCTTCCTTTGGTTTTCAAATTTACCGCTGTTTGATCGGATCAGATTGTATGCAACTTTATTTACATGGACTGCTTCTCCATACTTTTCAAGCCTTTGACTATAATACTTTAGTTTGGGGGCTTTATCTTTGCTGCTAATGTTTTTATCCTTTAGAAGATCGATGTATGCCTGCATCGTAATTGTGTATCTATTGTAATGGTGTTGAGATAGAACAAATCCTTCGAACAACCAGCGGGATGGAACTATTTGACAGAATTCGGAGATCTAGGTATTCTTATTTATCTTTAATGCAGGATTCATATCAGCAAATTTGATTACTGCCCCACTGAACATAATCTGGGGAATAATGATCAGGGGTAATACATTTATAATCGCGCTCCTATCGTGGATCGAAGCGGATGATAACAAACCCAGTTGATAGCCTATTACTCCAGCTAATATCAAAAACCCAGTAACTGGAACAAACGAACCTTTTAAACCAAGTATATAAGATGTGATGATATAATAAAGTAAGCCCTGCACGACAGTCATACAAAAGAGAACAAAATACTTTGATTGGAGTTGATCCCACATACTGATGTTCATTTTTTTCTCACGCAGAATTATCCTCTTTTCGCTTAAGATGTCGTCTACACTATTAGCCAAACCAATGAAGATGAAAATTATCACAGATATGAATGCAAAGAGCATAAAGTTTCCATTCTCGTAGAAAGTATACTCTGAAGATTCAGGGACACTTCGGAGAATCAATGATGTAAACAAGCCAAGTAACGGTGCAACCGCCAAAGTCATCACCAGGTTTATTTTGCTTCTACATTTATTAACGAAATTCCTTTTGATTAGAAGAAGTAAATGGTTATGTGTGGATTGTTTTGGGGACTTAGTTTTATCGATAGACTCATCCTTCTCTGGCTCGGAATGTGTCTTTTCCTCTACTTTGATTGCCTTCCTAAAGCTGTGATCCCTAAATCTCTGTTTCCAGTAAGAAGGCGGAAATATTCTTTGTGATTGCTTATTACCTAGTTCGATTAAGTCATAAAAGTACTCCGGCATGTTAAGTAACTTCTTTGTAACTAAATCATTATAGTGAGTTTCAGATGCCATTAGTTCCGTATCAAAGTATTCGAAGACCTCTCCAACATCGCCAAAAAAGACTTGGCAGCCTCCCTTATCCATTAACAATATCTTATCAAACATACGGAATATCGTAGCATTCGGTTGGTGTATTGTACAAAGAACGATTTTGCCTTGTTCACGCAGCTCTGACAAGAAATGAATTATGCTTTCTGAATCTTTGGAAGAGAGTCCTGAAGTGGGTTCATCAAGAATAATTACCATTGGATTGCTGATCAGTTCCAATGCTATGTTCAACCTTCGTCTCTGTCCACCGCTCAGTTTTTTTCGCATGACATCACCAACTATCATATCACGCTGTTCATATAGCCCGACACTACGAAGCAGGTTTTCTATCCGGGATTGAATCTCCTCCTTATCATGAATTTTAGGAAGTCTCAACCGTAGATTGTAATATAGATTTTCAAAAACCGTTAGATTCGCAAAAAGCAGATCATCCTGGGGTACATAGCCTATAAACTGCTGAAAAAATGTATAATTGGCGAAGAACTCGAGATCATCTATTCTGATGTTTGAATGATCCGGTACAATCTCCCCCAGCAATACCTTGAGGAGTGTGGTTTTTCCACTACCACTAGGCCCCATAATGGCCATCATGTTTCCTTTTTGTAATGAAAAGGAAATACTATCAAGTGCAACCACACCTTCTTTTTGGAATTTGTGACTAATTTCACCGACCACCAATTCGTTTATATCTAATGGAATCTCTACCAACTCCCAATTACGATTAACAATATAATTCTCGTTGAATACACTAATGGTATCCTTATTGATATTAAATATCGCTCTATCTCTTAACAACTGTCTGTTTAAGTATACCTTGGAGTCATTTATATTCTCAATGATCCATTGTTCGTTTTCGATAAAGAAGCGTAACAACACGTCAGAATCACTTTTGGATGATATACGTAACCTGTTATCTTTTGAGTGCAAAAAACGATCAGCGTCAGCAATTTGAGAACTGGTTTGATCATCATGTCGAAGAATTGTGGCTGAGATCGAGACATCATTCACTTCAAGAACATCATCAAGCGCGTATACTGTCTTTTTTAGTTTTTTTGCGCCTGGTTCGGGTATCAATCTAAAAGAAGATTCTTGATATACCAGCTTGTACTTGGACTTATCCGTCTTAAGTATCTGATTGTAACTTTTATTCAGATATATTGAGTAAAGCGTCCATAAGTCTTTTGTTCCATACTCCAGTTCTTGGTTTCCTGCTTTCATATGTAGCTTCGTTTGATTATCGATCAAATAGAATTTCTCAGGAAAGAGAACCTTTTTGGCTTGTGAATTACCTTTTGTCAGGAATATGCTTTCCGGTTCGCAATCGTTATTAATAGAGAGCAGTACGCATGATTCGATCATGATAAAGGTCAGTTTTGTCTGTGAAATATATGCCAGAAGAAAGTCACAGTTACTACTACCCCAAGTCATCGAATTATGAATATGATCATGCTGTGTAGCACTTGTATCGTAGTATTTGAGGGCAATAGAATCTGCTTTACCTTCAAAGAGATCATAAATCGCATATAAATAATTAACATCGACTCGCAACAAATCCACAAGTTCAACTATCTCGACACTACCCAATACCTGTATTTTGTTTCTTTCATGATAGGCGAGTGCTACTAAATTTAGAATTAGTTTTAGTTTGTCGTTATAACTCAGATGACTATTCAGTTTGACTGCTGCCGCTCGAATTGACAAAATCTGCTGTCGTGCCTTCTCGATCTTATAAAGAGGGATCTCATTACCAAACATCGAGCGCAGTATACGATCTATCACATTGATCTCGCTTCCGCTCAAGTTAGCAGATTTTGCCATATAAAGATAGACTGATACAGTAGACTGAAGAATTGAATCCAAAATATCGTTATTGCTTGATGTTTTACTTTTAAACAGCCTCATAAACCTCTGCACTATACTAATAACTTAATAGATTCTGAAAAACATAAAGGAGGATCAACCCAGCTTGATTTTCCTTGCCATTCACATCATTTCCCCTTCCCATCAAGAGGATCGAAACGTAAGCTTTTCCGTCACTTACATACTGCTCGCATTCTGTATTTCTATAACGTTATAGTCAAGATATTTATGTCAGAATAGTTTCCGATCCCTTAATACTCGAACTTGACATAAATGTTAGTTGTAATCCTTGTACTGATATATCCAAGAATAATGATAAATGGCTAAAAGAAGAATTAGTCGAACAGCGATGTTGATCTATATTCAAAAAGGAGAATATCAATGTATAAATCAAAGCAAGATTATGGATTACATTTCGAGAGGGTATTTACAGCTATTGTTGCCATCGCAGCTGGAATTATTATTATGGTTTTATCGATCAAGGGACCTCTATATTTCAATGATATCTCATTCAAAACTCATCCCTTGATAGTCAACCAACTTATGGGTCAGGATGCGATAAACCTCTTCCCCATTAGCTTTATGCTGATCATTGGAGGCTTGTTACTGTTCTACAAAAAAAACGTGGCTAAATACATCTTGATCTGCACACCTCTATATCTATTTTATTATGCCCTCAGCTATGCAATGGGATGGGAATGGATGGCCGAAGGATACTCCGGTCTAATCTTTCCAAGTTGTATAATCGATTGTAGGTCATATAGATAGAGGGAAATAG
>CAZWIS010000003.1:0-122042 GCA_964634275.1 uncultured Candidatus Cloacimonadota bacterium | reverse complement strand
CGAATATATGCAACACTTTTCTTTAATGGCTGGGAGCTACTGCATTATTTGGGATAATTGTTGACGCTTGGTAAGCTTTTTCAAAGCATGCATGGCAAATTGAATAGTAAGGATATGTGAATGGCTCAGATTTGGCAGGAAAACTGGTTAAACACCAGAGAAATAGTGGGTTGGATTGACATCAATAAAGCAGATGACAATGTATATCGTACATTGGGGTTCAAATGCGGACTGGAAGTTCACCAACAGCTTGCAACCAGAAAGAAACTGTTTTGCCGATGCCCAGCAGGAATTTATCACGATTTTTCGGATTTTGATGCAGAAATCATTCGTCATATGCGACCCACACTAAGTGAACTGGGAGAATATGACGGAACTGCCTTAATGGAGTTCAAGACGCGAAAAGAGATTGTTTATCGAATCAAAAATGATAGTGCCTGTACCTATGAAACTGATGATACTCCCCCCTTCCCGATCAATCGTGAGGCTTTGGAACATGCGATGAAAATAGCGCTGTTACTCAAGATGAATATCGTCGGAGAGCTACATATTACGAGAAAGCAATATCTGGATGGCAGTATTCCGACTGGATTTCAGCGGACTACAATCCTGGGCATCGAAGGCGAAATTCCCATATCAAACAAGACTATCCGGATCATTCAATTCAGCGTAGAGGAAGATAGTTGCAGGGAAGTATCGGATTATAGGCACCGTAGAGTATATTTTGGAGACAGGCTGGGTATGCCTCTTTGTGAGGTAGTAACTTATCCAGATATGTCGAATCCCTCTGAAGCTGCTGAAGCAGGTTACTATATAAGGTATCTGAACAGGTGCTCTGGAGTAGCTCGTTCTGGGATTGGTGCTGCACGTCAGGATGTAAATGTCAGCATCGAAGGAGGTACCAGAGTAGAAATAAAGGGTGTAGCCCATATCTCATGGATTCCAAAATTGACTCATAACGAAGCATTTCGTCAAAAAGCTCTTTTGATGATTAAAGATGCCATGACGAAACGGGTAACAAAACCAAAGAAATGGAATCTCCATTGGCAGGAACTTCATACAGAAGACTGGGGACATATTCCGTTATTGCGCAAAATCAGCTCTGAATCATGGAAAATTGTGGGTGTAAACCTCCCCGAGTATAAAAACATACTTTCACATTTTACCCAGCCTGGGCAATGCTTTGCAGACGAATTGTCCCAACGCCTGAAGGTGATCGCATGTTTGGAGCATCCTAATATGTATCACAGTGAAGAACTTGTCCCCAATCTCACAGAGAAAGACATAGAAACCCTTAGAACAATCCTGAAGTCGAAAGAAAACGATGCCCAGATATTGCTATGGACTCCAGAAGAAGATCTCGTTACTGCTATCGAAACAATTCATGAAAGATGTATGATGGCTTTTGATGGAGTACCAAATGAAACCCGTAAATCACTCAGTAATGGAACCAGCATTTTTGAAAGAGTGCTACCTGGGGCAGATAGAATGTATCCCGATACAGATTCTGCTCCAATTCCGATTTTGGAAGAAATGATTGAATCAGCCAGAAAAGACTTACCCGCAGATCCACTATACAGAATGGAACAATTAAAGGCATGGAACGTTCCTCTTGATGCCTATGCCTACTTATTACGTTTCAATATGTTGCCTGCTATTGAGAGTATTTCTGGGGAAATCAACGCAGATCCTCGATACTTGTGTCTGTTATATGCTCATATGATAAAATCACTTCAGGGAGATAAAGCCTTACCATTTGGATATGATAGAATCGCTGATCTTTTCCGCTATCTAAACAAAAAGAAACTGACTTTGGACATTATGCCAGATATGGTGAAGATTCTATACCATAACCCTAATATGGTGTTTTCTTCGATACTTCAGCTTGTAGGATACATTCCAAGTGATGCGGACACAATTTACAATCAAATCCCGCTGCTCCATGAAATGTTTATGAAGATAAAGCACAAATCCGCAATAATGCCGGAAGCGGAGATAAAGTGGATTATGGGAAGACTGCGAAAACCGGCTTTGGGAAACATATCATTGAAACAGCTAAGAAACAGAGTTACCGAATATATCGAAAACGAGGTGCAGCATGCTTGATCTATTCAAAGGTTACAAAGGGGCTGCCCTGGACATACTAAGATCCTTTCATGTAAGAGTATGGGGTGATACAACGATCGAAACCAGCAGAGGAAAATTCCAGGGTATCATCCTTCCCAGATCCGAGAATGACGACGACCGGCATATTGTGATTAAACTCATCACAGGTTACAACGTTGGTATTGATATTGATACGATAATCAGTATGACTGAAACTGGTTTTAAGGAAGCTCATTACAAGATTCCCGAGCGTGAATTCCCCAAAACTCCAAATTTGCCCAAAGTGAAGTTGTTCGGGACTGGTGGGACAATAGCTTCAAGATTGGACTATCGTACTGGAGCTGTTATACCTGCGTTTTCTCCAGGTGAGCTGTATGGAGCTGTACCTGAACTGGCAGACATTTGTAATCTTGAAACCGAAAAGCTCTTTGCGGTTTTTTCCGAAAACATGGGTCCGGAACAATACAAAAAGCTGGCAATATCAATTGGGGAAGAGATAAAAAAAGGTGTGGATGGTATTATTATCGGGCATGGAACCGATACGATGCATCACACTGCAGCAGCATTGTCTTTTATGCTTCAAGATTTGCCGGTTCCTGTGGTTATGGTTGGTTCACAAAGATCATCAGACAGGCCATCATCCGATGCTGCGTTAAATTTGATGCATGCAGCCACAGCAGCAGGGCATAGCGACATAGCAGAAGTAATGGTTTGTATGTTTGGTCCTACCAGCGATGATTATGGCCTTCTACATCAGGGAACCAGAGTGCGAAAGATGCACTCTTCGTATCGTTCTACATTCAGGACAATAGGTGACATTCCTGTGGCTACTGTAACAAGGGAGAAAGTAGAACCCCTGAAACAAGATTATCATCGCAGAAGAAAGGATAATCATGTGTCTGTTTATCCTTTCTTTGAAGAACGGGTTGCCATAGTGTATTACTATCCCAATATGCATCCGGATATCATCGATTCTCTGACCGATAATGGCTACAAGGGAATCGTTATTGCCGGTACTGGGCTGGGTCATATTAACAAGCCAGTTTATCCAGCCATTAAAAGAGCTGTGGAAAAAGGAGTGCATATCTACATGACCGTTCAAACTCTTTGGGGGTTTGTACACATGTTTGTTTATGATACTGGCAGGGACTTGATGAGTATGGGGATAGTGCCATCTGAAAATATGCTACCTGAAGTAGCATACATCAAACTGGGATGGGCTCTGGGACAAAGTAGTGACCCGGAAGTTGTACGCAATCTGATGCTGAAACCAATTGCCGGAGAAATCACAGACGGAGAACCATACAATGGATATCTGGTGTTTCAGGGAGGAATACCTGAGGTAGAGGAGTTTATTCGCAAGTTTCGCAAATAGTCTTCTCGTTACTATACAATCCATAAAGTATTCAGTCTTGATTGATAATAGGTTTTTGTCTATTATCTGAGAGTTTAAATAGGGGCTGTAAACCACATTCCTTTCCATGGTATTATTCGAAAATACTTTACAAAAACATGATATTGCGGAGATCGTCAATAAGTCGACGCTGTGATGCTCATAACTGCCTGATATAAAGCAATATCGGCGATCGACAATAAAATGGAAGTTTCTGTTTGTATGTACGATGAATAGTCCTATGTTATTATCTCTGCCAATGCTCATGGAGAGTACTAAGTTCTTCGAGCGGATTCGATTACTCTGTGCAAAAGGATATCACCCATTGTGTCTGTTTGGAGAGAATAATCGGCAAATTATATGTATTTTATCTTTCAATTCTGAGACAGAAGTCCTTCTATGTGCATTTCCTGATTGTGGACGTTACGATGCTCTTACTCCAGATTTTCCAGCATTTCACATCTTTGAACGTGAGTTGTACGAGGAATATGGGTTATTACCAGTTGGGCATCCTTGGCTCAAAGCTCTGCGTTTTCCTGGAGAAGTTGCTGGTCAAATGTATAGATATCCCTTTTTGGAGAGCCATTCCAGATCATTACATGAAGTAGGCGTGGGTCCTGTTCATGCGGGAGTAATTGAGCCTGGGCACTTCCGATTTATATGTCGGGGGGAAAAGATCGAGCATTTAGAAATACAATTGGGATATCAGCATCGTGGAGTAATACGGATGATGATGGAGGGGGATATCCGATCCAAGATATGTTTGGCAGAATCAATTGCCGGAGATTCAGCAATTGCTCATGGCCTTGCATATTGTCTCGTTGTAGAAGCCCTTACTGACTGTCACCCAAACCAAACTATAACACGTTTGATAGCCTTGGAAATGGAAAGAATAGCGATGCATTTATCAGTGTTGTCAGCATTAGCTGGAGACGTTGCATACATAATGGGTCAGAATCTCTTTGCGGCTTTGAGGACAATGATCATAAACAGCACTCTTTCAATCTGTGGAAGCCGGTTTGGCAAACGCTGGTTGTGTCCAGGGGGAGTGAACTATTCTCTGGACCAGAAGCAGATAGAAGTATTTACAGACACATTGTCGCAATGCCAGGTCAGGATCAGGAATACCACCGCAGGAATGCTATCGACTGCCAGTGTTCTTTCCAGATTCGATAACACAGGTGTTATAACGCCAACTGATGTGCAAAGACTCGGGTTTACTGGTATTGTTGCAAAATCCTCTGGCCACATGATTGATGCCAGAAAAGACTTCCCGATTGATGAAAAGTTTCTGTTTGAACCAATTATCCATAATAGCGGAGATGTCTTTGCCAGAGCATGGCTTAGGGCGGCAGAGATAGAACAATCGATCAATATGATCTTGGGATGGTTACCGCAGGTAGATATGGACTCGTCATTGAATATGGCAATACAAGAAGTTCAGCCCAACCGGTTGGCATTATCAATCGTCGAAAGTCATAGAGGCAGATTGCTCCATGTATGCCATACAAATCACCTGGGCAAAGTTGAATCCTATCGTGTCATAGACCCATCGCTTCATAACTGGTTTGCTTTGGCCCTGGCTGTTCGTGGAGAAGGGATTTCGGATTTTCCATTGTGTAACAAAAGCTTCGATCTGTCATATTGCGGGAGTGATCTATAATGTTTGAATTGATTAAAGCGCGTTTTGCTCATGGTTATCAGGCTATAGCAAATCCAATTGATGTGGCGATTAACGAATCATTTCCAGGCTTGCCATTACTAAATATAAACGCAGATCTTGATGAGATATCAAAGGTATGCCCTGTAAATGCAATAGATAAGCAGGGACTTGATATGGGAAAGTGCATATTTTGCGGGATGTGTGAAAGAACCTTTCCCGATCATGTAACCTTTTCTGCAGATTATAAGATGGCAGCAGACGAACGAGATAAACTAATCATAAAACCAGGTCAGACAGATTACAGGCAAAATGCGATTACTTTCAGATTACCCAGCATCTTTAGGAAGTCCTTTGCTCTCAGAAATGTCTCAGCTGCAGGATGTAATGCCTGCGAACTGGAACTGGCTGCTTCTTCCAATGTAAACTTTGATATGGGGCGTTATGGAATAGAGGTTGTAGCATCTCCCCGACATGCAGATGCTTTGATATTGACTGGTCCAGTCAGCATAAACATGGAGGAAGCCCTTAGGAGTACATGGGATGCGATACCAGACCCAAAGTTTTTGATTTTATGCGGCACCTGCTCTATAAGTGGAGGAATGTTTGTGAATGGAAATCGATTGGATCGCAGATGGTTATGTGATCAGAAAGCGGTTTTGTATATTCCTGGCTGTCCTGCTCATCCACTTTCGATTTTGTATGGTATTTACAAAATCATGGGGGGGAAGTGAATCCAGGCTTTGTAATACTTTCTGCATCTTTGTTGTTTGCTGCTACAAAGCGACACTTGCTATTCGCACTGATATGGATAATCGGATCAGCTTTGATCGGGTATGATTATGTACAGGTGATGTTTGGCAGCATAGAACAAAGCTATATCTTACCTCTTCCATCGATAATTGGCAGTGCGAGTATAGGGCTAAATCCACTGTCGGCTATTTTTGGATTGATGTTTTCCCTTGGGTTGCCATTAGGGATCGTTTATAGTTATTTTTATCACAAAGAACATCCCTTGCCATGCTTGAGATCTCATCTGATATGGCTGGGATTGATGGCAATTTCTATGCATGCTATACTATGGATTCGTCATAGTTTGATTTTCCTGGTATTCTGGGAATTGATGAGTCTGTCTTCTTTCTTTTGTGTGATCGCAAACCGTAAACAAAGCATTGGGGCTGGGTTGCTTTATATTGTAATGATGCAGATCGGTGCGTTCTTCTTGTTTGCCGGCTTTGGGCTGAACTACATCCATACTGGAACGTTTGATATAACAGAATTGTCTGGTCTTTCGAACTGGACACTTGCATTGTTGTTAATTGGTTTCGCTTTCAAAGCGGGGTTCTTTCCTTTTTACTCCTGGTTGCCAAAAGCTCATCCTGTAGCCCCAGCTCATGTATCAGGCATTATGAGTGGACTTATGATTACAACAGGGCTTTATGGAATAGTATTGCTTTTGATTCACAACCCCTTGGGACTTGCTGCTATCACTGTGCTTTTGCTGATATCATTGATTACAGCTTTCACTGGCGTAGTACATGCTTTGGTAGAGAACAACATAAAAACTGGATTGGCTTATTCATCAATTGAAAATATGGGGTTGATTGGACTTAGTATAAGCATGGGTCTTCTTGGAAGACACTTCGGATTTGTGGACATGACAGCGATTTGCTTTGCAGGAGCTATGCTGCACGTATTGTTTCATTCAATGTTCAAACCTATGTTATTCTATTTATCTGGGAACATACTCTGTGCAACACATAGTATTGATATTGATGAATTAGGAGGCTTGGTAAAAACAATGCCCAAGACAGCTATGTTGTTTTTGACAGGCTGCGCAGCGATTTCTGCTCTACCGTTGTTTAATGGATTTATTAGCGAATTTGGGATGTTCTATGGCTTGTTTTACGGTATCAATTCCAGTCACATTGCTGTTATACTGCTTTCGGTTTTGACGTTATCATTGCTGTCTTTCGTAGGAGCTTTGGCTCTTATTGCTTTTGCAAAGTTGTATTCTGTTACTTTT
Organism: uncultured Candidatus Cloacimonadota bacterium; assembly: GCA_964634275.1. Classification (GTDB taxonomy): domain Bacteria; phylum Cloacimonadota; class Cloacimonadia; order Cloacimonadales; family Cloacimonadaceae; genus CAZZCS01. Next base: position 114,857 of record CAZWIS010000003.1, on the reverse strand, counting down.
TTAGGTAATCACAGATCATCCAAAGCATCAAGCTCCAAAGAGATGCCTGGTTTAATGCTATTACCAATGTATATAATGGCCGGATTGATTGTTGTAAGTGGAGTATTTGGAAGCTCAACTTTGATGCTTGTTCGACCAGTTGTCCAATCGATCGGAATGAATAGTGAATCATTGACTGCTCTTGATACAATCTATAGACAGATTAGCGTTGTTTATGGATTTGTTATAATACTTTTGGCAAGTCTTTATCTAATCCGGAAATTGTGTGTAAAACAAAGGAAACATCATACATGGGGTTGCGGCTATGGCGGTGGGAGCAGCAAACTGCAATATACTGGGCATGCATTCATCAGTCCGTTATCTTATTTCTTGAAACCATTTATCTCTATGGATATACAAGACGTTTCGCCCAAAGGTGACTTCCCGGTTGAAGTATGTTATGAAGAGAGAGTTACAGATTTTGTAAACGAGCTGCTGATTAAACCGGCAATAAGATTGTACCATCGCTTTTTAGCTATGTTTGATGGAATTCACAATGGAAAAACAAATGGATACATTGCCTGGTGTTTGGGTTGGCTTATCTTGATCCTGATGTTAGTCTTGGGAGTATTGAAATGATTCTAAATATTCTGGCTATTGCAATCTTGCCAATGCTGATCCCTGGGATTATTAACAGGGTTAAAGCCATATTAGTGGGTAGAAAAGGTCAAAGCCTTTTTCAGCCTTACTATCACTTCTGGAAGCTTCTGAATAAATCTGAAGTTATCAGTGATACAGCGAGCTGGCTTACGATATTTGCTCCATTGATGGCTCTGATAGCAGTGTTTTGTGCTGCATTGTTTGTCCCTATGTTTAGTGGCAAAACTATACTGAGCTTCAAGTATGATTTTGTAGTCTTCGTCTATCTGTTGTCCCTTGCAAAAGGTATAATGGTACTGGCTGCCATGGATAGCGGAAGCAGTTTTGAGGGCATGGGCGCGAGCCGCGAGATATCATTTACCGCATTTCTGGAGCCGGCATTTATGCTGATAATGGGTTCATTACTTTTTGGCGGGCAGACAAACACTATGGCAGAGCTGGTGAATGGACACATAGTAAATACTGGAAATTCATGGAATGCGTTGGTTGCTGTATTGACAATAGTTGCACTATACATTATGCTTCTTGTTGAATCTGCACGGGTACCATTTGATGATCCAAGCACGCACTTGGAGCTTACGATGATCCATGAAGTTATGATCCTGGATTACAGCGGCTTTTCTCTTGCTTTGATTCACTACACTGCATCTTTGAAGCTCCTTTTATACGCTTCATTGATCAGCCATTTGATAATCCCAGCAGGATTTTGGGCTACCCCGCTATTGTTTATTGTTTTGCTTTTTTTGATCAGTATTGTTACTGGAATCGTTGAAAGTATGATGGCCAGATTCAGGATGAACCGTAATCTGGAACTGGTAATAGTGCCAGTATCAATCTCTTTGTTAGTGTTCTCAGCATTAATCGTAAGGTATTGGGGAGTTGGCGTTTGATCGAGATTCTTGTTGTTTTGTTCGGGTTGAGTCTATTGTTTGCATCAGTTACAAATATGTTATTGTCACTGATCAGGATACTGGTAATTCAGGGTTTGATCCTATTCCTCCTAACGATTCTAAAAACCAATCAATTGAATTGGCTAAGCTTTTCATTTATAGCCATTGAAACTTTGATTTTCAAAGCTGTGCTGATTCCATTATTTATTAGCGATACAATAAAGAAGAATAACACCAGAAGGGAAACTGAACCCAATGTTTCAAATTTCTTTTCTCTGGCTATCATGAGCCTGATATTTGTTCTTTGTTTTGCTCTTGTTGCCGTGTCTGATAGATGGTCCGCCAAGCTTTATCCATTGGAGTTCGGGATAGCGTTTGCAGCTATGATAAAGGGAATGTTTATCATTATTGCAAACAAAAAACTGATCTCACATTTGATTGGATACCTGATTTTGGAGAATGGAGTCTTTATGCTAGCACTCTCCGCTGGAAGCCATTTACCATATATAGTAAACTTGGGTGTTTCACTGGATATCCTGGTATCCATTTTGATAGCAGTTCTATTTATCAACAGAATCAAATCTACTTTTGACGAGGCAGATAGTCCAAGCACATTGAGGGAGGATTAATGTTAATCTATCTCTTTGGGATTCCGTTAGTTCTGATTGTACTTTCTATGTTCCTGACAAAACCGAGGCACTTTGATCTTCTGATTGTTTTGCATGCGCTGGTTCATTTTGGCGTGGCTATAGGTGCATACTATTTTAGAAACACCACCCCAGTTATGGATAATCTGGGTTTGTTTACTTTTTCTATCACATCCGTATTGTATTTTACTATTGCTATTTACAGATACGGACAAGAATCCAAAGTGGAGATAAAACCATATCGTATCCATAGTATTTGTTTAATGATTTTTGTCATGGCGATGGATGCTGCTTGCATTAGCACAGATCTGGGTTTTATCTGGATATTCGTAGAGATGACGACACTGGCTTCGGCGATGCTAATAGGATATGAGCACAAAAAGTCAGCGTTGGAAGCAGCCTGGAAGTATTTGTTTATATGTTCAACAGGGATAGCACTGGCATTTGTCGGTATTCTTTTATTGGTGATTGCTCAGCCTGAAACAGCTACTCTGAAATTTCCAGAATTGATAGGTGCAATCCATCTTGTTTCTCCTTTTTGGTTACGTATGTCATTCGTCTTTATAATAGTGGGATTCGGGACAAAAATAGGTTTGGCACCGCTTCATTTTTGGCTGCCAGATGCCCATTCAGAAGCCCCCGCACCTATTTCAGCCCTTCTGTCTGGAGCTCTATTGAATACAGCATTAATACCCGTACTCCGGATGGATAAAGTCATGACGGCATCCGGTTTGGGTAGTGTAGCACAATCCATTTACCTTCTGATGGGTTTTGTATCAGTTTTCATTGCTACTGTATTTACTCTGAAAACAAAGAATTACAAAAGACTCCTTGCTTATTCATCAATAGAGAACATGGGTATAATCATGCTGGCGTTTGGAACCGGAGGGATTGCTATTTATGCAGGATATACTCATATCTTGGGACATTCATTGATCAAGGGAGCGATGTTTCTTTGTGCAGGGAATATTATAAGCCTTTACAAAACCAAGATATACAATGAAGTAGATGGGCTATTGAGCAAGAATAAAACCATCGCCTGGACATGGTTGATTGGATTTGCCATGTTAGTAGGGTTTCCACCTTCTCCTTTGTTCTTTAGTGAGTTTTTTATAGCAGTGGCTATGCTTCAGAAGGGAAACTATTTGGGATTTGTAGGGTTGTTCATAATGCTAACAACAATAATGTCATCCATGGGTAAAATCTGTCTTGGAATGTGCCTTGGAGAAAGTCAGAAGAAACAGCCACATCCATTTTTACAAATATATATGCCAGTTTTATTGCTGTTCGTTTCTTCTATTTCAGTTATGATACTGATGATGATTAGGTTTTAGCAATGTGGTTATGCTGATTTGACCTAATCTGCATAAAATAAAACATACTCTTATTCTCTTATCGGTGTATAATATAACTGAATGACAATAGTTCCGTAGGGAAGGATTGATCTTCGTAATGAACATTGAGGTTATCACATGAAGAAGTGGTCGTATATTATTCTGATTAACCTGTTTCTAATCCAGTTAAGTGCCTCCATTACCCTAAACGGATACCCATATATTGCATACTCGGGTGAGACGAAACTGATGGTAGGAGCATTTGCCTTTGCAAAATATACATTTGATTTTCAGTGTCAAAACGAATTCGAACCAGAAGTTTCTTTGCTTAGTAATGCTATATATACTCAAAAAAAGCAGTTTCTGGTTGTTCTTGTTCCAGAATACAATGATCCTTTATGGGGGTTGAAGTATAGCTCAGATATATATCTAAGGCTTTGGCCAAGCGAGTTTTATGGCATTGGCAACAATACCGATAAGTCAGTATCTGAAGGTTTTGTGTCGGAGCAGTACGCACTCGAGACTACTATTACGAAAAGAATGTACAAAGACTTCTATTTATCTGCTAAATCAAGCTTGGGACACCATAGGCTTAGGGAGATTGAAGCCGGTGGGATTATCGATAATATGGAGTTTGTAGGTAAGGATCCCAGTTTCTACTCTGGACTCGGGTACAAGCTCATGTATAGCTCTACAGACAATGAGAATTATCCTACAAAAGGAATGCGAATAAGCTTTCAGCAAATTTACTATCATAGCGTTTTGGGTAGCGATTTTGACTATACGGAGCATAAATATGACTTTCGGACATATAGTCCCATCGGGGATAAAATGGTTTTTGCCACACAGACCGATCTCGCTGTGAATGATGGGAATACGCCATTTTACAATTACCTGGAACTGGGTAATCGACTAAGAGCATACGATTCTAAACGCTATATCGATAAAGTCCGGATTGCACAAAGAATAGAACAGCGTGTTTTTCCTTTTGAGAGTGGCTTTTCTAAAAGAGCGGGATTTGTCATCTTCGGAGAAGTAGGTCAGGTTACTCCAGATATTGATCAGATTAGATTGTCCGAATGGCATTGGTCAGCAGGATTTGGATTCAGGTTTTCGATATTACCCAATGAGCGTCTTAATACTAGGATGGATTTTGGTTTTGGGTCTGATTCATTCAATTTTATAGTCAATGCAAGAGAGGTTTTTTAACTTGATGTAAGAGGAGGTGAATGTGTTTCCACACAAGATATGGGATAACGTTACCCTTGTTTTGATAATGCTTATCTCGCTTGTGCTGGTCTTTAGCCTTGTTAATTTCATGATTGGTGAATCGCCAGCTGATCGCTTATCGGTTATGTCCCAGAGAGCGCTGAATCTCGTATTTGGGATTACGATTCTACTTATTATCATCGTGCTTGTTTTGGAAAATGACAATCCTGTCCGTACTATCGCTTGGATATTGATCCTATTGTATCTGCCTGTTGTCGGGTTCAGCTTTTACCTACTCTTTGGGAGAAATTGGAGAAAGAGCAGAATCTTTTCCCGCAAAGGACTGGAGGATGCGCTTAGTATCGATGAATATCTCTCCGAAGAGCAGATTCCAATGGAACCGGAACTCGCAGATTCTCTCCCAATTCATATTATCAGTCTTCTCCGCAACAACAGCAAGGTAATCATTACTTACAACAATACTGTTTCGATAATCCCTGATACAACTGATGCATTTAACCGAATCTGCTATGCCATCAAGTATGCTACTCGTCACATCCATCTGGAATACTTCTCCATCGCGAATGATGAGACAGGTAATCATCTGAAAGAGCTTTTAATCAGTAAAGCAAAACAGGGAGTAGAAATCCGTTTCATCTATGATGACGTAGGTTGCTGGAACCTTCCAGCAAGGTTTAAAAAAGAGATGCATACTGCCGGTATTGAGTTCAAACCATTCATGCCAGTATTAATGCCATATATAAACAGTAAGCTAAACTATCGTAACCACAGGAAAATGGTGATTGTAGACAGCAGTATTGCATTTTTGGGAGGGTTAAACATTGCAGATCAGTATCTGGGCAAAAGCAGCTATTATGGTTATTGGCGAGACTCACTAATAGTGATTGAGGGTGATGGTGTCAGGAGTCTGCAGGCGATATTCTTGACAGATTGGTACTTCGTATCCCAACAAAACCTTCTGAGGGAAAACTTGATTGTCGGACAGAATCCCAAGCTGGGTGATATCAATGTTTCACCTACCAAAGCTTATGTTCAGATTGCCGCAAGTGGTCCAGATACACAACACGCCAGTATTATGCAAGTATATTTTACTGCCATCGCCAAAGCCAGAACAAAGATCGATATAACCACTCCTTACCTGATTCTCAATGAAAGTTTGCTAATGGCTCTCAAAACAGCAGCTCTCAGTGGAGTTTCTGTCCGAATACTCCTTCCCTCAAAGGCAGATCATTTCATTGTTTTTTGGGGTTCAAAGTCCTATTATGAAGAGCTGTTAGAAGCTGGTGTTCTGATCTATGAATACATGCTGGGATTTATCCATGCCAAAGTGATGATTGTTGATGATCAAATAGTGTCGATCGGAACGGCAAATATGGATATGAGAAGCTTTAATCATAACTTTGAAATCAATGCATTGGTATATAGTCGAGAAGTAGCACGGGATGCGAGTAGTCAGTTTGACTTGGATATTGCCAACAGCAAGCTTATCGATTTGATCTCGTATCGAAAACGATCATCATTACAAAGGACGAAGGAATCAATCTGCCGATTGTTTTCTCCAGTGCTGTAATGAGCTACATAGACAAAATCTCGCCATGCCTTACTCCTCTGCTGCTGATCACTATTTGATCAACGCTCAATACTTCTAAAACGGTTTTTACAATCACGGCACCATACAGAATTATGTCCGATCTGTCGGGAGGCAAACCTGTGACTTGTTTTCTTTTATCATCGGGCAATGATCGAAGCTTGTCTATGATTGCATTGATTTCATCAAGTTTTAGTTTATATCCATCTATCATATGTGCCGAGTAAGTCGAGTGTTTACCATGTATTGCAGCTAAGTAAACTGGTGTACCACCGATTCCGATGACGACAGGCTTTACGCAGGCAGGAATATTCTCTGTTATGTTCTTTGTGGTATACGAGCAGAGGGCATTGTAATCATCACTATTGATAGGATCTGATGTCCCAAATAGATGCTTGAGATGATGTGCTGCGAGGTTTAGACTGACTGCACGATCTATATCCCCATCCATAGCGCGAATAAACTCTGTGCTACCTCCACCAGTATCAAAGACCAGCACGCTTTTGGGGATTTCTTTAAATATTGAGATTGCGCCTCTGAAAGATAAATGGGCTTCCTCAGCTCCATTGAGAATTCTAATCTGTAGACGATGTTCTCTTCGCACTGCTTCGATGAACTCATCAGCATTGAAAGCGGTTCGCAGTGCCATTGTCCCTATTGCAGAGATACTCAATGGAGAGTAACTTTCACATTCCTGTTTCAAGACCCCAATGGCATTTATGGTTTTTGAGAAAGCGAGAGGAGTGATAATCCCAGTCTTGGATAGTCCTTCGGCTAAACGGGTGATAACTACATCTTCGTGAAGAATATCCATACCGGATGGATATACATCTGCCACCAAGCTTTTAATCGAATTCGAGCCAATCTCCAGAATAGCCCTATACATCGATCTTTACGTATGAGTGTAGTAGTTTGAGTGTATTCTCAATCGCTTGTTTATGGGTTCTCTCATAACTGTGGGAAGCAAACACTCCAGGTCCAATCAAGCCATGCCTTATGTCGTATCCCGCTCTGAGAGTAGCTTCTACATCGGATCCGTAATAGGGGTAGATATCGACGGCATAATTCAAGGCTTCTTTTTCTGCATGTTGGATGAGACTGCTTACGATATCATAATCATATGGGCCTCCGCTATCCTTGGCACATATCGAGACCTTATATACATCTGTCTTCAAGTCGTCACCCACAGCTCCCATATCTACAGATATCATTTCCTTCACATCATCTGGAACTCCTGACGATGCTCCATGTCCTACCTCTTCATAAGGTGTGAACATGATGTATACTTTCCTTTTCAAGGGAAGGTTTTGATCTTTGATCATTCTCGCCAAGGAGATTAGAATTGCAGCGCTGGCTTTATCGTCCAAATGACGGCTTTTGATAAAGCCCGAGGGAGTGTATATGGTTCTGGCATCGAAGGCAATAATATCTCCATTGTTAATCCCAAGCTTTCGTACATCTTCTTCGGATTTGACTATCTCGTCTATGATGACTTCCAAATTGACATCATTCCTACTCATTGTGTCTGTATCCCGATACGTATGAGCCGCAGCATTAACCAAATGAATAGTACCAGTGTATTCCCTTCCGCTGCGAGTGATGATTGTTACATTTTCGTTTTCTACAAAATTTCCGGCAAAGCCACCGATCCAGGTAAGCCTCAACCTGCCATTGCCTTTGATACTGCGAACCATTGCTCCCAAAGTATCGACGTGAGCAGCTAACAGCAATGGGTCTCCACTTCCACCAAGATCACAAAGGAGGGCGTTTTTATGTGTAGTAAATGGAGAATAGCCAAATCCAGAGAGCGCTTCATGAATATAGGCAATGGCTCTTTTCGTAAATCCTGATGGGCTGTGTATCTGGCATAGTGATACAATGTTTTCTACGGCAAAATCTGTGTACAAATCATTATACATAAAGAACTCCTGTAATAGAATCAGTTTATTAGTTTTGGATGAATGTGTTCAAAATAGTCTGTGTATGGTCTTCCCAACTGAATTGTTTGACTCGTGTCAAACCTCGTTCTATCATTTTATTATATAGAGTACTATCGCTTAGAACCTGATCGATCTTTGCAGCAATATCAGCTGGAAGCTCAGGGTCAAAACTCAGGACAGCATTCCCACCGATTTCTGGGAGAGAAGAACGATTTGAGCAGAGCACGGGAAGGCTCGATGCCATCGCTTCCAGTAGTGGTATACCAAAGCCTTCATACAATGAAGGAAACACGTATAGGCTGGCATACTTGTATAATGCTGCTAACTCCTCATTGTTTACGAAACCGGTAAAGATCACATTGTTTTTTACATTAGATTTTTCGACAAACGAATAAAGTGTTTCCGCTCCGGTCCAAGGGCTCCCGGCAAGGACAAGTTCATATCCATTAATAATATGATCCGGCAACATTTCGAAAGCTTTAATCAGGTTCAGATGATTTTTACCAGGATGCTCCAGTCGTGCTATGTATAGTAAGTATGGTTTGCTGATCTGAAACTTTGATCGAAGCGTTTCTTCTGTTACCGTTGTTTCCAATTTGGCAGGGTCATATCCATTGTAATTTACCAGTATTTGTTGGGGCAGCATATGATAATAGCGGAGTATATCGTTTTTTGTGTTTTCGCTGATAGCATAAACAATAGGTGCTTTTTTCAGGTAGTGAGGAATGATGTATTTAATATAAGCCATACGAAGTCGATCATACTTCTCGGGAATGTGATACTGAGACAGATCGTGAAAAGTAACCACAGTATGAGCGGGATATCGTGCAAAAAGTCTTCTGTTTCCTGCCGGCAGGAAGACGAGATCATAGCTCGAATACTTATACCTGAATGGCAGGTAATACAGATGCCAAAACATCGAGAGGATAGGTTTCTTTAAACAATCTCGTACTATGACAAACCGAAGATTATCACATTGTATAGGTATCAATGGTATATCAGAATTGTGGATTAACAGATCCACTTGGTGCTTTCTTAACATAACTCGTAACACAGAGATGATATAATCAGAAATTCCTGATTTGCCCTCGTCAAAAGCTATACAGCTAAAGAATATCTTCATTGCTTCGCCGTCCTGCCCTTATAAGCGTGATACCTTTGCAAAAACCTAAACACGGGTGAGAGTATTAGCCACTGATATTCCTTATTTTTGAATAAATAAGCAATATCCCTGAGAGACTCCGCACCTGCTGTCAGGAACACACTTTGCCAGAGAGAACTATCTCTTTGCCATATCTCGGGATGCTCTTCGTAGAGTTTTCGGTAGATAAACAGCTCGGCTTTTCCTTCGCCTTGATAACGTTTTACAATGCCTTTCAGATTGTAGTTATGTGAGTGCTCGACCACTGCATCTGCTGCATAACTAATCTGATATCCAAGCTGCTTCATGCGCCAAGACCACTCTATATCCTCAGAATAGCGTATCTCATTGTCAAAAGGGTGTTGCTCTATCAGTTTCCTGGGAACAGCAGAGCTGGCCAGTGAAAAGAAATGCCTCCAAGTATTGTGTATCCGACCATCTCCAAAGGCTCTGTCATAGTCTTTCCTAACGAGTGGAGTGGCATTTACCCGTGGAATTTGTTGGCAAAAAGATGCGGCAATTGATGAATCCGAATCTGCCTCAAGCGGCTTTACTAAGTTTTTTAGCCAGTAACTGTCTTTGGGAATGCAATCTGCGTTGTTAAATACAATGATATCACCCTTGGCATGGCTTATGGCTTCGTTCAAAACTCTTCCTGGGATGTATGTCTCAGGTTTGATCTGATACAACACATGGGGTTTGAACTCCATCAGGCATTCGTAACTGCCATCAGTAGATCCAGAATCTACTGCGATTACTTCAAAGTCCTGCCTATCCTGCCTCGTTAACATCATCAATGTGTGCTTTATCCAGGGCATTTCGTTTTTTGCCCTAATGATAATACTTATCATAAGTTTATCTCGATCATGGTTTCGTTCAGGTTCTCATATCTTCTTCTGCTGAATGTGTGGGTAAGTGATTTTATGATCTTGATACCCTTACCTCTGGTGTTCATCAGATCCTGATCGAAATCGTAGGGTTTGTCTATGTTTACATCAATAGCTTCCGGAACCCAATGAATACCTTTGTCCCAGAATACTATTTTTAACTTGCTATCATGTAGAATGAATTCGATTACAATGATGGCGTCCTCTGTATAGTTATACCCATACGTGATGATGTTGTTCAAAAATTCATCAACGATCAGTTCTACTTTTGCCGCCAGCTTTTTATCTTGAGTCCATTCAAGAATCAGCTGTTCACACTGTAGAGCAGTCTTGCCAACATCTCTGAGGGCTGATCGAAGAACAAACATAAATCGTCGAATCTCTCGGACTCTTCTTCCAGAGCTAAGGGTAAACTGCTTACTTTCATTTTGTAACTGGAAGCTAAAAAGAGTAAAGTCATCGTCTGAGATCTCATAATTATTCTCGATCAGATAGTGTTTAATCTTATAAGCCAGACTAATGCAGCCGTCTATTGGAATGTGATTTGTCAACACACTGATCAGTCCATCGAGTCCAAATTGCTGGTTTTGACGATTACTGCATTCATATATCCCATCTGTGTATAACAGATATATTTGATCCTGTTTTAGGGGAATGTGGTCTATGTCGTCATCATCGTATTTTGTCTTTGGCATCCAACCCAAGGGAACTGATCCTTTTTTATCGTGAACCGTAGCGGATCCGCTTTCAGAATCAATAATAATCAAGGGGGGATGCCCCGCATTTAGAAACCTGAATTCACCAATCTCCAGATCTATTACTCCCATCAACATCGTCATATAGTTATTATGTGTAAATAGCTCCTGATATATCCTCTCGTTTAGCTTGGTGAACAATTGTGCCAGTGTTGCAGCATCCTTGTCTGCCTCGACCAGCAGCTTGATGACTGATTTGACTGCAGTCATCAGCAGGGCAGCTTGAACACCGTGTCCGGAGATGTCTCCAATATATACTACATAGCGTTTATCATCGAGCTTGATTCTATCGAATAAATCACCACCTACTAATTCCGATGCCTGGTAATTTGATGAAAACAGGATGTTGTAATCCATAAAGATCCATTTCGGTAGCATAGCTTCTTGAATATTGGCAGCTATACGGAGATCTTTTCGGAGGTCGTCCAACAATTGAAGATTCTTCTTTTCAGTACGTTTGAGCGTTATTGTCTTGTTTACTCTGGCTAATAGTTCCAGTTTGGACACTGGTTTCTTGATATAATCACTGGAGCCGGATTCAAAGCCTTTATTGACCGATTCGTCGTCCTGATTTGCAGTCACCAGAATTACTGGTAAATCCGGTTTTCTCTTTTGCATTATCCGGCAGGTTTCATATCCGTCCATACCCTTTCCCATCTGGACGTCCAAGAGAACCAGATCAAAATATTCGCGCTCAACCAGTTCCAAAGCTTCTTCGCCACTGTGGCACGAAGCAGTTTCATAACCGTTCTTGTGCAGAATAATGGAAATTATCTTGATTATTACATCGTCATCATCAACTACCAAAATACGAGCATCTTGATTCACATCCTACCTCGCTAATCGCTTTGTTGCATTCATGTGTAGTTTCAATAAATGGTCAAGCGCTTTTTTGGAGACACTTCAGTTGACATGGCTAAGAACAATAGCCCCTTACTCAAACAATCATAAAACCATTGATTAATCGGGGGTATGGTGCAGGGCTTCATAGCAAAAGGGGAGGTGGGTGTGTATAGATTCCAGTTTTATCCACTCAGAGGGGTTAAGACACATCAATTTACTTCACCTGAAGACACGTTCAATGGTCTTTCAAATTGAGAAGCTTTTAAGCCTGGTTTTTATCCAATTCTATCTCAAGAGCTTTTATCTTCTTGAATAGATTCGATTTATCTATATTCAGGTCCTTCGCTGTTTGTGGGACGTTATAGCTATTAGTCTTGAGAGCATTGATTATATAAGCTCTTTCATATCTTCGAAGCGCTTGTTTAAGTGGGATCTGATCATTGGAGTCATTGTTTTCGGTACTAAACTCGTGAGCGCGGAGGTTAGCTACGCTGATGAGCTCAGTATTGGCAAAGATCACTCCACGATAAATCGTATTTTTTAGTTCGCGAACATTCCCTTTCCACTCCTGTTCCATCAGCCATGAAGCGGCTTGCGGAGATAGTCCCAAAGGCGCTATTCCGTTTTCTGCGCAAACCTGGTTCAAAAAGTGATTTGCCAAAGGAATGACATCCTCGGGTCTCTCTCTTAGAGGAGGGATGTGAATGTTGATGGTATTTAGCCGATAGTATAGATCCTCCCTGAAAAGACCTTTTTGAATCAATGTAGGTAGATCCTGATTGGAAGCTGAGAAGACCCGGCTATTGATCTTCATGATCTTTCCCCCTACTTTTTGGATCTCACCCTCCGAAAGGACTCGTAGTAGCTTTACCTGAAAACCATATGGGAGCTCACTGATTTCATCCAAAAAAACAGCGGAGTTTTGTGCATATTCAAAGTATCCCTTATGGCTTCTGTTGGCTCCGGTAAAGGCACCTTGTTCATAGCCGAAAATTTCAGATTCGAAGAGTTCCTTTGGTATCGCCCCACAATTGATGATTATCAATTCTTTGTTTTGGGCTTTGCTAAGTCTGTGAATGGCTTTTGCAGCCAGTTCTTTGCCCACACCTGTTTCACCGGTTATCAAGATCGGACAGTCGAAATTGGCAGCTTTGATAATCTCGTCATACACTCTCTGCATAACGTTTGATACTCCGATCATTCCGATTGCAGCTTTGGAGAGGTCTTTGATTTGGGATTCCATATTCAAGCGGGTAACAATAGCTTTGATCCGTAGCAATAGATGCTCTGGAGCAATTGGTTTTTCGATGAAGTCCGCTGCTCCGTTTTTGATAGCAGCCACTGCATCAGGGATGTTACCTTCACCAGAGATCATTAACACGGTAGTATCTGGATAGTTTTCCCGAACGAAATCCAGCATCTCAAATCCATCATTTAGAGATGGGAAACACATGTCCTGCATAAGGATATGAACCTTCTCTCTGGCAAGTAGTTTTGTGCATTCGGATACACTTCCCGCTACTATTGTATCGTATCCTTCCCTGTTTAACAACCCAGCTACCAATCTGCAGAATGTCAGATCATCGTCAGCAATCAGGACACGTTTATCAATCATCATCTGCCCCTTTTAGCCAGATAGTTACGAGGGTACCAATTCCTTGTTCAGATTGTATTTCGATACTGCCATGCATTGATTCAATGATTTTTTTGGTTTCAGGCAAACCAATTCCGGTCCCATCAGGTTTTGTAGTAAAAAATGGTTCCCATATCTCTTTGAGGTATTTTTCGGGTATTCCATCACCGCTGTCATCAATCTCGATCAGGACACTACATGTTTTATCGCTTACCTCGTGATACGGGAATTCCTTTACAGATATCTGTAGTGTTCCACCTTTCGACATAGATTCCAGAGCGTTTGTGATCAGGTTTGTAATAGCTTCTTCAAAGCGTATTGGTTCGATATAGGCTCGAACAGATTTCAAGCTCCAGTCTTTCAGAAGGGTAACAGTGGATGGAACTGGAGTTCTTTTGATTATTTTTTCGATGGAGGGGATGATATCCTGATTCTTCAGGGCATAATCCTTTAGCTCGGTAAATCTCTGAAAGGCATGAGTAAATACCTTGATCTGATTGATTTCAGATTTGATCAGCCTAAAGTATTCCTCAATTTCTGTTTTTGCCGATAAATCCTTCTCCAAAGGATCCAAAGCCAGCAATATGTTTGATATGTGTCTGCGTACATGATGTGACAGACGTCTGGCTATTTCTGCCCATTGTAGCTTGCCAGTAACTTCGTGATCCACACTTGGTGGATTATTGATAATTATCACATACGGTGTTGTCAGTTTTCCAGTTTTTGTCAGAATCACTTGATAAGTGCGAGATACATCTCCTATTGTAAGGTCTATAGATTCGTTTTGATTGAGTAGATCGGATCGGCAGAAATCCTGAAGCTTTTCATATATGTCTGGGGAGAGCTTTTGTAAAAAGCGTTCTTTCTTGATATTGGTACCTTGTCCAAGTAGCTTTCTGGCACCTTGATTCATGTATCTGATTTGCTTTGAATTTTTCATCATGATGAGTGAGCTTTGGGTACGGTTTATCGTTTGATACAGAAAGCTCCTCAGTCTGAAATACTTGATCGTTAAGAATATCAGGTATATTGCGATAATAACGTTTAAGAAAATCCGATAATGATAAAAGTATGATTTCAAAAGTGTGTGCAAGGCAAGTTTTTCCATCATATAATAACGGATTTGAGTAGGTGAGACAATGGCTATCAGGCGTCTGTTTCCAAATCCAGTATTCACAATATGAGCGTTTACCATTGTCTCTTCTGGGAATGGGTTGACCAATTTTGCCAAGATATGAGCATCATGATCGGTTATGATAAATTCGTTGTCATCGGTTTGTAGGATTATTTCTTTTTTCCCGTCCTCATTTATATCTCCCACAGCCCACACGATCTGGATCGTATCATCAATTTTATTCTGGATGCGTTCCAGATTTTGATCGAGGACTATCAAACCTTTTGTACGAGAGGGAGTGAAGAGTCTGTATTGATCTGATATGTTCACATCTACAAAGAAATTTAGCTGGTTTCGTACCAGAGCAGATTCGACTTCGTATTTTTTCCTGCTGACGAATCCATTTTTGCTCCAGTTTAGAAGCTCCACCGAATTGTTGTTGTCTGCCGCTCCCCAAGTAGCTTCTAACTTGTATATATCGATTTTTCCATCTTTGTCTTTGCGCCCAATAGCCAGATACGATGCTCCATAATCGGTAAACAGCCGCTTGCGGGTAATAATCTTGCCATCGGAACCTACCATCAATAGCCAGCCATTACTGTCGTCTATACCTTCTTTTACTTCTGTAGTATTCTTGAAGGCATAATTAGCTGTCAGGATCTCCAGGGTACCATCACCATCGAAATCATCAACAAATACATGCGTCAGGCATGTTGGCAAATCTAACTGCCACTTTATCTTGCGACTATCAAAGTCGTAAGCAACTAAGCCTCTGGGATTGGCTGTAAATGAATCCGAAGTCATACACAATAGCTCGTATTTACCATCATTATCAATATCGCCAATCATCAAAGGGTAAATCACAGCATACCACTCGACTGAAGGAACGTCCATATATTTGTCTTTTCGGGCAATTGATTCAAAACGAAAGTCCTGGCGTTTCAATGGGACAGACCACTCGTATAGGGCAGCACTCAAATAAACGAATCTCCCATCGTTGTATGTATAAAAGAGCCAGTTATTGTTCTGGCCTGGATGATTTAGAACTTTGAAGCTTCGGATTTTGGACTGACTATTAAACTGGGAAAACGTTTTCAAGGACTGGTTACTTACGAATAAATGGTTTATGCTTTGCTCTGTGGATCCTGAGTAGATCAGTTCATCAATGTTATCACCATTGATGTCGGAAAAAACCCAATTAGTCATTTTGACATCTTGCTTTTTCGTGCTAATAAGCTTAAACTGGTATGTAGGAAATGGCGCTTTGCCTCCGCAAGCACAAGTCAGCAAAGCTATAAATAATATGAAAATAAACCATGGCCATCGCTTCATAGACACTCCATAAATCCGTAAACCCATTCTTTTTCGCTTATCAGGGCAAGGTTTATTTTGTCAAGCAAATAGTCCCTTGGCATTATTTTGCGTGTTATCAAACTACAGACCATTGATTAATCTGGGTATGGGTAGCACTCCATACAAAAAGATGGGTGGGTAGGTATAGATAATTGTTATTGTTGGCGTGTGATAACGATTTTCCAATTTTTCTTCCTTGGAGCAGAGCGTTTATCACTTCTTTATCAAGCCTTAATTTAGCCTTAATAGTTAAGGCTTGATTAAGGCTTGATTAACGCTTGATTAAGGCTTACAAGTAGGAGCCACCCAAAAAACCATGAAAAGAGTCACTGAAATCTGCAAATGCCAAAACAGATACAAATCCAAGACTACAAGTGCTTCCTTACGAAACCAGTATAGGTATATTGCATATATCATTACGGGAATTGTTATCTTGATTTGAAGCTGATTATAGTGACAACCACTTGGACAAAACATTGCCCGATTTGCAGGTTTTGGTGATCAAAACAATGAAATTTACTTAAACTATGTCCAAGAGATCGCTATTTGCAGTTTTCAGTGATCATTTACAGGAATATGATCGACCACTGCCAAATAAAATCATTGACTAATTTGCCAATTTCGTGGAGTATGCAATACTCATAAAAGTATAAGCAGGAATATACATGACAAAGGCAAAGATCCACGTTCAGTTGAAGCCAAGTGTCCTTGATCCACAGGGTAAGGTAGTAACAAATTCTCTACATTCTCTTGGTTTTGACACTGTGATTGATACCCGTGTAAGTAAATACATCGAGATTGTTTTTGATGAAGAGATCAGTGATGCGTTAAAAGCCAAAGTGAATGGCATTTGCGACAAATTGCTGGCAAATTTGAATACTGAAAATTACATCTTTGAGCTCGAAAAAATGGAGAAATAGCATTGAAGGTAAATGTAATTACATTTCCCGGTTCAAACTGCGACCATGACGCATACGATGTAATGCGCGATCGTGGACATCAGGTAGATCTGATCTGGCACA
The DNA here is from genome assembly GCA_964634275.1 of uncultured Candidatus Cloacimonadota bacterium. Classification (GTDB taxonomy): domain Bacteria; phylum Cloacimonadota; class Cloacimonadia; order Cloacimonadales; family Cloacimonadaceae; genus CAZZCS01. Next base: position 97,841 of record CAZWIS010000003.1, on the reverse strand, counting down.
AAGAAACAGAGCTAAAAAATCCTGATTTGTTGATCCTTCCCGGGGGATTTTCCTATGGTGATTATCTCCGTTGCGGGGCTATTGCGCGTTTCTCTCCAATCATCAAAGAAGTGATGCGTATTGCAGAATCAGGAGCTTTGATCCTGGGGATTTGCAATGGTTTTCAGATTCTGACGGAAATTGGCCTCTTGCCTGGGGCTTTGATGATGAATGAGTCTTTGAAGTTTATCTGCCAGCATCAACATATCAGGGTGGAAAACTCGGACACACCATTCACCCACGGGACAAAAAACGGGATGGTTCTGGAGATTCCTATCGCACACAAAGAAGGGAATTATTTCATTGACACAGATGGGCTGAAGATATTACAGGACAACGGACAGATTGTCTTTCGCTACTGTGATAGCGAAGGGAAAGTCCATGCATCTGCCAACCCCAATGGATCCTTGGATGGCATAGCTGGTATTTGCAACAAAAGACGCAATGTGTTGGGGATGATGCCCCATCCCGAACGTGCGGCTACCGATAGCGTAAAAGGTAGTGACGGGAAGTATATTTTTGAAGCTCTGGAAAAGCACTTTTCAGAGTTTTGCTGATTTGATAGTACCATCGGCATGCATTTGTTGTCATCGCCGGATTGATAGATGTGATGCTCCGGTTTGTGAGCAGTGTATGGAACTCGTCAGTGTATTGGACGAAACTGCGGTGTGCAGTGTTTGTGGATCTCCAAAGCTGGATGTGGACTGCGAAGTCTGCTGGCAAAGCACAATCTATTATGATCTTTGCCGGGCTTTGTTTAGATATGATGGGCCGATCCAACAGATGATACATGAACTGAAATACAATGGTCTTTCAGCTCCTGCCACATGGTTTGCTCCATGCGTTGCGGAGTATATCAGGGCACATGATGAATTTGACAAGACGGATATTATCTTTGCCGTACCTTTACATAGAGTAAGAAAGCGGGAAAGAGGATATAACCAGTCTGAATTAATAGCCGGTAAGGTAGCCAAAACACTTGGAATAGAATACTATGAACCTGTGTATAGAAAGCATTATACTCAGAGTCAGACGCATTTGGACAAGGTTCAAAGGATGCAGAATCTAAAGTCTGCCTTTGCCCTAAAAGGTAAACGGGATTTGACGGACAAACATATACTGATCCTGGATGATGTCTTTACCACAGGATCGACAATAAATGAGATCAGTAAGATATTGCGAACGGCTAATCCGCAGACAATAAAAGCGATAACCGTTGCCAGAGCGTGAGCCTGAAGACGGATGAATGAGATGAGAAAGATTCTCGGATCAATCTGCATGGTAGCAGCTTAAGCTACCAAACTTTTGTGAGATATTAGAATATGATAGATAAGAGATACAACGAAATCCGAGTGACCATGGATGAAGAAGAAGCATCCGATTTGATCGAAAAAGTGGCACGCTTTATAGCAGAGCGTCATCTGGCTCCGGCAGGAATCCTCTTTATCGAATCTGTCCGCCCACTGCATGGAATTGGAAGCCAGCTCCTGTTCTTTATCTTACCATTTGCGGAGATCATATTTGACTCTCAGAAGTATCAACGTTTTGCCTTGATGATAGAGAAGGAAGACTACCTGAAACGATTGGTAAATAGGATCGATGAGCTGGATGAAGAGATCAACAGGGAACGACGAAGCCAAGCCAGAATCAGGAGAATCAGAAGGCGGAATGACTTCAGGAACTTTATTAAGAGAATACTAAAACTAAATAAATAATGCTGAAGAAGCGGAGGATTATATGCAATATGATGAAAAGCGCCTGACTCGTATTGTTGCTACCGATTGTGGTAGTACGACGACCAAGGCAATTTTAATCGAATGGGTGGATGGAGAATTCCGTCAAACCATTCGTGGTGAAGCTCCGACAACAGTGGAAGCACCCCTTAATGATGTGACCAAAGGTGTGGTCAATTCCACTCAGGAATTGGAAGAGCTTGCCCGCATCAAATATAACAATCCCAATATCAAGTTTATGGAAAATGGCGAATTCATCATCCCCAGAAAGGGTGATGTTGGTATCGACGCTTATGTTTCTACCAGTTCCGCCGGGGGTGGATTACAAATGATGGTGACTGGTGTGGTCGCTGCCATGACGGGTGAAAGTGCCGAACGTGCTGCATTGGGTGCTGGAGCTATTGTAATGGATCTGATTTCCAGCAACGATAAGAGAATGAATCACGAAAAGATCGAGCGTATAAGGCAGCTTCGTCCAGATATGATTCTGATGGCTGGTGGCGAGGATGGTGGAACCATCAAGCACGTAGTAGAAATGGCAGAGCTCGTTGCCGGTGCCGATCCTAAGCCAAGGCTTGGTTCCAGCTACAAACTACCTGTGATTTATGCCGGAAACAAAGATGCTCAACCTGAGATTAAGAATACTCTCGGTGAAAAAGTCGATCTGATTATTACAGAGAACTTGCGTCCAAAACTGGAAGCAGAGAATCTGGGACCGGCTCGTGACAAAATCCATGACATCTTTATGGAACACGTCATGCAACAAGCACCGGGCTATAATAAGCTGATGAGCTGGACGGTTGGTCCTGATCTTGAACCCGTTCCAATTATGCCAACGCCTGCGGCAGTGGGAAACATCATTCAGGCTATTGCCAAAGAAGAAAAGATTGAGGTTGTCGGGGTAGATATTGGTGGCGCTACTACAGACGTATTCTCTGTATTCACAGAAGATTATGTCTTTAATCGTACTGTTAGTGCAAACTTGGGTATGAGCTATAGTATCTCTAATGTATTAGCCTCTGCAAAGCTGGAAAATATCTTGCGCTGGGTACCTTTTGATATAGATGAAGGCGAACTCCGCAATATGATAAAGAACAAAATGATCCGTCCAACTACTATTCCATCTCTATTGGAAGAACTCGTACTCGAACAAGCCATTGCCAAAGAAGCCCTCAGATTGGCATTCCAACAGCATCGTGAATTTGCCGTGACGCTCAAAGGAACGCAAAAACAGCGTGATATATCAGAAGCTTTCAGCCAATCGACTTCTGGAAACTCGATTGTAAATATGATGACACTAAGCCTTCTCGTGGGTAGTGGCGGTGTATTGTCACATGCTCCCAGACGCCATCAAACAGTGATGATGCTGATTGATGCATTCCTTCCGGAAGGGGTTACAAGACTCGCAGTTGACAGTATATTTATGATGCCGCACCTGGGGGTACTATCAGAAATTAGTGTAAAAGCAGCCACAGAAGTCTTTAAGAAAGACTGTTTGATTTATATGGGTACTTGCGTGGCTCCTGTTGGTAAGGGTAAACCGGGTAAACTGGCACTATCAGCAGAAATAGCCTTGCCAGATGGCAGTGTTTTCAAAGAAGATATACCTTATGGTGAGCTTCGTTTGATCCCCTGCAATGTAGGCCAGACTGCCAAAGCTACGTTAAAAGCACATGGTGGACTGATTCTTGATAAAGATAAAAACCGTGAACTGGAAATCGAGCTTCATGGAGGTTTGGTAGGAATAGTGCTCGATACTCGAGGCAGACAACCGTTTAACCTGCCAGTTGATACTTCATTGCGTGTTCCGCTTCTCAAGAAATGGATGCGCGAGTACAAGGCTTATCCAGAAGCAATATTGGTATAGGAGGATAAAATGGGACAAGCTTATTCAGCCGGATTAACAGTAACAGATAGCATTATCCTTCGGAAAGAAAGAGTATTGCCGCTTAAGGGTAGTGTACTTGTAAAAAAAGGTGATATTGTCAAAGCAGAAGATGTGGTAGCAGAAACTCTTTTACCTGGCAAAGTAGTGCCCTTCAACCTGGCAAACAAACTGGGGGTCACACCTGCTCAATTGGTAGATTTTATCAAAATCAAGCCAGGGGATCAGATCACAAAAAATACAATACTGGCACAAACCAAAGGATTGTTTGGACTCGGGATACTAAAGAATGAAGTACGCTCTCCCTTGGAGGGTGAAGTTGAAAGCGTTTCTGCAATTACCGGACAGATCCTTTTGCGTGAGCCAAAGATTCCAGTTCAGGTCAAAGCTTTTATCGATGGAGTAATTGATGAAGTAATGCCAGAACAGGGTGTAATCATACAAAACAAATCTGCATATATCCAGGGAATATTTGGTATTGGGGACGAAACAACCGGTATCATAAAGATGCTGGTAACCAATCCTGAAGAGGAACTCGATGCCGGTAAGATAGATGAATCATGCCGGGATAAGATTATCGTCGCAGGTTCAATTGTCCGTTTACATGTGATCCAATTGGCAGTAAAGCACGGTGTGCGAGCTATCATTACCGGTGGTATCGATGATCAGGATATCAAAAAGCTACTGGGATATGATATCGGAGTAGCAATCACTGGTCACGAAAAAATCGGACTTTCAATCATTTGCACCGAGGGATTCGGAAAAATAAACATGGCACGCAAGACATTTGATTTGCTCCGATCATTCGATGGAAGCAAAGCTTCTGTTCATGGCAGGACACAGATTCGTGCCGGAGTTATTCGTCCAGAGATTATTATCCCATTACCCTTCGTCGAAAGTGAACTCCAAGCCCCGGAAGTATCTGTACCGTACTTGGAACCTGGTGCTTTGATCCGAATTATCCGCCAACCCAATTTTGGGCAGATAGCAAAAGTCGTAGGATTACCAGAGCAATTAACCAAGGTAGAATCAGAAACAATGGTTCGCATACTTGAAGCAGAATTTGAAGACGGTACCAGATTCAGCATTCCGCGAGCTAATGTAGAAGTAATAGAAAGTTAAAAGAACACATTATACCTCTTTCTGTTCTGTTTTCCAGAGTGGAAAGAGGTATTTAGTTTGTTTGGAAATTTGGTGGATATGTTAATGCCTCATAGCATACATTGAGAGAAATAAGGATGACTTTCGAATCATAGGTTATGATAGATAATGCAACAAGATAGGCTCTATATCCTGGATAGAATGCCAGTACCAAAAGCGATAATATATCTGGCTCTTCCTACTGTTTTGAGTATGATGATTCAGGTATTTTATAATCTGACAGATACTTTCTTCATCGGAAAGCTGAATGATCCAGTTCAGGTGGCTGCTGTTACTATAGCTCTTCCAATCTTCATGATACAGATGGCTTTAGCTGGTATATTTGGAAATGGGGGAGCATCATACCTGTCGAGGCTCTTAGGAAAAAAAGAACGGTATAAAGCCAAAGAGACGACCTCAACAGCGATATTTACCACATTCATAGCTTCCTTGATAGTTGGTATAGGCGGATATTATGCTGTTCCTTCTCTTCTAAAAGTAATGGGAGCAAGCGAATATACCTTGGGCTATGCTTCCAGGTATATGCAGATAATTCTATTGGGAAGTCCGATCATAATGCTGAAGTTTTGTCTCAGCCAGTTACTGCGTGCTGAAGGGGCTGCAAAAATTGCCTTGATCGGGATGATGATTGGAACTGGTCTGAATATTATCCTGGATCCTATCTTTATACTTGTGATGGGAATGGGGGTGACCGGAGCAGCACTGGCTACTGTGATTGGCAATATGTTTGGAATTTGCTATTATGTATGGTTTTATGTTAGTAACAAGAGCATGGTTCCTCCGTCTTTGAAGACCCTGCATTTTCGAAAAGAGATTTATCTGGAGATACTAAAGATCGGTATTCCGGCTTCCTTGAGCCAGATCATGATGAGTATTGGTAGTTCATTGTCCTACCGACTGGCTGTCGAATATGGCGATCAATTTGTGGCTGCTTTGGGGGTTGCCATGAGAGTATTCAGCATACCTATCTTTGTCTTTATTGGGATATCAATCGGTATTCAACCACTGGTAGGATATAGTTATGGGGCAAAACTATACCAGAGGATGAGGGATACTATCAGAATGTCGATCCTGATCTCACTGTCACTTGCGATTCTCTTCTTACTGGGATTCGCACTCTTCCCCAGGATTTTGATCAGCTCGTTTATTCCGAACAGGGAAGTGGTCGATATCGGTACATTAATCTTGGAAGCGTATGTTTTTGCCATTCCATTCGCTGCAATTGGGATGATATTGATGGCAACCTTGCAGGCAATGGGAAAAGCACTCCCAGCATTGTTGGTAGCTCTCTCCCGACAGGGGATTGTATATATCCCTGCAATAATCATCTTGAACAATGTGTGGGGCTTTGAGGGTTTGGTATTCGCATTGCCTGTTGCTGATGTTTGTACTGTAGTTATATCTTACTTCTTCGTGATCAGTATCTTGAAAAAAACACCCCGGAGCGATGTAGGCTTGGAGGATGTCAACCACCAGGCTTATCCGTATAACATTCCCAATCTTCAACAGGAGCTATAATGCAATTGACACTATGGTCTTGGAATGTCAATGGCCTCAGGGCTATTATGAACAAAGATTTTCTGCGAGTAATCGAAAGAGAAGCACCAGATATTCTTGGGATTCAGGAAACAAAGCTTCAAGAACACCAGATTCCCAAAGAGCTATCAGAACAAGAATCCTTTCAAACCTACTGGTCTCATGCTGCCCGAAGAGGATATTCCGGAACAGCTCTCTTTTGTAAGGAAAGAGCTTTGGATGTCCAATATGGCTTTGGGATTCCCGAATTTGATAGTGAGGGAAGGATCCTGATCGCTTCTTATAACTCCTTTATAATCTATAACATATACTTTCCAAACGGGCAGATGAATGATGAGAGGCTGGACTATAAACTGCGGTTTTATGATCAGTGTTTGATCCATATGGAGGCAAGCCGTAAAACCGGAAAAATGATTATTGTCACAGGGGATTACAACACTGCCCACAAGCCGATTGATCTGGCAAACCCAAAAGAAAATGAAAAGTACTCTGGGTTTCTTCCCATCGAAAGAGCATGGCTTGATAAGATAATTGAACATGGATGGACTGATACATTTCGAGAATTCAATACTGAAGCGGATCAATATACATGGTGGAGTTATAGAGCTGGCGCCAGACCAAGAAACATAGGATGGAGAATAGACTATTTCTTTGTTGATGCACAACACATGGATTGGGTAGTTGATGCTGGTATTCGACAGGATATAATGGGCTCAGACCACTGTCCAGTATTTCTGAAGATTACTGTACCTCAATAATGTAGTAGTTGCCCAGAAAAGATCCACCGTCTCCAAACGTAAGCCTGTAGGTTCCACGACCATCGTCAAACCTCAATCTAATTCTGAATATCTTGCTATTGATCCATTCTGGTTTAAAGGGTTCGAAGCCCAATACATACGTAGTTTCATCTACAAAAAAAGCCTTGCGGGGGTTTGGATAATGCAGATAAGCCTCAAACTTACCCGGTTCACTATTCCGCATATACTCCAAGTATAGCACAAGCTCTTTATTTGAATCAACTACAGGCGGTATTCTCGTTCCCAGTTTCACCAATGGAAAGGCAAAAACTTGGGTTATGAGTACAATCTTACCATCGGTAGCTGCACCTACTCCCAAGTGAGTGTAACGGCTATTGAGCAAGTTGTCTCTGTGTCCGGGAGAGTTTAACCATCCTTGCATCGCTGCGTCAACCATCAGTTCTGTGTTTTTATGATGCATTACGGAGGCAAGATTTTCTGCTATGGAATAATACAATAGCTCTGGATACTGATCATTGGCTCGCTCACCGACTCGCTTACCATCGGGATCTTCATGAGCAAAGAAACCCTGGGCAAGCATGTTTTTGCTGTGCTTTCTTGCCAGTTCTGCCAACCCAGTATCATGAATCAGAGTGCCTAATCCTACACTTTCTCTCTCAAAATTTGTTCTCTCGAGTATTCTACCTTCGAGAGAGTTCATCTTTTGCTTAGCCCAAACCGGGCAGGATGTAAGTAGAAGTATAACTATAAATAAGACGTTACGCATAGTGCCTCGCAAGTAGACAATATCAATAACAGAGATTTTATCAGAAACTGTACTCAAAGATCATCATTTTCTCCTCAAAGCGAAGACGTACGTTATCTTTTTGTACATCAAAATCTGATAGATGGGCATCAACGAATGCATCAGCTATGGACAGCAAAGCGGTGATTGATATCCACCAATAATCATTTCTCTCCCTGTCCCTGTAGCTGTCCCGTTTGCTCTCATAATATAGCTTGTCGTTGATTGTCGTAGCTGATGAGGCTTTACGGCTGAACTCATCCTTTTTATCATGATGATATATAGCTGATGTTACCAAGTATGATTGTACGCCTACGACGATACCTGCTTTGATGTATTTAGCATTGTATATCTGCCCACCACCTGGTATGAAGGCCGAGTATAGCATTGCATGGCTTGGTTTTTTCCCTGATTCCGCACACAGTAAGTATGTCGCAGACAACAATAGAACAATGAGTATAATCCTGATTCTCACTATTACCTCTACCACTCTTTGATTTCTTCATTTTGTATGTAGTAAAAACATCTGATCGTACTCAATAAATTGCCTTCAAAACATCATTTGATAGCTTTGGAGTAATCTAAGAGCTACGTATCAGTGTTTCATGCTGGTTTACTGTGAGTATTGTGTCAATACTATTATTTCTCAGTGTCTTCAAAATCATCTTCTTCCGAGTAAATAGCTTCTGGATCGGATCCTTCGTCTATTGGTAAATCAGGGTAATCAGGCATTTGCAAATGCCTTTTCCTTCGGATCACATATATCCAAATGATGACAAAAGGTAACATCCCAAACACAATTCCATTTATACCCAATAAGAGGTACTGCAGAGCGAGCCTTCTTGTATAGCGATCAAAGCCATACTCAAAGCTCTTGGCAGATCTTTGATAAGCACTGTAAAAAACATAGGAAAAAGTAGGTCGTGATTGTGATGCATCGAGCTCGGATTGATTCACAGCGGAGGCAGTGAGATCCCAAAATGTTTTCCATTCATTTGGATGTTCATCACGCATGTACTTAATCACGAATGCTGAGGTGAGGTAGAAAAGATTCCATTCGGATTTTTGCTTTGGATATCTATAATACATATCATTGAGTTTTAGTTTGTTTCCCCAGAATCTTTCTCTTACGAAGAGGTAGTATCTGTCGTATCCTACCTGATGAGAATATTGAACCGCCATACCCTCATGAAACCACAAAGGTGCTGTAGCAAAGATATAATCCAGATACCAGTGAATATACTCATGAAGCAGTATTTTCAGGTAGTTTTCACTGATCTGTTCCGGGCTCCTAATATATATTCTTTGCTCATTGGACGAATAGAAGGCATCGCTGTGCTCTACGATTATACTTTTATCCTTTGTAACTTGCTGATATGCAGTCTTGCCCGATATTATATGAAAATCTGCAGTGGCTTTTGGATAAATCCCTATCTCTTTGTGAAATGAATATATTCTTTCGGTGAGTGGCTTTGCCACACTAAGGGCAAATTCACTAAACTTCTCATCAGCAAACACGTTGATTACATCATTCTTATACACAGGAGTGGCGATAGCTAATGAGAAGCAATATAGTAGTATACACACAAGTAGTCCCGGTTTCAAACGCCAGGACTCATGATGTGAAAACAGCATCGGTTAATTTACCGGTTCGAGCTCGTATCTCTCAAGAATTGTATAATAAGTGGCTGCATCTTTTTTTGCTACGTTACCACTTGGAATTGATTCTATTCTGATTTTGTGAAGATAGCCATAAAGGGAGAAAGTGATGATGTCCATAGGATGAACTTCATTGCTGGCTTTGGCAGGTTTGTCATTCAGCTTTACCAGATTCTTATCGCAAGCGTTTTTTGCCACAGATCTTGTTTTTGTCAGGCATAGCTTGTTTAGCAAGATATCGATTCTCATTCAATCCTCATTTAGAAAGTACTTCACGAATTCTGGATGCGATTTCCCGAATTTTGAATGGCTTCATCACAAAATCCTTAATCCCTTTTTGCGTTGCTTCTTCGGCTGAGATCAGTGTAGTAAATCCAGTACATATAATAATAGGTGTGCCGGGCTTGATCTTTAGGATCTTTTCGGATAGATCGATACCATTCATATATGGCATGGTTGTATCGGTAATCACTATGTCCACATCAGAAGAATGTTTGCTAAAGTATTCCAAGGCTTTGCGGGGGTCAGTAAAGCCCTCTACCTTGTAACCCAGTTTCATCAATCCTTGACGGAATACGTTGACCAGCATCGGTTCATCATCTACAAACATGATGTTTTCTTCACCAGATACATCCAGATTCTGGTCCAATTCGCCATGAAGGGGATACCACTTGTCCGCATTGTACAGGGGTAGATACACAATAAACTCTGTCCCTTGGTTGACAATACTCTTTACCCTGATTGCACCATGATGAGCTTGAACTATACTGTGAACAATCGACAATCCCAAACCTGTGCCCTCATTAGTCCCCTTGGTAGTAAAATATGGATCAAATATATGATCGAGCAGAGCGTCATCTATTCCACTGCCATTATCCAAAACGCTAATTTTGAGGTAATGGCACTGCTCCAGCTCTGGAAACGCCAGCATATCCTTACTGCGGAATGCAATTGGTTCGACGGATATCTCTATTTGTCCATGATCATGTTTGATCGCATGCATTGCATTTGTTCCCAGATTGATCAGTATCTGATGTATCTGGCCTGGGACAGCTATGACAGAGCTTTTTTCCGCTTCATAACGTTCCTTTATCTTGATAGAGCGAGGAAGATATGATCTCAGGAATCGAACGGATTCTCTCACGTGATCTACCAGTTCGATAATCTCTGTCTTTGATTCTTCCTGTCTGCTGAACGAAATCAAGTGGCTGATCATTTCTTTGGCTCGCGTGGCAGACTTTAGTACCTCAAACAGATTCTGAGCACTATCAGAATCGGGTGGAATATCATCACCGGCAAGTTCGGCATATCCAATGATAGCACTGAGAACATTGTTAAAGTCATGTGCAATTCCCCCGGTTAGTCTTCCGATTGCTTCGAGGCGCTGAGTCCTTTTAAGCTGGTCTTCACGCATGATTTCGTAAGTGATATCTTTGCAACTGGCAATAATACTTGAAAGTCTGCTATCCTTATCGATAACAGGTTTTACCACCATGTCGAGAGTGATCTTAGCGCCATCTTTACGTATCAGATCTATTTTTCCTCTCCATGGTTGCGAGCTACGTACCCGAAGCCAGGACTGCTGCATGTCGATTCTGCTATTTTGATCAAAAGGAAGATACTCCACAGGTTTATCAAGGAGTTCGATCCTTTTGTAACCGGTGGTTTTTTCGAAGATAGTATTAACATAGCGAATAAAACCTTCTGGAGAGAAGATAATTATCCCCTCGCCTGCTTGTTCAATAGCTTGGATCAACACGTTTATATTTTCGTCGGTCTTTTTCTTGTGTAAAGCGAATGCTATTTGCTCTGATATTGATTCCAGCAATACTTTATCATCGTGATCGTATAGATTGGGAATAGAATAGCTCTGTACAACGATAGCACCGATCACTTCTGTGTTTAGTATCAAAGGGACTCCCAACCAGCTTTTACTCTGAACTCCCATCAGCATACTTCTATCTGTTCGTTCGATAATATCATCCTCGTCGAGCAGCAAGGTTTTTGCTTCACGAATTACCTGCACCGTTAATGATTTGCTATCATCAGCTTCTATTGGACTGGGGTCTTCATTCATCTCATCCACAAGGTAGGGGAAAGTTATCAGATTGCTTTTGTTATCGTAAAGCGAGATGTAAAAGTTTGTAACGTCGATCATTTTGCCCAAGGACTCATGAATGACTTGAAAGAGCTCTTCGATAGATTCTGAGACATTGACAGAATGGCTGATTTTGTGCATTATTGAGGTTGTCATCTCTGAACGGAAAGCAGGGCTTTGATCTGTAACTATCAATGCAAAGATAGGATCATTAGCTGTCACAATCGGTACTATGTTCTGCTTGTGAGCATGTAACTTGTGTTTCTTATCGATAAAACGGTACTCGATCGATTTGCTCTCTCGGTTTGGTTCTCCCAAAGCACGAAGTACATTTTCCCGATTGAACTTTTTCTCATCAAGAAGAGTGATCATAGAAGTAAATCGCTCATACACATTCCATACTTCTCTTCCAATGATCTCTTGTGTACTCAAGCCAGTTAGAGCTTCCATAGCGCCGTTTACGAGGATTATTTTTCCGTGTTTGTCGATTAGCATCATACCTTCGGATGCCTGTTCAAATACGCATCGAAAGAGAGTCTCACGTTCTTCGAGTTCATTACGAATTTGGCTAAGCCTAGTCATATCCTGGATCACGAGGATGACATTTTCCATGTCTTTGGGATTGGATCCGGGAACCGTCCAGGACATTCTGAAAACTATCTTATTCCCATCCAGGTCATAGTTTATTCCCTGGCTTTCGAAGTTTCGTTTTCCTTCGGATAGGGCTATTATCGATTCCAATAAGTTGGGCATCGATTCATGTCGAAAGACTAAGTGTAATGACTTGAAAAGCTGTTCTTTGCTACTGGCCTTATATAGTCTCAAAGTAGTATTATTGACATCTACCACACGCAAGAGCTGAACGCATTCGGCTAATTTGTCCGGATAGGTCATAAAATAAGATCTAAAATCTGTAATTCCTTCAGCTTTGAGGGTTTCCAGATAACTCGCTATCCCCGAAAAGTCTTCGACCCAGATCGAGACTGGTGACTCATTATAGAGCATGTGATAATATGCTGGATTTGTCATGTTCCTACTTCGTTAATAATCTTTTTGTTTCCAATGCTATCATCAGTTCCTCGTTAGTAGGAACTTTCAAAACGGTTACTCTGGATTCGGGTGTACTCAGAACCTGTATATCATCAGTAAACAGGCTGTTTTCTTCCTGGTTAATAATGATGCCCAAAGACTCCATATCTTTGCATACCTGAGCCCTCATAATGGGCATCCGTTCTCCTACTCCACCAGTGAAGATCAGGAGGTCCAGTCCATTCAGAGCGGCATAATAAGCACCGATATACTTCTTTATCCGGTAGCAATAAACGTCGTGAGCCAGTATTGCCTGAGGGTTTTGCTTTTCCAAAATCTCTTCTTCGATGGTTCTCATATCGTTCGACAAATGAGATAAACCAAGCATGCCACTCTTTTTGTTAAGGATGGAATTTACTTCCTCTACGCTCATTCCGAGCTGTTGTTGCATGTAGATCGGTATCGCAGGATCCAAATCACCACAGCGAGTTCCCATCATCAGTCCTTCCAAAGGAGTCAGCCCCATCGAAGTATCGATAGATTTACCCCTGTCAATCGCAGTGATTGAAGCTCCATTTCCTGCATGGCAGGAGATAATTTTCAGCTCGTTGAGCTCTCTTCCCAAAAAATCTGCAGCTTTCTGGCTGACATACTTGTGAGAAGTGCCATGAAAACCATAACGGCGAATTTTGTTAACGGTATAGAGATCCAGAGGGAGAGGATACAAATACGCATGTGGAGGCATGGTTTGATGATATGCTGTGTCAAACAAGCCGCATTGAGGGACATTGGGCATGTTGATTTTTACAGCTTCTATACCTTTTAGGTTGGCAGGATTATGCAATGGAGCCAGCGAAATACATTCTGTCATTACATCGATCACATGATCAGTAACGATCACAGCATCAGAATAATGCTCTCCAGCGTGTACCAAACGGTGTCCTACGGCATCAATCTCGTCGATGCTTTTGATTACTCCATGGTTGGGATCTAATAATGAATCTATGATCAGTTGAAGACCCTGTTCGTGGTTATCGATCACCATTTCCCGTTTCTTTTTTGTATAAGCTTCACTCTTGTATGTAAATAGGGCTATATCTTCACCGATCTTTTCAGCAATCCCATCAGCTAAGACATCTTGAGTATCCATATTGATAAATTGATATTTTATCGAAGAGCTACCGCAGTTCAACACCAGTATTTTCATTCAATCCTCTCGTTTATGTATTTGGTGTCCAAAAGATTTGAGTTGCTGTAATATGTCAAACATTTTCAGTCCAATACTAATGCATGTATATCAAGAACTATACAGAATTTGCAGAATGTGTCAATTTCAGCCAATGAATGCAAGCTGCCTACCATGAAAACAGCTATTAACTCCGCGTCCCATTAAAAAGAAGGCCGGTATCAACCGGCCTGGAAAAACTATACTTCCAAAATCTCTTTTTCTTTGGATTTTTCCACCTCGTCGATCTTCTTGATCCATTCGTCGGTAGTATCCTGAATCTCTTTCAGTAGCCTCTTCTCATCATCTTCGCTGATCTCCGAATCTTTCTTTTGCTTTTTGATCGCTTCGTTTGCATCACGGCGTAGATTTCTGATCGAAACTCTGGCTTCTTCGGCCATTTTCTTGAGGATTTTGACTATATCTTTGCGTTTGTCTTCCGTCAATGGTTGAAAAGGCAGGCGAATGACGTTTCCATCATTTTCCGGAGTAATGCCCAGGTTAGCTGCCAGAATCGCTTTCTCGATCTCTGCCAAAGTAGTCTTGTCCCAGGGTTGGATAGTGATCAATCTCGCATCTGGGATCGAGATGTTGCACAATTGTTTGACGGGAGTTGGCTGACCGTAGTAGTTTATTCGAACGTCATCCAGGATGGATGCACTTGCTCTGCCGGTACGAATCTTTCCGTATTGGTGCAGCAAGGAATCCAAAGATTTTTGCATTTTTTCTATTGTGATAGTCTTTAATGTATCCATTTTGTCCTCGTTAATTAGGGATGAATATAGGTTCCGACGTCTGAGCGCAGGATTGCTTCTTTGAGGTTTCCTGCCTGAGTGATGTTAAACACCTTCAAAGGCATTTCGTTATCTAAGGCAAGGGAAAAAGCGGTCATATCCATCACACCGAGTTTCTTTGCCAGACATTCCTGATAGCTTGCCGAGTTTATGAAATAAGCATTTGGATCTTTCTTGGGATCCGCACTATACAGTCCATCCACCTTAGTCCCCTTCAGTACTACATCGAGTCCGAGCTCAATTGCTCTGAGCACTGCTGCAGTATCTGTGGTAAAAAAGGGATTACCGGTACCACCACTTAGAAAGCAAATCTTGCCTTCATTCATGGATTGCCCAGCCCGTAGTGGACTGTATAGTTCGGCAACTTTATCGATGGCGAGGCTTGAAAAAACCTCTGCCGGGCAGTTCTTTTTGTTAAGTATTTCTGCGATATAAAGAGCATTTTGGATCGTGGCCAGCATTCCAATATTATCGAGTATAACCCGGTTTAACGATTGGTTTTTCCAGGTTCCACCTCGAAAGAAATTACCACCACCCAATACTATGGCAATACCATATCCCATCTTTTTGATTTCGATTAGCTCATCTGTCAGATGATCTATTACAACATCGTCAAAACCATGTCCCTTTTCTCCGGCGAGTGTTTCACCGCTTAGTTTGAGCATGATCCGATGTATCTTTTCAGGCTGGTAGATTGCCATAATCCGCCCCTATGTTTATCCGATTGAATAACGTACGAATCTGGAGACTTGGATGTTTTCACCCATAGCGCCAACAGCGTCTGTAATCAAATCTTTGACAGAACGCTTGGCATCGCTAAGTAATTCCTGATCCAACAGTGAGTGTTCGGCGCAGAACTTTTTAATATGACCATCGACGATACGATCGATCAAATCTTCCTTTTTACCGTCGTTGATAGCTTTGTTCCGTGCGATTTCTTTCTCTGCTTCAATGATAGCGGGATCTATCTGATCCGAGCTAACTGCCAATGGTGAAGAAGCAGCAATCTGCAGAGCTATCTCGTCTGCCAATGCCAAAAAGCCTTCGGTGCGAGCTACAAAATCGGTCTCACAATTGAGTTCGACGAGCACGCCGACTTTTTTGTTAAAGTGAATATAAGAGTGGATAATACCCTCTTTGGTTTCGCGGACTGCTTTTGATTCGGCTTTTGAGATTCCCTTTTCACGGAGGAATTTGATTGCAGCATCTACATCACCATTTGAGGCAATGAGAGCTTTGCGGCAATCCATCATGCCGACGCCTGTTCTTTCGCGAAGTTCTTTTACTTGAGTTGCGCTGATCTCAGCCATTTTAAACTCCTTAAAGATTTGTTCTGTATCCTGTGGTTACAGAGTAAGACAGGGTTCTACTCGGTAACTGGAGTGATTTCTTCGTTTATTGCTTCCACTACTTCGGGGGAAGCGGCAAGTTCAATTTCGGGCTTTTCACTCGAATCATCAGTCTCTGTTGCAAGATCATGATCCATGCTGTGTCCTTCAGATGCCAATCCTCTGCCTTCGACTACAGCATTTGTCATTACTTCTGCTATTAGACTGATTGCACGGGTAGCATCATCATTGGAAGGGATGACAAAATCGACGAGATCGGGATCGCAATTTGTATCAACCATTGCAACGATCGGGATATTGAGAATGCGAGCTTCGTGAATAGCGATCTTTTCGTAATCGCTATCTACTACAAATACGGCACCCGGCAAGGCGTCCATATCGCGTATACCACCCAAAGATTCTTCTATCTTATCGTGCATACGTTTCATTTTTTGCTGTTCGAGTTTCGTGTAATTTGTAATTGTGCCATCAGCTACGATATCTTCGTAGTATTTCATTTTTTCGATGCTTTGACGGATGGTAGCCATATTGGTAAGCATACCACCATACCAACGGTTATTTACGTAAAAGATGTTCGCCTTTTCAGCAGCTTCCTTGATGGCAGACTGTGCCTGCTTTTTGGTACCGACAAAAAGAATGTATTCCTGACGGCTGGCTACTTCCTTGACGAATTGATAAGCTTCGTTGATGGCATCGACTGTTTGTTTCAGGTCAATGATATGAATCCCATTACGTTTGATGAAGATATACTTCTTCATTTTGGGATTCCATTTGAAGGTCTGATGTCCAAAGTGAACACCTGCTTCCAATAGTTGTTTCATAGAAACGACAGACATTAATTTCTCCTTATCATACGGTTTGTCTTCTATCCGGGATCTACGCAATTCAGTTTCACAAATGAAACACCGCCTTGCAACTCCTCGGATAGGTCATTTTCAGGGGATTCAATTCTAAACTGTAAGTATGGATAGGGGATAGTAGATATCCCCCAAAACCCATCTTAACGTTTGGAGAACTGGAATCTCTTCCTGGCTTTCGGACGACCGGCTTTCTTACGTTCGACCATACGAGGATCACGAGTAAGAAATCCGCGGGTTTTGAGCTGTGACTTGAGGTTTTCATCAAATTCGACCAATGCGCGGGATATCCCATGACGGATAGCTCCAGCCTGGCCACTAAGACCACCACCAACCACATTTACGTGTACATCAAAGCGATCACTCATGCCAACGGTCTGAAGAGGCTGTTCGACAACCATCTCAAGCGTCTCACGCTGGAGATACTTCTTCATTTGGACCTGGTTTATGATACGCTTTCCGGTACCTGGAGTAAGCCTTACTCTGGCTACCGCACTTTTTCTTCTGCCAACGGCATCAAAATTCTGCATGCATTATCTCCCTGCAAGGTTGAGTTCCACAGGATTCTGCGCTCCGTGAGGATGCTCTGTTCCTGCGTAAACCTTTAGTTTCTTAAACATTTCGCGTCCCAATGTTGTCTTCGGAAGCATACCTTTGACGGCGTGCTCAATGATCTGTGTGGGATGCTTTTCCATCATCGTGGCATAAGGGGTTTTCTTTAGACCACTCGGGTATCCGCTAAAACTCTGATACTCCTTTTGCAAGCTCTTCAAACCTGTTACTTTTACCTTTTCGGCATTGATCACTACGATATAATCGCCAGTGTCAATATTCGGTACAAAATATGGTTTGTTTTTGCCACGCAAAATAGAGGCAATTTTAGTGGATAATCGACCCAGTGGAATCCCCGTCGCATCAACTACATACCAGGCTTTCGTAATGTCGCCCGGGCTCGGTGTGAGGGTTTTCATCGATTCTCCTTTTCACATTTTTTGTAGAAAGCCACATTTTTGGATAGAGGGATAATGTCAAGTTCAATTGTATCTGACACTCTGGAAACGGCAATCCTACACATATTACAGGGCTTTTGCATAGCTTGCATTTTGCACAAACAAATCTCAAATCAAGCCAACTATTGGGCTTAATGCTTAAAACCGTTGAATAATCGTGGTATGGGGCAACTTTCCATACAAAAAGGGTGGCGGGTGGGTATAGATAGCTTTATTTCCCGCTCAGACCGGCTAACAAACACACCAATTTGTTGTACATGAAGACGTGTTCAACGGTCTTTGTTTGATCGTAATTTGCTCCTACAGCCTTTGAACTAACTCCATAGAATCGTAGCGCATCTCTTTGGAAACCATGTAAAGGGCTGACCCAAAATCTGATCATGTAATAGTCCGATCCCATCATCCATAATCACTCCAAATCATACAAAAACAGTAAGATAGGGAATAAATATTGCATCCTATTTGGATAGGAATACGACGTTTAATATCGAGAGGAGGTAATCATGAAGTCGTTTTTTTGTCTCTTTTTCGTTTTGTCAATTTCGCTGTGCCAAGCTTACGAAGTCTATACCTTTGGCCCTGTTGCAGATCAACTTACCAGCGCAAATGTAGCTCAACAGCCCCTTAGCTTCGGTGGTAGAACGGATGGCATGGATATCCTGTTTTGTGAAGCGCCTGGAGGGTGGGCTCAGTACCCGACCAGTGTTCAAGGGCTCACTATCAGGGCTACATATCCCCTGAATGAAAATCTCATTATGGTCGCTATTGGTGACGGTAGCTATAGTGATGGAATATACAATTATGATCTAAACTCGATGCAATGGGAACTAAACGAGTGGTTCTACAAACCGAATTTTATCCGGTATTATCCCATGAACAGCCGCTATTACGTTGGTGAACAACAGGGGCTGTTCCAAAGCTCTGATGCCCAGAATTGGACCAGGATCACTCAACTCGGGACGAATAAATGTGACAGCTTTGCATTCTACGAAAACTACCTGATAGTAAATTGTGGAACGAATTATGCCAGATCAGACAATTCCGGCAACAGCTGGAACATCGAATATCTACCGCTAAAGGGCTTCCGGTTCGCCTCCAATGGGATATTGTATGCCATCATGGATGATGGTTCCGATTCAGATGGAATATGGCGTTCGGTAGATTTTGGACTCACATGGGATGTAGTACTGTATAGCAATCACTTAGCGTGCATCGGTCCCGAGATTGGAAATTTGGTCTCTGTTGGATGGAGTCAACCCAATGAAATGGGCCTTTATGCAGCTATAATGGATCCTCAGGGGAACCTTAGCCACATGAATCACGCATGGCTGAGTTTTCCCGTCTTGGATATTGACGTCTTTCCTTTGATAAATACACCATCATTTTACATCTTGAACACGAATGCCTTTTACTACGTCACAGGTTTTACTACGGAGCTTGTGGATCATTCCTCTCCCGTTGGGATTCGTAAGATCGATTTGTATCCAAATCCCGCTAAAAGCATGCTCACTATTGCTTTCGATGCCTCAAAAACACCGGCAAACAAGTTGGACGTGTACAATCTTAAGGGACAGCATATCAAATCGTTACAAATAAGTAAAACAAATTCTAACAGCCAGGCAGAAAGCATTTGGAACCTGGAAACCAGTAATGGAACGAGAGTTAACCCGGGGATATACTTCGTAGTGTTAAAAGATCATAGGGGACACACTCTGGCAATAGCCAAATCCATAATCACACACTAAAAAAGCTCTCTTTCAAATCAATTGACCATTGAATAACAGGGGTGTGAGGTAGTGCCTATAAACAAGGTATTGGGTGAGTATAGATAATGTCCATATAGCCCAGTAACCCAGTTCAATTTTAAAGACCGTTGCACGTGTCTGTAGCGTAGCTTTCCGAAGCTACGAAATTAAGTAGCGTAGCTTTCCGAAGCTACGAACCAAGAATTACCACGAAGCTTCAATGGATATACTAAAGATCGGAGGATCGGAATCCTCCACTACTAAGTAGCGTAGCTTTCCGAAGCTACGTATCACATAATACCGCAAAGCTTAAATGGAGCGAGAAAATTTCGGAGGATCGGAATCCTCCGCTACTCAGGCTCATATTTGGTGGATATCTCACCTATATCAAGTGTATTCGTGAATAGGCTTGATATAGGCTTGATATACGCTTGATATAGGCTTGACTACAAGGTTTACAGGTGTTAAATAAGTTGACAAGTGGATTGTAGCGTAGGATTCCGATCCTACAAGATAAATATCCCGATCCAAGTAGTGTAGAATTCCGATCCTACAAGAAAAAGATTCCAATCCTACCGAATTACAATGAACGGAATACTGATCTGCTACTGGCCTTTTCGGGCTACACGAAATCCATGAATATTCGTCGAGAAGTCTGGATAGGTACTATACCTGCGAGCTACGGTGCTATTGCTTTCATCCTGCAGGCATGAACCTCCCCTCATTACTCTTGAAGGACCGCTTTTTGCTCCGACGGGGTTTATCTGATCAGTGGTCGGGTAAGGTCCGTAAATGTCCCAACAGTATTCCCAGACGTTTCCACTCATATCAAATGTACCCAGTTCATTGGGTTGTTTTTCTCCGATATTCTGTGTTTTGCCTTCTGAATTGCCTGCATACCAGGCTACGGCATCAATAGAGTTTGAGCCACTATACAGGTATCCCATCGAAAAGTTTCCACCCATAGCGGCAAACATCCATTCCATTTCGGTTGGCAATCTATAACCGTTTGCATCCCAATTACAACTTACGTTCTCGTGATTCTTGGCTTTGCTTCTCCAGCCATTTGGCCAGTTCGATGGATTTGTCCCATATACACCATAACTATAACAAGGAGTATATCCATCGCTCAGACTTTTCAGGTTGCAATAGGCGATGGCTTCCATCCAAGTTACACTTTCCACAGGCAATGTAGCAAAGACACCTTCCGGCTCAATCGGATAAAATGAAGGATCGGTACCAATGACCATATACCAATCGAATTGAGTAACTTCGTATTTGCTAATATAGTATGGGGTTAGTGTAACGTTTGCCACTCCGTTGTGAAAAGTACCAGCGGAAACCAAAACCATCTGGTCTGGTACTTGAATGTGATAGGCTGCAATTACTTTGGCACTCGGATCCCAGCCATCTCTATAAGCTTTAGCACGGACTATTGTATTCGAAATGATGCTCAAGGCTTGCGTATAGAGCAAGGATTCTTCAGTTGGTTCAGAACCATCCAACGTATAATAGATTTTGGCACTTGGGGTTGGGCAGGTTATGCTGACAATCTGAGCTGTCGCAAATGAGCCTCCCAACGGTGATAGAGCGGGGTCTAATACCTGAAATTTGTATATTTCAGATGTCATAGGGCTGGGTATCTTGTCGTCCAGAAATGCAATGGCTTTGATCGTAGTATTTCTTGATACGGTAATTGTTCCTGTATAAAGTGGTGAATCCGTAGAAGGGATAGATCCGTCTATACTGTAATGAATACGTGCATTTGGGGTGGTACTACTGAGGCTGACAATCTGGGGCTCGGTAAAAGAAGCACCGGGAGGATATATCTGGGGCTGGGCTACAGATGTAAAATTAAAGGTAGCGGTCTTAGTCGGGCTGGAAAGCCATCCAGCTTTGTAAGCCTTTACCTTTAGAGTAGTATCACTGCCAAGGATCAAAGCATTTGCATAAAGCGTAGAACTGCTGGTAGGTTCCGAACCATCAATGGTATACTTGATCTCTGCTCCAGGGGTTGGACATGTGATCGTTACTTCCGCCACAGAATCAAACGAGCCTCCGTTTGGAGTGATAATAGGGCTGGCCACTTGACCTTCATCGGGACTGGTGGATTTGTTTTCGCAAGATACTATACATAGCCCAGTCATCAGGACTAATAAGACTATTATTAAGTGTTTCATATTATCCTCCAGGATAGATCCCTCAGCACTATCATATCTTCACGCCCAAAGACAGTAGAACAGAATACAAGCGGAATTCCTTCTGAGTGCTGCCATTGCCAATAGGCTGCATACCCGCATTGAACCTGCAATCGATCGTAAACTCGTCCTTGCCGATACCCATATTGAAAATATTCTTCAAGTTAAACCCCAATCCAATTACGTAATCGATCTTGCGAGGCAATACTTTGTCAGAAGCAGTTTCCGTTCTAATACTGCTGTACATGTGGTTTGGATCAGCATCTATCACACTATCGGAGACAAAACCATCAATTGCATTATCCAGGGCTTTTATACCCCGGTTGGATTGGGATTTATTCTCCATCAGCCATGAAAAAGATGGTCCAAAGTAGATGTAAGCTCCATTGTATGTGCTTTCCGGAGCGTCACTTGGCAGCTCTTGTTTTAATTTGAGCAGGACGGGTACCGTTATGTAATCCAGAGTTTGATCTATGGATCCTCTTAGCGTATCTGCAAATGCGGAGGCAAGAACAGGGTTGTTACTGTATGGGGCTCTATTTCTAAAGTCATACGAATATCCGTACCTTTGCCATAATACTTCGCTTTGAAGCCACACGGAATCCACTTTTTTTATCATTCTAAAAGAGAAATATGCACCCGCATTGTGTGATAAGCCTCTTTTCGTCTCTTCAGAACGTAGCTTGATAAATCCGAAATCATCGGTAGTCGCTCCAATGGAGCTGATATTGTATAGCAACTCATATCCAGATTCGTTACCAAATGCGGAGGATGTGCCCAATCCATATTTGACACCTAATTCATATTCCAGAGAAAACAATCCTATTATAGTTGCCAGGAATACGGACAGCAAAACAGCTCTCTTTAGCATAAACATTCTCCTTTGTAAACGACATATCTGAATTCGGCCGGTAATCCCTCTTCCGTAATGCTATATCATCGAAGATATTAACAACAAAAGATACATGCCCAGATATAATATGGCACATCCACCAGCCATGCTCATCGCACCCTGTAGTCTTTATACTATCATGTCAAGATTTTTTTCAAACAGGCATCCCCCCAGATTTTTCATCACAGAGCCATGAACGTTTTTTTGATAGAACAAAGCTACTCACATTATATTACAAACAAACGATATATTACTTACTGCATATTCGAGGTAGGCTTTCTTAAATAGAGGGAAATCCAACAATATAACTGAAAATCTTCTGTGCGGTATTTACATAGAAACACTATTTGTCTCAATCTGTGCTTTAAAAAAAGAGCCTACTCCCATTAGTGATAATCATCAAATTCTAGTCAACAATGAGTCGACAATTGACAACCAGTCTTGACCCAAAGTGAAACTGTTGCTAAGACTCTGAAGATGTATAGGATGAGATGGAAGTTGAAGAAGTTAACTTTCAACTACAACAAGACTATGGATGGGAAAAGATACAATTTATAACCAATACAAGGCTACAAAACATGAACCAAATGCTCCTGTTGACCATGTGTTATCTCTATTCTCTCCAAAGATTTGCCCAAATATACATGCACGCATCCCCTGACATTATGAAGTACAAAAACATACACTGGAAGAAGATATACGACTTTGTCTACTATCGATAATCAATGCTACTGGAGTCATGCTTTGCGGCAGTAACAAGTTCAACATCAATCCATTCGTAGGAAAATGGAACGATGTAAACTCGAGAATACTCTTGACAAAAGAGCTCTATCTATTAATTCTGGGGCAAAATTTTAGCTGATTAGTTGTCAGGTGTAGTCATATGGAAAAGTACTTTACAGCTACCCTGACCGTATCTGGCATAATAGGGGACAACCATGAAAAGAACCGTTGGAGTTTGGTTATTATTTTTTACAGTGTTTTCTTTATCTGCCGTTAATGTAACGATCGGTGGTAGCGGAGAGTATAATGGGCTCAATGATTCTCCATGTCCTTATGCAAACACCTATCGTAATGAGCGGGTGCAATACATTATCGGCGCAAGTGAACTACTTGCTGCGGGTGGAGGAGCAGGTCCCATCAATTCGATTAGTTTGACTGTAGCAGCCCTAAACAATGTGGGTCCATTATCAAATTACCGGATAAAGATTGGAACAACAACCCGCGAAGCATGGAGCAACAACGACAAGGTTTTTGTGCAGGGATTAACCGAGGTCTGGAGAGTATCGTCGTATCAGCCTTCTTTGGGGGTAAATTCTCACTATTTCACTCAGCCCTTCTTGTGGGATGGATTATCAAATATTGTTTTGGACATGGGCTATTCCCTAACCTCATACTACGCTCCCAAATCTGCCAATGCGGGTACAAACTGGACATGGAGCGGAGCCACTAGGGCTGCCTATATGCTATCGGACGCTATGAATGCCTGTGCGGAGCTTGTTGCATATGCAGTGAGCAACTACCGTGCTGATATCACTTTCAGCATGGGAGCATTGAACCCAACTATTCCCAATACTGCAGTTCCCACATTTCCCGGAAATGGAGCAGTAAATGTACCAGTCCCCAATACTTTAAGCTGGATTTCCGGTGGTGGTTTCCCTGAAGGTTACAAGCTATTCTTGGGAACAGCAGATCCCCCTGCCCTGTTGGCAGACATGCAACAGGATTCCACTTATACCAGCCCTTTGGCGTATAGCACGACCTATTTCTGGAGAGTGGTGCCCTACAATTCATATGGCGATGCGGTGGATTGTCCTGTCTGGTCTTTCACTACACAAGCAGATCCAACAGTGTATAGTTTCCCTTGGCAGACAGATTTCGGCAGCGGCTATGGAATATCATTCCCTCCCCAAGATTGGACGAAGCATAGTGGAGTGTTATCGGACAGTACCAGTTTGGGAGTTCCCGGAACTGGGAATTGGAGTTTGGGAATCTGGCTGAACCAATCAGCTACCAACCGGGCAGCACTTTGCCCATTACAGGAAAGTAGTAATGGATGGCTTATAACTCCAGTGCTTTGTATCCCTTCTGCGAACTACGAGCTAAACTTTGATGTTGCCATGGTTTTAAGATACACTTCCCAAGCTCCGGATATGTCTGGATGGGATGATGTTTTTGCCGTTTTGGCAAGCGATGATGGCTCTTGGAATAACTCTAATATACTGCGTAAATGGGATAACACTGGTTCGGAGTTCGTGCTAAACAGCTTGGGTAATATTGCCACCAGGATAACCATTCCTTTGGGCAGTGCAGGACAAAAGAGGATCGCTTTCTATGTGAGATCAACATTTTCCAATGCTACAAACCAAATTTTCGTGGATAATGTGCAGGTCCGTGTTAATCCCGGTTTACCAGTACTTAGCTATAATCCTCACATGCTGGATTTTGGATTGGGTATTCAGTTCGATGCCAATAATGTGTTGAACCTAAATATTAGCAATAGTGGTTTGGATACGCTGCACATTGCTGCTGAAGATATTTCCATTATCGGCGATGCCGCAGAATGCTTTAGCTTCGATTCCTCTTCCTTGCCCTTCGCTCTATCGGCGGGGCAGGCAGCAGTTTTGCCTATACATTTCAATCCCAATTCCGAAGGTTTAAAAGAAGCTACTCTCCGCATTGTTAATGACCAGTGTCGTCAAAACTTTGATCTTCCACTCAGAGGCGAAGCTCTGCCACATCCCACGGTTGTAATCGGTAATGGCGAAGAGACATTGACCAGCTTGCCAATAGAAGTGAACAAGGGTTTTTCCTATAGTCAAAGCATAGTCTTGCAAAGCGAGATAAATCTGCCAGATAAGCAGATCAGTAAGCTGTGGCTATATTGGGACAGCCACCACGAAGGCTCGCGTTCCCACGAATGGTGTATATACATGGGGCACACCACAAAAACAGCCTTTGATAATGGCGATGATTGGGTCCCCGCTTCCAGCCTAAGCAAAGTATTCGAAGGATGGGTGGATTTGCCCGCTATTCCGGGCTGGATAGGCATAGAGCTTCAAACGCCATTTCTCTATAACAATAGCTCAAATTTACTTATTGCAACTGAGGAGAACGAATCGTTGTACTTGGGATACTCGGTTGGTTTCCGAGGCTGCACAGTAAGCAATCCTCGCAGTCTTGGATATGGTTCCAGCGCAAACAATCCCGGTCCTAGCAACCTTTACACAGGCACAGTGTATAACCAAATACCCAATATGATGCTGGTTCTCGGTAACGCCACAACTGAGCCTAAGGTACAAGTTTCGCACAAAGAGTTAGACTTTTATGCTCAGGAGAGCGGAGATATCCTCGGTCCATTAAAGCTGGTTACCATACGCAATGTTGGCGGAGGCACCTTGTTTTTCAATAGCAACTTGATGACCCTTCAAGGTGACAATGCAAGTGAATATACCTTTTATGGAGATGGTATGAGCATGCTACAAAATGGCCAATACGCCACATTCTTAGTACGCTTCACTCCTCAAACTGCCGGAGTAAAGACCGCCAGTCTGATAATCCCCGGAAATGCCACTCCCGATACTTTGGCTCTCAAGGGGATCAGCTACCTTCCAGGAAGCTTTGTGGAAAACTTTGAGACTGCAGTATTTCCGCCAGAAGGTTGGGAGAGAAGTGACGAGCAATGGGTGCAAAGCTCATATTGTACCTATATACCGGAACTGATACTGCACGAAGAGCATAGTGCTATTTCTCTGCTAAACAACAACTACCCCACTTCTTACCTTACTACGTCGCATATCCAGCTAAGTCAAGGGACAAAGTATCTTAGCTATCTTGTTAAAGGATATAACAATAACTACTGGTATGGAGCTTCTACCCTAAAGCTATCATACAAAGCTCTCAATAGTGCGGATTGGGTGTCTTTGGGAGACTCACTGTGGTTATACTATGACGAAAGAGAAAGGCATGTAGTCCATGATATCAGCTCATTGCCAGCCAATGTATATCAATTCAGGTTTTCAGTGGTCAGCAGCTTTTGGTATGGTGGTGGAGATTATTACTCAGTGACGGTATTGGACGATGTTCGCTGCACCGGTAATATGGTAACATCGTATCTGGAAATTGACCACTCCGAAGCATTATTAGGCAGTGGGCAAGGGGAAAGTATTCTGGTCGGATTAACAACCATGAGTGCCTGGACAGCCACAAGCTCCGCATCATGGCTGCATGTATCGGAAACCTCCGGCATGCACAACAAAATCCTTAGCATTTATGCCGATGCAAACCCGGGTTTATCAACCCGGACTGCAACAATAACTTTTAGCAATGGGCAAACCCCCGATAGGGTGTGTAGTATTCGTCAGCAGGGTCTGCGAGGTAACGCCCTTGACTTTGATGGTATTGATGACTATGTGGAGATGCAACATCCATCCGGAGCATTTAGCAATACCTTTAGCATTAGCACGTGGGTGAAATGGCAACCCTCCTCCTCGAGTGATATAGACTTTATTTGCGCAAACAGCTATGAGCAAATGGAAATCCATACGGGTGCTTCAAACAATAATCTGCGCTTTATCCCTGCAACCGGAGTATTCCTGGATGCTGGCCCTGTGTTACCGGAGAATACTTGGGTACACATAGTTTGTGCCTATAGCGCAGCTCCGGCTGAAGCGCACATTTGGGTGAACGGAGTGGAGCAGATCTGGATAAACAACGGATATAACCCAGTGGGGACATTTATAAGCGGAAGTCTTGGCGCGTTTAATCTTGGCCGACGATCGGATGGCTCGTATTATTACAAGGGCAGGATGGATGAATTCTCCTTGTGGAATATCATGCTAACTACTGCTCAGGTATCTGCTCTGATGACGGCACCACCAGAACTGGACTCTTATGGCCTACAGCAATATTATAGCTTTAACTGCGGAGTCCCAGAAGGAGTTAACTCGGAAGTCAACACTCTACCAGACCATAAGAACCTCATGAATGGTACACTACACTGCTTCTCATTAGACGGCAACAGCTCAAACTGGGTCAGCAGCGAGGCAATGGTGCCAGAGTTTTTAAGTTCACCCAGCCTTGAATTATTCACTGGGGCAATCCTGAGTTGGGATGCTGTACCTGGTGCGGATTCTTATAAAATCTATCGTGCTTCAAGCCTGAACGGCACTTACGAGCTAATAGCCCAAACATACAATACTACATGGCAGGTAGATTGTTCTACTCATAACACAGCGTTCTTCAAAGTTGTAGCGGTGTCGGACATCAGCGAAAGCCGCAATGAACAATAGAACACTGGAAACATAAGCCTAATTGGTAGAATAGACTTTAAACACTATCCTGATACCGTGCCAGGAGGTGCAGGAGCGATTGTACCAACTGCATCTGACTTGGTGAGTTTTACTCAATCTGTTGATTGAATCGGTTTATGACCTATTTAGGGTAGAGTGCAATTCGTCTGTAAGTGGTAATTTAAGTGGCTCCCCGGCAATGGTATGAGACTGAGTACTGGATGTGGAGTACGCCTTCATGCTCTCGAGTAAAAGTGTGTTGTGTCTGATCATAAAAGTTTCCTTGTACTGGAACTTGCTGTAGTGTCCACTTATAAAACAAGGTAAAAAAGTTTAGGTGGCTCAGCGATTGCCTCTGTGGTTTGTAATAATGCCTTAGCTTGCAGTGGGCTATATGATTCCTGCTTGGTGAGTGGGCTCTTCCGAATTCTGGGCTTCTTTTAGTAGTCAAGGAGTTAGTGGCTGAATTCTGAGAAAAGGCCATCCACAAACTTCAAACATAACTTACTTGGACTTGACTAGAAGAACAAACTGTTCATATCGATTGCATATATTGAGATATGATTTCAATGGTTTAGACTGACGAATAATATGGATGTTGGTAGATTATTGCTTAGATTTCGGCATTTGAAGTTTTCAGTGACTCTTTATAGACACATTGTATAAATGATGAATGGGGCAAAGCTCTACTATCGGATACCCACAGATGAACACAGATAGTTTGTGTGATAAACCAAAAAACTTGACAGATAAAGGAATTGATCCCGCATAGACTAGATGGTAGTAGAACATGGAGAATCCTATGAATAATCAGTATAGCCGACAATCGATTAAAACTGCAATGCATGAGGATTATATAGCTCTCAGTGAAGAGCTGACGGTCTCTGAAGCGCTGGATTTCATCCGTTTCAGCGAGGCAAAGCCACGTGTCATGTATTTCTATACTATTGATAATGAGAGGCATCTGAAGGGAGTGGTATCCACTCGAAGTCTTTTGACTGCGGACTTGAACGTAAAGCTCAATAGTATTGCCGATCAGAGAGTTCGCAGCGTTCCTGAAAATGCAGAACTGATGGACGTTATGACTGATTTTGTGATCCACAAGTATCTGGCATTACCAGTAGTGGACAGTGATAAAAGGATAGTAGGGATCATCGATGTAAGTTCATTTACAGAAAACATCTCCGACATCTTGGAACGTGACAGGGTGGATGAAGTATTTGAAACGATAGGTTTTCATATTTCCAGCATCAAAGGAGCCTCCCACTTCAAAGCATTCAGATTCCGCTTTCCCTGGCTGATAGCATCCATTGCGGGTGGGTTGATGAGCGCTGTTATGACTTCCAGATTTGAGAATATCCTGGCAACTATGCTGATACTTTCATTTTTTCTTACTCTGATCCTCGGTTTGGGGGAAAGTGTAAGTATGCAGTCAATGACGGTAACGATCCAAGCCCTCAGATCACAGTCGCCTACGTCCAAATGGTTTATCAGAGAGTTTATCAGAGAGTTTATTACGGCTGTTCTTTTGGGCTTGGCCTGTGGAATAGCGGTAGGTACCGTAGTATTTCTTTGGCAAAAAAACCTGATGGCAGCCCTGGTTATAGGTGGTTCATTGATTCTTACCTTGATTACGGCGAATCTGGTCGGTCTCCTGATACCAACTATTCTTCATGCACTAAAGCTGGACCCAAAGATTGCCTCCGGTCCTCTTGCCCTTACAATAAGTGATCTCTTTACAATATCTATATATTTTTCTATTGCTGGTTTAGTACTGAATTAATGAGGTGAGACCTTTAAGACAGACCATTGCATATTCGGGGTATAGGGCAGCGCTCCACACACAAAGGGTGGTTGGAGAGTATAGACGACTGTTTTTGTGCGCACAATTTGGCTGAAAACCCACCGATTTGTAATATAGGAAGACATGTTCAACGGTTTTATCGTACTAATTGGAACGTGGGTGTCCTTTGTGATATGCATCCTTGATGTCTTCAAGTGTTACGTGGGTATAGATTTCTGTGGTGGAGAGATTTGAGTGACCCAGCATTTCTTGAATGGCACGAAGATCGGCTCCTCGCGCTAACATATGAGTGGCAAAGGAATGTCTGATTGAATGGGGTGAAAATCCCTTTTGCTGTGCTATTAGGCTGATGTACCTTTGCAAAATAGTATTCATTTGCTTGAAATCAAAAGGTTTGCCGGTGTACGTCAGAAACAGTAAGTCCCGGCTGTGGTCGGGGTCGAAGCTGGAACGAACAGAGAGATATGTTTCGATCCACTGTAATGCTTTGACACCGATCGGGACAAGTCGCTGTTTATCGCCCTTACCAGTTACCTTCACGAGTTTTCGTCTTTGATCTATGTCTATCAATCTCAGGGTGACGATCTCACCAATTCGGAGTCCCGAAGAATAGATCAGCTCGAGGATAGCTCTGTTTCTTACTCCAATAGGGTTTTCAAGATCCGGGATGCTGAGTAATAGCTCCATCTCATCTTCAGAAAAGAACTTGGGCAGTTTTTTCTCAAACTTTGGACGTTTGAGTTTATCCATAGGGTTTGCTGTAATAAGATCATGGGTCTTGCAATATTGAAAGAAGGATTTTAAGGCAGCCATTTTACGTGCCAAACTCCTGTTACAATCCGGTTTGTCGTGTAAATGACGAAGAAAATCTCTGATCTGGATGATTTGGATGTCATGGATAACGATCTGTCCATTTTCAAAGAAAGGCAGGATATAATTGTAAAATTGCTCCAGATCGAGTCGATACCCAGTAATAGTATGTTCGGATTTACCCTCGAGTCGAAGGTAACTGAAGTATTGATCCAAAACTTTTTCCATAGTGGAATCATTTTTTACTTGTCTAAAACCTTGTCGAGAGAAATATTGGCTTACCTTATGGGGAGGTCGGATGAATCAATATATAGCAGAAACTGTTAAACTCGGTAATAATGTTCAATTAGGTCATAATGTTGTCATTATGGATGGTGTGATAATCGGAGATAATTGCATGATTGCAAATAACGTCGTAATTTACGAAAACAGTGAAATTGGCGAGTACGTAAGAATAGACGATAACACGATTATTGGGAAGAAACCCCTCAGTTCTCCGCGTTCAATATTTAAGGTTCCAGAAGGTTTAGCCCCAGCAAAAATAGGATCTTACAACCAGATCGGAGCTAATGTAGTCATTTATGCCCAGTGCACGATAGGCGAAAAAAACCTGATTGCCGATATGGCAACTATCAGGGAAAACGTAAGCCTCGGTTCGCTTAACATTGTAGGCAGAAATGTTTCTATCGAGAACTTTTGTACAATAGGGGATCGGAATAAATTCGAAACAAACTGCTATATAACGGCATATTCATCCATTGAGGACTATTGTTTTGTAGCTCCTTGTGTAGCCACAAGCAATGACAACTATATGGCTCGGGATAAAGAACGATTTAACCATTTCAAAGGTGTTACAATTAAAAAGGGTGGACGAATTGGAGTCAATAGTACTATACTACCCGGAAAAACTATCGAAGAAG
Organism: uncultured Candidatus Cloacimonadota bacterium; assembly: GCA_964634275.1. Lineage (GTDB taxonomy): Bacteria > Cloacimonadota > Cloacimonadia > Cloacimonadales > Cloacimonadaceae > CAZZCS01. The sequence goes on along the minus strand of CAZWIS010000003.1, from coordinate 66,264 downwards.
ATGGTACCGTAGCGGGAGGCTCCGTTGTCACAAAGGATGTTCCGGCTGCGACAATCGTAATGGGAAATCCAGCCAGGTCATATAAACCAGTTCCTGAAAAACAAAAATTGATCAATAACTTAGATAAATAACATGAAAGCACTCGTAATAGTCCCTACCTACAACGAAAAAGACAACATCACAGCGTTATTGAGCTCTGTGCTGCAAAAATCAGACATAATCGAAATCCTGGTGATTGATGACAATTCTCCAGATGGAACAGCTCAGTTGGTAAAGGCTTTTATGGCAGATGAATCCAGAGTTCATCTGATTGAGAGATCTGGAAAGCTTGGATTGGGATCCGCCTATGTAAAGGGATTTCATTATGCTTTGGCAAAAGACTTTGATTTTATCCTTGAAATGGATGCAGATTTCAGCCACAACCCAGATGATATTCCAAGATTGCTTCTGGAAGCTCAGACATCCGACTTGGTGATTGGATCCCGCTATTGTGAAGGGATTAATATCATCAACTGGCCGATCAAAAGACTGCTTATGAGTTACTTTGCCTCAAAGTATGTTCGTACCATTACAGGCATGCCGATCAAAGATCCCACAGCAGGATTCAAATGCTTCAACCGTAGAGTCTTGGAATCTATCAATCTGGATAGCGTACTCTCTGACGGATACGGATTTCAGGTGGAAATAAACTATCGAGTATGGATCAAGGGATTCAAGATCAGAGAGATTCCGGTAATTTTTACAGAAAGATCGAATGGCGTATCAAAAATGTCCCGTAGAATAGCATGGGAAGCTGCATGGATGGTGTGGCGCCTGGTACTTTTGCGCCTTCTAAAGGCATTGTGATCTGTTAACATAGGTAAAACATAAAAAAGGATATAGAGATGGAAATTCCAAAACCGATCTTAAGACTACGTGAATCTCGTGATAAAGCTCTTTTGGGTGGCGGAGAGAAACGCATTTCCGAACAACACTCCAAAGGGAAGCTGACTGCCCGTGAGAGGATTGAGCTACTTGTGGATCCTGATAGCTTTGAAGAGTTCGATTTGTTTGTAAAGCATCAATGCACAAATTTTGGAATGGAAAATACCAAGTTTGATGGTGATGGTGTCGTAACTGGTTGTGCTACAATTAATGAACGCGTAGTATATGTTTTTGCCCAGGACTTTACTGTTTTTGGTGGGTCATTATCGAAAACCTATGCAGAAAAGATCTGCAAGATAATGGATATGGCGCTTAAAAATGGTTGTCCTCTGATTGGGCTCAATGATTCAGGTGGTGCAAGAATTCAGGAAGGGGTTGATGCTTTGGCAGGATATGCAGAGATCTTCTGGAGAAATGTAATGTCTTCAGGGGTAATTCCACAGATTTCAGCAATCCTGGGTCCATGTGCAGGTGGGGCTGTTTACTCTCCTGCTATTACCGATTTCGTTATCATGGACAAACAAAACAGTTATATGTTCGTAACTGGCCCAAAGGTTGTTAAGACGGTTTTGAATGAAACTGTTACTACAGAAGATCTTGGTGGAGCTCAGATTCATGCCAGTAAAAGCGGGGTTGCTCATTTTGTGTCCAATAACGAAGAAGAAGCACTGCTGCTCATCAAGAAGATCCTTAGCTATATTCCTTCCAATAACATGGAAGATCCCCCCTTTGAGCCAACTTCGGATCCAATAGACAGGCTCTGTGACGATTTAAATCAAATCATTCCTGAAAATCCAAATAAACCATATGATATCTTGGACGTGATTCATACGATTGTCGATGAAGGGGAGTTTCTTCAGGTTGCCAGAAACTTTGCTCAAAATATCGTGGTCGGGTTTTGTCGAATGAACGGTCACCCAGTGGGAATAGTCGCAAACCAGCCCAAGGTATTAGCTGGTGTATTGGATATCGATGCATCAATCAAAGCTGCGCGGTTTGTTCGCTTCTGTGACGCTTTTAATGTTCCATTGATAGTGTTGGAAGATGTGCCTGGGTTTCTACCCGGTACAAACCAGGAACATAATGGTATCATACGCAATGGGGCAAAACTGCTTTATGCCTTCGCAGAAGCAACTGTACCAAAGATTACAGTAATCATTCGCAAGGCTTATGGCGGGGCATATTGTGTCATGAACAGTCGTCATATGAGGGCTGACATAGTGTATGCCTGGCCATCAGCAGAGATTGCTGTTATGGGTCCCAAGGGAGCTGTTGAAGTAATATTCAGAAAAGAAGCCCAAGAATCTGAGGATCCCAAAAAAGTCCTATTGGATCGTGAACAGGAGTATAGAGATAAGTTTGCCAATCCTATGAATGCCGCTGAAAAGGGATATATTGATGATATCATCGAACCTGCCAGAACTCGTTTCAGGGTAATTCGAGCACTTGAATTTTTGGCAAATAAAAAAGATACAATACCTGCCCGAAAGCATGGTAATATGCCATTATAGAGATGACCATGAAGAGATGTGCTATTGTCTGCCTGTTTCTGATCCTATCTCTGATGCTTGCGGCTCAGGATTCGGCTGCTGAAAAAACGGTTCTGATCGGCATGGAAGAAGTTCAGCTTGATAGCCTAAGCTTCAAGCGAGAGAAAGATATAGTAGAGGAATACGGCTTTCGAGATACGGATTTACTAAGAATCGTTGCTGAAAAGCTATTGATTGATGAGACACGAGTTGATGATTGGAAACGTTACCTGAATCTGGAAGTAGAGAACAAACAACTGGATGAAAAGACACTGAGGCAGTTGGGTATTTCTCCGTATCAGGCACTTCTGGCTCACCAATCGGCTTTGTATGGTCTTAATGAACTGAACACTGTTTCAGAAGTGTCCATGAAGCTCAAAGTGCCAATCAAAAAATTGAAGGAACTACTGGGCTTGAATCCCTTGAACAGGAACTTTGACCATGCATCGATGCAAGTTATAGGTAAAGATCCTGAAGAGATTGTTCAGATAGTCAAAGCTTTTGAACAAAAAAAGATTCATTATGGTGCCAGTATTACTTTGGTCGGAATGCTGGTGGTTTTCTTCTCCTTAGCTATTTGTAGCCTTGTGATCAGCCAAATGGGATACTTGAATAAAAAATCGAAGACTCAAACCAAGACAATTGTAATCGGCAAGAATTCAAAGATTGTTTCCGCTCCGGATGGGTTGAATCGTAATCTTATTGCCGCTGCCATCACAACCCTTCATATTCATGCATCATCCATTGAAGAGAGGCGCAGATTGCTTCTAACTTTCAAAAGAGCACCAATCAATCTTTGGCATGCTTCAAATGTAGTAAATATGCCAAACCGGGAACATCAAAACAGAAGGAGCTAATAATGAAGACCTATAAATTGTTGATAAATGGTGAAAAGTTTGATACCAGAGTTCTGGAGTATAGTGGAACACATGCAAAGATTAGCGTCAATGGACACGAGTATCACATCCAGATAGAACAAGATGCCCCGTCAATGGTTCCCAAAATTGGCTCACAGGACAAAGCCGTTCCCCTTGCACCAGCCTTTTCCAGTGGTGTAGATTCGAGCTCAGGAGAAATTAAAGCTCCCATACCCGGTGTGATTGCCAGTATCTCTGTCAAAGAGGGAGATTCCGTAAAGAAAGGACAGACTCTGCTAATCCTGGAAGCGATGAAGATGGAATCCGAAATCGCTGCTCCAGTGGATGGAAAGATTGTTAAGATTACAATCAAAGAAAGATCGCCAGTACACGAAGGTGATGTTCTAATGATTATAGAAAACACTGAAATACTTGATAAACAAGCAGCTAAACCGTCAAAAAGGGTTCAACTTCCAAAACCAGAACCAGTTCAGTTTGCTGCACAGGATAATACTGTTCGAGCCCCAATACCTGGTGTGATTGTCGATGTATTGGTCAAACCTGGAGATATGGTAGATGAGAATACGGTTATCATAATTCTCGAAGCGATGAAGATGGAATCGGAAATTCATTGTACTATGCGTGGCAGGGTTATGAATGTATTCGTCAACAAAGGTGATATGGTTCAGGAAGAAGAACCGCTGATAGAATTGGAGACTTAGCAGATGCAAGAACTATTACAATTCCTGCAGACTACAGGCTTCTCGAATATAAACCCCGGTAGTATGCTGATGATCGTAGCAGGCCTTTTCTTTATCTATCTGGGTATAGCCAAGGAATATGAACCCTTGTTACTGGTACCGATCGGCTTTGGTATCGTAGTTGGTAACATCCCAGGGGTTGTTGAACAAGGATTGAGCGTTAATAATGAGGGCTCCGTTCTGAATATTCTCTATTTTGGAGTAAACAGGGGATTGTATCCACCTCTAATTTTTCTCGGAATTGGAGCAATGACAGATTTCTCGACTCTGATAGCAAACCCCAAACTGATTCTGCTGGGCGCAGCAGCACAATTTGGTATTTTTGCCACGTTTATGGGCTCTTTGTTTTTGGGGTTTAATATCCTGGAAGCGGCATCCATCGGTATTATTGGTGGTGCGGACGGACCTACATCGATATATCTATCATCAAAACTTGCCCCGCATTTAGTAGGCCCAATAGCTCTTGCAGCATACTCATACATGTCTCTTGTTCCAGTGATTCAGCCCCCAATCATGAGATTGCTGACAAACGATACAGAGCGCAAAATCAGGATGAAAGCTCCAAGAATTGTCACCAAAAAAGAGAAGATATTCTTCCCGCTGATTGCGTTTATTGTTACGTCATTTATCGCACCCGGCAGCGTGACTCTGCTTGCAATGTTGTTTTTGGGGAACTTGTTAAAAGAGAGTGGCGTTACGGAAAGACTTGCCGTGTCTGCCAGAACAGTTTTGATCGACATTGTAACTATCTTGATAGGATTGACTGTCGGAGCCCGTACTTCTGCGGAAGTATTTCTGACTTGGGATGCCATCAAGATATTTCTGCTGGGGATATTGGCATTTAGCGTAGCAACAGCTACAGGCGTTATTTTTGCAAAAATCATGAATATCTTCGTCAAAGATAAAATTAATCCGTTGATAGGTAATGCCGGTGTTTCTGCAGTACCTGTGTCCGCGCGAGTATCTCAAACAGTAGGCCAGCAATATGACAAATCGAATTATTTGATTATGCATGCAATGGCACCAAACGTAGCTGGAGTTATTGGATCTGCAGTAGCGGCGGGCGTATTCCTTAGTATTTTGGGTAATTAAAATGCCAAATAGTATCAGATAGTCGAATGTGCGGATTTTCTGGTATTTACAATTATTCGGAGCCCGTAGATCATAATATCCTGAAGGCAATGACGGACTGTATCAAACACAGGGGTCCGGATGACGAAGGTTATCTTCTGTTTGATACTTGTTCAGGAAGCCATAAACACTATTGTGGGGATGATTCATCCGCTTCAAGCAAATCCAGATTACCTATCCTTGATAGCCAATTTGAAGCAAACCTTGGGATGGGTTTTCGTAGATTGTCGATCTTGGATTTATCCGACACGGGGCATCAACCGATGTCAATAGCAGATGTTGATTTGCATATAGTTTTTAATGGAGAGATATACAATTATCTGGAACTTCGAAACGAACTAAATAGCTATGGATGCAGTTTTAGGGGTTCCAGCGACACAGAAGTAATCCTAAATGCATACAAGGTATGGGGTAAAGAATGTGTTGTACGTTTTATTGGAATGTGGGCTTTTGCTATATGGGATGGGATTAACAAAGAGCTCTTTTGTTCCCGCGATCCATTTGGGATAAAACCGTTTTATTATACAACAGATAAATCGGGGATATACTTTGGATCAGAGCTAAAACAACTGAGATTCTCTCCAGTAAGTGATGAGCTAAACTGTGCTATGATATGGCGGAGTATGAAAATAAACGCAATGTTAGTGTACTCAGATGAGACATTCTGGAAGAATTACCGCTCTCTACTACCTGGGCATAATCTTCTCGTACGAAACGGTACTGTATCACAAACTCCATACTACCAATTAGAGTTATCCAAATTTGAAAGATCACCAATGAAGTATTCCGATGCAGTTGATAAGTACAAGGCATTGTTTCAAGATTCAATGCGACTGCAAATGAGATCAGATGTCGAGATTGGAAGCTGTCTGAGTGGTGGTTTGGATTCGTCTGCAATAGTATGTAGTGCCATGCAATATAGCGACTACAATCTACAGACTTTTTCATCGTATTATGCTGAAGACTCCACCCTTGATGAACGAAAGTGGATCAAGATTGTGGCTGATTATACGAAAGTAAAATCGCATCTTGTCTCTCCCTTAGCAAAGGATACAATCAATTGGTTTGAACAAGCTACCTACTATAATGATCTACCGGTTGGAGCCGGATATGTATCGCAGTATGCGGTAATGAAACTGGCAAAAGAAAATGGCGTAAAGGTATTATTGGATGGGCAGGGGAGCGATGAGATGAATGCAGGATACTTTCATGCCAACTACAGATATTTGGCCGATCTACTCCGCTCATTGAAGTTTGTGAAGTTTGCTACAGATTACAAAGCTATATTTTCAAGTTCGCAAAAAGCAAGACCATTACCGACACTTGCCAAATCCCTGCTGTGTGCCATTTTACCTGAATCTAAGCTGTACGAACTGGAGTTTGCTCACTATAGGTTTGAACCTTTTAATGAGGAGTTTAGATGTTGTGCAAGAGCGCAAGTGCAGAATGGTGTTTTGTCTGAGATTCATGATATTCCCGGATCGAGATTATCAAACTTCCTTTACAACATGATGCGGGTTACATCAATCCAAACTCTATTACACTATGAAGATAGAATGTCCATGGCACATTCTATCGAAAGTAGAGTACCTTTTCTTGATACTCGTCTGATCGAATTTGTGTTTAGTTTGCCTTCGGAGTACAAGATTAAGCCCCCAATCGGGAAACTGATTCATCGTGAAGCTATGATGGATATCGTACCAAAGGCTATTTCACAAAGACGTGACAAAGGAATCTTTTCCTCTCCCTTCTATTCAATATGGCTTAGAAGGGATCTCAATAAATATGTGGAGAGTATCTTTAATTCGCCCGAGTTCAGAAACAGGAAGATATGGAACCTTTCGCTTATCAAATCAAAATGGCGGGATTTCCAAGCTGGTAATACAAAACATGCTGAAATGGTGTTTAATGTTATTGCATTGGAGAATTGGTTTCGTTGCCATGTAGACAAATCTACCTATCCGGTTTAAATAGCCATTTGGGAGTAATAATAATATGAACAAGATCCTCTTGGTATCATTGATAATGTTTTTGATGCTAACATCCTGTAAACTACTGTTTCAAGCTCCGATTGTGAATCAAATACAGGATCTGAAACTTACATCATTCTCGCCGGACCATATCGAAGTAAAAGTATCATTATTGGTTTCGAATCCCAATCGGTATTCTCTGGCTGTAGAAAAACTAAGCCTGAACCTACTGGATAAGAACAGAATCCGGATCGGTTTCGCACAAATTGATCAAGGAGTTCAGATTCCAGGAAAAAAAGAAACAACAATAGCATTGACTGCTCGTATTGATACAAGACAAGCGGTAAAGATTGTTAGTCACTCCGACCAGAAAATACTCATTTTCATCGAAGGTAACGGTGTGGGCAGAGCCAGAGGGTTCTCAAAATCATTTACCTTTGAGGAAAAATACTCACTTGATATCAGGAAGTACATACAAGAGTTGTTGCCCAAGTTTTCGGCAGATGGTCAAGACCTGTTCAGAGTATTGAACACTTCGATTGATAGTATCACAATCGGAGAAACTACGATAAAGATAAACTTCATGCTTTTAAACCCATATGGGCTCAGTTTTAGTTTGAAGAACTTTCCCTCAGAGCTATATATCAATGAAAAAATGGTAGGCAGAGGATATTTACAGAACACGCTCCAATTTGATGAAAACGTATTTTACCGTGATGGAGCCATGATCTTTAAGCTTAACAACCTCAAATCCATAACCGGAGCTGCAAAAGGTGTTTTGAAAGGAGAAATCTCGTATAATGTCACCGGCAAAGTTCAATTGCAAACTATGGGGATTGAATTTGAGAGACCATATCAGTTTAAAAGCAGCTTTCCAGTAAGTATTAGTAACGTTTTGTTTGGTAATTAATGTGTTTGATGATCGAATTCAGTGTTTAAACGATCTTGAATGCAAGCCGGGAAAATATATCCTGTATTGGATGCAACAATCTCAACGAATCGAGTATAACCATGCATTAAAATATGCCATCGAAAGAGCCAATGTATGTGGATTGCCTCTATTGGTAGCGTTTGTGATTTCTCCTTCTGTACCTGGGGCTAATTGGCGTCATTACAATTTTATGTTGGAAGGGATAGCTGAGCTAATTCCAGTTTTTCGTTCTCTGGGTATTGGGTTTCATGTGTACTGTGGCGATCCAGTCCCAGAAATATGTAATCTATCCGATAACGCTACTGAAGTAATCATGGACCGGGGCTATTTGAAGTGGCAAAAAGAACTGATGTCTACAATCTGTGGCATGATGTTTAAAACTGGTACCCGCGTTTCGCAAGTCGAGAGTGACGTTTGCATCCCGGTAATGCATGTATCGCCTAAAGAAGAATATGCCGCATATAGTATCCGCCCAAAGATTGTAAAAATGGTATTGCCATATTTACAAACAGCCCAGTTACCAGCGATAAATCATAGATATATGGACATTTCGAGCGATATCCAATGGGCTGATGACTCATCAGAAGTATTCGTCCAGTTAGTCGATAAGGTTACAGATTCGTTAGTGCTGGATAGAACTGTCAGTTCAGTTAAAAGCTACATAGGTGGATATGGATCAGCGACAAAGATTCTCAGCCTATTCTGTGCTGAGAAACTCAATCACTACTCAAGATTGCGTAATAATCCGGGCTATGACATGCAATCCAACCTTAGCCCTTATCTGCATTTTGGCCAGATATCAGTGATTGAGATTGTCCTTAAAATCTTGAAGTACATGTCGATAGACCAAAACATTGTGCCAGAGCTGATAAAGAATCACAAAAGCATGACTGGACAATATCAAGCAATCGGGGCTTTTTTGGAAGAATTGATCGTAAGGCGGGAACTAAGCATAAACTTCTGTGAGTTCAATAGTGACTATGATAGTTATGAGTGTGTGCCAATCTGGGCAAGAAATAGTTTGGAATCGCACCGTAAAGACAAGCGAGCGTATAAATATTCTCTTGACAGTCTTGAGAGAGCAGATACACATGACGACCATTGGAATACTGCTCAGAAAGAGATGGTAAAGCATGGAAAGATGCATAACTATATGAGAATGTACTGGGGAAAGAAGATCATAGAATGGAGTGCTGATCCTGAAGAAGCATTTTACGTAGCTCAATATCTCAATGATAAGTACGAACTGGATGGTCGTGACCCAAACTCATACGCTGGCATAGCATGGTGTTTTGGAAAACATGATCGTCCATGGAAAGAAAGGCCAATTTTTGGGATGGTTCGCTATATGAATAGCGAAGGACTGGATAGAAAGTTTGACATGAAAAGGTACTCTCAAAGATTGTCTGATACTGATTAGGAATGGAGTATGAACTTGTGAAAAAGATCCTTTTTCTGTTTTTGTTATTCACATTGATTCTGCTCCCCATCAGCGCAGTTGATTCAATAAAGAAAACCATTATTGTCGGCGGAGACTATAACTATCCTCCTTATGAATACTTTGATGAAGACCTGATCCCAAGTGGTTACAGCGTCGAGTTATCACGTGAGATCGGTAAGATAATGGGATTTGAGGTTGAGTTTCGATTGGGGAAATGGGCTAAAGTAAGAGAATGGCTTGAAACTGGAGAAATTGATCTGATCCAGGGGATGGCATATTCGCCGGAGAGAGCAAAAGTCTATCATTTTTCAAATCCACATTCTACTACGTGGCGAGCGATATTCATCAATAGAAACTCAACCATAGACGAACCTTCAGATTTAGTAATGGCTCAGGTTGTCCTCCAACAAGGCGATATTGCTGAAGATTACCTAAAGGAGATACATCACAAGGGTAGTAAGATATCTGTTCCGACTCAGGCTGATGCCCTATTCCTTTTGAACTCAGGAAAATTTGATGCCGCAATTGTCAATTACATGAATGGTATGTTCATCATCGAAAAGCACAATTTAAAGAACCTGACTGCATTGGAAGAAAAAATCCAACCTCGGGACTATTGCTATGCATCATTAGATCTCGACCTCGTGTATTCTATCAATACTGGACTCAGTATGTTAGCAAAAAACGGGACATTGGATAGGCTGCATCAAAAATGGTTTTCGGCTTATGACATCCAAATAGAGGCACAAAAAAGGTTTAAAGCAAAGCTTTTGCGGGTTTCGATTCCATCTCTATTGGTGTTGATACTTGCTTTGATCTGGGTGTGGGTAGTCAAAAAAAGAGTGAATCAACAAACTGCTCATCTTCGTGATGAACTAATAGAAAGGGATCGGATAGAAAGTGAACTGAGACGTGAGTACAAGCTATTTCTGGACGGTCCAGTCGTAGTATTCAAGGCAACTTCGAATCCTCTGGAACTAAAGTTTGTATCCGAAAACATATTGCTTTATGGATGGTCTTCAGAGGAGTTAATCCAGAGAGGTCCGACTCTTGAGCATGTTATATTTGCCGAAGATAGAGTTCGTGTCCTAAAAAGATTGAATGATTTCTTCGAATCAGGCGTTGAGAGTTATACCGAGCAATTCAGATTAATTACAAAGCAAGCTGAAGTCTTGTGGGTACTGTGTTATATAGTCTTTAGTGAAAACAGACATGATGATTCTTTCTATGGATATATATACGACATAACACGGCAAAAAAACCTCGAATCTGAACTGAGCATAGCAAAGGAAAATGCTGAAGCTGCAAATATCGCGAAGGGACTATTTCTTGCGAATATGAGCCACGAAATCCGTACACCGCTGAATGGCATAATGGGTTATATCCAGGTATTACAACAGCAACCCGCATCTTTGGCACAGACGAAGTATTTCAAGGATGTGTATTCTGCTGGCAAGAGTATAATGCATTTGGTAAATGATATCCTGGATTTTTCAAAGATCGAATCAGGAAAACTTGAGCTACTCAAATCCAATTTTGATCCTCAGCGTCTGATTGAGGACATTATCAGAGGTTTTTTATATCGAAGAGAAAAGCCGCAGTTAGAGATCAAAAGTAAATTCAGCGAAAAGATTCCAAAGCTTGTGTATGGGGATATGCTTAGGCTCAGGCAGGTCTTTTTGAATCTGATCCAAAATGCCGTTAAATATACCGAAACAGGTTGGGTAGAAGTTTCTACAGATGTATATACCCAAAAGAGTAACGAAGTTCGCCTTATCTTCTCTGTTTCTGATACTGGGATTGGGATAGATCCTAAAAAGCAGAATGAGATCTTTGACAGTTTTATAAATGCAGATATAAAAAGTAGCCTTGTATATTCAAATTCTGGACTGGGACTCTCAATTATAAAGAAAATAATCGAATACATGGGTGGGTTCATCTGGGTAGAGAGTGAACTCAACAACGGGAGTAGCTTCTTCTTTATTGTTCCTTTCGGAGTCGTGCCCTTAGAAAACACTGAAAATCAAACTACGAGCCTAGACTCTATGGTTGAACAGGTTAGCTCAAAATCGCTCAATATACTTTTGGTTGAGGACGAACCTATCAACCGGACTGTAACAAAGAAACAACTTGAACGATGGAACCATAAAGTGACCTGCGCAGAAAATGGAGATATCGCAGTGCAGCTATATAACAGCAATAGCTACGATTGCATTCTGATGGATATTCAGATGCCAGTAAAAGATGGTGTGACGGCTACAGAGGAAATACGTAATATCGAGTTAAAGACAGGAAAGCACACGATTATCTATGCTTTCACGGCAGCTGCTATGGTAGGCGATCGAGAACGCTTTATATCTGCCGGTATGGATGATTACATCTCAAAACCAGTCGATTCAAAGCTTCTATTCGAGCTACTGAACAAAGTAGGAGCGTGACATGAGATACACGACGTTAGTAATTTTCATCTTTATTTCTCTTGTTTCACTCCAGCCTTTAATTTCAAAATCGTTCAATACTGTAGTCGTTGGATATGATCAAACATTCCCTCCATTCGAGTTCAAGAATAATGATGGAACCCCAGATGGCTTTAACCATGCCCTACTCAAAGAGATTTGCGTCAGAAACTCCTGGAACCAGAAGGTACGCTCCGATTTGTGGACGAATATCCTGACTGAGTTTGAAGCAGGAAAGATAGATTTATTAGCCGGGCTTGTAATTACAGACAAGCGAGCAGAAAGATATGTGTTTTCCACCCCCCATTCTTACATTCATTATTCAGTTTTTCTTCGCAGGGGTCAGCAGGAGATCGAGTCTTGGAAAGATTTGGAAGGTAAGACGGTTATAGTTCAATCTGGCGACGTCGTTAACGATTTGATTGATTTAAATGTAAAATCTGTCAAAAAGCAGTTCGTTCCTGATTTCCATATTGCTTTGAACATGCTTGCAGAAGGTTATGGCGATTTGGCTATTATGCCTCGTATTCTCGGATACGCATTCATCGTCGAAAACGATTTGAACAACCTTGTCATCAGTACTACTTTGGATTTTGCTTATCCATATTCAGTTGCAGCTCTACCACACAACAAACATCTTATCGATATGGTAAATACTACGCTTGCTCAAATGCAGGAAGATGGAACCATTCAAAAGCTATCCAAAAAATGGTATTATGACAAAGAGGATCTCTCAAATCTGAAATACAGTCAGACAAAACGGATCATCTATATTCTCATGTTTTTTGTTATCATTTCATTGGCGATATTGGTCGTTTTCGTAATATACTATAAAAAATTATTGCGCCTACAGACAGAGAAACTTCTACAGCAAATAAAGGAAAAGCAGCTTATCACTGATGAGTTAAAAACCATTCACAGACTGTATCAAATTGGACCGATTGTAGTGATGAAATGGTATGATTCTGATAAAGAGTTGTTTAAGTTCATTACAGAAAACATATCTGGTTTTGGTTACAATGCCTCGGATATTCTAAATGGGAATATTCACTACAGAGATATCATCCATCCGGAGGATTACAACCACATTCGTCAAGAAAACCAGAAAATAGTACAAGATGGGATCAAATCGTATCAGCAAAGCTACAGGATTCTATGTCCAAGCAATGAAACTACGCCCAATAACAGCCCCTCATATTTGATGTTAAAACAGCGCAACCCCATCTTGGCAGCCGCCAATTCCTATCAGGTTAGATGGGTGTTGGATCATACCGTTCAAGTTTATGATAAAGATAAAGACATTCAACATTACTACGGCTATCTGATGGATCTGACAGAGTTATACAATCACTTTACTGAGCTTAACAGCAACAGAAAACTGGCGGAAAGTGCAGAAAAATCAAAGGATATCTTCCTATCCAGCATTTCCGACGAGATCAGTATTCCAATACACAATCTGTTCGAAACTATTACCCAAATATCAAATTCAGGTATAAATGAAGAGCAGCAGGATTCACTGATCAAGCTGCATGCCTCTGCATTCAGGCTAAAGAACGTCATTGAACAGATCCAAACTTTTCTTTATTACGCCCACACTGCCAGCGAGACGGATCTTTCCTGGATTGAATTGCAGCTGTTTATTGATGAGGAGCTACCCTTCTACAAAGCAAAAGCAGAAGTAAAAAACATCATGCTGGAACATACGAATCCTTCAGAGTGGATCAAGATTCAATATTCAAAAAGGTATTTGAAAGACATTTTCAATATTATTTTGGAAAATGCCATCAAGTTTAGTTCGCAAGGACTGGTACACGTTTTGGTTGGTTTTATCCCTGAAACGGATGAAGATGGAAGAATCAGCGTATGTGTAACGGATGAAGGAATTGGTATTCCCCCCGATAAGATTGACTATATTCTCAAACCATTTACACAAATAGATGATTCTTACACAAGGGAGTATGGCGGGCTTGGATTGGGATTGGCAATTTTGAGCCAGATTGTGAATATCAGTGAAGGTAGCCTAACTATTGCAAACAGAGTGCCACGTGGAGTGGAAGTCTGTGTGGAATGGAGCGTTAAGTACATGAAAATCAATCCTGTGGATGATAACCAATAGTTATCATCCTTCTGGCATAGAATGATTATCGAGGAGACTAATATGTCGAAATTTGCGATCATAAGCTTGATCATGGTAGTCCTTAGCACCACTGTTTTTGCGAGTGAAGTAGTAGTAAAAAGAGAAAGAACGTACATGAGAAGTGGTCCTACCTCATTTCATCAGATCATTTCAGAAATACCGATAAACTCGCGCTTGGTATTGTTAGAGAAACAAGATGCATGGCTCCAAGTAAAATACGGAAATCAGGTGGGGTTTATTTCTGAATCTGCTACAATCAGCCAAAGGGCAAGAAATGATGTATTTTCAAACATCAGTAAAGGAGAAGCGCCTTCCACTGCGGTATCAAAACACAGTATCTCAGCTGGTGTAAAAGGTTTTGGAGAGCGTTGGTCTGCAAATCTTGCCGGAGATAAAAGCTTTATAGAAAGGGCGATTAGTTCTCATCCAAATTTTGTCTCATATCCCAGTTTCAAAGCAAAAACCTATTCCGGAGTTAAAGAAGCTGATTTTCGTAAAGCATGGAAATTGAGTTCGCGGAATGAACCTGATTTTTATACCGAGATTCAGGATGGATTTGGGCTTGCTGTCGCCACAGTAATAGCAAAAAACGGGATCTATAAAAACTCTGTGTTAGAGGAGTATATAAGCTATGTGGGGCACATGATAATCGAAGCTTCGGATGTGCCGGACATGAGCTTTCGTTTTTTCGTCCTCGATATTCCCCAGCCCAATGCTTATGCTTGTCCGGGTGGATATATCTTCATCACCAGAGGAATGCTCAAAGCCATGCAAAACGAAGCTGAACTTGCCTTTGTGCTGGCGCACGAAATTGCTCATGTCTCCAGATTTCACGGTATCGCTGAAGCCCAAAAAAGGAAGCACCATATTTCATCAGAATCAGCTTTTGATGAGCTTGATCAAGCACTACCAGACGCTTTTAGCGAGTCCGGTAAGAAGATCGAGGAAGAACTGGAAGGCGAGATCTTCAAAATCTTTGAAACCCTCATAGAAGGCAGATTGGATCAATATGAAGAAGAAGCGGATAACTATGCAATCTTGTACATGGCAAGAACCGGTTATGACCCCAAGACAGCTTTGAATCTTCTATCCCGGCTCAGCCAATCATCTGCTAATTCAAACAATCAACACTACCGCAGAGATAGTATCAGGGACAGAATCACTTGGCTCCAGCCGATAGTATCGAGATATAGTAAAACCAAGCTCAAATACTTTTCTCATCCAGATCGCTATCAGAGCTACCAAAGGCAGTTTTGATCTGTGTATATGCTATCGGTATGAATATGTTCTTATGAACATGAGTAATATCTTGGGAGCATATCCAGAGGTAGCTTTTAGGAGATGTATCGGTAACGACAGTTTTGAATTTTAACCATTGACAGACTCCGTATATCATCAGTATTACTTACCTATATCAAGCGTATTCGTGAATACGCTTGATATAGGCTTGATATACGCTTGATATAGGCTTGACTACTAAGTTGACACCTATGTGAACTGACCCATGATATGCAACAATCCTGTTTCATTATAACATGGTTCAGGTAGTGTTACCATCTTGGGTAATTTTGTCTTGACAGGAATTGTGAAATATTTCACAAAGAAAGACAGTGAGTTATGCATGATCCATGAAGCAGTAGTGTACGTGGAGTTTGAATACTTGGAGTTCATCTGATGAAGTTAACTTTGCTTTATGGAATTAGAAACTAATCCGTGCTATGTCACTTTAAAGGAAGATAATGAAGACCAATACTACAAAACATGGTGAAAAGCTCAATCAGCTGATCAGCTTATGCGAAAAGCTTCAACAACTTGATAAAGAGCAGCTTGTATCTCTGGTGGGCGAAATCAGGACAATGCTTCAAAAAGCGAAGTCAAAACTTAATGACGAAGATGGGGCAAGGCTTCATATCGCGTTGGCAGAAGCAAGTATGAGGTTGGGAAAGTATGCTGATGCATTAACAGAATTTGAAGCGGGATTAGCTTTGTGCATCGGTTTTGAAGACAAATCTTTCAAAATAAAAGCTGTAAATGGTATATGCACTCTCAAAGCTATCCAATCTGATTTGCATGCTGCTATTGAAGGTTGGCAAGGATTGTTGGATGATGTCTCTGACGTTAAAACCAAAGCTGATATTTATAATAACCTGGGTATTGCTTATTCCATGACATCACGTTTTAGAATGGCTTTGAACTGTCAGTATGAATGTTGGAAAATAGACGAGGAACTGAATCGGGAAACTGAAATAGCCGCAGATTACTTTAATCTGGCAACCTCATACATGAAACTAAAACAAAGTGATAAGGCCTTGGAATTGTTTCACAAAGCTATTGAGAGCTTCAAGGCTGCCAATAATCTACGCTATTTATCTTTTGCATACAGTAACCTTAGTATGTTGCATTTAGAGATTAACCAATTGGATACTGCCCTTGATTATGCAAACAAATCACTTGAGATAAAGCAGAAATTCAGTAATGATATTGAAATTGGGAACACACTTGGAAACATCGGTAAGATCTTGTGTCAGCAGAAAAAATACGATCAGGCTTTGGACTGCTACCATCAAGCACAAAAATGTTTTGAAGCGGGAGATGATAAGGGAGCGCTATCAGCAATCAAACATAGATTTTCCTGGCTTTATTTTGAGACTGGTCAAAAAGAAATGGCAGAAGACTATGCCCTGCAGGCATATAGTATTGCTGACTCGATTGATTCACAAAGGAATAAACAGGAAGCAGCTTATTTCTTGAGTGTTTTCTATGCCGGTGAAAAGCAATATAAAAAAGCTTATGAATACTCCCAAGTTCATCTTGATACTTACAAAAAAGCCTTTGATGACAATCCCCAGATTATGATAGCAAAATCAGAAGCAGATTACTACCGAAAAAAAACAGAAGACCAAGCTGAGATCTATCGAATCCACAATATTGAGTTATCAGAAAAAAACCGAACGATATCAATCCAATCAACAGAACTGAACAAAGTCAACAATAACTTGGAAAAAACCAACGAGTTGATGCGAAAACTATTTGCAGTGATCGGACATGACGTACGGGGTCCGATCCTTACAGCAGTCCAAATCCTGGCCATGATAAAAAGCGGTTATTTTTCTCCTCAGGAACATGATAATATGTTGACTGAGGTGGCATTATCTATGAGTAAGACAGGTAACCTTCTATGCGATTTGTTATCATGGAGCAGAGATCTAAATTTTGACATATCTGCGAGTGCGGACGTAATGGACATTGTGCCGATAATAGAGGATTGCATGAAGATATATAAGAGTTCAGCAGCAATTAAAAATCAAAACATACAATTCAAAGAAAGTGAATCAGTTTATGCCTATGCTGAAAAGAATGTATTACATACGATTATCAGAAATCTGGTATTTAATGCTATCAAGTTTACCCCAGAGCGGGGTTCGATCAAAATCCGGACTCGAACGACAAAGAAATATGTCTATGTGGATATCATCGATTCTGGGATAGGGGTTAGTGAGCCTCAAATCAAGGACATTATGATTGGAAAGATCGAACAAAAAGAAGGAACCTGCGCAGAAAGCGGAACTGGATTTGGGATAAGCTTATGCCTTAATTATATCAAGCTCATCAATGGCAGGCTGAAGATTGCTCCGAACAAAAAACAGGGTTCGACATTTTCTGTAGAGCTTTTGAGAGAAAAACCAATTCCAGCGAATAGGGAGATTGAATGATGCTCAAGTACATGTTAATAGCATTGATGCTTATGACCTTGTTGTGCTCGTGTGCCCCAGGCAGTAAAAGGTTTGATGATCAAAACCGACCGGCGAATTTCTTTATCGGGGTTTGGCATGGATGGATAGCACCAATTACTTTGATATGGCAGCTATTTAATCATAGTATCCGGATTTATGAAACCAATAATACTGGCTGGACTTATGATTTTGGGTTTTATATCGCCATTATAGGCGGTTTTGGAGGATTTGCTTTGAGCAGGAGGAAAACAAAAAAAAGGTAGATCCCGGATCCACCCCATCTTCGAGATTTATCTTGACACCAGATGACACTACGAATGTATTGAACAAAATGAGATATAGGCGGAATGATGGCTTATCATCATTTCATGTATATATATGCCCTGCATATGGATAGCTACAGTGGTTAGCTATTTTTTTTGAACCAAATTAGGTAAATGGGTCAGGAGAAAATGGAACACTATCGCACCCAGATTGAAGACATCGCAAAAAGAATTTGCCAAGACATGAATCTTGCTATTTATGATATCGATGAAAAGTTAAGCCAAAAAGGCCGGATCATAATAGTGTATCTCACCAAGATTGGTGGAGTTACATTGGATGAGTGTGCAAAGTTTAGCCGCAATTTGGCGGATGAACTGGAAGTATTGGATATAATCCCGGAACGCTATTTTCTCGAAGTATCGTCTCCGGGGATAGAACGTCCTTTGAAGCTGAAATCTCATTATAAGAGCGCTATCAATGAGAAAGTAGCAATTGAATGGCAATCTGAGGACACTAAGATGTCAAACATGGGAACTTTAATTGAAGTCAATCCAGACGATGTAGTACTTGATGACAGGGGTAAGATTTTAAACATACCTTTTACGTCCATAATCAGGGCAAAAACAGTATATTTGGGTATTCCAAAAGGGAGTAATTCAGATGAACGCTAATATCTTGGATGCTGTCATAAAGCTGGCAGCGATCAAACAACTCGATAAAGATCAGATTCAAAACCTTATTCTGGAATCCATCACTGCTACCCTGAGCCGTAAATTGTTACCGGAAAACGAATTGGAAGTATTTGTAGATTCTGTTACGGGGTCTATAAATGTGAGCTTTCTCAGTAAAGTTGTGGAAGAAGAGCATGAACTTGGAGAGATATCGCTTGCCGATGCACGTAAGATTCATGATCCCAAGGCTGTTTTGGATCAGTTGATCAAACGTACAATGTCTCTGCATGATTTCGAGCCTAAATTAGTCAAAACTGCTCAGAAAAACATCATGGACAAGATTAAGAAGCTTGAAGAAGATAAAATTACAAGCGACTTTAACAAGCAGAAACACACGATCGTTACAGGAAGAGTCAAGACTATTGACGATAATGGCGGATACCGCATAGATATTGGATACACAGATGCACTATTACCCGTAGACGAGCAGATTGAGAATGAGTATTACAAAGTGGGTGAACACATTAAAGCGTATGTTGTCAATATCCGTTCACATTCATCGGGTGTGATGATCATTCTTTCAAGAACCAATCCGGAGTTTGTGAAGAAACTATTTGAAGCAGAGATCCCAGAAATCTTCCAGGGATTGATAAAAATCCGCAAGATAGTGCGGGAACCTGGAATCCGGACCAAAGTAGAGCTTGAAACTACAGATGCCAAGATTGATCCTATTAGCGTTTGCGTCGGTATCAAAGGTACCAGGATTGATTCCATTCGCAGAGAATTGCATGGAGAACAAATTGACATAGTCGTCCACAGTGATGATCTCGAAAGGATGATCCAAAATGCCTTGGGGATAGATGGTATCAAGCGCGTGATAATAGAGCGAACCAAAGCAGCTGCTGTTATTGTGAGTGCTGCAGATAAGGTCACTGCCATTGGGAAACAAGGTAAAAATGTAAAACTTGCAGCAAAGATGACAGGACTAAAAATAGACATCTATACCGAAGATGAATACGAAGAAAAAATGGCGAAGGAACGCAGAACAATCAGCCATATCACCGATCTTGATGGTGTAACTCCGAAGATTGCTGAAATCCTGAGGAAAACAGGATATACGTCCGTCCAGGATATATTTATGGCATCAGTGGATGAGCTATGTAATCTCGAGGGTATAGGCCAGAAGATAGCTGAAAGACTCAAGGAAGCTGCGAAGTATTTCTAAAACCTATGCCAAACATGAACAGTAAAGCAGGTCATGTCCCAATCCGGACGTGTATAGTGTGTAAAAAAAAGATTGACCGCAGTAAGCTGCTAAATTTCTTAATCTTGAACGGTAGTATAGTGTTTGACACACATGGTACAATGATGTCTCGAAAGAATTATCTTTGTAACTCCAAAGATTGTAAGATGCTATTGGATAAGTGGTTGAACCGCAGATTAAAGCGCAATATGCGGTCACTTCATAGTAAAGATACTGTGGTAAAATAGAACGAAAATGAGCGATAAGACAGCGAGAATATTGAATCTGATGCAATTTGCCCGAAAGGCGGGCAAGGTAGTGCATGGCTCTGATGCTTGCATCAGAAGCCTACATCGGAATCACATATATCTTGTCTTGCTCGCAAATGATCTAGCAAAGAAGTCTTCTGAGAAGATACAAAAAGCTGTCTCAGAAGCGAATCATAAAGTTCCAATAATCAGTCTGGGAACTCAAAATGAGATAAGCCAGGCTTTGGGTTTGCCGATAACCGGTATCATCGGCCTAATGGATAAGCAGTTTGCTGCCAAGATTTTAGAGTATTGGACAGCAGAGTAAAAGTGGAGGAACCTTGCAGCAGATAAGAGTGCATGAGTTGGCTAAGGAACTCAAAATCAGTACCATGGCGTTAAAAAAACACTTGGTCGATCTCGGTGTGATTACGAAAAGCCATATGAGCCTGATAGATGAAGAGATAGCGAATAAAATCAGATTCAAATACAATGAGCAGATAGATGCAGAAAAAAGAGCTGAAAATGACAGAAAACGTTTTGTGGAAATGAAACAAGCCGCCAAGCACAAAGTTGAGCCTGCCATTCCCATGAACGAAACACAGGTTGAACATACTGCAGAATCTGGCATAGCTCATGTTCATGATACTATTATTGAAGCTCGAGAGACTGACGATGTGATTGACGACACAAGTACCAAAGAGGCTGTAGCAAAGACTGAAACGCCTGCTGTTGAAGAAGAATCTCCACGAAAGCAATACCCAAAAGCAGTGAATGAAATCAAGGAAACCACAGCTAAAGCAGCTCCAAAAGTAAATGAAATTCGTACTCCATACAAGCAATATGAGCATAAAACTGACGGTTCTGACTCCAGAGATAAAAGAAAACCCCGTTCATATATGGATACCCAAAGGACAGGAGATCGTCCTGCAAAGCCTTATCCTCGACCAGCAGCAGATGGAACAACACCTTCTACAAACAGGTATCAAAAGCCTGATCCCAACAAAAGACCGACAGATTTTAGAAGAAAACCAGAGGGAGCTTCTTCCTACCCACCAAAAAAGGCTGCACCAATCCCAATCGAACCGCTGAAAGATGCTGAACAGAAAAAGTTTGGCAAAGCCAAGATCAGCCATGAAGAACTGGGAGACAAGAGCAAACATAAAAAGGCTATCATCCAAAGCACCAAAAAAGGCAAACAAAAGCTGGCCGAACCAGCAGAAATAGATGAAGCCCAGATTTCCAGAAACATCAAAAAAACGATGCAGAAAACTGCTAAGCGAAAAAAATACCATCGCGAAGCTCAAGTAGTTGACGATAGCAGCTCATCGGCAATTGTCATTCGTGAATATACCTCAGTCAGCGAATTGGCAAAGATCATGAATGTGTCACCGGCAGAGATTATTTCAAAGTTCTTTATGATGGGTCAGCTTGTGACTATGAATCAAAGGCTCGATCGAGATTCTTTGGAAATGATTTGTGATGAGTTCAAGTTCGAGTTTCAGTTTGAAGATGAATATGGATCGGATATCCTCGGCAAAAATAAAGATGAATACGAGGATGTAAGTGATGAACCAAGAGCTCCAGTTGTTACGATTATGGGGCACGTCGACCATGGTAAGACTTCGATATTGGATTATATTCGCAACACGAATATCGTAGGTGGAGAATCAGGTGGAATCACACAGCATATTGGTGCTTATCAGATAGAGATTAATAAACATAAAATTACCTTCCTGGATACCCCCGGTCACGAAGCCTTTACTGCTATGCGTGCCAGAGGTGCCAATGTTACAGACATTGCTGTGATAGTAGTATCCGCTTCAGAGGGCGTTAAACCGCAAACTAAAGAAGCCATCGATCATGCAAAAGCAGCAGGCGTAACAATAATAGTGGCTATCAATAAAGTAGATTTACCCGAAGCAAATGTAGACAGAACAATTGCCAGCCTTTTGGACAATGGAGTTTACCTCGATGGGTATGGAGGAGAAGTTTCATACTGCAAGACATCAGTCGTAACGGGTGAAGGGATACTCAATCTGATTGAGTTAATACTTATTACTGCAGATATGATGGAGCTTAAGGCAAAAGTAAGGGTGCCAGGAGAAGCTGTTGTTATCGAGTCTCAAAAAGATCCACGAATGGGTGCTATTGCCACGGTTTTAATGCGCCAGGGTTCTCTCAGTAAGGGTGACATTGTTGTTTGCGGCGCCAGTTTTGGGCGTGTAAGAAAGATGGAAAACGAAAGAGGCGTTGAGATCAAGCAGTTGTATCCATCTGATGTAGCAAGGATATATGGACTCAATGATGCCCCAAAAGCCGGAGACCTTCTGAATCAGGTAGTAGATGACAAAACTGCCAGATCCATCAGTACAGAAAGAATGCAAATACGCCTTGAAAGAGAAAAATACCAGAACAAATCTTCACTGCAAAACATCTTCGCACGAATCAAAGAGAAAGAGATCAATGCTTTGAATGTTATCTTAAAAACAGACACTGATGGTTCTGCTGAAGCTATTGCAGACTCGTTCCAGAAGATTTCTAATGATGAAGTCCAGGTAAACATTATTCACAGGAGTGTCGGTGGGATAAATGAAGCCGATATCAGTCTTGCTGCAGCCTCGGATGCCATAGTTATGGGATTCCATGTACGAGCTTCCCAATTAGCGAGGAAGCTGGCAGAAGACGAAGGTGTAGAGATCAAGCTTTATCAAGTAATCTATGATGCCATTGAGGATGTTCGATCAGCCCTCGAAGGTATGCTCAAACCGGTGTATGAGGATCAGATTATTGGTTCTGCAGTAATCAAACAAGTATTCAGAATCAAAAAGCTGCCTCCAATAGCCGGTTGTTATGTGGAACGTGGAGTGATCCGAAAGGATTGTAAACTGCGTATTTATCGTAACGATGTACTGATTCAGGAAGATAATCTGACCTCCTTAAAACACTATCAGGCAGATGTCAAAGAAGTTCGTGCAGGGACAGAATGCGGTCTTACAATGCAAAACTATCAAGATATCAAAGAAGGCGATATCTTGGAATTTTATGTAATTCTACAGATTGAGCAAAAACTACAATGAAATCACATCGTCTTCCGAGACTCCAAAACGAATTGAAGAAACTCTTTAATATAGCATTGAGTCAAAAGGTCAATGATCCTCAGTTAGCTTGGGTTTCAATTACCGAAGTGATAATATCCAAGGATCTACGCTATGCCAAGCTGTATTATTCGCATTACAACAACCCCCTTGATCATGATACAATAAAACAGCATCTAATAAAGACTTCAGGCTTTTTAAAAAAACAAATCGCAGGAGCACAAATCATGAGAACTATACCAGAACTATCGTTTTTCTACGACGATACCGAAGACCGGGCAGAGAAGATTGATATGCTACTTTCCGCTGTCAAAGATGATTACGAAGATGCAGATTATGATCCAGATATCGACATAGACGATTACCTGGATGAAGATGAGTATTTTGACTTTGACGATGATGATGATTACGACGACTTTGATGAAGATGAAGAGGACGAATAATCCAAACATCCCAGCTTACTAATACCAATATTTGAATATGGAATCGTCTCATTTGTGACGATTCCTTTGTCTTTTAGACCCAGGATTCTATAACATTGAATCTCCATTGTTGGGAAACACAAGTGATAAGATTAAAAGATGAAATATTAGAGCTACTCGACAATACTAAGAAAATCGGTATTGTATCTCATGTCAATCCTGACGGAGATGGATTTTGCGCCAGCTTGGCTTTGCATTCTCTACTAAAAGCCATGGGCTTCGAGTCCGATATCATTGTGGATAGCATGAACTTGAGCTTGTTTGACTTTTTAATGGGAGACGCTGAACTTAGAATATATGACCCAGGCTTGAGTTATGACACCCTTTTTGTACTGGATTGTAACAGTAGTGATCGACTGGGAGATAGAGCAGCTTTATTGAGAACAGCGGAATATATAATCGTAATCGATCATCACGAAAGTGAGAGTGGAACGATTAACAGCTCCGTTTGTTATATAGATACGTCTCATGTTTCTGTAGGGATCATTATCTACCAAATCTTTGAAAACGAGATTGGTAAACTTGATGTCCAGCAACAGAAATACCTCGCAGATTGCATCTATACCACAATCCTGAATGATACCAATAACTTCTGTAATGCCAATACTAATCCTGAAGCGTATGAAGTTTCTGCAAAGCTAATGAAGCATGGCTTGAAGCCCCAGCAAGTATATCAGAGCTACTTTCAGAGTTTCTATCCCAGAGAAATGCGTTATGTCGGAGAAGTTCTATCCACTATAGAAACATACGAGAATGGTAGAATTTTGTGTATGCATTCGGATATAGGTATGACAACCAGAAATGGGATTGATAAGGATTCCCAGTTCAGCGTTACAAAATGGGTCCAGGGCTTGAAAGGGATTGATGCTATTCTGTTTATCCGTGAGGATGAACCAAACCTATTTCGGGTTAGTTGGCGCTCTTTGAAACTAAATGTCAATGAGATTGCAGTCCGTCATGGGGGAGGAGGGCATAGAAATGCCTCAGGCTGTACTTTAAAAGGTGACATGCCTTCTTTAAAACAGGACTTAATCAAAGAGATTAGCGTCGCATTGAGGTTGTTGGATTCAAATGTGGAACACTAATGTATCAGGCTTTCTGATCATCGACAAACCGGAAGGGATAACTTCATTTGATGTTATCCGTCAACTTCGAAGAATAACCAATATCCGAAAGATAGGACATACTGGTACTTTGGATCCTTTTGCCACGGGGATGATGATCTATTGCCTCAACAAGTATACAAGATTATGCAGTATTCTGGAAGCTCATGACAAAACCTATGATGTTACCATGATCTTGGGGAGCGCTACTGATACGGGTGACAATACTGGAAAGGTCGTATCGAGTTCGCAAAAGATAGTAACGTCAGATATGTTCATTGGGCTCGAAGCTGCTGCCCTGGCTCTGAAAAGCTTACCGATACCAAAGTATTCTGCTGTCAAAATTGACGGGAAAAGAGCGTACAAATATGCTCGCGAAAACATCGATGTTAACATCCCAGACCGTGATGTCAAGATATTGGAGTTTACATTACTTGATTGTGACTTGCCATATATCAGATATCGAACGAAGGTATCAAAGGGAACATATATCAGGAGTTTGAGTGAATGGATAGCAGCATATCTGGGAACTGAAGGACATACAACAACGCTTCGAAGAACCGCGATTTCCAGCCTCTTAATCGATAGTGCGGTTCCGTTACAGGAACTGAACTCTACCAACTGGCAGTCACATATCTTTACGCCATCATCATTGTTTGAATCCCTATCATCATGCGAACTATATGATACTGACATCACAGAATTATTAGCAGGAAGATCAATTAGCAACTATGGGGAAGATGATTCACAGGTGTTAGTATTCGATCAGAATAAAAGCATCCGTAGTGTGGCAATAAGAAAGAACTCGATCTTGTATCCAAATATCAATCTTGGATGATTTGAATGAGAACAATAGTAACAATCGGTACATTTGATGGGGTTCATAGCGGACACCAAAGGCTTCTTAACAAGGTAGTTAGTTTGGCAAAAAAGCAGGATTTGCACAGTATTGCCATCACATACAACAACCATCCCTCTTTGGTAATAAGACCAGAAAAAGAAACAAGAATTCTGACTCCCACACTGTATAAAAAGGAACTTATTCTATCCTTGGGGTTAGACGAAGTCGTTACTCTTCCTTTTACTTCTGAGTTTGCTCGAATAAAGGCATCAGTATTTCTTGATGAGTATATCCTCAAGCCGTATATGCCTCAGATAATTGTAATGGGGCACGATTCCCATTTTGGTTTCAAAAGGGAAGGGACAGTTCAATTCCTCCGCAAGAATTCTCATGATGGAGGCTTCGAAGTAGTTTACGTCTCTGCATTGATGCAAGGGACAAAACCTGTAAGCAGTACAATGATTCGCAATCTGATCAATTTGGGTGATCTCGACACTGCCAATATGCTCCTGAGAAGGAATTACAGGATATCCGGTTTTGTAGGCAAGGGTATGGGAATTGGAAGAGCATTGGGATTCCCAACGGCAAACATTTTGCCAATAGATTCCCAACAACTCATTCCACGTACAGGAATCTATTTCTGCAAGGTCTATATTGGCGACAAGGTTTTTTTAGGATTGACAAATATCGGGAAAAGCCCAACCTTGAAATCCGTAGATAAAGTAGAAATCGAAACCTATATAATAGATTTTGACCGTGACATTTATGGAGAGGAAGTCAGCGTGGAATTTGTAAAAAGACTGAGGGACGAAAAGAAATTCGGCTCTAAAACTGAACTCATTGATGCAATGAAGGGAGACCTTAGCAAGGCACGGGAGATTGCTGATTATGAATAAAAAAGTGATGATCTCAGTTTTCCTGCTTGTAAATCTGTTTACCCTTTTAACTGCGATATCATATATACCTGGTTCCGGACGGCAGCTAATATCCGAGTCTGCAAACAACCGGGAGTATCACTTCAGATATCACAACGGATCAGATGATTTACACTGGTATGGTACAAATAAATGGGCGGTTCGTTTTAATTTCAATGAAGTATATCCTGCCACATTGAGTGATGGATTCCTGGTTAGTAAAGCCCGTATTATGTTTCCCCAAACTGGAGATTCAGTTCGCGTGGAACTTTTTGCTGATGGTCAGGGCCAGCCTACAGGGCAGGCACTATCTGCCACAACGGTTTTAGTAAATTCTGAAGTGATGGATATTAGCTTTGGTACTCCAGTCCAAGCTGGAATTATCTGGCTGATTGTGTCCTATCAGACTCAGGTATTTGGTCCATGGGTTTCTGCTTCATCCGGAGGAGGTAGCCGAAGCTATTATCTCAATACAAATGTGACTAATCCTTATTATCAAAATATGGCAATTGCGGGGTATAATTGTGAACTGAACTTTGGGTTGATAGGGAATTTTTTACTCAACGATGTAGATCTTCAACTTATGGATATTGATCTGGATGGAGTGATAGGTCAGAGTGAACGGGTAGAACCAACATTTTCAATTTACAACCATTCTTCTCAAAGCATTTCAAATGCTTATGTTACGTATACTCTGAGTACACCCAACACCTCGTTTGAACCAATAGAAACTACCATCCAAATCCCTGCTACCCTCCCTCCTAATTCTCTTTATTCATACACACCGGATACCCAAGGCTTTGTCTCAAATATGATAATTCTGCCAGATTTTGATACCCAATTAAGGCTTAGAGCTACGATTCATAGCGATTTCGATGATACAGAGCCAGTGGGCAACAACACAATGACAAAATACAAAAGCATCTTCTCCAGTGAGTATCCAATCCATCTGGTGGAAAACTTTCTGGGCAATGAACACACCCAATTTGTTACCAATAAACAGGATTTGGCTCCCAATAATAGGATTCTACCCTTGTTTTATTACCCGATGATGAGTGACACTCTATCAAATATCGGTGCATCAGCAAGATTCAACTGGTATGGATTCAATTCAATTCCCCGAGCTGTTTTCGATGGTAATATTCATATAGTAAGCCAGCCCCCAAACTATCTGGAGCTATATCAACAAAATAGCTCTTATATCCTATCTCAAAAGACTTTTATCTCTTCAGGCGAATGCAGGTTAAGTGTTCCTGATCAGGGTGAGCAAATATCAGCTGTAATTACTTTGACCAATGGTAACACTCATCTATATACTTCAATGACAGATTTGAACTTGATTAACGGATCAAGGCTGTATGCGGGTCTGTTCAAAAAAGTTCTGCTCAATCATGCTGAACGCTATGTATTTGATCGCTGGATTGCATACAGAGATACGATTAATACTCCGACTGGCTTTGGGGCAACTATCCAAAAGAGTTATAACTTGACGATTTCAGGGATTAGCCTTGCTGAACTAAGTCGGAATTACGTAGTCGTTTACTGGCTTCAGCATACAGCATCAAAACAGATACTTTATGCGGATAAAACTCCTTTTGGCGAAAGCATAGGAATCGTGGATGAGTATATCCCTGCGGCAGTTTATCGAATAAGTCCCAATCCTTTTGGAGGCAATGGAACGCTTAATATTGAAATCAAGTCGGACGTTCCAATAATGGCTGCAGAGACCAGGGTATTCAATATAAAGGGACAGCTGATACATAGGGTTCAGCACAGAGATGATGCCAAACTGAATCCGATTTACACACTTGCAAAAGAGGTATTCCCGAGATCTGGTATTTATTTTGTGAAAACCGAATATCAGGACCTGTCTGGGAAGAATACATCCAAAACCAGTAAGATAACCGTAATCAAATAGTGAGATTAATATGGAAGAACATATAGACATCAGAGACCTAAGCCAGCATGTAGGAAAAGAACTTGTGGGGTTCTATCTCGTTTGTGAAAAAGAATTAAAGGAAGGCAAGGCAGGACTGTATCTGCGTTTGAAACTCCAGGACAAGAGCGGTACGATCAGTGGAAATGTATGGAATAATGCAGAAATGGAAGCAAAGAATTTTGATGCTGGAGATGTGATCAAAATCAAGGCTCAAGTTACCAGCTACAAAGGGCAGAATCAGCTATCAATCCAAAAAACCAGATTTGCAGATATCTCAGAGTATAACATCGACGACTTTCTCTCAAGAAGTAAAAAGGATCCTGAAGTTCTGGCAGAAGAGTTTTTCGGGTTTATCGATAGAATCAGTAACAAACATCTAAATGCTCTGCTAAAGAGTATCTTTGAAGACAAAGAATTCTTTTCCAGATTTTTACAAGCTCCGGCTGCAAAGTCCTGGCATCACAATTATATTCATGGTTTGCTGGAACACATAGTATCAGTGGCTACTATCTGCGAATTTCTGTGTACACGCTATCCTGTGGATCACGATCTGCTTATCAGTGGAGCACTACTGCACGATGTGGCAAAAGTAGCCGAGTATAGCAATGCCCCTCAGATTGAGTTCACTGATATTGGCAGGCTGGTTGGTCATCTCAGTCTGTCTGATGAACTGATTTGCGCAAAAGCAGCGAAACTAAATGCATTTCCTCCAGAATTACTTATCAATTTGAGACATTTGATCCTGGCTCATCATGGTGAATATGAAAAAGCTTCAGTACGCCTACCACAAACTCTTGAAGCTCTTGTCCTTCACTTGGCTGACAATCTTGATGCACAAACTACTGGCGTCATTCAGCTTATCGAAGCTGCTCCGGATAATGCACAATGGACTGAATTTGATAAGCTAAACAACCGTTATTATAAGATATATCGTAGCTAATGAACTTCCAGACTTCAGTCATAGCAAGTGGCAGCAAGGGAAACTGCGTATTGGTTCGTACTGCTGAAACAGCTATTCTGCTCGATGCCGGTATTTCTGCAAAGCGTATTCTGAATGCGCTTGACCTGCTAAAAATTGATCGCAATTTGATCTCAGCAGTTATTCTCAGTCACGAGCATTCTGATCATAGCAGAAGTGTCGGGGCGATATCCAGAACGCTGAAGATTCCTCTCTACATCACTCGGGACACCTATTCACAATCCAGTCATAAACTGGGCAATCTATACGATAGGATCGAATATTTCGATTCCGGCTCAGTATTTGAGATCCGTGATCTGATAATTCACCCCTTTTCGTCATCGCATGATGCTATCGATAGCTGCAATTTTACCTTTAGATCAAGATATAATCCGCATGCCAAACTGGGTGTTGCAACTGACCTCGGATACCCCTCCAAGCTATCTACAAAGCATCTTACAGACTCCACTACATTGATCTTGGAGAGTAACCATGATGAACACCTCCTGATGAATGGTCCCTATGAATGGTTCTTGAAGCAGCGCATCAAAGGCATCCAGGGACATCTTTCAAATATCCAGGCTGTGGGAGTCATCAGCCAGGTTATGCATCACAGACTGAAAAATCTGATTCTCGCTCACCTTAGCGAGATCAATAATACTCCCCAACTGGCAGAGAATACTATGAGGGATTACCTTTCCCAAATCCGTAGCGATATCAGACTATTGGTAGCGCAGCAGGATACACATACACCGCTGATCGACATCTGATCGATTCGGAATCTCTATCCGATATAGTTGTAAGATGTTACATTCAAATGCCAATTGTTCTATCTTCACTGGTTGACATTCGTAGGATCGGAATCCTACGCTACGGTCAAGCGTATATCAAGCCTATATCAAGCCTATATCAAGTGTATTCGTGAATACGCTTGATATAGGCTTAATATACTTCTGATTTGGAGTAGTCCACAATTACTTTGACAAATTTGAACAGCTATATTTGTTTGGACGGAGATAAAATATCCAAGAGGTTCAAATGCGTGATATTGTGAAGTATTTTATGGAACTGGCGAGTATTGACAGTGAATCAAAGGACGAGCGTAGGATAGCAGACCGCCTGAAACAAGACTTGGTGGAACTGGGTGCGGAAGTTATTGAAGATGACATTCATCTCCAGACTGGTGGGAACACAGGGAATATTTATGCATATTTCAAGGGTCAGGTTGCCAAGAAACCAATCCTGTTTTGCTCTCATATTGATACCGTTAAGCCCGGGAAAAACGTCAGACCCATTCTTGATGGGGACAGGATTGTAAGCGACGGAAATTCTGTGCTTGGAGCCGATGATAAATCTGGTGTTGCCGAGATACTTTTCGGGATCTCACAAGTGATAGAATCTGGTCGTTCACATGCTCCCATCGAAGTGCTCTTTACCGTCAGTGAAGAAATTGGTTTGTTGGGAGCCAAGTATTTCGACAAATCAAAACTCAAATCTGCACTTGGCTTTGCGCTTGATACTCAAGATGTGGGAGATGTAGTCATTGGTGCCCCAGCCCAGAATTCTATCGTTATCAAAATCACTGGGGTCGAAGCGCATGCGGGAGTTCAGCCCGAAAAAGGGATAAATGCCATACGTGTGGCTTCTGAAGCGATAGCAGCGATGCCAATTGGCAGGATAGATTTCGAGACGACTTCGAATGTGGGAATTATCAATGGCGGGATCGCGACAAATATAGTTCCGGGTTTCGTCCAGATAAATGGTGAAGCAAGAAGTCATGCTCCACAGAAGCTGGATCAGGTATGCAAAGATATCACTTCTGCGGTAGAACATGCTGTGCAAAAGTATCAGTCAGACTTTGGCAAAGCCGCTTATGATATCCAAATGCACCGTGAGTACGATTCTTTTTATGTCTCCGAAGAAGAAGTGCCTGTGATGCTGGCTAAGAATGCGATGCTAAAACTTGGCATCGAACCAAATATTCATCGAGGTGGTGGGGGCAGTGATGCAAATATTATCAATGCAGCAGGAGTACCTGTAATTATCCTGGGAACAGGTATGCACAGCTACCATACAGTACATGAATATATAGAAACGAAGGACTTGATCAAAGGAGCAGAGATAGTCGCAGAAATGATCACCCAATATTCGATCACTGAGGATCTGGCATGACCAAAATCAGTCTTGTTGGTTTTGGGAAAATGGGGAAAATGCTTCAGGAAGCATCCACCAGATACAATTGCGAGGTCGTATCCATTATAGATCCTGGATGCCAGGATGCCTATGCCAGTATTTGTGCCGAAGCGTTGGCTTTATCAGAGGTAGCTATAGATTTTACCCATCCCAGTGTCGCATTAGACAACATCAGAGCCATAGCCAGTACAGGAACTCATATAGTAATAGGTACTACAGGCTGGAACCAGCACCTTTCTGAAGTAGAAAAACTGGTCGAAGCTAATAATATTGGGCTGATTTATGGATCAAATTTCTCGATCGGGATGAATTTGTTTTTTCGCATAGTAGAGAATGCAGCCAAAGAGTTTAATCGCTTTGACGAGTACGATGTTTATGGATGCGAACTACATCATCGCCAAAAGGCAGATAGTCCAAGTGGAACTGCTATTTCTCTGGCGGACATTGTTGTCTCCAATCTTGATGCCAAGACCACAGCAAATTATAATAAACTGGATAGAAAGATCAATCAGGATGAATTCCATTTTGCGAGCATTCGTGCTGGTTTTATTCCTGGTACACATACTATAGGTTTTGATTCAGAAGCAGATACCATCGAACTCATCCATCGAGTAAGAAATAGGTATTGCTTTGCTATTGGTGCCCTGAAAGCAGCCAGATGGATTGCCTCAAAGAAGGGTATATTTTCATTCAAGGATATGGTAGACGAGATTTTATGCTGATTCCATTTGTGAAAATGCAGGCACAGGGAAATGATTTTGTCATCCTGGATCTTCAGGGCAAAGAGATGGAATTGAACTATCAAGACATGGCTAAGGACCTATGTGCATTGCATACAGGAATCGGTGCGGATGGTTTGGTTTTGATTCTGGAATCTTCTCTTGCGGATTGTAAAATGGTGATCTACAATTCGGATGGAAGCAGGGCCGAGATGTGTGGATCTGCCTTGAGGTGCGTTACAGACATTACTGGGAAGTCTCTGAATAAAAATATTGTGTCTGTTGAAACAGACTCAGGCATCAAAGATGGTATAATACTTCTCAAAGAGGGCAAAGATCTGATCCAGGTAAATATGGGCAAGGCAATTACGATGGAATCAGATATCTGTTTAGAGGGGTTTATGGGTCATGTAGTTGACGTGGGAAACCGTCACTTTGTCACGTTTTGTGAAGACTTATCCATGGATCCTCATATCAAGTATGGCAGTAAAATAGAACATCATGACCACTTCGAAAAAGCTGTTAATGCCCAATTTGCACGGAAAGTTGATTCTCGAACAATCGAACTCAAGATATGGGAAGCAGCTTGTGGAGCTACCCTGGCATGCGGAACGGGTGCTACTGCTTCCGCTTGGATCGGAATGGAATCTTACAATATGGAAGATAATATTCAGGTTGTGATGCCAGGTGGAATTGTTTGGATTGCCCGACGAGATGGAGATTTCTGGTTAAGTGGAGATGTTCAAAAGGTTTTTTCTGGCGAGTATATATGGAAAACTTAGGTTCGTATCTCCAAAATCTACGCACTGCATCTGGAATTAGTTTCGATCAAATCTGGGATGAGATCAGGATTAGCAAATCAAACATCGAATTGATCGAAATGAATCAGCTTCTTCAATTGGGCGATTATGGCTTTTGCAAAGCTCTTGTTTTCAATTATGCAAGATATCTTGGAGCTGATGTTGATGAAGTCATGCGGGAGTTCTATATCCTAAGGCCAGAGCATACAAAAGATCGGTTCAAGCCTCAGGAATCTGTCAAAGAAAAGAAGATAATGCTATCTACAAACTTTTTTTGGACACTTGGGATTGTGATCTTCGTTATGATACTGGGGGCTATCCTTTACTCGACATATTTGAATGGATATCTGAAACCACCAGTATTGTTCATGACAGATGCTCAAGAAGAGACTCCAAGCAAGAATATTGTCGTAGAAACAAAACCTGATTCTTTGAGAGAACACATGAGGATGCTGACTGATGTTGTAAACAAGGGAACTGAGAAACCCATTGTAAATAATGTAAAACCAGCGAAAAAATCAAGATTCAGGGATGACACAACCGACTACGTCGGAGAACAGCTAGGAGATAGCCCTATCAATGTAGGAATTAATTAACGATTCTGAGGTGCATGCCTATCGTATTAAGCTCGTTTTAAATGGTTGGCTCGGCTTCTGGAGCAGCATCTGAATCTGTGATCTCCATACAAGCCATTATGATGCTATTGCTTCCTTTGTTGTCAACGATCCTTTTCTTATGAGTATAGAGTATGTGTCTCTTTCCATTTGCTTCGGAGAAATGGATCTCCCCGAAAAATGGTTCAAAACTTTCTAAAACTTGGTTATCACCCTTCATCAAGCTATTAGCATTCTCCTCGGAATATAGCTCTTGATCTGTTTTTCCCAATAGTATGAATAGTTCAAGTCCTGTTAGATGGCAGAAAGCTTTGTTTGCATATCTGTATCGCAGGTGCTGATCTTTGATGGTGACAATAAATGGGAGATTGTTCATGGTTTTTTTCAAGTAACTGTTTTCCCGGAGATAGAACGCTTCTTTCGATATAAACCGAAGAACTTGGGATTTAAGAGAGTTGATTAGCTGGATTAACTCTGTCTGTTTTTCATCGAAATCATTGGCAGTGTGTATCTCAATCCAGTGGAAATCCTGCTCGAAAGGCCTGATAATGATCTTGCACTCAATACCATTGAGAGTGTCAAATACTTCCCAATCGCGAGCACCATGATAGCTTCCAAAGCGTAGTTCGCAATCTGCCATTGGAAGGACATCACTCAATTTACATCCAACAATTTCATCCCTGACCAAGTTCAATGTTTTTTCTGCATGAGTGTTTGCGGCTTGAATTACTATCGATGTATCCAAACCGTCCATATCCCGCTTCCGGCTAACAATCAAGAGACTAAGCGCCACTCGATTAAAAATGCTTTTATAAATTCTATCTACCATACAACACCGCAACTAAATGAATTCCTTATACTAAAATGTCAAGGAAAAACTATCCTTCTTGAAGAGTAATTATTGATTGACATAATAGTAGTATATTTCACAATTGAGCCAAAGTGAAAATCAGGGAGTAGCGGTATGAGTGACCAGGTTCAAGAACTCTTGGAACGAGTATATAATGAGGGCGTAACAAAAGCAAACGATGAGGCTTTGAAGATAATTGAGGCAGCGAGAAAACAAGCCGAAGATATTATAGCTGAAGCCGATAAAAATGCCAATCACGTACTTGTATCAGCCCAGAAATCAGCCGATGAGCTGAAGAAAAACACCAATTCTGATCTCAAAATGGCAGCTCAACAGACTCTGAGTGTGGTAAAAAAGAAAGTGACTGATTTACTGTTGGATAAAGCTTTTGACAGCAAGGCAAAAGAAGCCTTCAGCGACCCAGAGTACGTTAAGGGTTTGATCAAAGAAACACTACAAATCTGGAAAAACTCTATTCAAGATGGCTCTTTGGTGATATCTGAAAAATTGATGCAATCACTTGATGATACTTTTATTACATCTCTCAAAACAATTCTGGAGGGTAAACTCGAAGTGGATATGAGCCCTACGATGAAAGAAGGTTTCATCCTTGCCCCGTTGGATGGTACATATAAGCTCAGTTTTACGGACGAGGATTTTGCGAATCTATTTAAATCATATCTCAGACCCAGAACCAATCAGATTCTCTTTTCCGATTGATTATGTTTGCCAAAGAGTATTACTATTTTGTGACCGGATTGCCGAATATTGGCTTTGAAGATAGTAAGGTTGCGTACAATCCTTCAAGTTTTCTAAATGAAGCCAGAGAAAAACTTAGTAAATCAGATAACCGGCTTCTGGAATTACTGGTGCTTCAGAGGGATATTGATAACCTGTTATCAATGTTGTTTGGCAAAACAGCACAGCCCGAGGGTCTTTGTATTATTGATGCTGATTCATGGCAATCACTGATTGAATACCTAAAGCCAAATCCCGATAAAGATTTACGCCATAAACCCCAGATATGCAAAAGAATCCCTGAATTTATCATAACCCTTACCAAAGAGTTTTTGAGCAGAGAAGATGAACAAAGCTTTTTGGAATGGGAGACTCTCTATTTACAATCTTTTTATCGTTTAGTTCTGAGCCACAATAATAGATTCATCAATGCCTGGTTTCAGTACAACCGCGATATGCAAAACATATTGATCGCTATGGGTGGCAGGAAACACAGCTATCCATATGCGGGCTATTTATTAGGCGAGGGTGACGATGTCGAAAAACTATCAAAAAGCCAGGCTCCCGATTTCGGTTTAGGTAAGCAGCATTATCTATTTGAAGCTTTGTCTCGAGTCTACGAACAGTATAGTGTGATCGACCGGGAACGCAATTATGACGCTTTGAGATGGCGATGGATCGATAACCAGAACTTCTTTCAATATTTCAATATCGATCGCATATTGGGATATTTTTGTAAGCTATGTATCCTTGACCGTTGGATAAACCTCGATCCAGATCATGGGAAGGAAGTCTTTTTTGACACTCTTAACGAACTGGAAAATAGCTTTGTATTTCCTGAAGAGTTTGATCTGAAACAAAAAGTAAAATAATAGAAGGTATTAGTATGACCAAAGGTATTGTCAAAGGAATAATCGCCAA
Organism: uncultured Candidatus Cloacimonadota bacterium; assembly: GCA_964634275.1. GTDB lineage: Bacteria > Cloacimonadota > Cloacimonadia > Cloacimonadales > Cloacimonadaceae > CAZZCS01. The sequence goes on along the minus strand of CAZWIS010000003.1, from coordinate 29,797 downwards.
TTTGGTTTTGGTCGAAGCCGATGGACCCGTTTCTCAAAATGAGATCTGTTATATTGATCTAAAAGGCGTCAAACTGATGGCCGAAGTCATCAAGATCCTTGGAAAGATAGCCTATGTGCAGGTGTTTGAGAGTACACGTGGTCTTACGCCAGGTAATGTTGTTGAGTTTACCGAACACATGCTTGAAGTAAAGCTCGGGCCTGGAATGCTATCCAAAAACTATGATGGTTTGCAGGACGATCTGAATAAAATGGAAGGTCTTTTCCTGATTCGGGGTGAGTATACAGATCCACTGGATGCCGATAGTGTGTGGGATTTTACTCCTCTGGTCAAATCCGGAGATTTCGTGAGTGGGGGAGATTGGCTCGGTGAAGTTCCTGAAAGCTGGATTGCCCACAAGATAATGCTTCCCTTTAGTATGGAAGGAAAATATACTGTCAAGACCATAGCCGAATCTGGCCAATACAAGATAACAGATACGATAGCTGTAGTAACCGATGAGAACAATGTCGATATCGACATTAATATGGTTCAGCATTGGCCTGTAAAGATTCCTATCCGAGCCTACAAAGATAAACCAAGACCATTTCGTTTGATGGAAACTGGAGTCCGCACAATTGATACTTTAAATCCGATGGTTGAGGGTGGTACTGGTTTTATTCCCGGACCTTTTGGCTGTGGGAAAACAGTTCTCCAACACAGCATCTCAAAGAATGCCGAGGCAGACCTGATAATTGTGGCAGCATGCGGAGAAAGAGCAAATGAAGTAGTGGAGCTCTTTGTGGAATTTCCCGAACTGGATGATCCCCGTACAGGAAGAAAACTGATGGAACGCACGATCATCATCTGCAACACATCAAACATGCCGGTTGCAGCCAGAGAAGCATCTGTTTATACTGCTATGACAATTGCAGAATACTACAGAAGCATGGGATTGAAAGTACTTCTTCTGGCAGATTCTACATCCCGTTGGGCACAAGCTCTTCGTGAAATGTCAAACCGTATGGAAGAACTCCCTGGACCGGATGCGTTCCCAATGGATCTTCCTGCTATAGTGTCAAACTTTTATGCCAGAGCTGGTTATGTAAATCTTAGTAACGGTCAATCCGGTTCTATAACCTTTATCGGGACAGTTTCTCCAGCAGGCGGAAACCTCAAAGAACCTGTTACCGAATCAACAAAGAAGGCTGCCCGATGCTTTTATGCGTTATCACAGCAGCGTGCAGATAGCAAAAGATATCCTGCAGTAGATCCTATGGATTCATATTCAAAGTATCTGGAATATGCAGAAGTTCAAGAATATCTGAATTCGAACATATCGCCGAACTGGGTTAATGAGGTATTACAAGCAAAAGATATCCTGCTAAGGGGTAAAGAATCGTACGAGCAGATAAACATTCTGGGTGACGACGGAGTACCGCTATCATACCATGATAAATTCTGGAAGTCCGAGCTATTAGATCGTGTTATCCTCCAACAGGATGGGTTTAATAAGGTCGATTCATCAACTCCGATTGTAAGGCAAAGATATATGTTGGAATTGATGCTGGAAATATGCGGGAATGATTTTGATTTTGAATCGTTCGAAGATGTGATGCCATTTTATATCAGAATGATCAATGCTTGTAAACAAATGAATTATGAGGAATTTGAGACACCTGAATTCAAGAGATTCGAAGATGAGTTACATCAGATTGTAGCAGAAAGGAAGGTGAAATAATGGCAACTCAAGCATTCCAGAAGATATACACAAAGCTCAATCAAATCACCAAAGCTACTTGCTCTGTAAACGCAACGGGAATCGGCTATGAAGAGCTTGCGTCAGTATCTGGCAGGTTGGCTCAGGTAGTAAAGATTATCAATGATACCGTTACTCTGCAGATCTTTTCCGGTACCGAAGGTATTGGTACGGATGCAGAGGTCGTTTTCTTTGGAAGACCACCTACGCTCAAAGTAAGTGAACAACTCGCCGGAAGGTTTTTTAATGCATATGGGGATCCAATTGATGGGGGACCAACTGTTGAGGGAAAAGAAGTGGAGATTGGTGGACCATCGGTAAACCCTGTGAGAAGGAAACAACCATCCGAATTAATAGCAACAGGTATTGCTGGTATCGATCTAAACAACACTCTGGTAACAGGGCAAAAGATACCATTTTTCGCCGATCCTGACCAACCATTTAACCAGGTTATGGCTATGGTTGCCCTTCGAGCTCAAGCTGATAAAATTATCCTGGGTGGGATGGGGCTTTCGAATGATGATTACCTTTTCTTTAAAAACGCATTTGAGAATGCTGGAGTAATAGACCGTATCATATCCTTTGTGAATACCACTGAAAACCCACCAGTAGAGAGATTGCTGGTTCCAGATATGGCATTGACAACCGCAGAATACTTTGCTGTTGAAAAGAATGAGAAAGTATTGGTCCTGCTTACTGATATGACTCTATACTGCGATGCTCTCAGTATTGTTTCCAACCGTATGGATCAAATCCCTTCAAAAGACAGTATGCCTGGCTCATTGTATAGTGAGCTGGCAAAGCTATATGAAAAAGCAGTCCAGTTCCCTGAAGGTGGTTCGATTACGATCATTGCCGTTACTACTCTCTCCGGAGGAGACATTACTCATGCTATCCCGGATAATACGGGATACATCACAGAAGGCCAGCTGTACTTACGTCGTGATACAGATATTTCGAAGGTGATCGTAGATCCATTTCGTTCTCTATCCAGATTGAAACAGCTCGTCATTGGCAAAAAATCGCGAGCAGACCATCCACAGGTGATGAATGCAGCGATTAGACTCTATGCGGATGCAGCAAATGCCAGAACAAAGCTCGAAAACGGATTCGATCTATCGGATTATGACGAACGAGTGCTCAAGTTCGCTTCTGAGTATTCATTCTCCATTTTGGCTATTGACGTGAATATCGATATCGATAAGATGCTTGATACTACATGGGCTCTTTTCAGGAAGTATTTCAGCAAGGCTGAAGTGGGTATAAAAGAAGAGTATATGAAGCTTTATTGGGAAGATTAGGATGGAACTAAAATTCCAGTATAACAAAACTGCTTTGCAAGAGTTGAACAAGCAACTCAAGATCAGAGTGCGAGCCTTGCCTACGCTCAAGAACAAAGAATCCGCCCTGCGGATGGAAGTCAAAAGAGCCCGGGATCATGCTCATGCGCTTGATCAACAGATCCAGGAAAGGTACAAAGAACTGGAACGATTCCTCAGGCTGTATTGTGAATTTGATCCCGATTTAGTCAGGATACGCCATGTCGGCATTATTACTAAAAAGATCGCGGGTGTAAAAGTCCCGATTCTGGATAAAGTCGATTACGATCTTAGGGAGTTCAACCTTTTCAAAGCTCCCTCATGGTTTCTGGACGGTGTAGAAGTCGTGAAAAGCATCTCCAATCTACAGATCGAAAGGATGTTTTTTATCCGCAAAATGAGATTATTGGATGTAATCCGGAAGAAAACAACGCAAAAAGTCAATCTATACGAAAAGGTCCAGATCCCTGCTTATGAAGAAGGTATCCTGAAGATAAAGAGGTTTATGGAAGACGAGGACAACCTTTCCAAAGCTTCTCAGAAGATTTTGAAAAACAGGATGCAGAATGAGGTGCCCGCATGATTGCTAATATGAGAAAGTTTACTTTCGTGCTATATCATCTCGATTACAAGAACTTTCTGAGCCATCTTCAGAAGCTCGGTGTAGTTCATATAATTCGAAAGAAAGCAGCACAATCTGAGGCATTGACAGCAGGAAAGACACAGATCGAACAATATACAGAAGCTCTGAAATACATGAAGAAGCTCGTGCTTGAAACTTCAGCAAGGACTCAGACCCAGCTACTTCCAAAGATGTTGTTGAATCAGATTAATACCGCAAGACAAAAGAAAGACCAGTTAAACCGCCAAGTAGAAATCCTCAATAGACAGATAGCTGAAATAGCACCTTGGGGCTATTTTGATCCAAACATGCTCTCAAAACTATCTGCGAATGGTATTAGAGCACTTTTTTATTCCTGCTCACGAAATCATTTCAAGGATGAGTGGAAACAGAAGTATGCTTTGGAAGTGGTCGCAAACCAATTTGGTACAGTATATTTCATCGTAATTGCAAAGGATACGGAAAAGGTTAGTATAGATGCTGATCTTTTCAGTTTACCCGAAAAAACTTTGAAAACCCTGGAAGGCGAATGTGAAGAAGCTAACCGGGAACTACAATCTATAAACCAGTTTCTAAGCGATATTGCCAAGACAGCTGTATTTGAGTTTGAAGAAGAAATCCACAGACTGACAGGTGACTACGAATACGAAGAAGCAATCCAGCAGGCAGATTCGGAAGCGGATGATCATATTATGGTTTTGGGTGGATGGATTCCAGTAGAGGAAGAAAGCTCCCTAATCAAGTTCCTTGAAGAGAAATCCGTGATTTATTTCAAATCTGCCCCAGAAGCAAAGGATGATGTTCCTGTACTGCTCAAAAACAATTGGTTCGCAAAGTTGTATGAACCGATTGCAGAGTTATTCATGTTACCAAAGTATAATGATTTGGATTTGACACCGTTTTTTGCCCCATTCTTCATGTTATTCTTCGGTTTTTGTAATGCCGACATTGGATATGGAGTTGTTCTGATCCTATTCGCCTTGTTCCTGAAAAAGAAGATGAAGAATCCCGGAATCAAGAGCTACATGAACCTGATAATGCTCTTTGGAATAGCCACCTCAGTTATGGGCTGGGCAATGGGTAGCGTATTTGCCTACGATTTGAAGGCAGCACCCATAATCGGAGGTACGATTCCAATAAGGGAAACTGAGCAAATCTTTAATTTTGCTCTGATACTGGGAGTGATTCAGATCCTCTTTGGAATTTTGATCAACGCAGGAAAACAGATGCGGCAATCCGGATTCAGGTACGGCATAGCTTCATTGGGGACTTTTTTGTTTTTGTTATCAGCTGTGATTATGGGTTCAAAGGTAATGGGTGCGGAACCAGGTATTCTGGCTGATTATGCGAAGTATCCGATGTATCTGGGTTTGGCTATGGTGTTTCTTTTTAATAGCCCCGGAAAAAACATTATTATAAACATCCTCTCCGGAATCTGGATCATGTATAATGTGCTAACTGGATTCTTTGGAGACCTGTTATCATATATCAGGCTATTTGCCCTTGGTGTTTCGAGTGCTATCCTTGGTATAGTCGTGAACGCTATGGCAGCACAGTTTTCTGCTGTGCCGATCATTGGTCCTGTGATCTTTTTGGTATTCATGATCTTTGGTCATACCCTAAACCTCGCTTTGGGTGCCTTGAGTGGATTTGTCCATCCCTTGCGTCTTACATTTGTCGAGTTTTACAAAAATGCCGGTTTTACGGGACCGGGACTATCATACAAACCATTTGGAAGAAAAAATCAGTAAAATAAACGGGAGGTTATATGTTAAACGATAGTTTAGCTGTTGCCACAAACCTTGTAGCTTCAACAGGCAATATTGCCTATTTCATTGCTTGGATTGGGGTTTTTATAATGGTTGCTCTCAGTGGACTGGGAAGTGCCTTTGGAACTGTTATTGATGGAAGTGCCAGTGTAGCTGCCATGAAGAAACGGGATGATATTTTCGCTAACTGCATGATACTTTCGGCTTTGCCGGGAACTCAAGGCTTGTATGGTTTTGGAGCGTTCTTCATTTTGCAGACTCATATTACTCCGACTATGAACATGATGCAAGCCTACGCTATTCTTGGAGCTGGATTGATCATGGGTATCGTAGGTATGTTCTCTGCTTTGCAACAGGCAAGAGTCGTGGCAAACGGTATCGAAAGTCTCGGGAGTGGGAATGACGTCTTTACAAAGACCTTGATACTTGCTGTTTATCCAGAGCTTTATGCCATTATTGCATTTGCTACCTGTTTCTTGATTGGTGGTATTATCCCGAAACTGGTATAAAACAGTACTTAGACTTCTAATTATGCGTTTGTCATACAAGCATCTGCTGTGTGGCAAACGTATTTTTTTGAAAGATGCCCAGGATTAAATTCAGCTATTCACCCCTGACAGCCGGTGAACACACTGTAGGTTTGTGCGGTGATTTTACTGATTGGAAGATAATCTCTTTACCGGATGTAGGCGGAAACTATCAGATCCAGTTGTACGTTAATCCCGGGAAGCACAGATATAAGCTGGTTGTTGATGGTAAATGGATGCCGGATCCATCCAATCCTTCCAAAGAAGCAGATCCATTCGGAGGCGAAAACTCAATCCTAATCATCAGCGCAAACGTAAGTAAACTGACATGGAACGAACTAACCAATCCTGCTTTCAAGCTTCCGATTCCTTCTGTAAATGAAATCAGCGATTCATCTGGTTTTGCAGATCAAAAATATCCGCTGTTATCCATGAACCGGATGACAGAAGATAGATTTGAGTGGCGGTTCAAATGGTTCAAAAGTCTTGCCGAAACAATCATTATCCATTACCGTGGCACGGCCTTGCCCCTTTACAAAATGGGTTCGGACGATGTCTTTGATCTATATCACAACGAAGCAAAGATTGAGGACTCGGTTCTTTCAGTATATGTGGAAATACGCTTTCGAAACAAAACGCTTTTTTATGACAAAGATGGGCTTTCCCTAAACCCCAAAACAATTCATCAAATTCACTTCTTACCCCAGCGAGAGAGCATCTTTGAAGTTCCAGAGTGGGTACGTGAAGGAATTATATATCAGATCTTCCCAGATCGCTTTTACCAAAATAACAAATCAAACAATCCCGATTTTTCCGAATGGTACTATAGTGACTGTAAAACTCCACCTCCATCAGGAGAGTATCTACCACCTCAAACAGAGTACTTTCACCTGATAAATGATTGGAAAGATATTTCAGGCTTGGTTCAAAGTCCATATTTACCCAAAGGTAAACCAGACTGGTGGAGTTTCTATGGTGGTGACATCGCAGGTATCACTGATAAACTTGATTATTTGGTAGATTTGGGCATCAGTATTGTGTATCTCAATCCACTCTGGCAAGCCAAATCAAACCATAAATACGATGCTGCTGATTACATGAAGATAGATCCCCATTTTGGAACCGAGCAGGAGCTTGATGACTTGGTTCATAAAGCGCATTCTTTGGGGATCAGGATTATTCTGGATGTTGCTTTTAATCATACCGGAGAGACGTTTTGGGCTTTTCGTGGCTGTATCGAAAAGGGGCCATTCTCGGATTATTGGTCATGGTATGATTGGCACAAGTATCCTCTCCCAAATCCACTTCCACCGGATTTTGATCCCAAGGAGTACTACCAATGCTGGTGGGGTGTAAAGGATATGCCAGATCTGAATTATGACCTTAGCAGGCTACATCCAGATGAAAACTACGTAAGAGATATTGCACATGCCGTAGTTAATAAACCATTGGTAGACTACGTCCTGAAAACTGCTGAATACTGGCTTGTCGATCGTGATTTGGATGGATTTAGACTGGACGTACCCGACGAAGTCCCTTTTTGGTTCTGGGAGTTGTTTCGCAAGCATGTAAAAAAGATAAAGCCTGATGCATGGTTAGTAGGTGAAATCTGGCACAATGCTGAAGATTGGGTAAATAGCCTGTACTTTGATTCGGTTATGAATTATGCTTACTTCAAATCTCCGCTTTTGGAGTACCTTTTTTCTGGAGAGGGTAAGCTCCCGGAGTTTCAGAACAAGATTGAGGAAGGTCTCTCAAAATACCCCATTCAGGCATTGTCAGCTATGATGAATCTGATGGGAAGCCACGATACATGGCGGATTTTTGAAATCGCAAAAGCCAATACCCATATGCTGAAACTGGCAATCCTGTTTCAAATGTGCTTCGTGGGAACCCCACATATCTATTATGGGGACGAAATCGGAATGCGAGGCAAGAAAGATCCCGATAATCGCAGGCCCTTTGACTGGGATTGGCAAAATCGGGAAGAAGCAGTCTCTCTACGGCAGACTTACAAAGACCTAATATCCATCCGAAAAGCAAATTCTGTCCTGGTTTCTGGTGAGTTCAGCTTCATCAAAGACAATATATCGCTATGTCATTTTCACCGCTATGATCCCACGAGTGATATTCATATTGTTCTAAACCCGGGTAAAAGCAAGCAGCTATTTGTTCTCCCTGATAATGCCAGGATTCTGTATGCAACTCAAGCATACAATGAGATCCAAATCCCGGCAAGATGCGGGATTATTTATCAGGCTTAATCGGACTTCTAATAGCTTGGAAGAACCCTGAGCTTTGCCAATTCATTCATCTGTACGCATGTACTCAAGTAAAACTTTGTCTCGTTATTGTCGATTCAGATTCTTAATCCAAACCTATAATTAGCCGATATCACACCTATATCAAGTGTATTCGTGAATACACTTGATATAGGCTTGATATACGCTTGATATAGGCTTGACTACAAGGTTGACAGGTCGTAAAAATGGTTGACACCAATGTGATGAAACGAAGATAATCTGAAATTGTCAGATGAACTATTGTATCTCGATCATGCTTGAAAGGAGTCCAATCAGGCTAAGATACCATGGCGTAGAATGTCACGAATTTTGTCTGTAATATGGATTAGGTCGAGATCTTTGTTGCCAATAAGCCATTGTGTAAGAGTTAGATCCATCGCACCAATGATCATGTATGAGAGAGCAGTTACATCGACATCTCTATGAGTCCCTTCATTGATTGCATCCCGAATGAGAGTTTGGACATAAGAAATGTATTCGTTCAGTGGATTGTAGGTAGGGTATCTGGTGTAGAACTCTTCACTTTGACGAACCTCTACGAGCATAAATCTGGCGACATCCGGGTTTTGTGTGAAGAGCTCGATATGTTTGATAAAGAATTGGTAGAGCCTTTCATTGGCTTTTTCAAAATGTGATATTTCGTTTTTTATTCCTTTGAGCTTGCTATCAATCATCTCGTGCATACACTGAATCAGGAGATCATCTTTGTTTTTGAAGTATAGATATACAGTTCCGCATGCGACTCCGGCCTTCTTGGCAACATCCGAGATAGTAGATCCTGAAAATCCTTTTTTGGCAAAAACGGTGATTGCAGCATCCAGAATGTGCGCCCTTTTATCTAATGGTACTATATGTCGTTGCTTTGTTTTCCTCATTGCTGTTCTCCCTGCTAAAGAATTTCCAGACTCGTCAGTCGATTTTTCCCGTCAAGAACTTTCCTTTGAGATGTATGTATATTGCCTATAATTGTCTCTTTAAGTGCTTTTTCAGAAACTGCCCGGTGTATGATCCTTTGCATTTTGCGATCTGTTCTGGAGTGCCGGTAGATATTACCTGCCCTCCTTCATCACCACCCTCTGGACCCAGATCTATCACCCAATCTGCGCTTTTTATGACATCCAGATTGTGTTCGATAACGATTACTGTATTACCCATCGCCACGAGCTTTTTTAACACTCCGAGGAGTTTGTTTATGTCATCAAAATGCAGGCCAGTAGTTGGTTCGTCCAAGAGATACAATGTATTGCCAGTGCTGACTTTGCTAAGTTCACGTGATAGCTTGATTCTTTGGGCTTCACCACCGGATAGGGTTGTGGAAGCCTGCCCGAGTTTGATATAATCCAGGCCAACTTCGTGTAATGTCCGGAGCTTGGATTTGATAGAAGGGATGTTTTCAAAGAACTCATAGGCTTCCTGCACATCCATATCCAGTACATCGGCAATGTTTTTACCCTTGTAGCGGATGTTTAGAGTTTCATGGTTGTATCTCTTTCCCTTGCAAATTTCACAGGTAACATATATATCTGCCATAAAATGCATAGCGATTTGCTTGACGCCGGCTCCTTCGCAGGCTTCGCATCTTCCTCCCTTTACGTTAAAGGAAAATCTTCCGGATTTGTATCCTTTCATTTTGGAGGCAGGTAGTTCAGCAAACAAATTGCGAATAGGATCAAAAAGCTTTATATATGTACATGGGTTTGATCTGGGTGTTCTTCCTATTGGTTGCTGGTCAATTGCGATGATTTTGTCTATATTTTCGTACCCTGAGATGCTGATGTGTTTTCCCACCTTGTGAGAAGTCCGGAAGAAATGATTATGCAGGAAGGGATGAAGTGTCTGATTTATCAGCGAACTCTTTCCCGAACCAGATACACCTGTAATGCATACGAATAAACCCAGTGGGATATCGACATCGATGTTTTTCAGATTATTATGTTTTGCCCCAGTAATAGATAGCATGCGCTCATCTGCTTTGACTCTTTTTGCCGGAGTCTCGATTTTTTGTTTTCCGCTTAAATAAGCTCCGGTGAGGGAACTCTGGCAGTTGAGAACTTCTTCGTAGCTCCCTGCGACGACAATCTCTCCCCCAAAAATCCCGGCTTTGGGACCAAAATCCACGATGCAATCAGCAGCTCTGATCGTATCTTCGTCATGTTCTACGACGATGACGGAATTGCCCAGTTCTTTGAGTTGGACAAGCATCTCAACAAGTTTCGTGTTATCACGCTGATGAAGCCCAATACTTGGTTCGTCCAGAATATACATTACTCCTACCAGTTGGGATCCTATTTGGCTGGCAAGGCGAATCCTTTGTGATTCACCGCCTGAAAGAGTGGGTGAACGACGGTCCAGGGTGAGATAATGCAATCCCACGCTCATTAGAAATCCCAAGCGATTTCGCACTTCCTTTAGTACTTCTTCTGCTATTATCAGTTGGTTTCCCTTTAGCTTGATGCTGTTGAAGAAGCTGTAAGCCTGATGAATGCTCATCGATGTGATATCAGAGATATTCTTTGAGCCAATCTTCACCGCGAGGCTTTGGGGTTTTAGCTTGTTACCTCCGCATTCTGTACATGGTTTGTCGCTGATAAATTGCATATAGTATCTGCGCATGTCCTCGGAGCTTGTTTCCTTCATCCTGCGTTCAAGTTGGGGAATGATTCCTTCAAACTTGATCATAAAGTTGCCGGATCCATGAGCACTCTGCCACGCTACTTTGAATCGTTTTCCTTTTGAACCCCAGAAGATCAGTTGTTTGATCTCTTCCGGTAGCAGATACCATGGCTGAGACAAAGAGAAGTTGTATGACTTGGCAAGATTACGGATGGTATTGAGAGTCCAGCTTGATTGTTTTGCTTCCAGCTTTCCCCAGGCTGCTATAGCACCAGCCATTATCGATAACTGTGGGTCTGGAACGATCAGATCGGGATCAAACTCCAGCTTGTAACCCAATCCGTTGCAGATAGGACAAGCGCCAATCGGACTATTGAACGAAAAACTCTGGGGAGAGAGTTCTTCAAACCCAATGTTGCACTTTGCGCATGAATTGGTCGCAGATAGCAATTGCTGGCTGTTTTGGTCGATCAGATCAATCTTTACTATTCCATCAGTAAGCTTTAATGCAAGTTCCAATGATTCTGCCAGGCGTGATTCCACACCTGCTTTTATAACAATACGATCTACTACTACGTCGATGTCGTGTTTGCTCTTTTTATCCAAAGCAATCTCTTCATCAAGGTTACGAAGCTGGCCATTGATAATAACCCGGACAAAACCCTGTTGACGAAGCTGTTCGATTTCTTCTTTGTGCTCACCTTTCCGGTTTTGAACAAGGGGAGATAGAACCTGTATTTTGGTTCCTTCAGGATGTTCCATCAGGTGCTCTACCATCTGGTCAACTGTCTGGGATCCGACTACGTCACCGCAATTATGGCAATGCTGAGTTCCTACTCTTGCGTATAACACTCTCAGATAGTCATATATCTCCGTAACAGTACCCACAGTAGATCGTGGGTTCTTACTGGCAGCTTTTTGCTCAATTGATATAGCTGGAGATAAACCTTCGATATAATCCACTTTCGGTTTTTCCATCTGACCCAAAAACTGACGGGCATAAGCAGAAAGAGATTCCACATATCGTCTCTGGCCTTCTGCATAAAGAGTGTCAAAAGCCAGGGAGGATTTACCAGAACCTGATACACCGGTAAAAACAACAAGCTTGTTTCTGGGAATCGAGAGCTCGATACTTTTGAGATTGTGCTCACAGGCACCTTTGATAATAATGTCAGTTTTCAAAAGATTCCTCTTTTTATCATTGAATTATGCTCCAACTATGAGTATGGGATATATTGTCAAATGAAATCCAAGTATAATAACACCATTTTGCCTTGACAAGCAAATAGCTATTTTCTTTGTGTTCTGCATGCAAGATAACGTAAAAATGGCAGTCCAAAACTATCCAGGGTTATTCACCATTGATGTTGAAGATTATTATCATATTATCGGGGTTAGGGGTACACCTCCCATATCCGCATGGGACAGTATCAGCCCCAGGGTCGAGATAGGGCTTACACGGTTGTTTGAACATCTGGCAGAGCATAATGCGAAAGCGACTTGCTTTTTCCTGGGCTACATTGCTCGAAGATTTCCTGATCTGGTAAAGAGAGCTCATAGTCTTGGGCACGAAATAGCTTCTCATGGGATGTATCATCAAGAAGTATTCAAACAAAGCCCTGAGGCTTTTATTGAAGATGCAAATACATCCAAAAAGATACTGGAAGATACAGCCGGAGTTGAAGTCAAAGGTTGGCGTTCAGCCGGTTTTACAATCGATCAGAATTGTAAGTGGATCTTTGATATTCTCAGTCAGATTGGTTATAGATACGATTCTTCTTTGATCCCAAACAGGTCTAAGCACAGATTTTTGCCAAATCTAAGAAACTCGCCCTTTCTTGTGGAAACTTCTCATGGTAAAATGGTGGAATTCCCAATGTCGGTGGGAAAAATGTTAAACCATAGTGTTTGCATGTTTGGGGGAGGTTATCTACGATTTTTCCCATTGGGACTAATCAGCTCTCAAGCTGATAAACTACTACAAACTAAGCCGCTGATGATATACATTCATCCCCGTGAACTGGATAAAGAACACCCAAGATTGAAGATGAATCCATTTCGCTATTTTAAAAGCTACATCAATCTGGACAGCGTTCCAGGAAAGATCGAAAATCTCCTCGGGAAAACGACATATATTACTCTTGATGAGTACTATCATCACTATTATAGATGCATAGAGGATAGATAAATGCAAGACAGAATAGCGGGATTCTTTGATGGTTATGCCCATGGTTTTGATGCTTTGTATGCTACGCGCAAGAATGTACTAAGTAATCTGATCAACAGAGTCTTTCGGAAAAGTATGCTTATGAGATATCAAAAGAGCTTTGAAGCTTGTTCTCCGATCGAGGGGATGAGCCTTTTGGATGTGGGGTGTGGTCCAGGTCACTATTCAATCGGTTTTGCCCAAAAAGGGGCTAAAGCCATTCGAGGGATAGATTTTGCACCAGGAATGATAGAAATCGCCCGATCCAGAGCAGAGGCCTTGAAGCTTAGCCAGATTTGCAGGTTTGAGGTACAGGATTTCTTTATTCTACCGGAAGACGAAAAATATGATTATGTGATACTCATGGGTTTCATGGATTATATGGAAAACCCTGAACTGGCTGTACGTAAGGCTATATCAATAAGTAAGGTATGTGCGGTATTTAGTTTTCCTGCTTCAGGTGGATTTTTAGCTTGGCAACGTAAGCTGCGTTATAAAACAAAATGTCCTCTTTACCTATATGATCACGATAGAATCGACTCACTCTTCTCAAGCATAGAAGGCATAACTTATAGCATAGACAGAATATCAAGGGACTATTTTGTAAAAGTAACGATAGTTTGAACAGGATTCAAGACTTTTTACTGCTATTGTTAACCTTCAACCCTTGTTTTGGGAGCCTGAATCCAGGTCTATGAAGCGAGTACGTAACAATCAGGTTAACAGATACATAGGGCTGTGTTATGTCATGAGAAAGCCAGTTTTTTCTTGACAGATATGCCCCGACCAATTCGATGAGACTATCCTTTACACGGAAAATCATATGAAAAATAAAACTAACCTCATTCTTGCCGCTTTTTTGGGTTTACAGCTAATGATAATCGTACCTGTAATCGCAGAAGCAGCTACCGGATTAGGAAGCGAAGAGATCAGCCAGGATATGACAGATGTGGTGATCGATTCTCTTCATACCCAGGAACCACCAGATAGTGAAATCATGGTAACGACTTATTATTCAAAGCGTTTCCATGGCCGAAGAACCGCAAGCGGAGAACGCTTTGACAATTATGCATTCACTGCCGCACACAAAACACTACCCTTTGATACAATCCTCAAAGTAACAAACCCCGCAAATGGCAAATCTGTAATTGTAAAAGTCAATGATAGGGGACCTTTCCCTCGAGGCAGGCATCTTGATCTCTCATTTGCTGCTGCCAAAGAAATTGATATGCTACGAGCCGGTGTGATCAAAACAGAAGTTCAGATATTAGAGCCTGATTTTCTGGAAAATGAAGACCAATCTAAGATTGAAGGCTTTACTTCCAGATAAAGGTTTATAGTTCGCAATTCGGTTATGAAGTCAAATCTGCTATCAAAACTGCCTCATTTTGTTCAAGTATCTGAAGAAGTATCCGATTCCATTTCCAGTGGCAGGGGAGTAGTAGCTCTCGAATCAACTGTAATCACACACGGATTGCCATTTCCCCAGAATATCGAAACGATGCACAAATTAGAAGATGTCGTTCGTAAAAATGGGGCAGAACCAGCAACGATAATCGTATTGGATGGAAAGATTCATATCGGTTTGAACAAGGAATCAATAAAACGGCTCAATCAGATATTTGATAACAATGAACACATCCAAAAGCTTGCAGTCAGAGACTTACCAATGGCACTGGCAAGGAAGCAAACTGGGGGGACGACGGTATCGGCTACAATGTACTGTTCCCAGCTAAGTGGTATCAGTGTGTTCGCAACTGGTGGGATCGGAGGAGTTCATCGTGATTGGAACATTAATCCCGATGTTTCAATGGATCTGATTGCATTGTCGCATTATCCGGTCATAGTCGTATCAGCGGGATGTAAAGCTATTCTTGATATTCCGGCAACGATTGAACTATTGGAAAGCCTCGCAGTACCAATCTATGGATGGCAGACAGACTCTTTTCCAGCCTTTTATTCCAGTACCAGTAATTATAAGATTCAGAAGATTGACACGGTGTCGGACATCGTTCAAAGCTTTGTTTTTCAGAATGAATTGGCAAAAATCAGTGTCAGTTCTTCTTCCGGAGTTCTTGTCGCAAATCCAATTCCCAAGGAATATGAGATTCCAGCCGAGGATATCGAACCAGTTGTAAAAATGGGGATACAAGCTGCAAGGGATTCTGGGATTTATGGCAAGGATACTACACCGTTCTTGCTGGCTTACCTTTCGACTCATACCCAGGGACTATCGGTAAAGGCAAATCTGGCCCTACTGGAAAACAATGCCAGGTTGGCAGCCAATATAGCCAGCGAGTATGCCAAAACAATTAAAAACAGGAAGTAGCATGAAGATTTATATCTCACTTGATATGGAAGGAATACCCGGGACTTTTAATTGGGACCATGAAAAGAAGAACCCCATAGCCGTCAAAAATTGCATCAATGATCACCTAAAAAACCTGATACACGCCATCAAAGAATGTCCCGCAAATGATAAAATAGACGAAATTACCATAGCTGATTCGCATAGCATGGGTGACAATGTGGACTACGAGTTCTGCAAAATTGACAAAAGAATCAACCTCATTTCCGGTGGACCAAGGCCATTTTATATGATGCCAAGTTTGAACTCAGGCTACGATTATGTTTTTTTCATCGGATACCATGCAGGAACGGGAGCATTGAATGGAAACATGGATCATAGCTATTCAAATAGTAAGATTCAAAAGATATCGATCAATGACATCCCAATGAATGAAGCTCTGATAAATGCTGCTTACGCGGCTACAATGAACATTCCAGTTGCTTTGGTAAGCGGGGATTTGGCTCTAAAACATGAACTCCTGAGTCCATCGGCACTTCCATGGATAGAGTACGTCGTGACCAAGGAAGGCGTTGCAAAATTCGCTGCTAAGAATTACAATCCCCATCTCATCAATGAGAATCTGAATACTGCGGTAAACAGTGTGTTCTCTCGAGATAAAAACAGCTTTGGACATTTTACATTCGATACTCCAATCAAGCTCAAGATTGAGTTTCATTCAACCTCAATGGCCGAAATGGCATGTCTGATGCCATACGTCAAACGTTTGGATGGGAAGACTGTTGAGTACGTAAATGACGACTACAAAATAATCTTTGAGGCAATCGTAGCTCTGATCACTTTGGCATACGCCACGGGGATCTGATCATTATAAAACACGTTTTATCATATAAATAAATCAATAGTTCCAGTAGCGTAGCTTTCCGAAGCTACGCTATTTACATACTGTCAACTTAGTAGTCAAGCGTATATCAAGCCTATATCAAGCCTATATCAAGCGTATTCACGAATACACTTGATATAGGTGAGATTCAGGCTAAATATTGGTTTGATCTGAACAATTTACCTGAATTTAGTTGCAATAATTTCTTTTGTTATGAGGTCAGACCCAGAGGTAGAATTTGGAAATCAAAAAGAGGAAAAGTTGTGCTTCACCGGAAAATCAGCAAGCATAAACGCAGTTTCAAATAACATGCGATTTGAAAGTCTTAAATCGTATATTTCTAAGGTGATGCCCAATAACTTCAGGGTCTTTTGGATCGGTAAGCGTATATAAACAAAAGAATTTGCTTGACGGAAACCGCTATAGTATAAATTGTGTCATCTAATAGAAAATGTAATAGAACGAAAGGAGTTCGAATGGTCAAGCTCAGATTGAGACGAATGGGAGCCAGAAACCAACCATTCTACCGTATAGTAGCGGTTGATTCCAGAATCAAACGTGATGGTAAATATATAGAATGTATAGGTCATTATGATCCCAAGCCAAATCCTTCTGCGATTACAATCGAGACAGATAGGGCAATATACTGGCTTAGCGTAGGTGCACAGCCTACAGATACAGTACGCTCATTGATGCGTAAAGCGGGAATACTGCAAATTTGGCATGAACGCAAGATAGCAAAGGACAATCCGGAAACTGATAATCAATAACTGTGAGGTGACTCATGAAAGATCTAATTGAATTCTTGGTAAAAGCTCTTGTGGATGATCCCAGTGAAGTAAGCATTACCGAAATCAACGGTGACAAAATCACGCTGTTTGAGCTGCGGGTGGCAAAAAGTGACATCGGCAAAGTAATAGGTAAACGAGGCAGAACTGCTGGTGCAATTCGTACCATCATTAACGCCGTAAGTACAAAGCAAGGGAAGAGAGCCGAACTCGAGATTATCGAGTAGATGGAGATTAATGACCTCATTGGAATCGGCAGACTTGGCGGTCGGGATCAGGATGGCTGGTATCATGCCATGCTCAAACCGCACTTCAAGTCTGTCCTATCCGAGATTACTAATTGCTTTTTGATCTTTTCCAGCAATAGAGTGTTTTATGTGACTATAACAGATCACAAAACCGTCGATAAGAAGACTTTTATCCGTTTTGCAGATGATGGCATTGAGGAAGAACGCTGCCAACACAAAGAAGTTCTGATTGCGATAGACGAATTGGAATCATCCGAAGAAGATATCAGCAGTTCACAGGAACTCGACCAGATGATCGGATTCACTGTCATTCATGAGAATGTGGAACTCGGTGTATTGGAGGACTATTTCTTTAATAATGCCCAGTTTGTATTACAGGTCAGATCTACGGCAGGCAAAGAGATCCTGGTGCCATACGTAGATTATTACATATCAACTGTGATACGCGAAATGCACAGTATTTTTCTGCAAAATGCTTCATCTCTGATAGACTTATGAAGATAGATGTTCTGACGCTTTTTCCTGGGATGTTTTCCGGATTTGTTCAAAGCAGTATGATAGCCAGGGCTATCCAAAAGAAAGCTATTCAGTTGGATTTCTTTGATATCAGAGAATTCTCGGTAGGAAAACATAGGATGGTAGATGACTACCCTTATGGTGGATTTGCTGGAATGGTAATGAAACCAGAGCCTGTGTTTGATTGTATAAACAGTCGCTTGGAGCATGGCTTTGCTCCGGTTGTTTATTTTTCCCCCCAGGGGCGAAAGCTCGATCAGAAGACTCTTAACTTCTATTCAAGAGTTCCAAAACTGATTCTACTTTGCGGGCACTACAAAGAGATTGATCAACGGGTAAGAAACCTATGTGTAGCTGATGAAATCTCGATTGGGGACTACGTCCTATCGGGTGGAGAACTGGCAGCAATGGTATTTATCGATGGTATATCACGTTTACAAAAAGGTGTTTTGAGTGATCTGGAGTCGGCGGAGACTGATTCGCACTATAATGGGAAACTTGGTTTTCCATGCTGGACAAGACCTGATTCATTTCTTGGATTGGACGTGCCAGAAGTTTTGAGAAGTGGGAATCACAAAAAATTGAACGAATTTATTATAGAATCTTCGGATCGCCTAACCAGAACTCGAAGACCGGATCTCAAGAACTAAGGATTGCATGAGTAATATCTACATAGCCTTGGTTCATTATCCAGTATACAATAAGTATTCTGAAGTTATCCTGACTTCTGTGTGCAATCTTGATATTCATGATATAGCAAGATCAGCATACACATATGGGGTCAAGAATTATTATTTGATTAGTCCAGAACCCACACAACAGGATTTGATAAACCGGATCTGTGGTTTTTGGGCTGAAAACAATGCCCTGCTATACAATCCCATGCGCAGCGAAGCGCTTTCGATTGTACGATGCAGTAGCAGTATAGATGAAACAATAGATCTGATTACAACGCAGGAAGGAATACGACCCATCCTGATTACGACGACGGCACGGAAAATGCCCAAACAGGTATCTTTTAGATATTTACGAACTCTTTCGACAGCAGCCACTCCGGTGTTGATATTATTCGGGACCGGTTATGGGCTTATTGATGATGTTCATAGCTACGCAGATTGCATCCTGGCTCCTATCGCAGGATCAGGAGATTACAATCATCTCTCTGTACGTAGCGCCGTTGCCATAGTTCTTGATCGTATTCTTTCCGAGGATATACATGGGAGGAACAATGGATATTCTGCAAACAGTTGGCAGAGACCAAATCAGAAACGACTTTCCAGAATTTCGCGTAGGCGATACAGTGAAGGTCCATTATAAAATTAAAGAAGGTAGCAAAGAAAGAATTCAGGTTTTTCAAGGAATCGTAATTCAAAGGCGTGGTGCTGGAATTTCAGCATCATTTACCGTAAGAAAGGTTTCGAACGGAATCGGCGTCGAGAGAATCTTCCCGTCCCACTCTCCGAATATTGATAAACTGGAAATCGTACGCTTCGGCCATGTCCGCAGAGCAAAACTTTTTTATCTTCGCAGTGCGAAAGGAAAAGCTGGTAGAATCAAAGAACGCAGAAGATTCTCCGCTTAAGCACCCCAATTTATATTATACCCCCTTCAAAAGCGGTGCTTCGAAGGGGGTTTACTTTTTTGAGGAAATGTGACTCGATGCATACAGAGATGCTTTTTCAACATAATGCTATATCCCTGGCTATTGTAATCAAGGACTCCGTTATTCATGGAATTCGGTTTGATTCCAAGCTCATTTTAAAACAGGCAGATCCGTCAGATCCATTCGTGAAGCAGGTCTGTAGCGACTTCAAAGCTTATTTTGACGGTTCCCTACAGAGTTTTGACCTTCCGTATATACTTACGGCTACAGGGTTTAGCCTGAGAGTCTATAAAGCCTTATTAACTATTCCTTATGGGAGCACGATTTCTTATTCCGCTTTAGCAGAAATGGTTGGTAATCCATTAGCTTGCCGCGCTGTTGGTATGGCAAACAACAAGAATCCCCTTCCTATCCTTATTCCATGCCACCGGGTGATAGGCAAGAATGGTAAGCTTACTGGATATGCTGGTGGATTACAACTCAAGGAGCATTTGCTGGAAATGGAAAATAGGTATAAAGCATGATATTTGGCATTGGTGTGGACATTATTGATATCCGCAGAATCAAGAGTACTATCGAGAAGAATCCTCGTTTTGTGGACAAACTCTTTACCGAACTTGAGATCAATTATTGTAGTAAAAGAGCAAATCCATTTCAGTCTTATGCTGTTCGTTTTGCGGCCAAGGAAGCTGTCATGAAAGCTATAGGTACTGGTTGGGATGGTACGATAAACTGGCAGGATATTGAAATAGTTAATTCTGATAAGGGTGTACCGTTTGTTCGTACATACAACGCTACAGCAGAGTTTGTTCGAGAAAACAGTATTACAAAGATACATCTTTCACTTTCTCACGAAAAAAACTATGCGATGGCTTATGCCATTCTTGAAAAGTAATCAAAGCCTTATTGCCTGGCTGAATTAGCTGAGGAAAACCAGGCATCAAAGCATATATAATATTGCATCTTGACAGTATACTGATTTGGTAAACAATGAACTCAAAGGATTATGTTGATGAATGTTATTGTACTTCTTGGAATTCAAGGAAGCGGGAAGGGCACCCAGGCAAAGTTGTTGGCTCAAGACTTGGGCTTTACCCATGTGAATATTGGGGATCTCCTGCGTCGTCATGTTACAGAAGGGACGGAACTTGGAGAGGCAATTTCTCATATAATTCAAAATGGAGATCTGGTCGATGATCATTTGGTCTTTGATCTCATAGATACAGCTGTTACCGGGAAGTGCAAGGGTTTGATCTTTGATGGATTTCCAAGAACATTAGCTCAGGCAGAATATCTATTACAAAACTTTGATGTTGTAAGAGTATATTATCTTCAACTTTCAGAAGAGGATGCCATCAGAAGGATATCTTCCAGAATGATTTGCAAGGATTGCGGGACGAATTTTAATATGCTAAGCAACAAACCTTTACAGGAAGGAATCTGCGATGTATGTGGACATCATTTGATAGTACGTCCGGACGACAAACCGCAAGCTATTCATAAAAGATTCCGGGAATTCTATCGCGAAACCTATCCTTTGAAAGACTTTTTTGAAACAAAAGGTCTTCTGATTGATGTCGAAGCAAATCAGAAGATTGATGAAGTTTCACATTCCATACTCGAGGATGTTCGTAAATACATATAACGAGATGTTAGATGAATGAGAGGATTTATAGCAAGTCTCTGAAACATATAGAGATAAGCGCATATATACTTGCTCTGTGGAGCTTTACGGTTTTGTTCTTGGAACCCATTATATCATTCCATCTAAATTACCGATTAGTCGAAAACCTAACTGCGGTGGCGAATATCACCTTTTTGATCCTGACTATAGTTAATCGCTTGCTTTTGGATGGTCTGCAAAGAAACCGTAACATAATTCTGTTCGATCTTATTATGTTGGTTCTTGGATCTCTCCTAATGATATATCAGGCGAAGTTTGTGATTTTCTTCCTCCTTATTCGGCAAACATACTTTATCCTGCAATTAGTAATATTTAATGCTTTTGATGGTAGGCTATATAAATTTTTGAGTAATAACCCCCCTACTACTCTAATGGTGAGTTTTTTCATTGTAATCATCATCGGATCACTATTACTCATGCTACCTGCGGCTTCTGCAGCAAATAGTGTAACGCCGTTTGTAGATGCTCTCTTTACTTCTACATCTGCGACGTGCGTTACAGGTCTGATTGTCTATGATACGGGTACACATTTCTCGACATTTGGGCAAATGGTGATACTTGTATTGATTCAGGTGGGTGGATTAGGGATTATGACCATATCAACCGCCTTTGCATTGATCCTGGGGCAAAGATTGAACTTAAAGCTGGAAAACATAATGCATAGTGTGGTTGGAGGAGCTTCGAGTATCAATCTGTTCAGGCTACTAAAGAACATAGTAATAGTGACCGTCTTGATAGAAGCAGTAGGCGCACTTTTCCTATACAGTACTTTTATCAACGATTTCGATCCCATCAAAGCAGCTTACCTCTCAGTGTTTCATTCTATATCTGCATTTTGCAATGCTGGGTTTTCTCTTTTACCGGATAGTTTTGTTCAGTATGTTGGAAATCCTGTCGCCATGTTCTCTCTATCTGTTTTGATAATTCTTGGGGGTTTGGGGTTTACAGTTTTGATCGATCTATACAGATATATGTTTGGTCGGGAAAAGGTTCGCCATCTGACACTTCATACCAAACTGGTTTTGTTGACGAGCGCAGTATTGCTGGCTTTGGGATTCTTTGCATATTTAATTGCTGAATACTACTATACGATGGATGGATTCAGTGTATCGGAAAGACTATTAGGTTCCTGGTTTCAATCAGTTACAACAAGAACAGCAGGATTTAATTCAATTGAGATATCCAATCTTAGTCCTGCTTCAGTACTTCTTACATACATATTGATGTTTATTGGGGGATCACCCGGTTCTACAAGCGGTGGTATCAAAACTACTACCTTTGCCTTGTTGATCCTATCGGTTACTGCGATGTTAAAGGGACGGCGGGAATTGTCTGTGTTTAACCGTCGTATAGCTTTGTCAAATTTCAGGGAGTCAGCAAGTTTGGTTACGATTTCAGTGTTTATCGTTCTATCCATTTCATTTATTATTATGTTGGTAGAACCGATAGATTTTGAGAAGATTTTGTTTGAGGCCATATCAGCTTTTGGTACTGTTGGTCTTTCAATGGGTATAACAGCGGATCTAACGATTAGGGGTAAGCTTCTCATAACGGTGTTAATGTTTATCGGAAGAATTGGACCACTCACTATGATTTATGCCTTTGCTATCAAAAAGCAAGCTACAAATATCAACTACGCCGAAGAAAAATTGGCTATAGGATAAAAGGGGGAAAGATGGCAAGATATGCTGTTATCGGTTTAGGTAAATTTGGCTCTACTATTGCCACGATTCTTGCAGAAAATGGAATGGACGTTTTGGCCATCGACCAGGATGAAGATATAGTCAATTCGATTAGCAACAAAGTAACATCGGCGATCTGCATGAACGCTACTGATGAAAATGCTCTTAGATCGATGAACTTAAACGAAGTGGACGCTGTAATCCTCGGTATAGGCTCAAATATCCAGGAAAGTATATTAACTGCTGCTATCCTGAAAAAGATAGGAGTAGGAATTATATATGCCAAAGTGGAGAATCAGCTTCACGGCAGAATCCTGGAGCTTATTGGAGTACAACAAATCCTCCTGCCAGAAGAAATAGTCGGCAATCAATTGGCAAAGACATTGATCTCGAAAAATGTACTTGAATATGTGAATCTATCTTCGGGACATATTGTGATCGAACTCGTTGTCCCGATTGAGTTCGTCGGTAAGACTCTTTCGGAGCTTTCTCTACCCACAAAAAGTGGAGTGAATGTAATTGCCATCAAATACAACTATCTGGCAGTTACTGAGGATGGTAAGAACTATATTGAAAAAAGATTAAACGATATGCCTGGTGCTAATGATGTCCTTAATGAGGGAGATGTTTTGATTCTCCTCGGTCCCAAAGGTAATATCGACAAGCTGATCTTTGAAACAGCTACAAAGAGAGATTAAAAATGAAACAATCATTCAAATCAAAGTATCATATCCTCATACTGGTATTATTCGGTTTGATTGTACTACAATCAATACTGTTGTTGTATGCTATAGACCAGGCAAAAAGCCTTAAACAACTATCCGGTGATATGCAATCTATTATAATCCTCTTTATCTTCATCATTTTCATCTATGTCATAGTAATATACAATTACATCCCATTCCGCTTAAATCGTGCATTGAAGGAGATCCAGAACATTATTGACGAGATTTCCGACGGAAACTATTCCCTTGATATAGATCCTACGATTTACGATGGGGATAGTGTTATTCAAAACTTGGTGTATGCTATCAAGAAGATGCTCAACATCATCGTTCGTTTTGACCAACTGAAAGCGGAAAAAATATTCGAACATAATCAACGGATTCAGCAGTTGATAAACCTACTGCCCCAAATGGTTTTGATTCTATCCTCCAGTACTGAGGTTATATACCTGAACGATTCTTTTCGCAAGCGATACATAAACATAACAGAAAACGTAAACATCAACGAACTGATTATCAAGGACGAATTCAATAATAGCGTTTTTGCTTGTATTGTCAATTCCATTCGGGAGGGGAACAACATCTACGACAAGATTGTCAAGCATTCATCATCCAATGATAGTATGCTTATCAATGGTACAATGATCCGAAATCGGAAGGGAAATTCCAGCGGAGCAGTGTTTGTACTCGAGCTAAAAAAAGATGTCCCAAAAGCTTAAGGTTGTTTACGATAGAGAGATTAATGTCCGCTTGGACAAGTACTTGGTTGATCTAAAAATCCAGGAGCTTTTTTCTCGTACGTTTATTGAAAAGCTCATTAATGAAGATAGAATATTGGTCAACAGCATACCTGTAAAGAAAAGTTACATTCTATCTGGTGGTGAAGTCATTGATATCAACCTCCCAGCACCAGAAGTTCACGAAATAATCCCACAGAACATTCCCCTTGATGTCATTTACGAAGATGATGATTTGGCAGTAATAAACAAAGCTCCCGGTATGATCGTACACCCAGGTTATGGGAATCCTGATAGTACGCTTGTAAACGCTATTGTCTATCATTTTGGGGCAAATCTTTCCACCGGTAAAGAGCTCAATCGGCCAGGAATTGTTCATCGGCTCGATAGGGGTACTTCTGGACTTATGATTATTGCCAAAAACGACTTGATTCAATCCCAACTGAGTGAAATGTTTGCCAGACGCGAAGTTGAAAAGACCTACATAGCAGTTACTACCGGTATTCCTGATCCTCCGGTAGGGTCCATCGAAACTTACCTTTCAAGATGTACGACTAATCCTCGCAAAATATGCGTATCAGATCAAGGAAGATGGTCTTTGACGCATTATGAAGTGGTCAAATACTATCATTATTTTTCATTAGCTAAGGTTGGACTCGAGACAGGGCGCATGCATCAAATCAGAGTTCATTTTGCGCATATAAACACCCCTGTTTTAGGTGATCTATTATATAATTCTCCTCGTTTTGTATACTCAATAGTTCAGCAAAATCTAAAACGGAAAGTACACGAGTTTCTCACAAATCATCTGGCAAGGCAGGCTCTACATGCCTGGAAGTTGAAGTTCACCCATCCAGCTTCCCAAAAAGAAATCGAGCTGTATTCAGAGTTTCCTCAAGACTTGATTCATACCTTCAAATGGTTGGATACTCATTTTAGTATTGACAATGTTCCTACAGATATTACTTTGGAAGAAATGAAAAAGCGAGCATGAATAATATGACTAAATCTGACGATAAAGTGTTTACTACGATTGATGAGGCTGTAAAATTGATTCAGGCAGGAGAGATGTTGGTTGTAGTGGATGATGAAAATAGAGAAAACGAAGGTGATCTGCTGATGGCTGCAGACAAAATAACTCCTGAAGCTGTGAATTTCATGATCACTCACGGGAAAGGATTATTGTGCGTACCGATGGAAGAAGAAGCTCTACTTCGTCTGAAAATTCCTCTTATGACAAATGACATTACAGAAAGGCATGGTACGAAATTTACTATATCCATAGATGCACTGGAAGGGACTACTACAGGTATTTCAGCAAGTGAGCGAGCGACAACAATCCTCAAACTTGCCGATCCTGAAAGCTCTGCAAAAGATTTCATGCGTCCCGGACACATTTTTCCACTGATCGCAGAACGAGGAGGAGTTCTAAAAAGAGCGGGTCATACTGAGGCAGCAGTAGATTTGGCAAAAATGGCTGGACTCAGTGCTACTGGAGCAATTTGTGAGATTATTCGTGAAGATGGAGAGATGGCCAGATTGCCTGATCTCGTGAACTTCGCAAAACTGCATGGATTGAAGATAATCACTATAGAGGATTTGATACATTATCGACGCAAAAAAGAAAGATTGGTGCAGTGCGTATCAAAAGCGAAGTTACCCACACCGTATGGTGATTTTGATATCATTACATATATCAGTACAATTTCTGAGGAGTATCATGTAGCCTTGGTTCTTGGTGATATATCTAAGGATGAATCAATCTTGGTTCGCGTACACTCTGAATGTCTTACTGGGGATGCACTTCATTCTCTTCGCTGTGACTGCGGCCAGCAACTTGAAAAGTCTTATGAACTGATTTCAGAAGCCGGTAAGGGTGTAATTCTGTATATGCGTCAGGAAGGTCGCGGGATTGGTCTATTAAACAAAATCAAAGCATATCACCTTCAAGACCATGGGGTCGACACAGCTCAGGCGAATATTGATCTCGGATTTCCAGTTGATCTGAGAGACTATGGTATTGGAGCACAAATCTTGAAAGATCTGGGACTCAAGAAGATTCGCCTTTTGACGAATAATCCCAAGAAGATAATAGGTTTACAGGGTTATGGACTCGAAATTATTGAACGAGTACCAATTGAAATCAGCCCCCACGATGATAATCGAAAGTACTTGAAAACAAAGAAAGACAAAATGGGACATTTGCTGCATGAAATTTAAACAATGCACTCAAATTGATACAATAAAGTCGAAGATGATCTTACCGAATAGAATTCTAAGCATTATTGTCTTCTTCTTAGTATCGATTTCAACCTTGCTATCGACTACCTATCCCAAACCAACTGCATTTGTCAATGATTTTGCCAATCTATTGGAACGATCAAAAAGTGAACAGATTAATAACTGGGCGATCGAGTTAAAGGAAAAAACAGGGGTTGAATTCGCTATAGCCATACTACCTGATATAGGTGGGAAGGATGAAAACACGGCTGCTGTAGATCTGTTCAAAGAATGGAGAATCGGTAATAACAAAGACGAAGGAGTACTGATCCTGTTAGCTTTGAATGAGCGAAGGATAAAGATCGAAGTTGGATATGGCTCCGAACCTTATATCACTGACGCTTTTTCAGGGCAGGTATTTCGTACTATGAGAAGTTACCTATCACGAGGGTCTGAGGATTGGAATGCTGCATTTACTCAGGCTTCTTTGATGCTATTGAACCGTATTGCCAAAGAAAAAGGCGTTCAATTGACAGGTATGCCGGATTATAAAGAAGGTCGATCGGAAGATAGTTCACCAATTCCAATCCTGATAGTTATTGCAATCGTGGTTTTTTTGACCATTGTGACTAAAGGGAAATTTCTGGAAGTTCTCCTCTGGATATTCATTCTAAGTGGCAGAGGTGGAGGCCGTGGTGGTGGCAGCTGGGGTGGAGGAAGAAATAGTGGAAGTGGTGGTTTTGGAGGTTTTGGTGGCTTCGGAGGGGGCAGATCTGGTGGTGGTGGTGCAGGAGGAGGTTTTTAGATGATTTTTCTAAAATCACTATTATTTATCGTTTGGAATGTTGCACTCGGTTTTGCTATTCTCGCAACTGTGAAGTGGTATCTTTTTAACCCAAAAGCACGGTTTATCTTCGGGAAGAAAATACTATTCACGCCCGGACTTCTCGTTCGCAAAAGAGATTGGCTGTTCAACAAAGTTCGAGACATACTTCATGATTATCTCGAACAAGCTGACTCGCAAAAAACAGGCTATCTTACAAAATGGGAAAAAGCTATATTCGATGTAGTATGGGAAAAAACAAATTTCATCGAGAATTGGAAGCTTATTCCAAAGGGTATAAAAGAGAAGATTCACATGTCGTTATCGACAGCCTGCCGTGATATAGCCAGAAATCTTTTACGCAAAACTGTCCCCAGGATCATTGAGCAATACAGGATAGAACTTCAGATCGATAAATTCGATTTCCAGTTTAGTATTGACTTTTTCTATAATTATTTCAAAAAGTATGTTTATAAACCCCTGTGGTACGTATTTTTGGGGGTTAATTGTATCATTGGCATCTTGAACATGATTTTGTACCTGATTTTAGCTTAAGAAATGAAGCATTTGAGCGGTTTCCGGATGATAAAGCTAAGGCGGATGATAACTGGAAAACATCTGATAAACGCAGAAAACCGCAAGCTGTTTGACAGAATTCTCTTTGTATGCATCTTCATCGTTCTGCTCATTTTGATATCGTCGTATTTTGTTTGGAAACTCGAGTATTCAGGCGTTCAAGAAAACACTATCCGAACCTTTTGGGATAGTATTTGGTGGGCAATAGTCACTGTTGCTACGGTGGGATATGGCGATAAGGTTCCTATTACAAATTATGGCAGATTGGTCGGATTAGTTCTGATCATAGTCGGGTTTACACTATTATCCGTTTTTACCGGTCTGATAGCTTCACTTTTTGTGGAGGATAAGATCAAAGGAGCGAAAGGGTTGAAACAGATTAGAGCTCATAAACATATTGTCGTCTGTGGATGGAACAAAACGGGTGAAGCTTTGCTAAGATCTTTGGTAGAAAAAAACCTTCTGGACACAGAGATTTGCTTGATTATAAACCAATCTCAGGAGTTTTTTGACAGTATCCAATCTCAGTTTCGAAGTCTTCAAATCAGGTTTGTTCGGGGAGAGCCAACACAGGAAGAAATCCTCAGGCGCGCTTCCATAAATACTGCCGCTCAGGTTTTTGTGCTTGCCGATCAGGCATTGAATATTCAAAACGCTGACGACAGAAGCATAATTGTTGCAAACGCAGTCCACTATTTAGCAAGCAAAACTAAAATTACTGTACAACTACTCAATGGAGAGAATAAAAACTTACTTCAGCGTATAGGAATTTCTGAAGTTCTGGTTTATGATGATCTCGGTGGTGGGTTATTGGCAAGTAGCATAATCGAAAGCAATAGCCTGAACATATTCTCAAACCTGCTTGGAGCAAGCGATCATTCTTTTATCACTTGTGAAGTGGCTGATGAATTTGAGGGTAAAACCTATGGCGAGCTATTCGATCATTTGTACCGTGAAAAAGGGCGATTGTTAGTCGGTTTGATTTCCAAAGAAGCGACAATGGATATTGAATCAATTTTCGATGATAATGCATCTGCCATCGATCAATTTATCAAGAGCACCCTGAGCGACACGAAAAAAATGCAACAGGATGAAAAGAATAATATCCGTTGGAATCCACCCAGGGAAAGCATTATTCAGGATAATGACCATGCCATTATTTTGGCTTAGAGGATGATATGATCACAATTGATGTGTTGAAAAAAATACGCTTGTTTCACGATGTTGATTCTGAAATGTTGAAATTGATTCAGCCGATGCTTAAGGAAAAGAAGTTCGTCAAGGGTGAGCATATCATACAAGAGGATACATTTGGCGATGAAATGTACTTGCTTTGCAATGGTTCTGTCATTGTTACCAAGGAACTCGTTAAAGGCATTGAAGGAGTTGTATCCAGAGAAAAAGTATTGGCAACACTAAAAGCAGATTACTACCCTACGTTCGGGGAAAACGGACTCCTTGGTCATGGCGCGAGAACTGCGAACGTCATAGCCCAAACTGATTGTGTTATTTGTATTTGGACCAAGAATGATTTCACAGCTTTTGCGGAAGAGAACCGTGATGTAGCATACCAAATCATGCTAAACATTGCAAGGATACTCTCAGAAAGACTTCATGAAACGGACAATAATCTGGTAAAACTCGCCACTGCTTTCTATATCGCCGTCCAGAGATGATTCTGGGTACATATATTGATATCATTATTACCACATAAGATCAAATCTTTCTTCACTTGTTAACAGTACTGTCAACCTCGTAGTCAAGCCTATATCAAGCCTATATCAAGCGTATATCAAGTGTATTCACAAATACACTTGATATAGGTATGATATCCTGATGTTTTATGCTTGTGCCCAGAGTAGTCATACATGGTATTTTTATTGTGATTAATGAGTCTTCTATATGAT
>CAZWIS010000002.1:0-165226 GCA_964634275.1 uncultured Candidatus Cloacimonadota bacterium | reverse complement strand
CCAGCATGCTGGATGAATATAGTAAATGGAAAAAAACCTATTCCGATAGTTCCGATATCGGAATCATTAGTCCAAAGGAGGATAATAATGATTAAGGATTATGAACTTATGGTGATATTCTCACCAAAGCTCACAGTTGACCAAGCCAAGCAGGCTAACGAGAAAATGTTGGCTCTGCTTATAGAAAACGGCGGGGAAATTATTAAAACAGATGATTGGGGCAAAAGATTTCTTGCCTATCCAATCGAAAAAGTCAAAGAAGGTCATTACTTCGTAAACTACTTCCGTTTTGAGACTACAGAGATAAAAACGGTTAAGCGTCTTTTCAACATCAACGAGGATATTTTACGTACTCTCATTATCCTCAGAGATACGAAATAGGAGGAATTATGGCTGATCTCAGGTTACCCAAGTTAAACAAAATATTCCTGAGTGGTAGGATTACACACGATATCGACTTGAAGTACACACCAAAGGGTACTCCAGTAGTTCGTTTTGCCCTTGCAGTTGATAAATCTTTCAAAGATGATAGCGGGAATTGGCAAAATTCGACTTGTTATATCGATGTTGTTGCATGGTCAAAATGGGCGGAGTCGCTCAGTAATAATGCACACAAAGGCAGTGCTGTCCTTGTTGAGGGCAGAATGGATGCCAGGTCTTATGTCGATGCTAACGGTAATAACCGAAAAGCAGTAGAAGTTATCGCTGAATATGTTCAGTTTTTGGAATTCCGTGGAAAAACAGAAAGTGATTCTACAGCCACTCACGACGTTCCGTTGCCCGAAGAATATGGCACAGAAACCAACGTTACAAATGATGACGTACCATTTTAGGAGATAGAAATGAATCAAATAGATAGAAAGAAGAAATTTACCCGCAAAAAGTACTGCAAGTTTTGCGCAAACCCCGAAATTGTAATTGATTACAAAAATATAGATATGATCAGGCAATACATTTCGGATGTTGGTAAAATTGAGCCTGCCAGACTAACTGGAACGTGTAGTAAACATCAGCGAAAACTTACAAACGAGATCAAAAGAGCACGTCAAATGGCTCTGATCGCATATGTTATTGAATAGTGTTTCTTATATCGCTGGCTCTTGGTTCCCTATCTATAGTGTTTCCTTTTATAGCATTGGTACTAATCATGCTATACTGTGGGAAACACTGTGAGAGCATCTTCGATTCTCAGAACAAGACCTTATTACCTATGTTTATTGTTCCTGTAGCAATAGCGATATTTTCTCCCCAAAAGGATACAATATTTGTAGTGGCAGATTCCATTTTTGGAGTATGTTTGGTTGTTTTTGGATTTATGAATATGTTCAGGAAGCAACTCAGTGTTGCCAAAGCTCTTGCGCTATCCACGGCAATTCTTGTGTTGTATGGATCAGTTAGAATGCATTTGTTTGCCAGTAATTTGGATGCTGGTTTAGAGCAAGCGATTCAGACCATGCAGAGTAGGTTTCCAACTCTGATTAACGATACATATGGACAGCAATCATTACAATTCATGAAGATGTTTTTACCAAGTATATGGGTTGTTCAGATGATATTTGCCTTGCTTGCAGGACTTGTATTGTTTCAAAGACAAATCAGATTACCTTTTGTAATTGAACGATTTTCTGTTAGCAAATATTACAGCCTGATATTGCTATTCGTTATCCCTCTGTATTTAATGGAGGGATCCCAGGTGATTCTAATCAACAGCCTGATATCCTATAGCGTTATACCGTTTATTCAGGGAGTATGTTTAATCATCCACAAGGCAAACAAGATAGTATCCAATCCGTATTTAATCGGATTCATCATCTTCTTTATATTGATAAACGCTGTCTCATATATAATTATACCAATTCTTGGTATAGCCGACCAATGGTTGGACTTTCGAAAAATTGAGAATGGAGGAATATCCAATGAAAGTCATTATGCTTGAAAACATAGAAAAAGTTGGCGTCAAGGGTGACGTCATAAATGTAAAACGTGGCTTTGCCAGAAACTATTTAATTCCAAGGAAATATGCGATTTATGCCACACCATCTAATCTTGGGAAACTCAGTTCAATAAAAGAAAACCTCGCTGCTGAAGAACAAAAAAGGCTGAATTCGCTGAAACTTCTTGCCGAAAAATTAAACGATATTAGTTTGACATTCGTCCGCAAAGTGGATGAGAACGAGCACATGTTTGGTTCAGTATCAGAGAACGATATTGTTTCTGGATTAAAGGCTTTTGATATTGAGGTTCATAAGTCTGCTATCGTTCTTGAAAAGCACATCAAAGAGCTTGGTTCCTTCAAGGTACAAGTCAAGCTTCACAAAGATATCAGTGCAGAAATAAGCCTTGTGGTAGAAAAAGAAGAAGAATAAACTGGGAGGTTATCATGCCAGATACATGGTTTAACCTGAAAAAGATCATTAGTTTAGTAGTCTTTATCGCTGTCTTTTCGATGATGGGATTGTCTACTGGCAGACCTTTGATGGTCATTGCGTATGCTGTCTTCTTTATGGCCGTGGTATTCGTAGTATACCTATTATTGAGGAACAGACAAAGACATTTTGAAGTAACATCTACCACAAATCCTTTGTTAAAAAAAGGTCTGGGAGCTTTACTCCTGCTTTTTGCCTTGATTCTTCCTGCTGTAATTATCACTAGATCCAATCTTGTGAACTTACCTGTAATGAATGCGGGTGTAATCGCTGCAGTTTTTGGTGTGACGATAGCATTTATCAGCTTAATGCTTTTCGCTGCTTACCTTATAAACTGCAAGAGTACAAAAATTACGACCTTGGTACTTGGTTACTTGATTATCATTGTTACTGCTGCTGCTCCAGGTCTTATTATGACTGGAATTGAAAGAACCACCACTGGCATTGGATCCGTATATTACGTAGCTCTTGCTGTTTTGATCCTGGCGTGGAATGGTTTGGGCTTAACACTAAATAAAGACTAAATAATCCTGATTATTTTGCTTAGAGGTTATTCGGAGTTTTTGGCTACGGATAACCTTTTTCTTTGTAAGTGGTATGAGCAGTAACGGATAGGGATTAGTTGTTCAATGGCATGGAATAGTATTGATAGATTGTTAGATAAGACTCTGTTGAAGCTGGCAGGAGACAGGTATAGATCTTTCGTAAGCATTTACAGATATTGGATACTTGTAGTTGGAGATCTCTTGGCAGAAAAATCATATCCGATAAAGTATGATAATAGAGTACTATACGTTGCGGTAAAAAATAACACTTGGATGCAGGAACTAATCTTGCTCAAAGTGAGTATCATTACCAAGTATCGTTTGGAGTATAAAGTTGAAATCACAGATATAGTATATTTGATCAGGTCGTGAGTAAAGTATGAAAAAAGTAATAGTAGCACCTTCGATTCTTTCGGCAGATTTTGGAAGATTAGCTGACGAGCTGATTAGTCTCAAATTGGCTGGAGCAGATTTGATTCATTTGGATTTGATGGATGGGCATTATGTTCCCAATCTTACATTTGGATTTCCTTTAATCAGAACCATTAGAAGACTTACTGATCTTCCTCTTGATGCGCATTTAATGGTGACAAATCCTGCTGAATACATAGACCAGTTATCTGATATAGGAGTCCAATGGATCAGTTTTCATCAAGAGACAGAGTATCACACACACCGCTTGGTTCAAAAAATCAAATCATGTGGTATAAAAGCCGGTATTGCTTTGAATCCATCGGTGCCGGTATCTACTCTCGACAGCATTATAAATGACTTGGACTTTGTACTAATCATGAGTGTAAATCCTGGTTACTCTGGTCAAAAGTTTATCCCCAATGTGTTATCAAAAATATCAGAAATCAAGTCAAAAATGAATCATCAATGTCTAATCGAAGTTGATGGGGGTGTTGATTCCGATAATGCTGGGGAACTGATAAAGGCAGGGGCAGATATGCTTGTCTCTGCTTCTTACATATTTTCTTCAACTGATTACTCAAATGCAATATCCAGCCTGAGAGGGGAATAATAAAGAGGTGACCAGATTAGCCCATCTAAATGTTTTATGATCAATGGCTTTGATGTGCTTATCTAACAAATCATCCTCATCGTAAAACAATTAAAAGGAAATAGTATGTTTAGTAGTCTATCCGAAAAGCTCGATAAAGTCTTCAAAAACCTGAAGGGCAAGGGCTATCTTACAGAACAAAACATCAAAGATAGTATGCGAGAAGTTCGCTTGGCTCTTCTGGAGGCAGATGTAAACTTCAAAATAGTCAAAAACTTCGTTTTGGAAGTTGAAAGACGTTCTTTGGGTCAGGAAGTACTAAAGTCTCTTACGCCTGGTCAACAGGTTGTAAAAATTGTACATGAGGAACTGATTCATCTAATGGGGACCGATGGTTTCGAATGTAAGATATACAACAACAAGCTTACCAAAATTATGTTGGTAGGATTGCAGGGATCAGGAAAGACAACTGCTTGTGCAAAGCTTGCAACGTTTTACAGAAAAAAGAATATAAAACCGATGATGGTAGCATGCGATGTATACAGACCTGCGGCAATCGAGCAACTCAGGATATTGGGTAAACAAATAGACATCCCTGTAGTCACAGATGATTCAAAAGATGTGATCAAGATAGCTGATCTAGCGATAAAACAAGCCGAAAAAGATTTGACCAATCTTCTCATATTCGACACAGCCGGACGGCTGCATATAGATGAAATGATGATGGATGAAGTTGAGCGGCTAAAGAAATTCATCAAGCCAGACTATATATTCTTTGTCGCTGATGCTGTAACTGGTCAGGATGCTGTTACAGTAGCTAACGAGTTTCACAACAAACTAGATTTCGATGGAGTTATTCTTACCAAGCTCGATGGTGATGCCAGGGGTGGAGCAGCTCTTTCTATCAAGGCAGTTACCAACAAACCCGTCGTTTTCGTAGGTATGGGAGAGAAAGTCAGCGATTTGGAAGTCTTCTATCCAGATCGAATGGCATCCAGAATCTTGGGTATGGGTGATGTTCTTACCCTGATTGAGAAAGCAGAAGAGATGTTTGATCAGGAACAAGAGGCAAAACTTGCCAAAAAGATGCTAAAGAACCAGTTCACACTCAATGATTTTCTTAGTCAGTTACAGAGCATAAAAAAGATGGGTTCATTGGAGTCCATTTTTCGAATGATTCCTGGTTTGGGTTCAAAGCTACCGGCAGATATGAAAATAGATGACAATGCCTTGAAGCATGTCGAAGCTATAATCCAATCTATGACAAATAAAGAACGGGAAAAACCAGACATTCTCAATGGCAGTCGAAGATTGAGAATCGCGAAGGGTTCGGGCAGAACAGTCACCGAAGTGAATCGTTTAATCCGGCAGTTTGATGATATGAAAAAAATGATGAAGAAATTCGCTTCCGGGAAGGGAATGAAAGGTATGCCAAATATGCCAAATATACCTCTATAAGTAAATCTACTATCTGGAGAGATTATGAACCGACTATTGTTGATTATAGCATTGATTACGGCGACTATAAATGTGTTTGCGACTGGAAATTTTAATCTAAATGGTGGGGACACCGGTTATAGAATCCTATCTTCTGATGAACATGAAACCAGAATTGAGTATGTGATAGGAAGCTATCATAAGGCACCTGTACTGATTGATGGGATTGAATACTTTCATGTTTCTCTTGCAAAGGAAGGCATTTCTCAAGATAAGGGCAAACCACAGCTTCCAGTCTATAATAGGAGCGTAATAATTCCAAACTCGTCCAGAATGGAAGTAGAAGTCTATGATATCCAATACACAGACATACAGATTCTTGTCGCACCATCAAAGGGAGTAATAACTCGTGATATTAATCCTGCGGATGTCCCATACAGCTTTAGTGACATATACCGGGAGAATATGTTTTATCCTGGTAACATTGTTACACTATCTGAACCCTACATCATGAGGGATTACAGAGGTATCACAATCCAAACCAATCCAATGGCATACAATCCCGTATCAAAAACTCTCCGAATTTATACATCCTTCAAAGTAAGGGTTTTTTCGAATGGAACTGATGATAGAAACAATCTGAGTAGATTCAGGGATTCCATATCAAGAGCTTTCTTACCCATATATGAGAATCACTTTATAAACTTTAATTTGCATAGATATGTGCCAGTGGATGATAGCTATGGTAAATTACTCATAATCTGCCATAGTAACTTTCTCACACAGATTGCCCCATATGTAAGCTGGAAAAAACAAAAGGGAATTGAAACCGAGCTTATCGAATGGTCAAGTATAGGTACTACAGCTGCTCAATTGCAAACATATATCCAAAACCGATACAATACTGATAACACTCTTACATACGTTCAAATAGTGGGTGATGCTCCTCAGATTCCTACACTTACTTCAGGAAATAGTGGTGCAGATCCAATGTTTTCTTTGGTTGCAGGGTCTGATAACTACCCGGATATCTTTATCGGAAGGTTTTCTGCTGAAACTTCTGCTCAAGTGACTGCTCAAGTAAATAAAACAATTACGTATGAAAGAGATCTATCGATATCGGACACTTGGCTTTCAAGAGCTATGGGGATTGCATCTAATGAGGGTGGAGGCTCGTTGGGAGATAATGGTGAATCTGATATACAGCACATGAATCTCATTCGTACGAAGCTATTGAATTATGGATATACATCAGTTGATCAGATTTATGATCCTGGAGCCTCAGCGACGACGGTAACTGCTAACGTCAATGCCGGGCGTGGTTTTATCAATTATGTGGGGCATGGATCAGATACATCCTGGAGTACTACTGGTTTTAATAATGCGAATGCCACTTCCCTCACTAATGTCAATAAAACACCTGTTATTATGGATGTTGCTTGTGTGAACGGTAACTTTGTTTCAATCACTTGTTTTGCCGAAGCTTGGTTGAGAAATCCGAATGGTGGTGCTGTCACTATGTATGCAAGCACTATCAATCAGTCCTGGAATTCACCGATGAGGGCTCAAGATGAGTTTACAGACCTTCTTGTAGCGGAGTCAAAGTTTACTGCAGGTGGGCTGTACTACAATAGCTCTTGTAAAATGATGGACATATATGGGAATACAACAGGTTCGGACGGTGTAAACATGTTTCGGACATGGACTATTTTCGGTGATGCATCTCTATTAGTTCGATCAAAGACACCGCAGTCAATGTCTGTAAATCACCCTGGAACTATTTTGATAGGCAATTCGGCTGTCAACGTTTCAACCGGTGTCGCAAATTCTCTCGTGGCACTCACGTATAATAATGCTATTTATGCTCGGGGATACACAAATAGTATGGGCCATGCTACGCTTTCACTTGTAAATCCACCCCAAGTAGCGATGGATTATACAATCACCGTAACGGCTCATAACAGGGTTACTTATATTGGCTCAATCCAACAGATACCTGGCGCAGGACCTCACCTTGTGGTCAATTCAAGCTTATATGCTGATGCCACAAATAGCATTCCTGAGTACAATGATACTGGATGGTTTAATATCAGCATTCAAAACACTGGAACCGAATCAGCAAGTAATATAAACTTAGTCCTCAGCACCTCTACTCCAGGTATCAGTGTAACGAATCCCACAGAGATTATTGCTTCTCTGGATCCTGGTATTACTACAATATTGAATCCGGCATTTGGTATAAGTATTTCAGGCGATATTGCTAATGGCACTGTAGCTTCTTTTGATC
This sequence comes from uncultured Candidatus Cloacimonadota bacterium, assembly GCA_964634275.1. Classification (GTDB taxonomy): domain Bacteria; phylum Cloacimonadota; class Cloacimonadia; order Cloacimonadales; family Cloacimonadaceae; genus CAZZCS01. The sequence goes on along the minus strand of CAZWIS010000002.1, from coordinate 157,528 downwards.
TTACCATGTCAAGCGGAACTGAAACGTGGGAACACAGCTTCACTATGGTAGTCAATTCCCCTTCCGTTTCATTTGGCTCCATGCAAATATATGACAGTTCAGGCAACAACAATGGTAGGCTGGATCCAGGGGAAACAGCAGATATCCACATAACTCTCAGTAATTCTGGTGGATCTGCTTCAGTTGCTGGATCAGCTATAATATCCTGTACATCTCCTGGAATTACGATCAATACAGGTTCTATCAGTATATCACCGATAAACTCAGGGGCAAACATCTTGCTAACGTTTAACGTCACTGTAAATTCGGATGTTTCTATCGGTTCAGTTGTATCATTTGTGTTTTCTGCTCAAGCTGGTATGTACTCTGCTGAAAAAACAGAGGTCACTACCATTGGAGTAATTATTGAAGATTTTGAAAGTGGTAGTTTTAGCTCTTTTCCTTGGACATTTAGTGGTGATTTACCGTGGACTATCGACAATACAGTTTCTCATACTGGCTCTTTTTCGGCAAAGAGCGGAGCAATCACTCACAGCCAGACTACGTCCATGGAGACTACTCGTGTTTTAACTACGCCAGGAACACTATCTTTCTGGTACAAAGTATCCTCAGAGTCAAGCTATGACTACCTGAAGTTCTACATCGATGGAGTATTACAGAACTCTCCCGGTTGGTCAGGCGAAGTCAACTGGACTCAAGCAAGCTACAATCTTGCGGTCGGAACCAAAGTACTAAAATGGGAGTACTACAAGGATGGATCTGTAAGTACGAATTCTGATTGCGCATGGATAGACGACATAGTTTTCCCAGCTTCACATGTTCCCAGCAACCTTAGTCCTGTGCGCAATCTTATTGCCGTTCCAGGTAATGGTTTTGTTCATTTATCATGGAATGCACCAATATCTGGGCATCCCTCAGCCTACAAAGTATTTCGTAATAACTCTCTGATTGCATCAGTTACAGCTCTTGATTATACTGATACTGATGTTTTAAACGATAATACCTATACTTATTATGTAGTCGCTTCATATAATGGAACAAATAATGGTGATTCCGATCCTTCAGATGTTGTACAGGCTACTCCATCGGCAAATCCTATTGTTGAGGTAATAATCGGTACAGGTACTGCATCCCAATCGTATCCAATTGATAGATATTATAATTACTCAACCCACGAGGCTATCTATCTCGCATCAGAGATCAGTAATAGTGGAATGATTAGAAAACTCGCTTTCTTCAAAGGATCTGGGACGGACACAAATCTGATCGATAATGTTTCAATTTACATGAAGCATACAACGGCATCTTCTTTGTCAAATGGCTCATACTCACTTGAAGGTTATACGTTGGTTTTCAACGGCTCATTTCCCAATAGTTCAGGTTCTGGCTGGATGGAAGTGGATATGAACAATCCTTATAACTATAACGGTACATCTAATCTATCCGTTTTGATCATTAAGGGATATCAGGCTTGGATATCCAACTATCCACAATGGCGCTATTCCACAACAACCACATCCAGAGCTAGACAAGAGAGAAGTGATACTCTCCAACCTACATCTCTCACATCATCCACTTACTTACCCAATATTCGTTTTGTGATTCAACCCCAGTCCGAGCCTTATGCAACGATAAGTGTAAATCCCTCTTCTATATCGGAGAATATCGATGCGGGTAACAGTGTGACAAAGGATATAAGCATAACAAATACGGGAACAGAAGCCCTCACGTGGCAGATTCAAGACCAGAGACTTTCGATTGAGTCAACAATCGAGACAATGCAAGATCATACTATGGCATATGAAACTCGTTCAGATGAAAGTGCTGAAGTACGTCTTGCCTCCTGGTGTTCTGTTCAAACAAGCTCAGGTAGTATTCAACCTGGACAAAGCTTTAGTTTGGCTCTTTCAATTGATACCGCAGGACTTGCCGACGGCAACTATTCTACCAGTATCAATATCATATCAAACGCGTTAAATAATCCCAATCTCAGTATTCCGGTCAATATCGTAGTTCAAACACCAGTAAATCCATATCCTGTACAACCCCGCTTTGTTGCGGAGTTTGAACCGGCTAAGGGTGCAGTGATTCGTTATCCTGTTGGTTTGCCATATACTATGATCCGTGAGCTTGCTTCCGATGATCTGCTGTACGTTATAGTTAGCAGTTCAAACCAGTCTGCAGCCCAATCCGTATTTACCAGTAATAGTATCAATATGTCGAATGTGAGATGGATCGTTGCTGCGTCTGATTCGTATTGGGTGAGGGATTATGGCCCATGGTTTATCTTTAATGCGGACAATGATATGCAAATTGTTGATTTTGTTTACAATCGCCCTCGTCCTAATGACAATGCCATTCCTCAAGCTGTGGCAAATAATATGGGGCTTGGTTTGTACTCAATGGAGCTTACTCAAACTGGAGGAAACATCATGACTGATGGATATGGTATGGCTGCCTCCACAAATTTGGTTGTTTCAGAGAATAGTTCCCTGTCAACGGCTCAGATCGAGGCACGTATGCATAACTATCTTGGGATTACAGACTATCAACTCTATCAAGATCCAAACAATACCTATATTGATCACATTGACTGCTGGGCAAAGCTGCTTGATGTCGATAAAGTACTGATTCGGTCTGTACCACAGACTCATGCTCAGTATAACCAGATCGAATCTGTGGTTGCGGATTTTGCCTCAAAAACCAGTTCATGGGGAACGCCATATCGGATATACAGAGTATATACTCCCAATAACGAGCCATATACTAATGCTTTTATCTTGAACAAAAAGATATTTGTCCCACAAAAGGGTACTACTAATGATTCCGCTGCACTTCAGGTTTATAGTGATGCAATGCCAGGATATTCGGTTTTTGGATACACATACTCGAATTTCGAATCTACTGATGCTATCCATTGCCGGGTAAACACAATACCGGATGAATATATGATCCATATTCGCCATACTCCTGTCAGTGATATCCCATCCAATCAGGACATAGCTTTGTCCATGATGATTCAGAATCACTTCAATCTGGATCAAAACCATACGTATGTTTCATGGAAACACAGCTCGGTCTCAAGCTGGCAGCAGACTTCCTTACAACAGATTGGGGGCAGAGAATGGTCTGTTTCAATACCGGTGCCAGAATTTGGCGATACCCTGTTTTATGCGATCAATGCTACAGATGACAGCGGAAGGACAACTACTCTACCACTAAGTGGAATTGGTGATCCGTTTATTATTGTGGTTGACCAGGTTGGGACATTATCAAAACCTGTATTGAGCATCAATAAAAGTACGGATGGAATTATTCTCACATGGAATCCGATTCCTGGGGCTCTTAGATACAATGTTTTTAGAAGCGATGAGCCAGATGGGACTTTTATCCATATAGGCACTACAGATTCCACTACCTTGAGATTGTTTGATACCAGCAGGACAGGGAAGGCTTTCTTTAAAGTTAAGGCTTCCACTCAATCGAATTAGGACGATGGTATTGGTATGTGTGCCTGCCGGTTTAGTTTTCGGATAGGATTATAATCCAGAACCAATTCGACCCATAACTACATTATGTATAGGGCTCGATTTACAACAGTATGGAAACTTTCATAATGGTTTAGCCCATTGTATAACTAAAAATTGGGCAGCGCTCTTCCAAAAAGGGTGGGGGATGGGTATGGAGGATTGTTTTTGTGCACTCAGATTGGCTGATGGCACACTGATTTTCTTCGTACGAAGACACTATCAACAGCCTTAGGGATGAAGTGTTCCGGTCAAACTGAAGGATAACGCGATGCTGTCTGATGCAAAGAGATAGTATTCGCAAGTGAAGCAACTCGTTTTGCTATCAATATCAGTATAAATGTAAGAGCCGAGACCGATATGTGGGTACTAAACTTAACAAACTTGTTTCCTGAGTAAATTGTTTAGTTGTGTTATGATAGTTATTCTCATAAGTTCAGAACACCAAGAAATGCAAAGTTTACTTGACAATAGCATCATAGGTAAAACCTTTGCTATCATTGTGAGCGGGCATAGCTCAGTTGGTAGAGCATTAGCTTCCCAAGCTGAGGGTCGCGGGTTCGAGTCCCGTTGCCCGCTCCATTTCATGTCAATTCTTAAATACACAACCCTACATATACGTTTAGATACACTGAAAATCAGAATCATTCAGGGTTTCAGAGAATGTAACTGCAAACAAATGACTTGACAACTAAAACAAATTACATTAAAAGAGACACATAAGATTCAGGTGCGAATTTTTTGCGGCAGAGGAGATAGAATTGCTTATTCAACAGTATTTTGAGACCAGGCTCGAGCTAATTGAGAAAGCCCTGCATAAGTATCTAAACATAGATACGCATTATGCCACTGAACTAAAAGAAGCAATGAATTATTCCGTGTTTTCCGGTGGGAAAAGATGGAGACCTCTGCTATTGATCTCAATCTATGAGATGCTTAGTGGGGCGAAGAAATCCAAACAACTCCAAGCAGCAATACCCGCAGCTTGTGCAATCGAGATAATTCACAATGCTTCTCTGATCCACGATGACATGCCATACGTGATGAATGTCAAAGAAAGACGCTCGAAACCAACCCTTCACCAATACTATGACAATACAATGGCGATCCTGGCAGGGGATGCTCTTTTCACTTTGGCTTTTGAAGTCCTGGCAGATACCGAAGACACAGATAAAGCGATTCAATTGGTTAGAATCCTTGCTACATATTCGAAATCTTACGGAGTAGTAGGTGGCCAGGCAGTAGATCTGCTTAACAAGCGAAAGATCATGAAGTTAAACGCTTTACGATATATTGATATAAAGAAATACTGCTCATTGATTCAGGCTACTTCGGATATGGCATGTATACTTGCTGGAGCAGAAGAAAACACAAGACAGGCGCTTAACACTTATGCCTTAAATCTGGGTATGGCATATCAGATGATTGAAGATCTGGTAGTGGACTATAATCGGGGAGGGGATGATATGGACTTTTCGGATGAGTTCGTACCAGCTTCCAAATCTGGATATGCTGGGCTGATGGGTTTTGACAAGGCAAGAAAGACTGTCGAAAAGCTTCTCTCTGATTCTGAAAAACTCGTAAAACCATTCCCAAAAAATGAAGTCTTACTTGAGTTTTTGCAGATGATTCAGGAAAGATTACCATAAATGATTGATATCCACTGTCACATTATTCCTGATATTGATGACGGTTCGAAGAGCATGGAGAAGTCTGTCCAGCAATTGAAGGAAATGCAAGCCGGGGGCATAACCCACGTTTTTCTGACATCTCATTATTTTCGAGGGCACTATCACTATTCACGCGAAGAATACAATAGAAAGTTTTCGGCGCTTGTAGAAAATGCCAGAGAACAGGGCGTCAAAATGGAATTGATTCCAGGTTTTGAGGTCTTTCTACAGCATGGGATTGAAGAAGATGTTTTGCAGCACAATCTCACTCTGGGGGATTCCTCTTATGTCCTGGTCGAAACGGAGCTCAATGGACTGCCGACGGACTTTTATGATAATCTTTACAAACTTCTCCGTAAAGGTTTCAAGCCTATCCTAGCTCACGCTGAGCGATATGTCAGTTTGATGAACAAGCCATCAAGAGTCGAGGAATTGATCGAGAAGAACCTATACATTCAGATAAATGCTGGCAGTCTTCTGGGTCAGTATGGCAGGAATGTGATGAACACAGCCTGGAAGATGATAGACAAAGGATGGGCACATTTTGTGGGTTCCGATGACCATGTTCGTGGTAAGTATACGACTTTTTTTCAGGCAAAAGATACTATCACAGAAGCCTTTGACACATTTACAGCCAATCTGCTGTTCGTCAATAACTCCACAGCGGTTCTAAATAACAAAAGCATAGAGTATAAATACCTGCTCAAAACACTTAAACCAAGGCACCGAAAGCATAGACGTAGCTTTTTTAGCCGTATATTTGGAAAATAATGCAAAAGATACTTATCACCGGCATCACCGGTTTTATTGGTGGTGCCGTTCTAAACAAACTGACTCAGTTTAAAAAGGATTACCAGATCCATGCTCTGGTAAGACCACAGACAAATCCGCTTCGATATTCGCAATACTCCGATTACATTGAAGTAGTAGAGCTCGATTTAAGTGATACATCAGGTCTTACGAACTATCTGGTAGACAGACAATATGATACGATACTACATATAGGAGCTTTGAGGGGAGGACGAAAATATCCTAAAAGTGAATACTACTTATCTAACGTGGTATCTACAGAGGTGTTCATTGAGTACTGCCTGAAACGTCAATGCAAGCTACTATTTTGTTCATCTGTCGGAGTGTATGGCGCAATCCCAGACGAGCTTCCAGCAAATATCCAAAGCCCCAAAATAGCCGATAATTACTATCATTATACCAAAATTGAAGCAGAAAAACGGATAAACAAGGCAATCCTGGATGGGCTGCAAGCGGCAATTCTGAGGCCAGCGATTACCTATGGTGTTGGTGATTATGGATTCCCGTTTCAACTCGTAAAAATGATCCGGCAAAAGCGATTTCCAATGGTTTCAAAGCGAACATGGATCCACCTTTGTCACATTGATACTATCAGTAATGCTTTCATCTGGTTATTGGACAACGAGTTTGATACTGGACTTACCCTAAACGTAGCTGATAGTGAACCTGTTCAACTCAATAATTTGGTAAACTTTATCTCCCGCCAACTTCGCAATGAGAACTACCCAAAATGGTTGAGTCTCGACATCAAGGTATTCGAATCATTCGAACGCTTGTTCAAGTTACTCAAAAACGAGCTATGGATCAGTCGCGTTCAACTAATCTCCAAGAGCTGGTTCTATGATGTAAAACCTATCTATCAGGTGATGAACCTTAAACCCCATTATACAATTCCGGATATCGAAGTTATCATCAAGGCATTCAAAAAGTAATGGCTATCCCGATTATCGAAAACTGGCAAGAATACTTCTCCAATCCTCATGAGGGGATTGGATCTTCTTATGAGAGAATTGTCATAAACAATAAACTGATGGAAGTTGTAAATAAGTACCAAATCACGTCTGTATTGGAGACTCCTTCCTTTGGATTCACTGGAACGAGTGGGATCAATTCACTGCAGTTACTTCAAAGCGGGTGTTCTCTTTGGATAGAAGACGACGATCCGCATAGGATAGATTTGATACGATCAATCTACGATTCACTAAAGCTATATCCGTCTATTATATACAATGACGGATATAAAGTATTGGATTATGCAGATAAGAGCTTTGATCTCCTGTGGAATTTCTCTGCACTCTGGTTTGTGACCGACCTTCAGAGATTTTTATCAGAGGCTGTAAGGGTATCTTCAAAAGCCATTCTGATCTGTGTACCAAACCAATCTGGTATGGGATACAAGTCTCAAGTCAAGACCAAAAGCTCAATATGGACTCAGCAGTTTCCATATTGGCATATGGATGACGAGAGCACCGGGTCAAAAAAAACAATTAACATTGCCAATATCAATCCTTTGAGAATTAAACGCATTATGAAGTCGTTAAATTGTGAACTCGTAGAAGAAGACTTCATTGATTCACCACCCTGGCCAGATATAGGTATGGGAAAAGAGGAGTTTGTTTCGCGTCATTGCAGGTTTTACCGTGCTAAAGCCAGGAAGCAAACATCTAAAGCCTCAAAGAAGGCAAACGCCCTTACAATACTGAATTATTACAAAGGTCTGGACTCTGGCTTTGATAAACGGATGATGCGTTTTTATCCATTTGAAAAGAACCTACCCAAGTGTTTGAAGAAGTACTGGGCTCATCATTACTACATGCTGTTTATTCCCCCATGTTAAAAAATAAACTACCCTACCTGATATTCATCCTGATGATAGGCCTGATCTTGATTGGGGGGTGGATATTTTATGTTGATCTTACAGAGATAAAGCAAAGCATCCTAAATCTGAACCCCAAATACCTCTTAATCTCGGTATTGATATATTTGACAGCTTATTTTATCCGGTCTGTACGATGGAATCTACTGATACAGCCTGTAGTAAAGCTATCAATTATTGAGTCCTGGCTTTATGCCCTGGGTGGAAACTTTACAAACTATCTGATTCCCTTACGTTTGGGAGAACTGGTAAAAGCATGGTTTGTGAAAAAAAGACATGGCATAGCGATGGTAAGCTCATTGCCATCAATCTTTATTGATAAATCGTTTGATACTCTTGGCATTATTGTAGTGCTCTCGATCCTACCTTTTGTGAGTATAAAACTATCCACTGCGATGGTAGTATTACTAACTATTCTAATCCTGGTTTTTGTCCTGTCCTTAGCTTTGATTGTCGGTGCAGCTTTGCATAAACAAACAAGCGCCAAGTATTTGAATGCCATTTTTATAATTTTGCCCGCCAAGTTAAGAACCAAGGTTAATTACTACGTAGAGTTATTCATTGGTGGTTTGAATATCTTCGACCATCACTGGTCAAGACTGGTTTATGCATTGCTGTTAACGATATTGGGAGTGATTCTGGACGGAGTGTATTTCTATCTTGTCTTTCTGGCTTTTGGGACGTCTATTAGCTTTCTATTGCTACTATTTGGTTATACATTGATAAATCTGTCTTATGCGCTTCCCCAACCTCCTGCTCAGCTCGGGAGTAATGAATGGATGATGATCGTGATCTTTTCCGTAGGATTTGGTTTGACAGCACAAGGGGTAAGCGCAATTATGGCAACAGCACACGTTATGACTGCTGTCATCATCAGTTTGGGTGGCATGGCAGCCTTCTCATACACTGGCACAAACATCTTGCGCATGATAATGAAAGGAGAAAATCTGAATGATTAATGAAGCTACACTAATAGATATGGTGGCAGAGCTTAAAAAAAGCAAAGAGCTGCTTCTAAGAGAGATAGGAAAAACCATCGTAGGACAGGAAAAAGTGATCGAACAAGTATTGATCAGTCTTTTTGCAAATGGACATCTACTAATCGAGGGAGTTCCAGGCCTGGCAAAAACTCTACTGATATCATCGATCGCAAAAGCATTGAATCTCTCCTTTAATCGAATTCAATTCACTCCGGATTTGATGCCATCGGATATTACCGGAACTGAGGTTCTGGTATCTTCATCAGGAGGAGATAGCAAACAGTTTCAATACATCAAGGGACCTATTTTTGCCAACATAATATTGGCTGATGAAATCAATCGAACACCACCCAAGACCCAATCAGCACTACTGCAGGCTATGCAAGAGTATCAAGTTACTTCAGGGAACAAAACTTGGGACTTGAATCTGCCATTTATTGTGATGGCAACTCAAAACCCCATTGAGCAGGAAGGGACATATCCTTTGCCTGAAGCTCAACTCGATCGTTTTATGTTTTATATCAATATCGAATATCCTTCCTTTGACGAAGAAAAACTGATTGTCCAAAGAACGACGGGAGATACCCAGGAAGCGATAGTGGCAACATTATCCCCAGAAAAAATTACGGCTCTTCAACATGCCATCCGTTCTTTACCAGTAAGTGACCACGTAATGGAATATGCTGTCCGATTGGTACGCAGTTCTCGTCCGAATCTCCCGGAAAGCACTGCAGACACAAATAAATGGGTGAACTGGGGTGCCGGACCCAGAGCTTCTCAGTATCTGATTCTGAGTGCCAAAGCGAGAGCTGCACTGGATGGCAGGCTTACACCCAGCGAGGACGATATCAAGAGTGTAGCTCCCAGTGTTCTCCAGCATCGTGTCCTGGTTTCCTTTGCTGCAGAAGCAGAGGGGATCAAGTCGATCGACATCATAAACAAGCTGATGGCAAAAATATGAAGATTAAACAATTATGCTTTGCTCTGGTCTTTCTGACCTTGGGTATGTCATGTTTCGGAGTCGATAACAAGTTTCTGAATCGTATTGCCAATATCAGGACTCAACCTGCATTCAATATATGGGTAAACGGAGACAAAGTAATTACCAAAAACCAGAATCAAGTATGGATCTATTCTGTTTTTAATCCATGGCAACCCCAGATCGACGCTTCATACTACTCTGTCGCTCCGATCGAGGATATTGATTTGATGGGAGACCGCTATCTGTTCATAAGCACCAGAGAGCCTACGAATACCCTCCTGCCAATCGATTCACTGAACGTCTATGGGAAGATATTTTTCCCGACCCTTTTACTGGGAGACAAGATTCGTCGCGAAGGTAGCGTTTTGCATATATCAGACCTTCAACGGGGAATAGAGATCATAGATATCGGGAGCGGTGGTTCCAGAGAGACAAAGAGTGTCTTTTCCGAAAAATGGGGGATACGTGATTTTGTTGCCGAATATCCATATTTATATGCCTTGAATGATTTTGGCGTTGTTACTGTCGACATTGGCGATCTCCGTAATCCCCAAAGCATAGGACTGAATTACCAGCTCAATAATGCCACAATCATACGCAAAAACGGAGAAATGCTGTGGATTGCCACAGGAAAAGACCTGATGATCATCAGTGTACGCGATCTTGATAGACCCAATCTGATAAACCAGTATCGTTTTGCTTATGATATCCTCGATCTTGAAATAAAAGATGATCGGATATTTGTAGCGCTTGGTTTCGGCGGTGTGCGGATACTCGATATCAGCAATCCCCTAAGAATCCAGGATTTGAATTGGATAAATCTCCAATCATCAGCATTGGATGTGGCTCTTGACAAAGATTTCATCTATATCGCTTCAGGTACTCAGGGCTGGTTTGTGTATCAATACCGATAGTCTTTTTGATGCTGCCCAATCCTCGTTTCAGCTTGGGTGTCAGATAAAGTCATCGAATCTACTGTAAACAAAATTTGGATGTGTCAACCTTGTAGTCAAGCGTATATCAAGCCTATATCAAGCCTATATCAAGTGTATTCACGAATACACTTGATATAGGCTTGATATACCACTGATCTACTGATGCGTTCGTATGAGTTCTTTTAGCTTGACAGATGCAGATAATGATACTTGATAAACACAAGCTAGGTTAATGAGGTAAGAAGATTGTTTGACTATCAGATGAAAGAGTATACAAAAGCTGAGCTACGCAAGTTGTATGATGATGAGGAATTCTGGAAGAGGAAGGAAGTCCCTTTTTCAAGGCAAAGATTGGCTCAGTACCTTATCAATCCGTATGCGGATGAAGATGATGTTTTATGGCTGATTGTATGGAATCAGGACGAGCTTATTGGGTATCATGGCTTGGTACCGGACATTATCAAAACAATCAAAGGACCTCAAAAGATTTCATGGTTGAGTAGCTGGTGGGTTTCACCAAACTATCGTGGTAAGGGAATTGCAAAAGGTCTTCTGCAAAGATGTTCGGAACTGAACCCATACTATGCTACAGATTCTGGAGCAGCAACATCACAAGGGATAGCCCTGGCAAAAGGTTATCTAAAGATATTTCACAGCAGGCCTCGTAGCTACTGGTTATTGGGTCCAAACTTACGTTTTTTTCAAGATTTCAACCTTACAAGTCCTATCATCGAATCGCTTTATCACTTATCAAAACCACTCTTTAAGCTGTACTCCAGGATTCGGTTAAAAAAACTGATAAATGAGCTTCGAGCAGAGGAGATAAATCTGGAGTACATAAGAAAGATTGATCGGAACTGCATGGATTTGATCGGTGAGCTTAGTAAATCGGACTTATGCCAAAAGTCGCAAGAATCACTTGAATGGCGCATCAACAACCTGAATCATGCACCCAGATTAAAAGGCATCCAAAGCGTTCACAATAGCTTTTTTGGGAATGTGGGTAATGAAGTTCAGAGCTATAGTGCCAAAATGTATTGTAGAGGAGAGCTGATCGGGTTCATTAGTTTGATGATCACAGATAGAATCCTGAAGTTACCATATCTTTATGCAAAAGATGGTTATGGAAAAGAGATCATTGCCTTGGTTGCCAGGATATGTATGGAAAACAGGATCGAAGCTGTGTATAGCCAAAATCAGCTTATCAATACTTGGATGAAAGATTTCAGTTTTCCGTATATATACAAAAAATCTTATATGATGAACGTTCTGAGATCTCCATCACTTGATTTCATCCCGGATGGGTTGATAGTACAAGATGGAGAGGGAGCTTTTTAAACTATGAGAATGGCAAATCTGATGTATGCTCCCTTTTTGTCTACTCATAGAGTAATATACTATCATCAGGTCACAGATTCACCCGTCGAAATTTATCAGAATAGCATTACTACACAGCAGTTTGAGAACCAGATCATAAATCTGATAGATGCAGGTTTTACTTTTACGAAGCTCTCTGAAGCCGTACATAAAGCCAAAGTTGGACAGCTCAGAGGTATGACTGTTTCCCTTACGACGGATGATGGTTTTGTGGCAAATTATCATACAATACTACCGATTTTAAAGAAATACCAGATTCCAGTAACACTGTTTTTGCTGGGTAAATGCCTGGATAACAAATCACTGGCATGGAATCACAAAATATTGATCGTGCAACAAAAAGCTACAGAAAATGAGATCACGACTGAATTGCAGTCTGTAAAAGGGTCTTTTGGATGCGACATCACAAATGATCTGTCTCGGAGCCTCTTTAGCGTACCGATGATAAACAAAGATACTCTTGCGGACTTTCTATGGGACCGTTTTATGGATGAATCAGAGGATGAATACCTCCTGAAGCATCGACCCTTTCTAAACACGGATCAGATATATGAAATGATTGATAATGGTGCTGAAGTCGCAACTCATGGCTATAGTCATCCTGATTTTAGCAGACTCACATATTCTCAGATTTGTTCCGAACTCGATTTAGCAGGAGCGATATTAAGCAGATTTGGAAGTGCATTTGTACCACTATTTGCTTTTCCTTACGCTCGGATTATTCCCTTGGCACGAGTTCAGAAATTGTGTAAGGAAATGGATATTGAAGCCTGTTTTGGTGGTCGATATTGCATTAATGACAACAGGGGTGATTCTGTTTTGTGGCAAAGGCACAAAATGGAGCAACCACCCCGCAAAGTCGACCTGGATCTGATGATAAAACCATATCTGCGGTATGCAAAAGACATGCTTACCTTATAAACCTGCAAACATATTCTTCAAGATAGTGATAGATGCTTGTATGTTCCTGGATATAAAAAAACCTTGCATATATAAAGCAATTCTAAATGGTGGAATTAGAAAAAAAATAAATGTACAGGAGATTATATGGAAAAGCTGATGCTCTTGGGTGACGAAGCTTTGGCACAAGGGGCTCTCGATGCAGGTATATCCGGATTTTTTGCATATCCGGGGACTCCTTCTACCGAGATAGTCGAATATGTCCAACGAAGTAAGCAAGCAGAAGAGGCCGGAGTTCATCGTACCTGGTCCTCAAACGAGAAGACAGCAGTCGAAGCAGCTATTGGTATGTCCTATGCCGGTAAGAGAACCATGGCAACCATGAAACACGTAGGTTTGAATGTAGCTGCAGATCCTTTCATGAATTCAGCCTTTACAGGCGCTAATGGTGGTTTGATCATTACAGTGGCAGACGATCCATCCATGCACTCATCACAGAATGAGCAGGATACCCGTTTTTACGGTAAATTTGCCATGATACCTGTGTTGGAACCATCCAATCAACAAGAGTGCTATGATATGGCATTTTATGCCTTTGAATTATCCGAAAAATATCATATACCGGTTCTATTACGTCTGACAACCAGATTATCTCATTCCAGATCTGCAGTAAGCAGACGCAATCCATTGGCACAAAATCCCATCAAAAAACCGGATGATCCATATCAATTCATGCTTTTACCAGCAATTGCCCGCAAAAAATACAAAAACCTCATTGCAATGCAAGATAACTATACAAAGGAATCCCAGAACTCACCATTCAATAGTTTCATGTTTGATGCGCCTGATCATTCGATTGGGATTATTGCTTGTGGTCTGGCATATAATTATCTAATGGAAAACTTCCAGAACGAAGCTATCCCATATCCCGTTCTAAAGATTTGTCAATACCCTCTGCCAACTGCAGAGATACACAAGCTTTACAACATGTGCGATTCAATTCTGGTACTGGAAGAAGGAATGCCTGTCGTAGAAGACAGCATCAAAGGTTTTGCATTTGAAGGCACAAAACCGATCAAAGGAAGATTGGATGGCACTATACCACGTGATGGTGAACTCAATCCAAACAAAGTAGCATTGGCATTGGGCTTGGAAGATACCTATGGACAGAACATTCCGGAGATAGTTGCTCCCAGACCTCCAATGCTATGTGTCGGATGTCCTCATTCAGATTCTTACATAGCATTGAATGAAGCTTTGGAAGAATTTGGCAAGGGACATGTCTTCAGTGATATCGGATGTTACACATTAGGTTTTTTGCCTCCGTATAATGCCATCAATTCCTGTGTCGATATGGGTGCCTCGATTACCATGGCAAAGGGAGCTGCTGATGCTGGATTGTATCCCGCGGTAGCTGTGATTGGAGATAGCACTTTTGCTCATTCGGGACTCACAGGCTTGCTTGATTGCGTGTTTGACAAATCAAATGTAGTCATTGTTATTCTCGATAATGCCACCACCGGTATGACTGGAGGACAGGATTATACTGCAGCAGGCAAACTGGAAGATATATGCAAAGGCATCGGAGTAGCAGAAGAACACATCAGAGTATTTGTCCCATTCAAGAAAAATCACGATGAAATGGTACAGATTTATAAAGAAGAAATTGCATACAATGGTGTATCAGTAATTATTCCTCGTCGTGCCTGCCTACAGGTACTCAAAAAGAAAAACAAAATGGAGTCCTAAGATGAAAAAAGATATAATATTAGCAGGAGTGGGTGGACAAGGAATACTGACAATAGCTACGATAATTGGTTTTGCCGCCATCAAAAGAGGCTGGTACCTGAAACAAGCAGAGGTACATGGAATGAGCCAAAGGGGGGGAGACGTTCAATCCCATCTAAGGCTATCGGATAAACCGGTAAATAGTGACTTGATACCTCTGGGACAAGCCGATATGATTCTTTCTGTTGAACCTATGGAGTCTCTTCGTTACTTACCATACTTGGGAAAGGATGGCTGGATTATTTCAAACAAGACTCCTTTTAACAACATTGCAAAGTACCCTGAAATAGAAGGGATTTACAACGAGATTGAATCCAAAACAAATCATCTGCTTATTGATGCGGATTCAATTGCCAAAGAAGTAAAAGCTCCACGTTCAATGAATATAGTAATGCTCGGAGCCGCAATTTCTAAGCTGGGATTCTCCAAATCCGAAATAGAAGATGCAATTACAGCTATTTTTAAAGCCAAGGGCGACGCAATAGTTGAAGCAAATATCAGAGCCCTTGATGCAGGAATAAACGCTTAAATAAAGAAAGTAATTATCCATATTCGGGGGCTTTGGTGATCTATACTGAAGCCCCTTTATTATTAGGGAGATGAATATGTCCCAGATCAAAATTGCAGTGCATTTTACCGACAAACTGGATAAATATAGCTATTCACATCGCTGGATTGAATATCTCGAATCTAAGGGAATTGATGTCCTGAAAACTGATTTGAAACGAAATGATGTGATTGAGAAGCTCAAAGGCTGTGATGGCGTAATGTGGCATTGGTATCATATTCCTGACGATAAACAAGCTGCTCCGAAAATCCTCGATGCTATTGAAGAGAATCTCAAATTGGATGTGTTTCCTGATTTTCCCACGAGATGGCACTATGACGAGAAACTTGCTCAACATTATTTATTGAATGCCTTGGATGTACCACGTATAAAGTCTTGGGTCTTTTGGGACTACAATGAAGCTTTGGCATTTCTTGAATCTGCAGTATACCCTCTTGTTTTCAAGCTCTCTGTAGGTGCTGCCTCGGCTAATGTAATCAAGGTAGGTAATATCTCCGAAGCCAAATTCTATGTGGATAAAACCTTCAAGAAAGTCTTTTTTCCATACTCTCTGCATGAGTTTGAGTTAAACTGGAAACACCTGAATCCCAGGTATCTCAAGGGAGTAATCAAAAGAGCTCTCTTCAGTATCCCATACATAATAAAAAACGACTATCCTCCGTTACCGGAGTACTACCTTGTCCAAAAAAACTATGCATACTTTCAGGAGTTTTGTGCGAATAACTCTCATGATATCAGAATTACTGTGATCGGAGATAGAGCTTTCGGATTTACCCGGGCTAATCGGGCGGATGATTTTAGAGCCTCTGGGAGTGGAAAAGTTGATTATGATTTGGCAAAGATACCTCTTGATGCAGTCAAACTTGCCTTTGAAACATCCAAAAAAATGAATGTTCAAAGCATGGCTTATGATATCATGTATGACAATAACAGGAACCTCGTGATCAATGAAGTGACGTATTGTTTTGTTCACAACGCTGTATTTGAAGCACCTGGCCATTGGGATACAAAGTTGAATTGGATCGCAGGGAATGTGCATCCAAATGATGCGCAAGCGGAGGATTTTGTTAATCGAATTTTGGCCAAAAAACGTGGCACAATCGAGGAGAATCAATGAAACAGCTTACTTTACTACTCATCGTTTTGTTCTTTATGAGCATATCTGCTTATTCAACTACAAGATATGATGTAATAGAAGACTTTGACACTGGGGTCGTTGATTTGATATCGTGGGCTGATGAGGACATTCAACCTGAAGCATGGTATTTGGATAGCTCGATTACTCATAATTCATCTGCCTATTCTTTGTGTTTAAGTGGAAACACCTGGAAGCAACAGATCATTAATCCAGTACCGATCGACAGTGGGGCAGTGTTCCAAGTATCAGCGAGAACCCAATCCGGCTCAAAATTTCAAGGGATTGGGTTTAATGATGGGACTAATACACTATTCTATTCTCTATCTGGTACCACTGTAATGAATATCGAAGTTTGGATACCTGTATATCAAGGTGCTTTTAGTAATAATACTTGGAATGATTATATGTTGCCAATTGCCGATGATTGGTGGTCGTTCTTTGATTATCTGCCTGTTATTACATCAATTATCTATGTCAATGATCTGGATGGAGTAAGCGCAAGATCTATCTGGTTTGATAGTATTTACAACATTAGTAGCGATATTCCCCTATCTCCTGATGTCATAATAGAGCATAGTATTACAACAAGTTCAAGAAACGACGATTTGAGGCGAGTGGTTGGGGTGCAGTTTTACTCCATAATTGACGACCCTGGGAGCAGTGTTCATAGCTATGAATGGGATTTTGGAGATACAACTACAAGCGATATTGCAAACCCATATCACGTCTTTACAGCCACAGATGACCGACCATGGCGCGTAACCCTCAAATTGACTAACCATTATGGCAAGAGGGGGTATGCCAGTTGTATGATTCCTGTCGATCAGGGAGATGGGAATCTCCCGATAACCATGAACTTCGTAGGAGATATAATGCTGGCAAGAAAGTATGAAAACTCGGGTGGAATAATTCCTACTTTAGGGGTCAATGCCATATTTGAACCCACCAGGCATTTATTAGGTACAGCTGCTGACATTACCGTAGCAAATCTTGAAGTTCCGCTGACAAACCAGGGAACTCCTCATCCCACGAAATCTGTGGTTTATCGTGGAAACCCAAGTAATGTAGCGGGACTAGTCTATGCTGGGATCGATATCGTAAGTCTGGCAAACAATCATACGCTGGATTATGGTTTGGCTGGATTACAGCAAACGCAACAAGTCTTGGACCAAGCTGGTATTCTCCATAGTGGTTCGGGAGCGGATTCCTATGAAGCTTATGCTCCAGTATTTATCAATAAGCACGGGCTAAACATTGCCTTCTTGAGGAGTTCGGATCGGACGGGTCAATACAATAATGCCCAACCTTATCTCCAGGCTGGATACAATAAACCTGGTTTTGCCTATATGACTCCTTACTACATAGGGAGACAATTAGAGGCGGTTCAGGGTATTGCCGATTTGAAAATTGTAGAGATGCACGGAGGAAGTGAATACTCATTAACGCCTGGTAGTGGATATGACAAAAGCAATCCGTTTATGAATGATGATGAGGACGAAGATTATAACTACAGAACAGATGTACCACACATGTGGGACATCGCTATAAGGCAATACGCAGTCGATGCCGGTGCCGATCTGGTAATAGTGCATCATCCACATATTATCCAGGGTTTGGAAATATACAATGGAAAGCTGATAGCTCACTCTCTGGGGAATTTTGTCTTCGATTTGGACTATCCCGAAACGATGCCTTCCATGATACTATACGCCGATGCTGATGTGAGCGGGTTTTCAAATTATCGCGTGGTTCCGATATACATAGATGATTATATTCCCAAGCCTGCATCTGGTTCATTGGGATTGTATATCCTGGATTACCTTGCACATCGAAGCACGGAAAGAAATACTACTCTGTGGGTAGATAAAAACAATCTTGTTGCGCATGTTTTGGAGAATCCTGATACAGCTATTACTCTCCAGCATACAAATGATTTTCATAGAATTCTGCATCCTGTACAGGATGTTGGGAATTCCACTCTTCCATTCAAGCTGCCTCGCAGCGGGAGCATTGCATCTGTTGACGCTGTCTATCCTGTCAATGATCCGTTAGTAAGACTTGGCAAGGAAACTATCTGGTATGGAAACTTTGAAGATGAAGGATGCAACTCATGGCTGATACCCTCATACTCTTATGATGCACTGGATGGTCAGAGATCTGCCTTGCTTCAACCTTCTGCAGGGCAGACACAAACTGCCACTATCAAACGTAAGATCAAATTGTATGACAATACGCGAAAGTATAGCTTACACGGTTGGATCAAAACACGAAATGCCTCAGCATGCAATATAACGATTCGATACTTTAACAGCAGAACTTCACCCCAGCCAATAACAACTCAGAGTATTACGGCAGATATTTCCGGAACGATTGATTGGAGCTGGTTCAGCAAAGAAATCACATTTCCTGCCAATGGCTGGTTCTATGATATACAGCTGACAGTAACAAACGCTTTGGGTGGCACAGTTCAAGCCCTGTTTGATAACGTTGGATTAATCGAGTGGACAGAGTGGTCAGCTCCCGTTGATTTGGGACAAATTCCATATCCAAACGACTTTTATTGGATGGAAATCAAGACACAAGAAAAGGTAAAGTCCGTAAACGTGGTATTCACAGAGAAAGACTTCTTACTAACGATGCCCCACATTGTTTCAACAAGAGAAAACTCGCCCATCGTCGATCTCAAAAATTACCCCAATCCCTTTAATCCGGAGACTATGATCGCATTTGAACTTGAAACTGATGCGAAACTCAAACTGGCAGTGTACAATGTGAAGGGACAAAGGGTTAGAAGTTTGATCGATGACAATCTTCCCAAGGGGAAGCACAACCTGGTATGGAATGGTCGAGATGATAGAAATCGGAATGTAGCATCAGGAATATACTTGATCCGAATTGAGAGCCAGTCTCATAGCAAGGTTAGAAAGATCATGTTGCTAAAATAGTGAAGACCGCTGAATAATCGGGGTATGGGGCAGCGCCCCAAAAAAAAGTGTGGTGGGTGGGTATAGATGTCTGTTTTTGTGCGCTCAAATTAAAAACCCACCGATTTGTTATACGAGAAGACACGTTCAACGGTCTTTAGTAGAGGTGCTCATAATTGATGGATGTTGGTGAATAATCTGAGAATCTTCTATTCTGGCCATAAACATAGTACTGTCTACTCCAGACCATTCATTTGGTAAAATGGTCATTTGGGTCGATCAAAATCCATCGGATAATGATCATACCCAAACGACATTAAGTTCAGTTTACGCCTCTTTGGCGAGCTCAATATCAGCTGCTTCTTGCATGAACTGGTTCATATACAGCTTATGATAGAAACCCTTTTGTTTCATCAGGTGTTTATGGTTTCCTTCTTCGATAACTTTTCCTCTGTGCATCAGTAGGATACGATCTACTTCCCTGATAGTGGATAGCCTGTGCGCCACTATAATGCTGGTACGACCCATCAGGATCTTGTGGATCGCATCCTGTACAAGTAGCTCGGTTTCTGTATCTATTGAAGCAGTTGCTTCATCCAGTATAAGTAAGGCAGGATTTGCAAGTACTACCCTGGCAAAAGCAATCAATTGCTTCTGACCGGTCGAGAGCAGGTTTCCTGATTGTCCTACCTGATAATCGTATTGATCCGGTAGCCCGATGATAAAATCATGAGCTTTAATCTGTTTCGCAGCAGCTTCTACTTCTTCATCTGTGGCATCAAGCTTTCCATACCTGATGTTCTCTCTGATAGTTCCCTGAAACAGATGTGGAGTTTGCTGAACATAACCGATCTGGCTATGAATCCAGTGCATCGGAATGTTTTGGTACTCTGTTCCATCTATCAGGACTGACCCACTGGTTGGCTCGTAGAATCGACATATCAGGTTCACCAGAGTTGTTTTACCGGTTCCGGTTTCTCCTACCAATGCAATGCTTTCTCCCTGTCTTATTGACAGGTTAAAATGTTCAAAGATTGGCTTTCCTTCTTTGTAGGAAAAAGACATGTCTTTAAGCTCGATTTCAGCTCTCATTCTTTTTACCTGCCATTCAGGAGTCATAGTAGCTTCGTTGGCTATCTCGGGATTCAGATCCAGTAGCGAAAATACTCTCTCAGCGGCTGCCTGGGCATTTTGCATTTCCGCAAAGATTCTGGCTACATTGGATATCGGCTCAAACAACTGCATAGTGTAGCTGATAAACGCTACCAGAGTACCATAGCCAATTATGTTTGCCACTACCGCACTCCCGCCAAACCAAACAATCATCCCTGTTCCAATTGATGAAAGGAATAGTATCAAAGGCATGAACAAAGCAGAAGCTACAGCAGCTCTTACAGAGCTACGGTACATATTACTGCTCAGATCCATAAACTCATCAAGGTTTGCGTTTTCACGCACGAGGGACTTTGTTGTTTTTGCTCCATGTATTCCCTGTCCAAAGCTATTCGTAATCTGCGAATTGAATTTCCTTACCAGACGGTAGGAGCGAATCATTTTCACTTGAAACTTTAGACCTATGAATATCATCACAGGGAGAAGGGCAACGATGATCAAAGCCAACTTCCAGTTCAAAACAAATATGATCACGCTTACTATCATGAGGATTGCAAATCCCCAAACTAAATCGACTATGCCCCAGGCTACTACGTCACCAAGTCTTGATATATCAGAAGTAAGCCTGGCAACGATCCAACCTGTCGGAGTTTTGTCATAATAGCTAAAAGACATACTTTGCAGCTTTGCATAGCAGGATTTCCTCAGTTCATAGTTTATCCCGGTTTCTACTCGTCCAGCTATGTCAATGAGCAGAAATACATTGAGAAAGCTGATCAGAATCAATCCCAAGTATATGGAAACGAAGGTAGTAAGTCCATGATACTGGGCTGGTATGATCATTTTGTCAATGGCATACCTTGTCATTAGAGGAAACAATGAATCTATACCAGCCATGAAGATCATTACTGATCCCAAAATCAACAAGAGCTGTTTGAAGGGTATAGCCTGCCGAAGCATGTTTTTCCAAAGCTTCCAGTCCAAGTTTTTGTCAAATTCCATTTCTTTATATTGTGTACTCATTTTTATATCCTCAGACAGCCTCGCTTTCCAATTGGTGTTGGATGTTCCATATTCTTTGATATGCACCTTCGGAAGCTAAAAGCTGCTCATGTGTTCCCATTTGAGCAATTTTACCATGCTCGAGAACTACTATTCGGTCTGCAATCGCAACGCTTGTGAGGCGATGCGTTATTATTATTGTCGTCGCCCTCCCTTTTCGGAGGAGCAAGTTCTGATGAATCATGTGCTCGGTTTCTGAATCTACAGCACTAAGGGCATCGTCAAGGATCAGAATCGGAGGATCGAGAATCAAAGCTCGTGCTATCGCAGAGCGTTGTCTCTGTCCACCCGAGAGAGTTACACCCTTTTCACCGATGATGGTATCATAACCGTTTTCAAACTCCAATATCGAATCATGCAAGGCAGCTTCCCGAGCAACTTTTTCGATACTATCCTGGCACGTTTCCTCTAAGGCAATACCGATATTCTCCGCTATTGAACGTGAATACAAGAATGGTTCCTGAAGAACTATACCGATTTGTTTACGGAGCTGTTGCCGATTAAACTTCCTTAGTTCTACTCCATCAAGACGTATCTTCCCAACATTATAATCAAAGAGCCTGGGAATCAGATTTACAAGGGTTGATTTACCCGCGCCTGTGGCACCAAGGATAGCAATAGTCTCACCTGGCATAATGCTCAGATTGATATCTTTGAGTATAGGTATACCGGTTTCGTACTCAAAGCTTAATCCGATGAAATCTAGTTTGCCACGGATTCTGTATTGTTCGGGCAGATCAAAGTATCCTTCCATAACCTCTTCCGGTGTATCCATGATCTCTTTTAGGCGTCCTACCGATACCAGAGCTCTTCCCATATCAGTCAGGATTCTTCCCATTTCTCGGATGGGCCATAAAAGCATCCCAATATACGTGCTAAATGCCAGTAAGGTTCCCAAGGTTATGGCTCCATTTATTGTCTGATGAATACCAACGATGAGAACAGTGGCTATCTGTAACAAGCATAGCGTATCAGATGATGACCAATACCACGCCAGGACAGTGATCAGCTTGCGACACTTGTGCCTGTAATCGCTTGCAGCCGTGTTAAACCTATCTATCTCGTATGTTTGTCTCGAAAACGCTCTTACAACACGGATACCGCTGATGGATTCTTCAAGGATTGTAGTCATATATCCTTCAGATTCATCGGCTGCCAGGAAACGCGAGCGAACCTGCTTGAAAAAGATCAGAGCATATACAAAGATAAACGGTACTGCGATAGTGGATACCAGTGTCATCTTCACGTTCATAGACAGCATTATAGGGACCAATAGAATTACCATAAAGATCCCTCTACCCAGTTGGATGAGTTGCAGGGCTATGAAGCGTCTGACGGTGTCGACATCAGATGTACAACGCTGGATGACATCTCCAGCCTGAACTTTACTATGCCAACTATATGGAAGCTTCTGGATATGATCATAAAGTGAATTACGAAGCCTTCTGGAAAACTCTTCCGAAACTTGTGCGCTTAACCTTCCTCTGAGGTAGGTAAAACCATGCGCACAAAGACTTATCAGAATTATTGCTAATCCTGCGATCCAAAGATTGTCTGCCAGGACTGGTACCAGATCGAGCTTTATCAGTTTGTCACTTAATCCCAATGGGAGATCTATCTCTTTTCCGCCTATAACGGTATCGATAGTGAATCGAATCACAAGAGGTGTCATAAATGAAAACGAAGCAGCAAAAGCTACACACAAAATTGCCAGCATATATTGATGCTTCAAACCACGCATGTACTGCAAAACAAATTTAATCGCAGACATTGTTCTTTTCTCCAGTTTTAACTGTTACAACGGGTCTTTGTGTTTGAATTTGAAAAATTAGGATGTAATAACTATCTGTAGCTTCAGATTCGCCGCGCAAGCACTAGACAGTTGTTTATAGACATAAGCGTGCTACCATTGAATCGAATTGGGGGATTTCAAAATTGTCCTTGAATGTTTGACTGTTAAAAATCAAAACGATTTAGGAGGCACGAACACACTATGATAAAGAGATTTACATTTGCGACATCTCTGCAAGTCGGGTTAATATTTATAACTCTCACTGGCGTTTACCTCCTTTTCATTTATTTTTGTGCACAATCCAAAATGGGAAGGATTGCGTCAAGTATTATTTTTTATAGTATTGAGTTCAATTTTGTCCTTGACAAGAAATGGCTGGTAGAGGATTGAGAATACACGCGTGCCGAAGTGGTGAAATTGGTAGACGCAGTGGACTCAAAATCCACCGAGCTTATGCTCATGCCGGTTCGATTCCGGCCTTCGGCACCAAGTATTTCTTTTGATATTTAGTTAGGTTTATAAAAGGCTTTTTTACGAGGAGTAAAGAGAATACTTGTTATCACATAAGTTCAATTTACAGACCAATTGGTAGAATGCGTTGGTATACCTGGGGTTTTTTCGTATTATATAAGGCGATACCGATGCTCATAGTCAGGAATGTTTACAGTATCCTGTTTTTCGGAATAATAAAGAGGTACATATGAACGTACAAAAGAACATGATCTTGGCCTTTGTGCTAAGCGCTATGATACTGATACCATGCATGCTATCTGCAGTCTCTCAGGCTGCTTTCCTGTTTCTTACGATTGAACCCAGTGCCAGAGCAAATGGTATGGGTCGCGCCTATTCTGCCGTTGTCGATGACGCTTACGCTGGTTGGTGGAATCCTGGAGCAATGGCTTTTAACAGAAAAACACAATTTGCCGGAAACCACTCTCCCTGGCTTCAGGGAGCGGGTGGCGAAGCGAATGATATGTTTTACGAATACTTTGGGTGGAACAGATACTTCGAAGGTGTAGGGAATCTTGGCTTCAATGTAGTTTGGATGGACATGGGTAGCCAGATGCAGACTGATGAATTTGGCAATGAAATTGGCGAGTTCCACAGTTTTGATGTTGCAGGTTCTGCCAGCTATGGATACGATGTAATCCCTGATCATCTGGGTGTTGGAGCAAATTTCAAACTCATTTACAGTTATTTAGGACCAGGTACTGGTCAATCAGATACTGAAGGTTCAGCTTTCTCATTTGCTTTTGATGCAGGTACGAAGATAAAGAATTTATTGATGCCAGGCCTTGACGCAGCTCTCGTAATTCAAAACATTGGTCCTAACGTTACCTATGTAAACCAGGCTCAATCCGATCCATTACCGCTCACTTTCAGAGCTGGATTGGCTTATACTGTCTTTGACAATCCAATGAATCGCTTTATGATATCTGGCGAAGCCAGCAAAATCCTCGCAAATGATGACACTGTGATCGAGAGATTTGTAACTGGCTGGGATCCATTTGACGAGACGATATACGCTGCTGGTGCTGAATATAAGTATCTGGATTTGATCTCATTGAGAGGTGGATGGTTTCACGATGCAGCGGGTAAGATTACCGGACCCAGCTTTGGCGTGGGATTGCAATATACATTTGCAGAGCAATATAAGTTCAACGTAGATTTTGCGATGATTACTGGTGGAGAACTGGTTGATTATAACAAGTTCTTCTCGATCGGACTGGAATTTTAAGCAGTTTTAGGAATTGATGGCTATGAAGATTTCGTGTCTTCATAGCCTTGTTTTCCATTATAATATATGAAAAAAATACTTCTGTCTTCAACCCTTCTATTAGTTACGATAACATCTCTATTATCCCAAAAGATGATTCTTCATAAGAAAGAATCGCTTTCAAAACCACAAAAACATCCATATACCAGCCTGTTGTCCAAAGGTGACCAACAGCCAATCAAGCTTTCAAAATCTAATCCAAACTATAACAAGCTCTTGGTGATCCTGGTAGACTTTCAGGAAGAGATTAATCCCAATACCACAGGCAACGGCAAATTCATTCTCGAACCTGATCCAGCATGGAAAACGACAATTGGAAGCCCACCGCACAACAGAGAATACTTCGAAGCAAATCTTGAAGCCATGAGGTACTACTACAAAGCAGTATCGATGGAACACTTTGATCTTGAGTATGATGTGTACCCAAAAGATAAACCTGCGTACACTCTCCCACATCCAATCGGTTACTATAATCCTCCCTCGGCAAATTCCTATACTTTTGTCCAGAAGATGGAAGAGTATTTCAAGGTGGCTTTTGAAACAGCAGACGCAGATGATCCTGAGATCGATTTTTCCCAGTATGGGCATTTCATGATCATACATGCGGGTTCTGACTGGCAGCATGATGTAAAAGGGGATAGTCCTTCGGATATTCCATCGTTTTTTATTCGCGTTGGGGCAGGTAGCGAAGCAGTAGTCAATGGAGGTTCTGTTCGAATCTCATCTGCTGCAAATGTGCCTTCCACTATTTCCCAGGACTTTGATACGTTCACAGAAGATGGACAGCTTTACCACACTGGTTATGGGGCAATTAATGCTGTAATGGCTCATGAATTTGGACACTCCCTGGGTTTGGTTGATCTTTACAATGTGCAAAGTTTCCAGCCTATGGTAGGTGTATTTGATATAATGGATAGTGGTGGAGGTGGAATCCTCATCGACCGTAATGAAGATGAGGGTTATAGTACATTCGTCGAAGGAGTTTTACCCACGCTTCCCGGTGCGTATTCACGAAGCCTCCTGTTCGAAGATTTTTATCGGGATCACAACTACATGAAGGACATTTCAGAGCTGAATCTGTACAAAAACGTCAATCTAAGAGCTTCCAGTGCCCGACAAAATCCTCTGAGTCCTGCACTGTCCATAGTAAAGATTCCTTTGAACAAATATGAATATATTCTAATCGAAAATCGAAGTGTTGATCCTGATGGAGATGGTTTTACTTCAGTATCTGGGGCATTGAATGGCAGAGTGGTTCTATATCCTACCAGATATTCAGATCCCACTGATTCTCCTACTTATGAGTACGATTATCTTCTTCCTTCCTTCATTGCTCAAAATGGCGATTCTGTCGGTGGGGGAGTGCTGGTTTGGCATATCGATGATGATATCATTCACAATCAAGGTCGAGTGGCATCCGACGGTAACTTCTACTCGAATTTCGTAAACAATTCCGTCAATACAAACTACTACAATAGAGGGGTCAAGATCATTGAAGCGGACGCCCTGCCAGACATCGGATATGCCTATTCATATTATTGGACTGGAACGGCATACGAGTATTTTCACAAACGTAAACCAATCCTTGATGCAAATGGCTTGTTTGTAAACTGGTCTCAGACTCCATGGAAGGATAAACTAAGCGCTGGTACAAGCCCAGCCCTCGTCGACAACAAAGGCGTAGCCGGAATGTATGGTCTGGAAATACTGGGCAATCCTGCCGCCACGATGAATATCAGATTCTTTTCGGCGTTTTTTGAGCAGTCACAATTTGTGGGTTCAGACCTATTATCACCATTCGCAGCTCCGATTATCAAGACCAGTTTTAATAGCCCGATATCCGATCTACCTATTCTTACTCAAAACTCATTGAACTTGTTTACTCATCAAGCATCTGCTTCGGGAAACAGTTGGGAGGACTATTTTGGCAGTTTTGATTTGAATCTGAATCAACCACAGTTTCCTGTCATCATCTCCGACACAAATGCTAATGGTTTTTCCGAACTAATCTTAGCTACAGATTCAAGTATCAAATCAATTGAGATTGCAGACGACGCTGTCATTGTAAATAATACAGAGTTTAATGCCAACATCGTGACAACCCCCTTATTCCTATCGGGATCCTTATGGGTTGCCACGGCAAATGATCTTCATCGTTTTAGAAATGCGACTGAAGACTTCATTACCATAGACGGGATCAAAAAGCTAAGCGGATACGGTAATTCACTGATTGTGTTGCAAGAACGTAAATACAAGCTTTATGATACAGATTCAGTTACACTGATCAGCGAGCTTGAACTACCAGAATTGTTTGGAGCTTATGAACCACTTGTCTATCACGATATCGATAGAAATGAGCATCAAATATTCCTGATGTCCAATGCGGGTAATCTATACCGAAGTGATATGAATGGGATCCATCTGATTTTCACGAATCCAGACAAGAATCTGCGTCCGACAAACATTTCCATGACCAGATTGGGTGAGTACTCACCGGTCCTTTTCTTCGGAGTGGGAACCAAAGTGTATGCTATGAGATACGATGGGACATTGATATCAGGATTTCCCAAAACATTTAGTGCCTATACTTTTGATCAATATGCCCATCCCAAAGCAATAGTCATAGACTCCCAGGACACTATGTTTATCCCGGCTAATTCAAATGTATACGTCGGTATTTCCGCAGAGGGTAGATTGATCCCAAGTCGCATGGTCAACCGTGAAGACATCGCGAAGCAAGACATTTTGCATTGGGAAAGCGGAGCTCAGATGTTGTATTGGATTATGCCGACCTTTGGAAATGCAATCCGGATACTTGGCAGCCATACTGAGGCGGAAAATCCTATTATGTGGAGTGGCTTCCGAAATGGTAATAGCGGTGTATTTGATCTTCCTGCAAATCAGGCACAAACACCAAATATACCGGGATTCGAAGCTTTTATCTATCCCAATCCTGTTACCAGTAGTAATATGAGAATCCGTTTGATAGATTCAAAATGGGATTCAAAGGTGACGATATTCGATATCTCAGGCAATAGAATCTATGAACAAAATATACAATATAATGGTATGGATATCAGAGATATTCAAGTGAGTGCAGCGAAGTTTAGCTCTGGGGTTTACTTTGCAATAATAGAAAGCAATGGCATCCGCAAAAGTCTCAAATTTGCCATTGAGAAATAATGTATGTACCACGAATAAACCGAGGATAAAGTTATGAAGCGCATGTTGGTAATATTCGCAATAATGATAGTGGGGATAACCCTGTTTGCTCAAAGCTCCAATAGCAAGACAAATCTGGATGATTTCTTGTTTGAGGACTCTGGAAAACAGGATCAATTGTTCAAAGAAACGGCTCCAGAAGATGTTATCAGGATAGAATATGAAAAGAAGGATGCCAGAAAAGCGATGGTTTTTTCATTATTGATCCCCGGAGCGGGTCAGTTTTATGCTGACAGAAGTGCAATTACGACATATATCTTTCCCCTGCTGGAGATCGGATTGTTAGGAGGGATTCTGTACTACAACTCAAAAGGAGCATCTAAGACTGATGAATATGAATCCTACGCAAATAAAGAAATTGTTACTCTTGAGATTGGCGGATACCTCTATACCGGACCCCGGTACAACCGGGAGTATCAGAATATTACTCAGAATGCTCTGAGTGGATTCAACAGTAGCGAAAGCTATACTTATAGACCGGATTTTTTCCGGTTGGAAGATACAAATAGCCAACATTTTTACGAAGATATCGGTAAATACAACAAATATATCTTTGGGTGGGCAGATTGGTATCATACATTTGCAGCAGACTCCGACGGATCATTTTTGCTCAATGATATCAATTATTGGGATATTACTGATGGATTGCCCAACGAGATTCAATGGCAGGGCAATTATGTGATCAGCGACTACGTAGCGGGATCAACAAATAACCAGTCAATTTCGCCAAATTCTCCAATGGCTTCACCAATGCGTCGACAGTATATCAAAATGAGACAGGATGCAGAAGTTGAATACTCAATTGCCAGAGCTTTTGGGTTTGGACTGGCACTGAATCACTTAATAAGTGGGTTGGATGCCTTGAGAGTAACGAACAAAAGGAATAGATATTACCTGTCTGATTCTGGAATGCGGTTTCACTACTATGCAAACGTTGATAATGGTAATTTTACTCCAATGCTGGCACTTTCATACAGGTTCTGATGATATGATCGACTCAAAGAGATTTCGATGAAAAGACTCCTTACTACACTATTCCTTGTTTCGATTCTGTCTGCCAATCTTGTTGCCAAGAATAAGCTCCCATATATCGGGATGTCCCTCATTATCCCCGGGAGTGGTGAAATTGTATTGGGGAAGACGAATCGCGGCGCTACTATTCTTGCCTGGGATATTGTAAACATTGCTGGATTTATCAATTCCCAAAACGAAATGGTCAGCCTTAGTAAAAGCTATAAGCAGTATGCTGCATCCTATGCAGGAGTGTTACCCGGGCAGAATGATCATTATTACCAAAGGTTACAGGATTATTTTAGCAGTTCAGATTTCAATACTATTCAAGAGCTTTTAGCCCGAAACTATTATCTGATATACAACTATGATCCCGAAAGCTATGAGCAATATGTGGCAGCCAATACCTATACCGGTGACGAAACATGGCAATGGGACAGTAATGAACATTGGAAAAAATACAAGGTGATCAGACGTGATCACCAGAAAGCAAAGATGAATAGCAACTTGTTTTTGGGAGTTCTTATTCTCAATCGCGTGGCAAGTGCATTAGATGTAAGTTTCATCAAGGTAAATAACGATAAGCTATTGGGTTCGGTATATTTTGAGCCCACCAAACACGATGGAATCATGCTGAACTATCAGCTCGAGTTTTAGGGGTAATCATGAAACGTATAATCATCATAATCGTAATAGTTCTCAGTGTGTTTTCCCTCTTTGCTCAGAGTAAGGGCAGTCTCTTTCTGAAAAGCCTCATTCTTCCCGGCTGGGGGCAGGTAAGCAGTGGAAAAAACTATGGCTATTCGATGATGGCGGCTGAAGTAGCTATTCTGTCGTCGATGTATTATTTCAACAATGAATACGACCTCAAAAAGCAAGAGGCTTATGAATACGCGGTTAAATATGCGGACGTCCTCCCAGGTTCTTATTCGGATAACTATTTTGCCCATCTGAGCCGATATAATAGCAGTGGCTTCGAAGCTGGTGGTTACAATGCCATGATCCGGGAGCAAGCTATGATAACGTACCCAAATCAACCTGATATGCAACAGCAGTATATAAACGCAAACATTTATGGCGACGATATGTCCTGGTCCTGGCAATCCGATTCTAATCGACGCATTTTTGGAAATATCAGGGGTGATATGAACAAAAACAAGGATTATACCCGGATTGTAATCGGAGTCACAATCCTCAATCATTTTGTCAGTGCAATCGATATTCTCCGCCTGGATGCCGAAAGGAAACGCTCTAAATTACATTTTGGCATCAAAGACGATAGTCCGATGCTATTTGTCGATTACAGTTTCTAATCCTACTGTCAACTTAGTAGTCAAGCGTATATCAAGCCTATATCAAGCGTATTCACGAATACACTTGATATAGGTATGATATAGGTTATCTACACCTTTGTACCCCATCATGACACGATCATCTTTGAAATGCTCTTGAACGTATCATCCCATCCCAAAAAATTGGTGTGTATCTGCCATTCTTTGCGCACAAAAACTCTTATCTATACCCACTCACTACCCTTTTTGATTGTAGCGCTGCCCCATGCCTCGAATAATCAACAATGTTTAACTTTTGATCTTGCCATCAATGAATTAAAAACTTGACAGATAGTATCTTTTGAAAACCAAATCTACTTGTTCAAAATACGTATGGGTAAGATTAGTTTCATACTTTAGTCGCTTGCCTTATGCGGAAGGGGATAGATATGTTTCGAAAGTCTTGGTTTTGGATTTTATTCTTTCTCGTTGTCACCATTAGTATCTTATTCATCAATAGATACGCTCACCGTGCTTTGAGCGTAATCAATGTAGAGACTACCATGAGCAGGCAAAGCTCTCTATTGGCTGCTGATAGTTTACACCGGGAACTGGGGATTCAGTTATCCGGCTATCGGCAAGCAGTGGGGTTCTTCAGTGACTCTGAGTTTCAAAACTATGTGGAGCTCAAAGCCGGAGGCAAGCCTTCCTTCGAGAGGATCATCAAGGGTAAAGACTACAAGCCATACTATTGGTACATCAGGCATTTTCTGCCAGGAGAGGCTCGAGAGCTGACGGTTCGGTTCACTCCCACGGGAGAATTTTTAGGTTTTATTGAAAAGATACCCGAAGATGAAGATATTCCATCGCTTTCCCGTGAGGAAGCTCAGTTTCTTGCGGATAGCCTTGCGGTTCATAAATGGCAAGTTCCATTGCAACTTTATACTCTGATAGAAGCAGCAAAAGACCAAAAACCAAATAGTAGAATAGACCATACATTTACCTATGAACGCAAAGAATTCAAAGTTGGAGAAGCCCTGTTCCGAATGAAACTCGTAGTTAGCGGTAATAGGCTTACTACTCTGGACCCGATGGTCAAGCTACCTGAAACCTTTACCAAAGAGTTCGAAGAAATGCGTTCGTTTAACATGACTCTATCGACGTTAGCTTCAGCTTTGATGGCTATATTTTACGGGTTTGCGCTTATTTATTGGTTGGTAGTATTACTCAGAAAGAAGACACTGCTGTGGAAACCTGCTATTCGATGGGCGGTAATTATCTTTGTCCTGATGTTTTTTGCCCAGCTAAACTACTTTTCTTTCTACTGGTTCGGTTATCAAACTTCGGCTTCAGTATCCTCATTTGTAGTACAGCAGATCATCATGATGCTGATCCAAGCTCTGATGCTGGGGCTTTTGGCAGTGATCACTTTCACAATTGCCGAGGCGATTACAAGAGAAGCTTTTCCGGAAAAAGTTCAATTCTGGAAAGTGTTTGATAGGGATACCGCTCCTACCAAATCAGTGTTGGGGATGGTTGTGGGAGGATATCTGGTCGTCCCCTTGTTTTTGGCTTACGTAGTAGGCTTCTATATCTATAGCAGTTCTCGTTGGGGTTGGTGGTATCCATCTTCGACTCTGTCCGATCCCAATATTCTGGGCTCCTTCTTCCCTTGGATTTCCGCTATTGGCCAAGCTTTGCAAGCTGGTTTTTGGGAAGAGGCGATGTTCAGAGCTTTACCACTTGCTACAATGGCAATAATCGGGACAAAACTAAAGAAAAGAGGGCTCTTTATCGTGATTGGACTGATAATCCAAGCGCTTATTTTTAGTGGTGCACATGCCAGCTATGCTCAACAGCCTTACTATTTCAGGCTCGTAGAGCTAATGATACCATCATTGGCTTTTGCATTCCTGTATCTAAAGATTGGGTTGTTACCAGCGGTAATCATGCACTTTGCCTATGATGCATTTCTGATGAACTTGAGCTCATTCCTTACGAAAGCTCCTGGTTTGGTATGGGATAGAATTATCTTCATCATAGTTTTTCTGATCCCCCTGATCATTGTTTTGTGGCGTAAAGTGCAATCAAGTAAAGATGATAGTGCAGACAATGCATTTAGCTTAAAATTCATAAACATGTTTTTCAAGGGATGGAAGGAAGTGCCGGAAAGTAGCCTTAACCGTTCTTTTGCTTTGGAAGACACACCTGACGAGACTTCAGAATCCATGATAGTTGCTGATGCA
This sequence comes from uncultured Candidatus Cloacimonadota bacterium, assembly GCA_964634275.1. Classification (GTDB taxonomy): domain Bacteria; phylum Cloacimonadota; class Cloacimonadia; order Cloacimonadales; family Cloacimonadaceae; genus CAZZCS01. Next base: position 124,559 of record CAZWIS010000002.1, on the reverse strand, counting down.
GAGACGGATATTGAAGCCGGGGAGGATATACTGGATGTAGCTGGAAGTGCCACTTCTCCAGTATCATCAAAGAAAGTAGTATCACAGAGCAGAATTATCTGGTATGCCTTTACACTTATGATATTAATGCTGCTAATAGGAAGTAGCATGTTCAGAATCTGGGATAGTGAAACCGAAAACGGGAAAAGTATATCCAGATACAGATATAGATCACACCTACAGATAAGGTTTGATGAAGCTCAAAAAATTGCCGATCAAGCAGTAATCGATATGCGTGGAGAAGCTCTACCGCCCCAGTATGAATCTTTTCCCAGTGTTTTCTACAGTTCTATGAGAGAAAGATATCATGTATTGCGACGCAGCGGATTGGCTGTTTATTGCAATTTGCTCGATAAATACATTTTCAATTCGGGGTGGGAGTTTATGTACAAGCGTTTCGATGGAAGCCTGGAAGAACGGCTGGAGATATATCGAGTGCGGATTCGCAAGGATGGAAGCCTTGTCTCGGTTCAAAAGGAGATTTCAGAAGAGATCGAAACCGAAAGCTTCGACGAAGCAAGTGCACGCGAACTGGCGCAGGATTACATCAAGCTTAATAGCCCTGATTTGTACTCGTCTCTCAAAGAAGTTTTAGCACAGCCAACGAAGCTAACGAAACGAACGGATTGGCTCTTTACCTGGCAAGACGAAAGCCAGAATAAACTAAGCGATGCTCAAGCAAGGATCAATGTTAGGATCACCGGAAAGCAGGTAAGTGGGTTTGATTATTACATCTTCATCCCGGAAGAACAATCTCGCATACTTTCCAGTTCGTATCAAAAGGCAAGCACATTGTTAACCTCCGCATCTGTTATGTATATCCTGTTTATCTTGAGTGCTGTTATCTTTGGCTTCGTCAAATGGAGCAGGAAGGAACTATCTCTGGCCTTGTTCTTCAAGGTATTCATAGTCATGATCCTTGTCGGGATAGCACAGATTCTCAATAACTGGAAGCTGATCATATCTGATTTCTCCACCGTAGAGCCATATTCAAACCAATTAGTTGTAATAGTTATTGGCTTAACCATGAAGTTACTCTTTCTCTATGGAGCCATTGCGCTAATCTTTTCCTGGGGTTTGAATTGGATTAAATCCAAAAGTTGTATTGAATTAAGAGATAACCCGGGGCAAATAGGCATTCTATTCGGTTTTGTGGCATGCTTTACAACCCTGATGAGCACAAAAGTCATTCCTGGGATGCTGATACTTCCGGATTTGAGTCCAGCCCTAACCCCAATACCATTATTGGCAGTATTAGAAAAGGGTCTGTCAGATTTATTGCTAAAGTCTGGTCTGCTCTTTTTCTTATGGTATCTGATCGATAAAATTACAGGTCATGGAACTCGTAGAAGGATCATGGTGCCGCTAATTTGTCTGGTAGCAGGGTTTGTAATATCTGTTATCCATGAATTCTCCTTTGCTGAAGGTGAATTTGTGTGGAACCTGCTTTTCCGGACTATTGCTGTTTCCTTTGTGCTCTGGATAATGGTCATTATCCAAAGAGCAGCAAGGCTGAAGACAATTATCCATAGTCTCCTGATCATTAGTGCATCCTCTTTCATTATGGCAATGATTGGTTCAGCTTATCAAGGAGCAGCTATTTACAATCTGATCAGCTATATACTTACCATAATAACAGTTTTGCTTGTTACAAGAGCGGAAACAAGACCAAAGGAGTTATAATGAAACACCTTATAATCTGTTTGATGCTGATTACATCAATGGGGCTGTTTGCTCAAATATCGGCATATGAGTATTTGGACATCAGTTTAGAAATCACCCAGGTGGGCAGCTATGGTGTATCTGGCATACTGACACTACATAATCCTACCAGTATGACTTGGTCACGCAACTATGGCTTTGAAGTTATTGCTGAAATCTGGGTCGATGGTATCAGGCCTGATATATTGTATGGGATCTGGTCTCGCAATGTGACTTTGGAGCCGGGACAGACTCTCGAAGAGCCGGTTGGCTACTCCCGGAGTGTACCGCTTTCCACTGGCTATCATACTGCTCAGGCTCATTTCTTGGACAGCACATTTCTGGCAGGAGACCCTGTTACATTCTTTGCAGGCATTCCTCTATCCAATTTGAGGCACCTTACCTGGGATTTGGTTCTGACGGAAATAGACTCTTGCTCAGTCTCCGGTTACGTTACTATTACCAATAACACGAATCTTTTGTGGTATAATGAAGAAGTTTACGAGCCCATAGCCATTCTTTATGTAGATGGTCCTGGGGAATTTATGTACTTTACAGATCCGATTGCATTGCAATTGGAACCCGGAGAATCGATAAGCCAAAGCGTTGGATTTACAAACGTTGTGGATTATACTACTGTTCCCTTTGAACCGGGTGTTCATCAGGCACAGGCGTATTATTTCAGCACCCCCATGAGTAATATAGTAAGCTTTGAAATCGAACCTGCATCGATCAATGAACATATCCAGGAACCCCTATCCATAGGGATTTATCCCAATCCTTTCCATAGGGGCTTCAGCATTCCCATTAGCACTACAAAAAGCGAAAGCGGGGTTCTTGAAATCTACAACATAAAGGGACAAAAGCTTGTCTCCAGAACTCTTCAGCTCTCCGCGGGAGAAAATCTGATCACCTGGCAAGGTATCAACGTGGATCCCTCAAAACTTTCGACAGGAGTTTATCTATTCAGGATCAAAGCCGGAAATCATACCAAAACCATACGATGCCTGAAGATGGATTGATATGGCTCAAGCGCTGAATATTATCAGCTTACCCTTGCAGATGATGCGCATTCCAATATCCTGGGCACGCTCCGAAGGCTGGAACCCAGGTTTTGAAGATGCAGGATGTTTTTTTGCTGCTGATGACCAGGGTTTTCTGGCTGGATATCTGGATGACCAAATAGTGGCAACCATCTCTGCAGTAAAATACGAACCGAGTTACGGGTTTGTTGGTTTCTATATTGTGGATCCCAAATATCGTGGGATGGGATATGGCAGGCAGATATGGGATACTGCTCTATCAAGATTGAATGGAAGAGTGGTGGGTCTGGATGGAGTAGTCGATCAACAGGGTTTTTACCAGCGTTCAGGATTCACCCTCGCTCATCGGAATATTCGCTATCAGGGCATTTCTAAAGCCTTTCATAATACGATCATAGAGTCTTTCATCTCCTCAAAGGAACCAACACCGGATCTACTGGATTTTGATGCACGTCATTTTGGCTTTTATCGCAAAGAGTTTCTATCTGCCTGGTTAAATCAATCCCGGAGTATCAACAAAATCTACCAAACAGATACTGGAATCAAGGCATGGGGTTTGATCCGAGAGTGCCACGAAGGCTACAAAATTGGCCCTCTATTTGCAGAATCCTTTGATCTGGCTGAGAGACTGTTTCAGAGCTTGCTCAGCAGTATCCCTATTGGCAACGTGTTTTATCTGGATGTACCCTCTCCCAATCCAAATGCGCAAAAACTGGTGGAGAAATACAAGCTGCAAGCAGTGTTCGAAACTGCCAGGATGTACCTTGGTACAGCACCAGAGCTCCCTTTGGACAATATATACGGGATTACATCTTTCGAATTGGGATGACGTACGATATTACAACATGAACAGTAACACGGGAAGAGCATAAAGGTTAGTCTGCGGGGGGGTACTATGTGGTGGCGTCTGCTTATATGGGTAGTTAGATGTCAAATTGACCGATCTCGATGCCTTTTTCGTTTCCATTTTCTTTCACCAAGCACTAACTCTTGTAAGCATGATTTGAATATTATGAGTTACTAAGCAGATAATGATATAAATAACGGATGAATCAAGTCATAAACTCAATTCATCCGTTGACCTAATATACTTTCGATTAATTGATGCTGTTTACTATAAACTATGGCTTATTCAAACCATTTTTTTCTGAGCTGATCAATTGCTCCGCTTGAACTCAGATTCCGGAAAGCCTTTTCCCATTTATTGACTATTGCTGCATCTGTATTTTTGGAAACTGCGATATAGTAATCTGTTTTGATTACTTCCAGGATTGGGACAAGGACTCCGGGTTCGTAGCCAGCCAAAGAGATGATTTCCTCTGCTACAAGATCGCTTAGAATTGTCGCTTCAGCCTTGCCATCCATCACGGCTTTTACACCATCAGCGGGCTGTGGACTGCTAAGTAGATTGGTAAATCCCAAGCTCTCCAGGTGTTTTTCGGTGAACCATGCAGTGGTGGTAGCGATGTTGCCTATGGTTTTGGCATCATAGATGTTCTGTAAAGTGTGCCCCGAGTCTTTTTTTACATAGAGGCTGGAGGAATGGTTTCCAAGTGGCCCGATCCAATGGAACAGATCTTTACGTTCAGGGGTTTGTTCCATTGTATAGATAACTACATTTTTTTCATCAAGTGCTCGCTGATAAGCTTCTGCCCAGTCCAATAACACTATCTCATCATTTGTACCGAGATCATCCTGAATAGCTCTAAGGACGTCGGTGGCAAAACCGGATATGGAATCTGCGACAGCAAAAGTAAGGGGAGGGTAGTTTTCAGTAAGAATAGTCATTTTGGGCTGTTCCTTTTGACAGGAAATGGCAAGCGCCAATGTTATCACGCATAAGATTAGTATTGCCTTGTTCATTATTGCACTCCATAATTTCTTTTACATTACTCAAAGGCTTTATGATATACTGTACTTCATTATAGTCAAGTACTTTATATGGCCATGGCAAAATGTGGGTATGAGGCAGTGCCCATACAAAAAAGGGTAATGGTTAGGTATGGATGACTGATTCTGTGTGTTCAGAAAGACTGAAAACACACAGATCAGCCACGTTTAACGATTATAGAAATTAATGTAGTAGATTAAAACAATGTATAGCTGATGCCCAGTCCAAGCATCTGTTTCCACTGCATTTTATCAACCTGCTCTTTGTCATAGCGCAAATCAAAAATAAGATTTGCACTTATTGCTCCAAAAAGCTTCGTGCTGATAGTATTTTCCCATACCATATCGAGAGCTTTCCAATCGTCGTTAAGGTCGTCGGATTTGGAATTGAACAAAGCTTGATAGAGCTGAAAGCGGCTTCGCAGGTCCATTTGTAAAGGCATTCTGAGCTTCTGTGTATACTCGGAGACCAATTCTAAACCGCCATCAACCGTTGTAACAGTTTCTTTGTTGGATTCGGTGATAACATCCCGGTCAATCTTTTCTCTAAAAGATGCACCCAAACGAGTGGTAAACAGACGGTTTTCTTCATCGATGAAACTGCGGATAATACCTGCAGTCTCTGTAAAGAGCATGGGGTTTATGATTCGGATTTCTTCCTGGCTAATGTCCAGAAACTGGGATTCGAAGCGCGCGGCAAAGAATGGATCTACCCAAGCTTGAGTGGTGAATCTGAGCATTGACTCAAGGTCAATTTTGTCAGTAGTTTTTTCCGGACGCTCCCAGTATTTCTTTTGATTGAGGTTTGCATCCAAACCGGATTTCTGAAAGTGAGTCTGGCCAAAGGCAAGCTTGAGGGTGTTCTTGTTTTGCAGCCAGCTTTTTAACTGTTTCTCTGCAGTAGTCGTGGAACTCGCTACCCAGGTAATATTGCTGAGTTCGGGTCCTACCCAGGAATCACTAAAAGCACTTTGTGAGATAGTGACAGACAGATTTGAATCAATTTTCCATTGTTCAGCATTCAAACAAACAACAGCTACCAAAGCACTAATAACAAAGATTGTGCGTTTCATGATATCTCCTTCAATTAATCAAGCCCAAATACCTTTGGCGTTTAGTGCGAGTTTAATCCTCTCCAATAAACTTGCATAGGTTTTGGCATATTCGGTGTTTTTTACATGTACATTAACTGCAAAAACTATGGATCCGGCATTTGCATCAGTGAGAGTAATAGAGGGTGGAGGGTCATTCAGTGTATCCGGTTCACTTTCAACGATCTCTTTCAACAGCCCTCTTATCGCATCAATATCATTGGTGCCGGGTACGCTGATGCTGATTTCCACTCTCCGAGTAGGCATAGAACTGAAATTCGTAATGGTATCATTGGAAAGCTTTCCATTGGGAATGACAACCTTCCTCCCATCACTGGGAACTAATGTCGTCTGAAAGATTCCAATGTCATGTACTATACCAGTTACGCCGCCAGCAATGACACTATCCCCGATTTTGAACGGTTTGAAGATCATTAGCATCACCCCAGAAGAAAAATTACCCAAAGTACCTTGCAAGGCCATACCAACAGCAAGGGTAGCTGCACCTATGATGGCGATGAATGATGTTGTTTGAACGCCAAGCCGTGCAATAGCCGCAAGTATTATAAAAATCAATAGGATGCCATAAGTAATATTGCCCAGAAACTGCACTATGGTAGGATCCATTTTGCTTCTATCAAGCACCTTTTTCAAAACTCCCACGAGTTTCTTGGCTATGAATTGACCAGCCATATAGATAATTAATGCAACTAATAGCTTACCCCCGAAACCCAGAACAATAACTGGAGCCTTTTCGATGATAATATTGAAGCTTTCTGTCACAATTCCTCCTTTGCGGTTAACCGCCTTGAACAGATACTGATTGTCAAAGGGACGCGTACAAGAAAAATATATGCGACAAAGAATATTTAGCAAATAGATGCTGTTGAACAATCGGGGAATGGGGATGCACACCATACAATAATGGTGGAGGGGGGATGTAGACGTCTTTTCTGTATGCAAAGATAGGCTGAAAACCCATCTAATTGCTTAGCGGGAATATAGGCTCAGCGATCATTGAGAATAAGCCAAAGCAATGAGTCTTTCAAGCTCCAGGATTTACCTATCAGGATATCATGTACAATTTGTAGAATACGCAATATATCTTTACTACTATGTGACTGATAGAATAAATTCTTGACGTTAAATTGTTGCCCAAAAATCATTGATCAATTCATGCGAGGTGGAAAATGAATAGATCATGGAATGTCGCAGCATGCTGCCTTATCTTGTTTATGTTAATGCAGATTATCTCATGCTCCCGGAGCACCAAGGCAGAACAGCTTGTTTTGAATGTTAGTCCCGAAAGCGGGAACTGGTTGCCAGAGCAGGAGATCGTAGTTGTATGTAGCCAGCCCGATGCCCGCATCTATTATACTTGAATGGTTCCGAACCAGATGAGAACTCGATTCCATACACCGGCACTTTGAAAATACAGGATGTCATTATCCAGCCCGATTCAGAGCTAAACTTCAAAATTAAGGCATTCAAAGAAGGCTTTTCACCCAGCCAAACCATTAGCCGTAGTTTCTCTTATCTCTACGAACAATCCGTGCTTGAGCCGGAGATCAGCATTGGGGGAAACTATCCTCAGCACGGAACTCAGGTAATAATTTCTTGTGATAGTCCTGAAGCACGAATTCATTATACGATCAATGGCAGCATCCCAAACCAGTTCTCTGCTTTGTATACTCGTCCCATCACATTGAATTATAGCGGTCCGCATTATATTCAGGCCAGGGCATTTAAGGACGAGTTCAATCCCAGTTCTGTAGCAATGCAATATCACTTTATCCAACATCCAGTCCAGCCAGAGGTTTTTGTTCAGGGTGGAGTGTTTTCAAATGGAACTTCAAATATTACACTTAATAGCTATTATATAGACAAATACGAGGTCACACAGCGTGAGTACAACGACGTCATGTCGGCAGTCCTGAATTTCCATGAGGATGCTAAAATGAACTATCCGGTTTACTACGTCTCCTGGCTCGATGCTATCGAGTATTGTAACCGGCGTAGCATCCTGGAAGAGCTACAACCATGTTATACCCTCCCTCCATATGGTAACCACCCAAACACCTGGCCTCCGGGCTGGAAAACTAACCCAAACATCCACAACCAGATTTCCTGCAATTGGGATAATGCAGGCTATCGATTACCGACAGAAATGGAATGGATGTATGCTGCAAGGGGAGGACTCCTCAGCAAAGGATATCAATACTGCGGGAACGACAGCATTTCTATTGTAGCATGGTATAATGGTAATTCTGGACACTCTGTCCAACGAGTAGGTACCAAATATCCCAATGAATTGGGCATCCATGACATGAGCGGGAACCTTTGGGAATGGTGCTGGGATATCTATGGAACATATCCTTTGGAAGACCAGACGAATCCACGAGGTCCAGCAAGCGGAGCTTCACGCGTCCTTCGCGGTGGAAGCTACTATACCGATGCAGATTCCTGTCGTCCTACAAACCGTTATTCCTATGATCCCGCATATTATCTGGCAGCAAGCTTCGGTTTCCGTTGTGTACGTAAGGCAAACTAAATCACCTGAGTTTAAGCAATCCGAAGCTATCTTTTTTAGGTGTCAACTTAGTAGTCAAGCGTATATCAAGCCTATATCAAGCCTATATCAAGCCTATATCATGTGTATTCATGAATACGCTTGATATAGGCTAAATATAGGAGAAATACAGATGAGCGTGGATTGGACGATCGGAGTATTGAAATATCCAGCACCAACCCCAGAAAAAAAGGCTAATTCATTATCAAAGAACTTTGAACGCGTCTTCCTGTGAAACATATAGGCATGTATAAACTGATCTGAGCGAACAAAAATACTTATCTACACCCACTCGCCACCCTTGTTATATGGGTCGATACCCCATTATCCGACTATTCTACTATCCATCCAGTTCATGCTCAGGAGTTCTGTTCATCACTTGTTTTGCACTTGAACAATGACTGTAGCCCAAAGCGACAACAAGTATTGCGAATTGACTCGGTGACTGTGATTGACAGCGAGGGTAGAACTAATGTAATTGATGTACTTTGAAAAAACGCGATTGCTTCTTGACACAAATTTGCTTTGGTGCTAGAGCAAGATGCATCAAAACCGAATCAGGAGAGACAAATGACGAAAAGCTCATGCGTGGAAAAAGCACTACTCTATATCGAGGAAAACCTGAAGCGTGAAGTTTCGCTGGAGGATATTGCCGATGCGGCGAACTACTCACAATGGTACTTTCATAGGGTGTTCAAGGTTCTTACAGGGCATTGCGTAAATGACTATTTGCGCAGGCGCAGGCTCTGCGAGGCGTCACACGAGCTACTCTATACCCGCAAAGCTATCCGAGTGATTGCCAAGGAGTATCAGTTTGATTCACAAGAAGCTTTCACACGTTCATTTAGCAGCATTTGCGGCATCAGCCCGGGAAGATATCGCAAGCAAATTGCTCCTCTTATTCGGTTTCCAGCAATCAGTTTGGACAATTCGTTCAGACATCTAAAAAAAGGAGCAGAAACGATGAAACCAAGATTCGTAACAAAAGAAGCCTTCACAGTTGTGGGGGTGTACTGCACGGCAAGTCCCAGCGACACCTTGCACAAACTTTGGGAAGAGTTTGGCAAACGTGTATCAGAGATCGAAGACATCTGTGAACCAACCAAGGCATACCAGGTTTGCGTGTACAATCCAAAGGATCCCAGCAGTGAAAGCTACACATTCATCGCTGGTATGAGCGTCAAAGAAGCTGATCGCGTACCTGAAGGGATGATGGCACATCACTTGAAAGGCGGTGAGTATGCAGTCTTTGAGCATCACGGAACCCTGGAAACACTTCACCAAAGCTATCAGTATATATTCGGAGTCTGGCTTAGTGAAAACTCCCTGATAGTAGCTGAAGCAGACTCTTTGGAAGTATATGATGAAAGGTTCAAAGTTGGGCAACAGGATTCAGTGTTTGAAATCTGGATACCTGTAGTAAGATCATAATCATACCATGCCATATCGGACGGTGCACAGTCCGGTATTGGCTATTTGCGAAGGAGATAATATACTCGAATCATTCGAGACACTGGTCTTGATCCGGCAAATGAATGATCACCATTTGCAGATTTGATAATGTAAAGAATAGAGATGTGTCTACACTTGAGTATTCGGTTTCCAGTATGGGTATCTTATACAAAGAAATCTAATACAACAAATGCTTTAGCATATTTGAAACTACAGATTTCGAACTAATCCTCTTGACATTATTCTAGTTTTGATATATATGTACAGAAGAATAATAACTGATAATCCTTGAGTTCGCTTAGTTGAAGGAAACCAGCTTTCGGCTTATTCTTAGAGACGGTGAATATATAATAGTTCCTCAGCTAAATATGTAAACAGTATAGTGTCGCAAGGAGTATATATGATAGCATGTTCAAAGATTCGTTTACTACACCTAGTATCCTTTGGTAGGTTTAGAACTTGGTCACGCTTGATAGGAAAAATATTCATAATCCTCCTTCTCTTTTTACTAATATCAACCATTTTTACTAGTTGTATAACACAGCCAACCATACCAGATATGCTGCTTTGTTTTGTTCGGGGTGGATCTTTCAGTAGGCAGAACGACTCTGGAAGTTATCCAAGTACCCAAGTAATGGTAAACCTTTCCTCGTACTTCATTGGTAAATACGAGGTTTCACAGGCTGATTATGAGGCGATTATGGGGACAAATCCCTCTTGGTACAAGGATAACCCCAAGCGCCCAGTGGAGAGGGTATCATGGTTTGATTCAATCGAATACTGCAATCGCCGGAGCAAGAGGGAAAAACTAACGCCATGCTATACCTATAGCACATATGGAACTAATCCGGATAATTGGCCATCAGGATGGGATTCGACTTCATCCAACCATCATAATGTAAGTTGCAACTGGGATGCCGATGGATACCGTTTACCCACTGAGATGGAATGGATGTATGCTGCAAAAGGAGGTATCAGCATCTACGATTACACGTACAGCGGTAGCAACAATATTGATGACGTTGCCTGGCATTGGGATAATTCTGACATTGGTGATGGGCAGGGAAGACGTACTCACAATGTGGGTCTAAAACAGGCTAACCAGTTAGGAATTCACGATATGAGTGGAAATGTTTATGAATGGTGTTGGGATATATACGGGGCATACCCAAGTGGTAATCAATCAAATCCAACTGGTCCTATAGATGGATCTTTTCGTGTAATGCGCGGAGGCAGTATCGGGGTATCAAGCCCAAATACAAGCTGCCAAGTTTTCAGACGTTCCTCAGACTATGCTACGCGCCGAAGTTTGCATGTTGGTTTCCGTTGCGTAAGAAATTCCAATTGATAGTGAGCTTCGAAAAACAGTTTCAGAGATATATTATTCACAAATCGCTATCTATGTAAATGTTGGATATGGCTTGACATAATGTTGTAGTATACTCAATTTCAGAAGTGCTACAATGGAATCCGATGATTGAAAGATGATAGCATTGATAACCTGAATAACCGTATAGTTCGTTAATTAACTAAGAGTCTCTACTTATTTTCCATCCTATTGAATGAGGTATATGCCATTGAGAATACATATCGTAAAAATCATTTACAGAAACCTCTTGGATATTGATTAAGTTGATTACATTGTCTTGTTCATTAATTTTGTAGATTTCGTTGACTCTTTACAAATGAAACACGACCATTTTAAAATCAGAACACGTGGCAGCACTCAATACAAAAAGTGGAGTGGGTGTGTATAGATCACTGTTTTGTTCTCTCTATTAGGCTGAAAACACGCTGTGCCAGCCAGAGATAAGTTTTGTCAAACATCAAAGCCTAGGTTGGCTTTACACTAATAACCTGCCAACAATCTATTCAGCTAACAATTTCATGCAATCTGATAATGTGTTGAGATTCTGGATACACTTAAAGAATTATCTTGAGTAGATTCTCCAGCACCAAACTCGATAGAAGCAACAATCAAGAACAATAACTGGGAAAATCCAATCTACTTCATTAAGATTATTTTGCTGCTTACAATACTTTTATCAGTTTTTAGTCGAACGAGATAAATTCCGGAAGCCAATTGCCTTCCTGACTGATCTTTACCATCCCAATGAATATAATGGTTTCCTATCCGTTGCTCTGGCATCACATCAAATCGTCGTATCTGCTGCCCCCGTAGGTTATAAATCGTAATCTCAGTTAATGATGAGTGTTTTGGGATAAAATAGTCTATTTTCGTAGAGTATCTAAACGGATTTGGGTAGCTATAAATTCCTGATTTTAACACTGGAACAATCGTTTCTTCGATAGTCTCAGTACTGTTTTCTTGCAGATAGGGATAGCCAGAATTCACAGAATGATCAAAATCATCTGCCCATATGCTGCTAAAATCCCAGTTCTCATATGTGTCTGGAGAATAAGGACTGGTCATATCGCTCGTGCTTCGGGAATAGATGAAGGATGGATGGCTGTTCCCGCCACTAACATCTACATCCACATAGCAGTTTATAAAGCTATTGTTGCCCCCAACGAATGTGCCTATGAAGCCCACTGGACTGGTGCCATGAAGGTGTCCAACACTGTAACAATTCTCTATTGTGGAATTGGCCTGCATGCCTATGAATCCCCCAAATGAACTGGCAGTGCCTGACAGAGCATACAAATCCGCTATGCTATAGCTATCGCTGACAGATCCTGGATACAGCTTACCGATCATTCCACCAACTTCAATTAAACCGGATACAGTGCCAAGGTTAAAACACTTTGTGATAGCTCCAGTATCTACCAAGCCAACCAATCCACCGATCATCGTTGCCGTTTCAGGCATTCCAAAAACGCAGATTCCTTGTATTGAAGCGACGTTGTAGGAATTTGAAATAGAGCTGCCAGAAACGAAACCAATCAAGCCGCCGACTACGCTTCGTGCCGTGACAAAACCAGAAGTCGAACAATGATCAACACTTCCTTGAATCATATTCCCCACCAGACCACCGGTTGTAGTTCTTCCCGAAACATGTAGATTTGATAACTTAATACCCACAAAACTGGCCGAAAGTGAAGCTCCAAACAATCCAACATGAATAGAGTCGGGACGATTGATGGCGAGGTTGGATATCTCGAAGCCAGATCCGTTGTAAGTCCCTGTAAAAGGCGAATCAGGGTTGCCTATTGGAATAAAACCTTTGCCATCATACCATCGAGATGTGGATGACGCGTCAATGTTATCTGTTTGCTGATAGTGATGACCAAATCGGTTTTGATCCAGAGAAATCCAGAGCAGATTCTCCAATGTCATGATTTGAAATGGATTTGTTTCAGTCCCTGTTCCAAACATTGGCGCTATTGCTTGGGGAGTTATAAAATCATGATTCATCCATCTGAAAAAAGGGTAGCCATCGTTTTGGACATTGCTAACATCCTCTGCCCACAAGGTTGTAAAGTTCCAGCCTATATACGTGTTTGCATCATAGGGATAGGTCATTTCAGCGGTTGTTCTACCATCAGCGACAGGTGAGTTTTGATGTCCGCTGCTCTCAACATCCCAATAACAGTTTTGTACAGCAGTTTGTCCGATAGCGTTTCCTGCAAATCCACCGCTTGAAGCGTTGCAATACACAATTCCAGTGCTATAACAATTGCTTAGAAACACCGACACACCTGCAAAGCTTGTGAACCCCCCTACAAAGTTTGCCCCAGCCACATTCACTCGGCTGAAACAATTCGAAATACTGCATGGTAATGCATATCCAATGAAACCACCTACATTGATTCCATCTCCGCTAATGTTGCCTATACCATAACAGCCATAAACATCTACATTGACACCTCTTCCGATAAAAAGCCCTATTCTTAATCCAGAAGATATAATGTAACCAGAAACAGACATATACTCAATTCTAGCGTTGATGACCAAGCCAAACAACCCCAGATTAGACAGATCACTTTCCAAATGAAAGTTGCTCACTTTTTTGCCATTACCTTTTATGAACCCTGTAAACAAGGGAATATAGTGCTGGGGGTATTCTGCTAAATCTATATCAGCATTTAACTTGAATACAAACTCAGAAAACTGTCCCCAAATCATCAGTGACAAGAAATCCGAGGTTGAATTTATCAGATAATCCCCATTCTCGAGCTCCAGATAAGCGTTGATATCCAAATTCATTCCGGAATTCTGCCAGGCTGCAAAATCTTCTGGATTAAGCGCTCCGAGAGTGATTTGGGATTGACCATTAATTGTAACTTCAGCGATATTGTAGAAGCTGTTTCTGATTGCTCCAGATTCCATTCCTCCAACAATGCCACCCGTTGAAGGTCCACTAGACTCAATTGTGCCGCTAAAACTACATCGTTCCAGCGACGCTTGGGCAAAATAAGCACAACCGACGATGCTTCCTACCATGTTGGTCCCGGTCACATCTCCTGTTGCGAAGCAATCTGTAATTGTGCCACCAACAACGATCCCAAGTAGCACTCCCGTGTTTTCTCCTCCCAGGATATTTGCTTGAGTAACTTTCAGATTGACAATGGTAGCCGAATCTGCATATCCAAATAGTGCACACCCAGTATTAATATTGCGATTTATAAAGAGATTTTGAATTTCATGACCTTGGCCATTGTAATAGCCGCCGAAACTTTCATTATCCGTGTTTGAGAAGCCATAAAACTTACCAATTGGAATCCAACCTTCTCCATTGAACCAATCAGATGTAGCAGTTGCATCTATATCAACAGTTTGTAAATAGCTCGCAGACCATCTAGTAGAGTTATCCGGATCAGGAACCACGTCATTCTCGGCAGCTATCCAATATAGGTTTTCAAGTGAGCTGATCTGATAAGGATTTGCTGGAGTGCCATCACCAATCTCCGGAGCCGAAGCAGTTTGACAGATTAGAATAGTGCAATGACATAATATAAACATTATTAGCAGTGTTTTCATGATCTTCTCCATTTACAGTAATAAGCCAGACCAAAATATTAAGGCTTTTATGAGCTATTAGTTACTTCTACGATGAGTTTATCGTTTCGTCATTAAGAAGCATCCCGAGCATAGTATCTTTCAACCATCTGGTTATCGTATAAATCAATACCGGAATCCAAGCTCGCGATTAAAATATTGTGTCAAGCAGAAAAGCCGTTTTTCATTCCTCAGTTATTCCTGGTACGGATTATATCATATCGCGAATTATTCTATATAATACCAACTCATTATGTGTCGTATTGCTTGCTCAATACCTGTCCACAAAGCCCCCAATCATAGTTACCTTCTACTAAGACAGAATGTATATGTCCATCTTGTCGCACAAAATTGAGGCTGATAGGAAAAGACTGAAAGCCGAATCGGTCTTCACTTTCATATTCAAGCAGAATATAAGGCCAGAATGATCTACAATACAGTCTGTTGTCCGAAATGAATATGGTGAATCCATGCCATTGTGTATTCTTCAGGATGCCATACGTTCCTGTATAGTCCTCTAGTGTTGGTGTGGCAACTTCTGGAGCGCAATAGTAATTGATTTCCAAAAACGAGCAGATTTGCGGATAGTATAGATCCCATTTTTGGGGGTAAGTGTCGATATAATGTTTGTGTCCTTGGAATGTTTCAAATGCTTGAATGGCGAGTTCTTGATAATCCTCCGCCAGGCGATAATTGTCCTCATCTGTCTGAAAGCCATGCTCGACAAAATATCTACATCTATCTTTCAGGATCAACTTGCGCCACCATTCGCCACGAATAGGGAAGACTCTTTCGAAGGTTATGCGAACGTTTGAAGAGCGTAGATGGAGGATTGCAGGATTCAGATCTGACATTATATGCATCAGACGCTGGTAAAAATCCAGTATCTTATGCTGAGGATAATTGCATTCAAAAAAGTAGCGAACGATGTTTTCATACAGACATGCCTCCAGCAGATATATGCTGCCAGACTTCAAAATTACTTGCGAAAAGTCATGCCACTTATCCAGCATTAGTTCAACGTTAATATCCATATCAGTCTCAGATTTAAGCGATCCAAACGAGAACTCACCGTTGCGGATGGGATGCTTTTCGCACTCCTCATGTAGATAGACGTGCTGGATGTCATTCATCTTTAGCATGCGAGAGAGTCTTTTTGCCACAGTGGATTATCCTGTACCACTAATACCACTTACAATGATCAAACGTGTTTCTATCATATCTCTTCCCCTCACGCTATACAAAGCTGACGTCTCAAACTTGTCAACTTAAAAGAGCCACAGTGTTATGCAAAAGCATTTCAGATATTCTTTTCTCTCATTGACTTATCTGTTTTGTTTAGAGTTATCACTGCTTGTAGATTTCGGTATCACCAGATATAAGAAATGTGATAAATAAATAAAAATCGAAGATTTGACTTGACAGAAATGCTATCGCTCAATTTATATCGATATATATGAATCGATATGCGAGTATCGATAAGGAGAAATTATGGAAGCTATCCCGATATTGACTCTAAAGAGATTGCCACAGTATCTTGAGGTCTTGTATCAATTCAAGAAAGCAGGATTAAAAATGGTCTCTGCCACAAAGATTGCAATATTTACAGATGTACATATGACTCAGGTACGCAAAGACCTTGCTTATACGGGTGTTACTGGAGTTCCCAAGATTGGGCACAATATCGAGGAATTGATCAATGCGATCGAGCTATGTTTGAACTGGAATGATACGAGTTCGTGTTTTCTGGTAGGAGTAGGTCATCTCGGAACGGCTTTACTGGGTTACAAGGCTCTTCAGGGCAAGGGGCTCAAGATTGTAGCGGCATTTGACACTAATCCAGAGATAGTAAATACAACGATCAATAATATTCCAATCTACAATATGGATAAGTTTCACAATCTTGCCAAAAGGCTTCATATCCATATTGGTATAATCACTGTTCCAAACGAATCAGCCCAGGAAATAGCAGACCTGATGATTGCCAATGGTATTGTTGCAATTTGGAACTTCTCCGCAGTCAAGCTCCATACGACAGAAGAGATAATAGTAGAGAATGTCGATATGTCGGCATCTTTGGCCGTGCTATCGAGACGACTGGCAGAAAAGCTGCATAATCATAACGGGAATTGAGCGAAGAGCACATATAGCAATACAATTTAACTACCAATATATTTTCATGTTTATCCATGGTAAGGATAAGTACGTTTATAAAAAACAAAAGATATAGGAGACATGATGGAAAACACGAGTTCAGCCGTCAGAAGCTTTGGTAAGGTATTGGAAATCTTGGATCGTTATGATCGTAACGAGACGAAGATTATTCCGATCCTGCAAGCAGTTCAAGAAGAATACAGGTATTTACCACAGGAAGTTCTTACTTTCATTGCTACTGCTTTGGATGTATCGCCTGCTCGTTTGTATGGAGTGGCAACCTTTTATAGCCACTTTTCATTGGAACCCAAAGGTAAGCACATATTAAAGATGTGTGATGGCACTGCATGTCACGTTCGAAAATCCATGCCAATTATTGATGCTGTGAGACAAAGGCTGGATTTGTCAGAGAAAAAAATAACTACGGATGATATGCTGTTCACTTTTGAAACAGTATCGTGCCTGGGTGCATGTGGCTTGGCTCCAGTGTTGGTTGTCGATGAAGAAGTGCATGGAATGGTAAATCCAGAGCAGGCATTGGAACTGATCGAAGCTATTGTGAAGAAGGAGAGAGAAGATGTATAGTCTGGAACAAATACGCACGAAATACAATGATTCCCGAGCACTTTGTGATCACAGGATTATCGTTTGTGCTGGAACGGGATGTATTGCCAATGGTTCGATGAAACTCTACGAAATGCTCAAGAACACTGCTGTAATGAAAGGACTGGATATATGCATTGAGTTGAAAAGTGAGGAGCACCATCATCATGATCTATATCTTTCTGGAAGCGGTTGTCAGGGATTTTGTCAGGTAGGTCCGCTTGTAACTATAGAACCTGCCGGCATCATGTATACACATGTAAAGCCAGAAGATGCAGAACAGATAATCTCAAAAACCATAATTCAAGGAGAGATTATCGAGCGTTTGTTATATCGTCAACCTGGTACAGATTCTGTATATCAAGGGACACATGACATACCGTTTTATGCCCAACAGAAGCGGACAGCCCTCAAAGAATGCGGAATGATCGATCCTTCCAATATCGAAGAATACATTGCTCATGGAGGGTACTTTGCTGCTCGTGATGCTTGTAACAAATATAGCTCTATAGAACTTTGCAAGATTTATCAGGACTCCGGTTTGAGGGGCAGAGGTGGAGGAGGTTTTTCTACAGGCCTCAAATGGGAGCTTACACGAAAAAATGTGAGTGAAAAGAAGTATGTCGTATGCAATGGAGACGAAGGAGATCCAGGAGCTTTTATGGATAGAAGCATCCTCGAAGGAAATCCTCATGCTGTTATTGAAGGGATGATTATAGCAGCATTAGCCATCGGAGCGGATGAGGGCTATGTATATGTCCGGATGGAATACCCACTCGCCTGTTCCAGAATAAAAGCTGCGATCAATACAGCTACAGAGTATGGAATCCTGGGTAATGATATCTTTAGTAGTGGTAAATCTTTCAATATAAACGTAATGGAAGGTGCCGGAGCATTTGTTTGCGGGGAAGAGACGGCACTCCTGGCATCGATTGAGGGCAAGAGGGGAATGCCAAATCCCAAACCTCCGTTTCCAGCTGAATCCGGTTTGTATGGGAAACCGACTGTAATCAACAACGTCGAGACACTGGCAATGGTACCGATAATTCTCAGAGACGGAGTGGAGTCCTTTCGAGCCGTGGGAACAGAGAAATCACCAGGTACAAAGACTTTTGCGCTTACAGGGCATGTGGTAAATACGGGATTGATCGAAGTACCCTTTGGGACCACTATTCGCAAGATCGTTTTTGATATAGGAGGCGGGGTCCTCGATAAAGATGGTAACATCGATAATGATTCATTCAAAGCAGTTCAGATTGGAGGTCCATCTGGTGGATGTCTCACAAAGGAACATTTGGATATACCTTTGGACTTCGACTCTTTGAATGCAATAGGAGCTATGGTCGGTTCAGGAGGGTTGGTCGTCATGAATGATAGCTCCTGTATGGTAAAAATTGCAAAGTACTTCATGTCCTTTACACAACACGAATCTTGTGGAAAATGTGTGCCATGTCGCGAAGGAACGCGGCAGATGCTTGAATTGCTGGACGATGTATGCGAAGGTAAGGCAGACGAAGAAACACTGGAGTTACTCGAGGAAGTAGGACACGCAGTAAAAATCACTTCTCTATGCGGATTGGGAAAATCAGCCCCAAGCCCAGTACTTTCCACGTTACGCTATTTCAAAGATGAGTATTTGGCTCATGTAAAGGCAAAGTACTGCCCGACAAAAAGCTGCAAGGCTCTTACGCCGATATCAATAGATCCCGATCTTTGTAAAGGTTGCACACTATGCAAGCGAACCTGCCCGGTCGGAGCTATATCTGGAGATGTTAAAAATACACATGTAATAGATCCAATGCTTTGCATCAAATGTGGTGCTTGCGTTGCAGTATGTAAGTTCAAGGCAATATCCTAAACAAGGAGAACAAGATGAAAAACGAAAAGATTGTATACATAAATGATCGCCCTATAGTATGGGAGGGTGAAACAAACATCCTATCTTTGGCACGAAAAGCCCACATTGAGATCCCTACCTTTTGTTATCATTCAGAACTGAGTGTATATGGCGCTTGTCGTCTCTGTTTGGTCGAAATAGAAGGAAGAGGACTGCAAACATCCTGTTCGACAGTGCCATTTGAAGGAATGAGAGTTCGTACCAATACAGCCCAAATCCTTAAATTGAGAAAAACAATTGTCGAGATGCTGCTGGCGAATCATGATCAGGCTTGTCCCACATGTTCAAGGGCGAGCGATTGCAAATTAAGAGAACTATCCAACAAGCTGGGTATAGATAAAGTTCGGTTTCGTAAGACTCGCAATCCAAAGCCTATGGATTTGATGTCTGATTGTCTTGTCCGGGATCCCAATAAGTGCGTTTTATGTGGTGATTGTGTCCGGTTTTGTACTGAAGTACAAGGTATAGGAGCTATTGATTTTGCCCATCGTGGAGAATCTGTGATTGTGACTCCAGCTTATGGGAAAAGCCTGGCTCAGGTAGATTGCGTAAACTGCGGTCAGTGTGCGGCAGTTTGTCCTACGGGAGCGATAACTGTAAAACAACAGATCAAAGAAGTATGGCAGGACATTTATAACAAGGATAAAGTCGTAGTAGCCCAGATAGCTCCAGCAGTACGTGTTGCATTGGGCGAGATGTTTGACATCCCTGCCACCGAAATAACAACAGGAAAAATGATTACAGCCCTCAAAATGTTAGGCTTTGATCGTGTGTTTGATACATCATTTGCAGCTGATCTGACTGTAATAGAAGAAGCTAATGAGTATTTGAAAAGAAAGAATGCAGGAGAGAACCTGCCTATCTTCACTTCCTGCTGTCCGGCTTGGGTAAAATTTGCAGAGCAATCCTTTCCTGAATTGATACCACACTTGTCGTCCTGCCGCTCTCCCCAACAGATGTTTGGGTCTATTGCAAAATCCAGATTACCAGAAATCATGTATATCGATCAAGAAAATCTAATTGTAGTATCAATAATGCCTTGTACTGCCAAAAAATACGAAGCGAAAAGGGATGAGTTTCAAAGGAACGGAATCACTGATGTGGATTATGTTCTTACTACTCAGGAACTCGGTAAGATGATAATGGAAGCTGGTATTGATTTTGCAGCGTTGGAACCTGAATCCATGGATTTGCCAATGGGCTTTGCAACAGGAGCAGGAATCATATTTGGTAATAGCGGTGGTGTCAGCGAAGCTGTAATCCGCTATGCCTCCGACACATTGGGAATAGATTTTCCAGAGCAGATAGTTTTGCAGGAGGTACGAGGAATCCAGGGTATCAGAGAAACAGAAATCAATACTGGAAATGGAACTATTAAAATGGCTGTGGTACATGGGCTTAAGAATGCGAGTGATCTGGCAAAAAGAGTTATCAACAAAGAAGTGGATTATGACATTATTGAAGTCATGGCATGTCCTGGGGGGTGTACAGGTGGAGCTGGACAACCGATTATAACCAAGCCAACGACCAAAAACGAGCGTACTAAGAATTTGTACCATTTGGACAAAACAATGCCGCTACATAGATCGCAAGACAATCCATTTGTAAAAGACCTATACAAAACAACTCTCGACGAACCTAACAGTCATAAGGCTCATGAACTGCTCCATACGAACTATCATAGCCGTAAAAGAATTGACGATGAAGAGATTAGTTTTTCTGCACCTTCAAAAGAAGAGCGATGCAAGGTCAGAGTATGTATTGGCACGAGCTGTTACCTCAGGGGAGCACAGGACTTGTTGAGTAAGACATTGATGCAAGTAGAAGAAAACGGTTGGCAGCGTTTGTTTGATATTGCAGCAACGTTCTGTACGGAGAAGTGTGATAGGGGTCCCAGCATTGTAGTCGATGGTGAAGTATATCATCATGCAAAAGTAGAGGATATCAGACAAGTTATAGAATCACAAGCAAAAAGACGAGGAGCTTGAAATGAAACAAATCCTGATCTGTATGGGAAGCTCGTGTTTTGCTCGTGAAAATCGGCATAACCTACATTTGATTCAGGAGTTTCTCAAAACCCATTCTCTGACGGATAGTGTCAGAGTAGAGGGGTCTCTTTGCATTGGAGACTGTAGCAGGGGACCAAATGTCAAGATCAATGGCACCATGTATCATGGTGTTACACAAGATAGCCTGATGCCAATCCTAGAAAAAGAGCTAATATCTTATGAATGATACAAAACCAATATTTACTGCTAAGACGGAATGTCAGGACTGTTATAAGTGCGTTCGAGCATGCCCAGTAAAAGCTATTCGAGTCGTTGATGGCAGTGCAGCAGTTATTCCTGAAGCTTGTATACTGTGTGGAACCTGTACCGAAGTATGCCCCGTGGGAGCAAAAAAGATCAGGGATGACATGTCCCTTGCAAAAGAATTGGTAGTAAGCGGAGCCAAGGTATTTGTATCTTTGGCTCCCTCCTACAAAACTGAGTTTGCTGGCTTATCATCCGGAAAGCTTATTTCTGCAATACTTCATCTTGGTTTCGAAGGTGTGTCTGAAACGGCATTGGGTGCACAGGAAATATCTCATGCTTGTGCTTCCATACTTATGAATACAGACAAAAAACTGCACATCTCATCGTGCTGTCCATCAGTGATTCATTTGATAGAGCAGTATTACCCACATCTGATTAACAATATCACTCCACTAATCTCTCCTCTTCAAGCGCATGCATTGTTTCTGAAGAAGACTTATGGAGAGGACATCAAAGTAGTATTTATCGGGCCTTGTGTAGCAAAGAAAAACGAAAGTGGCGATCATTTTGATCTTGCACTAACATTTGCAGACCTCCGAAGATGGTTTACACAATCTGAACTGGATTGGACAAAACTGGATAACACAAAAACATTCGTCCCAACCAGTTCTGGAGCGGGATCATTGTATCCAGTTGATGGAGGTATGATAGATGGGATCAAACATTACAGCAAATCTAAAGATATTCAATTTATGTGTTTTAGCGGTGTGTTGGATATAATGGCTGCTTTGGAAGATATAGTGAAGTATGATTTTAAGAAAACTGTCTTTCTGGAATTACTAGCTTGCAGTGGTGGATGTGTAAACGGTCCTGTAGTCAGCACAAAAGGATCTACGGCAAGGAAGCGTCACACAATTTACGATACCGACGCTATTGATGAATCACGAGTCAGCTTTAAACTTGATGATGTTTTGAATGAATTCAAAAACAGAGAGATCAAGCAAACTGCTCACACCAATGCGGAGATCAGTGCTGCTCTACTTAAGATCAGTAAAAAAAGATTGGAAGACGAGCTCAATTGCGGAGGTTGTGGATACAACACATGCCGTGAATTTGCAGTAGCCCTTATTGAGGATAAAGCGGAGCCTTCTATGTGTGTATCATATTTACGAAAATTAGCACAGAATAAAGCTGCTGCCCTAATAAAAGCAATGCCGTCTGGGTTGGTAATTGTAGATGAAAACCTTAAGATTATTGAATCAAACGAAAGATTTATAGATCTGATCGGTGGGGATGCCAATATCGTATCAATGGCTGATCCTGATCTTGAGGGAGCATATCTGGAACGTTTGATTCCCTTTCATAGCTATTTCAGTGATGCAATCATTGATGGCGAAGAAGCAAAGATGGTTGACGTTCGCTACAACGGGAAAATTCTCCGACTGACAGTCTTTACAATCCAAGCTCATCACGTAGTAGGAGGTATATTACAAGATATTACAGAACCGGTAATTCAAAGAGAACAAATCATAGCCAAAGCCGGAGAAGTGATGAAGAAAAATCTCACAACAGTCCAAAAAATCGCTTTCCTACTAGGCGAAAATGCTGCTGAAAGTGAAATCCTTCTATCGTCGATAATTCAGTCCTTTTCAGAGAAGGAGTAAGAGGTGTCAAACCACTATTTGGAAATAGATTACTATCAGATTTGTAAACATAAACAAATCGCATGTGGAGATAGTTTTTTTAGCCGAAAATTCGATGATAGAATTGTAACAGTACTTGCTGATGGATTGGGAAGTGGCATCAAGGCAAGTGTTCTGGCTACTCTTACAACTACTATGGCAGCGGCATTTGTTAGCTCTCACATGGACATTCGTCGAACCGCTGAAGTTATAATGGAGACACTTCCGGTATGCTCCTACAGAAAGATTGGATATTGTACCTTTACGATCATAGATGCCAGTTTTGATGGCATTGTGAGTATCATCGAGCATGACAATCCATCTTTTCTATTGATTCGAAATGGAAGTATTATTCAAGTCGAAAAGCAAGACATCAAATTATGTGTACCAAGGGAATCAAAGCTTTCTTATTCTCAATTTCAGCTTCTTCCTGAAGATCGTCTTGTGTTTTATTCCGATGGAGTTTCACAAGCTGGGATGGGATTGCCATTGTATCCATTGGGGTGGCTTGAAAGTGGGGCGAATAGATTCATTATGGAAAAAATAAGAGATATTCAGGGGATTTCTGCAGGAGAATTGAGCAAAGCCATAGCTTTAAAAGCAAAAGAACTGGATGGAAGCAAGGCTGCTGATGATATTACATGTGCTGCTATTTATTTCAGAAATCCACGAAAAACTCTTCTTATCACGGGTCCACCATACAAACCAGAGCACGACAAATCTTTGGCCGACATAGCCAGTAGCTTTTCAGGTAAGAAGATTATTTGTGGAGGTACCACTGCTGCAATAATATCAAGGGAGACTAATATCCCATTGCATGTAAACCTCAAGGAAGTAAGCTACAATAGTGAGATTCCGCCTACTGCCGAGATGTCGGGATTTGATCTTGTAACAGAAGGAACTATCACTTTATCCAGATGTCTGAAACTACTGGAGCAGGATCCGCCTCTGGAAACACTTCCTGACAATGCTGTGAAGCGAATAATATCCCTGCTTATGGATAGCGATATGATATACTTCGTAGTTGGGACAAAGATAAATGACGCACATCAGGATCCAGCTTTACCAAAAGACTTGGAAATTCGTAGGAATCTCATCAAACAAATACTAAAATGCTTGGAAGACAAGTATATGAAACAAGTATTTATTCAGTATATTTAAACGCTCGAATTGTTCAAAAGATCAAGCTGCTGACACATGTTCAAATGACCAAAAGCTGGAAGCATTCCCAACAGGAATTGATAAGTAATCTGGTATACTCCTTATGTTCTGTATAATATTCAATTAACGTTGATTAATGGAGTATGGAGTTGAGCACTATACAGAAGTAGGGTGTGTAGATGATGGTCTGGGGTTCTCTGATAGGCTGAAAATACACTGAATTTCTTAAGTTGGAAAACACGATCAATAGTCTTTATCATACTTCAACGAAAAAAGAGGAGCCCGTTATAAAACGGGCTTATGTATTCATCTTAGTTTTTTTGTATTGGAATCCAAATCTCAAAGACGGAATCCGGAGCTCCATACTTAAAACGCTCGTCATAGAGCTCAATATCATAATCATTCATTCTTTGATAACCGCTGGAGGGTAACCATTCATTATAGATAGCCTTGTATGTTTGTTGTAGAGTATCAAGGCTTCCTATGTGTTCAAATACTGCATAATCTGCTTCGGGAATGGATTTTTCATGAAAATCCGCTGGTACAACAGCATCAAGACTAACTTCCATTCCTGCAATGTAAAAGAAAGGAGTGTCAGCAGTCATATCAGTTTCTTCTGAGTAACATATGCCATATGCAGTTTTAGGATTGATTACCCCTGGAAGTTGATCACATGATTGTGAAAACTTGTCCCAAAGACTTGGTATCGAATTATTATTCATGGTGAAGCTACGGCAGAGACCTATAACTCGGAACGAGTCTCTGTGAACGAACTTTGGACTTAGCATTTTTCTACCTCGCGTGTTTAGATTTGTCAAAGCGTTAAAACAGGTAAGAGTTATTCTGTCCGACCTCAGTTTCCCGGGAGTGTAACCACAAAAGGATTTGAAGCTACGTGTGAAGGCGGCTTGAGAATCAAAACCGTAGTCAGATGCAATTTGCTTGATAGGCTTTGTACTATTCGTCAGTTCCTTTGAAGCCTCACTCAACCTGCGTTTGCGAATGTATTCTCCTACAGATATACCTGTGGAAGCGTAGAATAGACGATGAAAATGCCATGGAGAATAATTGGCAACATCGGCTATCTCTTCAAGGTTGAGGTTATCTCTCAGGTGATGTTCAATGTAATATAAAGCTTTTTCTACACAAGTTGATCTGATCATAGGACCTGCTTCTATCTTTGATAATAATTGCTATACTCAGTACAAGTATGCTTGTCAAGGAAGATCTATAGAAAATATTGATATTTATTGCTATAGGACTTCTATTCCCAATATTATTAGTCATGACCCTTTATCAATGCTTTATAGATAGATTTCCATGTTGGGTTTAGAAGCACTGTTGATGAACAACAATTATGATAACATCTATTATGTGCTTGCCTTTCGTTTTGGATGGATAAAATTGATAATAAGAATGGTTATATCATCGTTTTGCTTACTCTCTCCTGAAAACTTTCGCACACCTTTAAAGATACTATTTGCTGTGTGCTCCGGATTTGATATCGTTAGCTCATCCAATGTGTTTTCAAGTCTCTGATATCCATAGAATACTTCATTTTTGCTCATCGCCTCTGTAACACCATCTGTAAAAAGGATGATCTCATCTCCCAAATCAAGTTGGATTATATCGCTATTGATAGATAATTGGTTAAAAACTCCCAAGGCAGTACAATGAGTTTCGGCATACTTAACAATCCGGTGACTCAATTTTCGGATATAAAGAGGAACGTGTCCGGCATTTGTATACTCTAGTATAGCGTTCCATAAATAACAGAGATTATCATACTGAATCCATTTTATATTTCCATCTAAAGACAACCGGTGTTTGATTGATTTCATCTATACCTTTATATATCCTTTCTATAAGCTCTTCTTTAGTCTCAACCCTGATAAACCTTAGCAGCGATCTTGCTATCTTGCTGAAGAACACTTCAATCAGGTTTAACCAAGAACCATGTTTAGGTGTAAAAACAAAGGAAAACCTATTTGGCTTGGTAAGAAGGTATGTTTTTGATTCTTTTGATGTATGAGAAGAGTGGTTATCAAGAATAATCCTAATGTTCCAATCTGGAGGGAACTCGCTATCTAAAATTGACAGAAATTCAATGAATTCGACACTACGGTGCTGTTCTCTTACTAAAGGATATACTTTCCCATTATGCAAATCAATCCCTGCCAACAGAGACACTGTGCCAAGTCTTTTATACTCCGGGTCTCTTCCTATATTGGGATATGCTCCCGGCACAGGTGAAAGTTGTGCTCCAATATTTTTTATAGCTTGTATCCCCGGCTTCTCATCATAGCTTACAGTCACTGACTTGCGGTCAGCCGTGGGATTGCTGTTGATGATCTCTATCTCTTTATACACACAAAGTATATTCGCCAGCTTCTCATCAAAATCAGGGTCTCGCTTTTCCAGATAGTATGATACCTTATGTGGCTTGATATTGCTCTTGGAGAGAATACTATGCAGCCTGCCCTTGCCAAGTTGTTTCAAGCAGTCATACCCTTTAATTTCACAGTTGGCTCTAATATGGTTAATTAGCTCTCTGTAAGTCCAGGTCTCTGCTGCATAACCAAGCTCTTTGGGTGGAATACAGGCTATAGATAATACCCAAGCTTTGGCATCATCAGTGATTTTTACCTTACGGCCAGAGCGTGGTAAATCTTCAAGTGATTCCAAAATACCATATGCTTGAGCTTTGTCGATACATCGCTCTACTTTAGGACGTTCAATATCAAAATCCTTGGCTATCTGAGTGACAGTTTTACCTTCATGGTATTGAATTAATATCCTGGCTCTTTGTGCTCTTGCTTGTGTTTCGGTTCTGGCGTTGGTTATCTTTTTCAGCTGCATTAGCGTACTCTCATCTATTATGAGTTTCTCTCTCTTGCGTCTGTTGCTCATCTGACTCTCCTTTACGTTGTTTATAACGCAAAGTACAAGAATTCAGTTTATTGTCAAGCATTATTATTTATGGAACGCTATACTAGTTCACCGTTTTTGATGTTTAGAATCCCCAATATAAGGGTCACGAAATTGGATTCATGATTGTTTTCACAAAGGATAATATTTACATCATTTAGCAACTTAGTAATGGTTTTGAATTCCTTTACTTTGGCACGGATCAATGTAGAGATCATTATCATCGTCATTGCAGCTCCGACCCCTTTTCCAAGAACGTCTGCAATTATAAAACACAGATGATCATCGTCAATCATAAAATAGTCATAAAAGTCTCCGCCGATATCGCTTGCAGGTTCTAAAATGCCATAAATTTTAAATTCTGAAGAATTACATAGTGGGCTACTGTTATCAGGAATCAAGTTTCTCTGTATTTCTGATGCAAAACGTACTTCGGTCTGGATACGGTTTTTCTCGTCGGTAGTTTTTTCCAAATTCCTGATATAATCTTTGAGGGACTGCTTCATTGATGTTAGCGCTTCTTCCAGCATTGATATCTCGTTAACTGTGTTGGAAAGTGGGATCTCTGTATCAAAATTGCCCTCTCCAATTACTTTGGCAGCTAGGGTTAATCTTCTGAGGGGACGATAAATATGGAGAGTACGGGCATAGACAATAACCGCTAAAAAAACGAAGGCAAGTATTGCTACCAGTGCCTGTATGATAAGCAAAACATACAAGTCTCTAAACACTTCACTGTTTGAAATCACAATACCCAAAGACCAGCTATTTGATATCAATGGTGCATAGTAAATCCATTTGTCTGTCATTGTAGCTGAATCAGAAAGCTTAACAAATGCCTTGTCCCCTTTGACCATGCTTTTGCCAATGTTTCGTAGCTGAATGTCGTTTTTACTCTGTGCCATGCTGAATATGGTCTCATTCATGATGAGCGAATCAGCGGGATGAGACATTATTGTCCCCTTATGAGTTAACAAGAAAGCATATCCGGTTTTTTTTAATCGGACAGGCATAATCATCTTTTGCAGGTATGAAACCGAGATATCAACACGTAATACACCGATTAACTCATCATCTGATTTTATGGGTAATGAATATGAGGTTATAGTCTTTTTTAGTGCTTCATGCTCAAACCATGGTTCAGACCAATAATCAGTATTAATCATTAACGGGATATGAAACCAATCTTTGTATAAAAAGTCTTTGCCAGAGAGGTTATACTCCTTGTGAATTACTCCCTGTTTATAGAAAATTCTTGCACGAGGCAAGACATTATGATTTTCTTTGTTTAGCGCTATACAGAACGCTTCAATTTCGGGATTGGAATCAAGAATAGATTTGATTACATGTTCGATGACGTTTGTACTGACATTATCAGCTTGTAATAATGATGAGATATCTTTGGCATGTGTTTGGATTTTGTTTAGCCTATTCTCGATTTGATATATGTTTTGATTAGCAAGGTATTCAACATTAACTTCGGCATTTTTCAACATGACCCTTGACATCAATAAACCAGTTATCAGAATTGAAGTGAGCAAGATTACAAAGATGAAGAAAAAAATGAAAAGAATTATCTGATATGCTAGGGATCGATGTTTTGGGTTATTGGATTTCATTGGGGGCAAAACTCTTCATAAATAAGAAGTTTAGATATCATGCCGGAGTTGAGCAACACGTTGTTGGCTTTGTCAAAATCTTTCTTATCCAGTTTTCCGAGAGCTTGAGGTTTTGCAAGAATGATTTCGCGAATTGTGCTAAGCATCCATTTCTGATGAGGTCTATTGGCAGGAATGTGATGTTCCCGCATGTACTTCATGACAATATCAACAGCTTCATCAATGTTATTGATAGCATACAACCATCCTTGCATTGACGCATCGACAAAATCATCACATAAGTCGGTGTTGGCTTTGTAAAAATCTTCCCGGACATATATACCATCTTCTGGAATGTTTAGATAGTCATCTGTAAATGTATGTACCCATAAATCATCTGGCTCATATCCAGATTGAATTAATTGGTGGTATTCATTATATTCCATCACGTTTATAGCATCAACAGATCCGATGATGAATGGATTTATACTAAAATCAATATCTACAATTTTGGTATTGAGATTATTATTCTTCAGAAACAGCAAAGATAATTCTCGATAATCCATTCTCCACAGCCCTATCTTTTTATTGTTCAAACTCTGGATTGAGTTAATTCCTCGTGAGATAGAGCCTACAATTTTAATAGAAGAACGTTGGAATGTTTGAGATATGTTTACTGCTCGATTATCTTGGTCAAATTCGCGCATAGCTGATAGAAGAAACATCGTCCCAAAATCTGTAGTGCCATTCTTTAAGGCAGTTGGAGTTCTATTCTCGGGACCACCATTTGATATTTGAACATCCAGTCCATGATGGTGATAAAACCCCTTTTCGAGAGCTACATAATATCCTGCAAATTGAGCTTGATGATGCCACTGAGGAGTGAAACGCACTATTCTTAGCGGGGGGGCGCTTACTCGGATTGAGTCTACAGAACCTATATGGTTCTTCCTTTCATCAGAATTTTTGCAGGATGTTATAATCAAGAATAACAATGCAAGTAAATGTATCCAACTTTTCATTCCACCTCTTTATCTGGGTTAACGCTGTGAGTAACAAGACAATTATCCACGGTACTCAATTACTAAACCACCTCAGTCAAAACATCATCACTACTTTAAAACGAACTGATTTATTCGTCAATACAAATTTTCGATTTGATAATCAATGCCAGCTCTAAACCAAAAATATCAATGCATTCGTGGTTCAAGGATATAACTCGGACGTTGATAAAAGAGAAATTGATGAACAATGAATCATTTTACATGTCAATATGGATATCATCTATACCCTCCTGCCACTCTTATTTTTGGGGCGTAGCTCTAATCACCAATTATTCATATAGTACATCTTAAAACGTGGATCACAAAAATGCATCAATGCAAATGAATTAAACACAGCATGAGTACAGATAAAACTAATAAAACCTAAAAATGAGGTTGACAGAAAAGCATACTATATATCTTTGTACAAAATAAATAAGAAACAGATCATGGAGGATCGAATGCCCCAACATAAAGCTCCGATGAAAAGGATGAAAACCGACAAAAAGAGAGCAGCGCGCAATAACTATGTAAAACGAACCCTCAGAACTCTCACAAAAAAGATGCACAGCGATATTCCCGTTGATGAAAAGGCTAATGTGTTGAATGAAGTGTATTCTCAGCTTGACAAAGCAGCAAAAAAGGGTGTTATACATAAGAGAACTGCTGCACGTCGTAAGTCGCGCCTTGCAGCCTGGCTGAATCCAACAAAAGACGAGAAGTAATAATTCAATAGTGAATACACTATTGATTACTCATAAACAATTAGAAAAGTCGCTGGTAGCGACTTTTCCTTTATCAAGACTTCAATGAAATCGAGAGCCTCAGTTTTGAAATGGGTTTTGTTATTACTGTTCAGAATCCATCTTGCTTTCTGGATCATAGTTACTATCTTGAGCTTGGTTTACACATTTGTAAATCCACCGATTACACCATTGATGATTCAGAGATACCTGTTTCGTGGATATGATCTTCACAAGAGAGAGTATGTCCCTCTTGAGAAGATACCTGAGCGAATCGTGAGATATACTTTGGCTTTGGAAGATCCAAATTACTTTAAACACTTTGGATTTGAATGGGATATGATCAAACAAGCCCATCAGCGAAACAAGAAAGCAGGAAAGATAAGGTTTGGCGCAAGTACTATAAGCAATCAGGTAGCCAGAACGATCTTTCTGACGACTCATAGAAACTATTTCCGTAAATATCTGGAAATCCAAGTAACTCTGATCATGGAAACCTTTCTCAGTAAGAATAGGATGTTGGAGCTTTACTTGAACTATGTGGAATGGGGAAGAGGCATTTATGGGATCCAAAGTGCAAGTCGTGTTTATTATGGTAAAAACATCAATAGCCTATCAAATGATCAAGCTATGAGACTGGTTTCTATACTTACGAGTCCAATCAAATACCATCCTGGAAATTATCACAATTCTGCTTCAGCCAGGCAGAGATACTCCACGCTTAAGCAATATTTCTAATGAATTTACAAGAACGATTTCTGTATCATATATGGGATGAAGAGCATTTAAATCCAGAATTGTATTCAGTCAGTGGTAAAGAAATTCGAATTCTATACCAAGGCCGTTTTAATACAAATCGAGGGCCTGATTTTGTAAATGCCTCTATCCAAGTTGATGATGATATTCTAAGCGGAAGCATTGAAATACACTTGAATCACTTAGATTGGAATCGACACAACCATCACGAAGATCCATACTACAACAACGTAGTATTACATGTCGTCTTCGAACATAACTCACCATGTATGCAGACCATTAAAGAGGATGGTGGTGCATGTGAAATCTTAGAGCTTAAGAGTTTTTTAACTGAAGATATCACCAAACTTATTAGTAACAACCAATTCAAATCTCCCATTCACAGTACGGGTTATTGCGATAAATTATCGTTGATTACCGAAGATAGATTGAGTATGGTGCTTAAATACTATGGTACGAAGCGTTTTGAGGCAAAGATAAAACGATTTAATGCTATGCTTGTTTACAATGATTTTGACCAAATATTGTATCAAGGGCTGATGGAAGTTATTGGCTATGACAAGAATAAATACAATATGCTACTACTTTCGCAGGAAATTCCATGGAGAAGTGTCAGTAATTGGTTTTGCGATGGCATGACATCGAATGAATTATCTGCTATCCTATGTTCGGGATCAGGGTTGCTTCATAAGAGCACAAAGATAATCAGTGAGGAACAATCAAGATCATTAATGCAAGTTTATGAACGGCAAGTGTTTTATTCTGGCCAAATAAATATTGATTGGCAATTGTTTCGTATTCGTCCAAACAACCATCCATTGTACAGGATTATCAATCTTTCGCATGTGCTGTACTCAATGTGCAAGCAAGGTATTTTGGGAGCAATAATTGAATGCTGTCAGGACTTGAGTTATGCTTGTTTCAGGGAATACATATTAAAAGCACAGACAAGGGATTCGGACTTCTGGCATGGAATTCCCAAACTTGGCAATAACATAATTGAAAATATGTATTTAAACATTCTTCTACCAGTGTATTACCTGTATTATTCAAAAACTGGTCGAGATAACCAAAGGAATATGATCAAGTCATACTACAACTCATTTCCCGCATTACCAGATAATTATATTATCCGTTTTATGAGTGATAAAATAATGAAAAAACCAAAGATGAAGGCTCAGGCTCAACAAGGATTGATTGAGTTATACTACCACTTCTGTCAATACCATTTGTGCGAAGAATGCCAACGAGATAAACTTGATGATTAACTGCTAACATATGGCTGGAATCGTTGAATCCAGATTTCAAAGTTGACAATATATAGGCGTTTAAATTATCAGATGAGTGGCAAGATGTAGATTAACCTTCGATATGTCGAAGTTAAAAATGTGTGATTTGTAATTGGAAACACTCAATATACAAAAGGGATAAGATTGAAAGATTTATTTGACGACGAAAAGCTACCACTATCAAGAAAGAAAAAGACGATTGATATGGTCACTAGACTATATGTCTCGATCATTAAGTATGATCAAGAGATCAGTCTCAAAGAGATAAACATATTATACTCACTTCTTATTAATCTTTTTCGTTATGTAGATGTTTCCTGGGAAATTTATGTACGTAGGATCATCGAACATGAGTTTGAAATCAGTGAAGTTATAGATTATCTTAATATTCATCTTAATTCTTTGGATAAAACAAGAGTCGTTCTTAGCCTTATTATTATGGCAAAAACAGACGTAGACTTTGATTTGACAGATATTACAAATATCCTGGATATTTGTAAAAGCTTTGATCTCGAAACAGAAGGATTTGTCAAACTCATTGATAATCTTGAGTTTCAATCTTCAGAATTAGTATTTGTTTCATATGGTCAAAACATTTCTTCAGTATATTCCTCTTTATTCTCAGATTTTATCGTATTCGGTAGAGAATCAACGTCGAATGTGAGATATCGCAATACAAAGATATCTGGGTTGGAAGTCTTTCTGATGGCGATTGACAATTATCTGTTCATAGGGTCTGGAACAAATACTACAGCTATTATAGACGACCAAAAACTAAGGTCAAACTCCATATGCCTATTTAAACCTGAAAGTCTGCTAAGGATTGGAACGAGTGAATATGATATTGAAACATTGTGGAAAATCTACAATGCACAAAGCATCGAGGATGATATCGCATTCAGCAAATCTGACTATGATTTTGTGATTCATAATAGTGCAAATAAATACAACATCACAGTTAACTCCGGATCAGTCTATTTAAATGGTAAGCAGCTTCTTCACAATAGATTATACAATCTGTTCCATGACGATACATTACAAATCAGAGGATATTCTCCATTTCAACTTATTGATGTGATTCGCGAAAGATCCAGGATTGGAGTTTATAGCGCTCTTCCAAAAGAGTTGTACATAGATCATGAGAACGACTATTACATGATCAGTAAAACTGAGACCAGTCGTTCAATTGCCATGATTGAAGTAAAAGACAGTGAGTATTATATATACCCCCCAAAAAGAGGATGGGAGATATATATAAACCAAAAGAAGCTTCTCCAGATCGAACCTCTGCTAATTAATAGCGACATCATTACTATAAATAAGCATAATTTTAGAATAAATAACTATCATGATCTGATCGAAATCCCATTTGAACTGGAACAACTCTCTATTATGGATATAAAACACTATTT
Source organism: uncultured Candidatus Cloacimonadota bacterium (assembly GCA_964634275.1). GTDB lineage: Bacteria > Cloacimonadota > Cloacimonadia > Cloacimonadales > Cloacimonadaceae > CAZZCS01. Next base: position 90,293 of record CAZWIS010000002.1, on the reverse strand, counting down.
TGAAGATGGACAATTAGCATTGGATAGTATTTCTTTTGATGCCAGAAAGGGAGAACTGATAGGTATAATGGGTCAAAGTGGTAGCGGCAAATCAACTTTACTGAAAACGATAAGCACAGAAATAATGCCTACTTATGGCGAACTCCAAATTGATGGGAAGAGTATCTATTCCAATATCAACTATTATACGCAGTATTTTGGGTACGTTCCTCAAGATGATCTTCTATATCCATTCCTCTCTGTATACGAAAACTTATGGTATCGTGGAAGGCTGCGAATGCCTAATCTTTCGAGAACATATTTGAACCAGAAGATATATAACATACTCCAACAAGTCAATCTATTACATCGTAAAGATACACAAGTAGGGGATTCGAAAAAAAAGCTTCTAAGTGGAGGTGAAAGAAAGAGACTAAATATCGCTCTTGAACTATTATTTGAACCGACGGTAATTATATGTGATGAGCCGACATCGGGATTGTCATACAATGATACTGAGCAAATTATCGATATCTTGAACAATTTGACCGCTCAAGGTAAAATAGTCATTATCACTATTCATCAACCCAGTAGTTCGATTTTCAAAAAGTTTAGTAAAGTCATGCTAATGGACATGAGTGGGAAACAAGTCTACTATGGTGATCCCATCAGCTGTTTCGACTATTTTGATTATGAACTGAGTCAGTTAAGTTATCGCAGTGATGAAATTGAAAGGAAAAAGCTCGCTACAACATCCGACTACATGTACGAGGTCATCCTATATCCTGAATATAACGATAAGAACGAACCAGTCTATGAACAAGTTAGCAAGATGTTGCAGGTAAAAAGGAAGTTTCCTCCAGAGTACTGGCGTGATAAGTATAAAAGAAAAATGCTCTTTGAAATAATTCAACATGAAAGAACTTCCCCCAGATATGGTGTCATTAATCCAAAACGGAAGAGGCAACGGAAGCTGGATCTAAAATCCCATGTTAACAGTTTTTTTACGTTTATCCATCGTAGTCTCACTATGAAATTACGTAACAAAACAAACAATCTGATAACATTCATTGAGGCACCCATCCTTGCCTTTATCATTTCTTTTATCCTGAGATTAGCTCCAGTGGGAGAAAAGTATAGCTACTCAACAAACCAGAATATTGGAATATTTATCTTTGTTTCTATTATCGCTTTCGTGTTTATGGGATTATCAAACAGCATCGAAGAAATATTCGATGAACGGAAAATGGTGCTTAGAGAGAAATTGATGAATCTCAAAATCAGTTATTATCTAATATCAAAATTTGTTTCATTGACCGCATTTTCGGTTATCCAGGTACTTCTATATGTCTCGATATCTTCACTAATATTGGGGATAAAGGGAGTCTTTGGTATTAGCTTTATGTACTTGCTCCTTGCTGCTATGATTGGTTACTCAATAGGGCTTTTAACTTCATCTTTTATCAAGGATAACAAAGCTATAATCAATCTTCTTCCCCTAATATTGATCCCACAGATAATCTTTGGTGGTGCTGTGATCGAATTTGAAAGAATGAATCGGAGTATGATAATCAGAAAAGATCATCCCATGCCCGAGATCGTCCAGTTTATTCCATCCAGATGGTTGTTTGAAGGGCTCACGACAGCTTACGCCAAAAACAATGCTTTTTATAGAAAGCTGAATACCATTGAAAAAAAGAAATTGACATATATCGACAGATTAAAAGACAATGAAATCACTTCGAGCGAGTATAACGAGTTGTTGCGTTCGATCAACCAAAGCAAAGCAGATGTTGCCCGTAAATGGGATATTAGTATTGTCGGAAATGATTTTTTAAATACCACTGTTAGTCTCATGGACGGCAAGTTTGCGAATACTGAAAGAAACGTTTTTTTATCGAGCTATAAGAGATTCAATGGAGTAGTTACGCGAACATGGAAGTATTGCTCTGTGATTCTCTTATTGTTTGTATTGGTTCTAAACATGATTACAATGATCAAAATAAAGTATTTCTACAAGGAATAGGAGGAAAATCCAATGAAGAAACCAATGATACTTGCATTAGCTTTAATTTTAACAATAGCTTTGGTTAGTTGTAAGCCAAAGTCAGACAGAGACAAGATGCCCGATGAGTCTATGCAAAAACAGATTACTACTTTTGCACCATTACCATCCTTTAGAGAAGTCTTCAGAACTATCGACATCTTTAATGCAAAGGATATTGATGCATCTATGAACATCCCTGTATACAAGACTAAGCAGGAAGTCTCGCGTAATTCTTTTGCTTTAGGATTGTTGACTGCAGATGCAATTATTGCGTCACGTACCAAGAACAAAAGTAAACTGATGGAACTTTCAAATGAGATGATGAAACTTACTACACTGATTGGTTTAGAGAGCGAGTTCAATCGTTTGGGAGATGACATTAAGAATATGATTGACAAAGAGAAATGGGATGACCTTGAAGCTGCTCTTGATGCTCTGAAAAGAGAAGTTGAAGACAAGCTGTGGGACATGGGAGAGTTTGATAACTACACAATGATGTTATTTGGCGGCTGGGTCGAAGCCCTTAATCGGATGGCTTTTATTGTAAATCGCAATTATGATATAAGCAATACCAAAATCCTAAATCAAAAAGGAACCTGGAATAGTTTAATCGGAAACCTGAATAGTATCGACAAGGAGTATCTGATCAATGAAGAATACTTTGTTCAGGCCAAATCCATCACCAAGGATATTAAAGCGATTCTTGATGCTGATCAGGAAGGGCAATTTACTAAAGATCAGGTAGACAGTATGATTGCGCTGACAGATAAAATCAAGCTCGCGATGCAAAAATAGTATGGTTGGGCTCGGAAGTTATTCCGAGCCTAATTTTTTATGTTCTACAGATATATACTTTTTATTCTTCTCCTGACATTTGGTTCTTTGTTGTTTTCTGAGCCTGTTTTTACTGTAAAAGACAAAGATTGGGATGAGGGTAAATCATTAGTCTTAAATTGGGATTTACATCGTCAAGATGGTGTAATCAGTATTTTTCGAACACAAAACAATTCCGAAGAAGAGTTGATCTTGGAATCCACATCGTTATCTGGGGTTCATATTGATGGTGATCTCAGCCCTAATCTGGAATACAAGTATCGATTACATTTTGTTAATCATAACGATATAGACAACATCACTTTATTTGCAGTGGGTGTCCCGACTGAACAATGGTTTTACATGGACAAACTACCACTGTTGTTGTTATTGATTACAATTGCTTCAGCGATACTCTATTATATCTATTCAGCCCGTAATGGAAGAGAATACTTCATTCGTAGAATCAATGGTTTGGACAGCATGGAAGAAGCAATAGGGAGAGCAACTGAGAAGGGAAAACCAATCTTGTTCGTACCAGGAATTGGCGATCTTGAAGATATTCAAACTATCGCCAGTCTTACTATACTAAGCCATCTCTCGTTTCGTGCTGCTGAGTATAATACAGAAGTAATCGTACCTTGTCGCTTTTCTATGGTGCTATCAGCAGCTCGTGAAGTAGTCAAAGAGGCTTATTTAAAAGCTGGAAAACCAGATGCTTATCGAGATGATAGGATATTTTATCTGACGGAAGATCAATTTGGATTTGTAGCCGGCATTGATGGAATCATGGTTCGAGAACAGCCAGCGGCGAATTTCTTCCTGGGAACTTTCTACGCGGAATCGCTGATTCTTGCGGAAACAGGATTTAGTACAGGGGCTATCCAGACTTCCGGAACAGCAAATGCCCATCAGCTTCCATTCTTCATTGTTTCCTGTGACTATACGCTGATCGGAGAAGAGCTATTTGCTGCCTCCGCATATCTCTCAAAGGATCCGCAACAATTGGGAAGCTTAAAAGGGCACGATTTTGGCAAGATATTGATTATTTCACTAATCGCGATCGGAGTTTTACTGGAAATACTATCAATATCATTTTTAAGGAACTTTCTTACAATTGGATAGAATATGAAGAGAACGCTCCCATTGATTGTTACATTCCTAGTTGGACTGATCGTCGTTTTATCAGAGTTTATTCCTCATCGACCTTTTAGTGCAATAAACTCGACATTAGAGAGTTGGTTCCTGATCATTGCTGCCTTTGCAATTGTTCTCGGCTTGATCAGCCTGATACAAGTCAATAGTAACAAGATCATTAATCGTTCGGAAAACTGGCAGTATTATCTTTCGGGGCTGATTAGTCTGGCAGCTATGGTAATCTTTGGCCTTTTATGGGGCATGCAGGAAACAAAAGGCTTGCTTGGACATGGCGAATCAATCCAGCAATGGATTGGATCAAAACCATTTGATTATCTCTTTGATCATGTATATTTGCATTTGTCTTCCACAATGTTTGCGCTGCTGGCTTTCTTCATTGCCTCTGCTGCTTACAGAGCATTTATCATCCGCAGTTTCGAGTCGAATCTATTAATGATTACAGCCGTAATAGTAATCATTGGTAGAACAAGTTTTGGAACGATGTTAACATCTTGGTTACCAGAGCAGTTTTCTTTTTTTCATATCCCAAACTTAACAGATTTTATAATGAAATATCCGAATTCAGCAGCACAAAGAGCGATTATGATCAGTGCTGCTTTGGGAATATTTGGAAGTAGCCTAAGGATTATCATTGGGATCGAAAGATCTTATTTGGGAAGCGATAAATGACTTTGAAAGGAACTCAGACAGAGAGAAGAGTAATATTCTCTATTCTAATGCTATCTGTTATGATCCCTCTTTTGATCCCAATTGGATGGAAGACAGAAGTTACTCCCCATGTCCGAATGGTTTATGATCTCGTCGAAAGCACCCAAGAAGCCTCGGTGGTGATAATCTCTTTCGATTATGATCCTGCCACTGCAACAGAATTGCAACCTATGGCATATTCTCTGATTGAACATGCATGGAAAAGAAATCAAAAGATAATTGCGATGGCTCTCTGGCCACAGGGAGCACAAATGGCGGATGAAGCATTCAATAGAATCCTTGAAAAGTATCCTGAGAAAATGTATGGAGTAGATTATATCAACATTGGGTACAAAACTGGAGGCATGGTAACTCTACAGGCAATGGGCCGAAACATGATGGAAGTTTTTCCCACTGATATCAAAGGTACTTCACTTTCACAAATCCAAATGATGCAAGGGGTAAACAGCCTCAAAAATATAGCTTATGTTATATCACTTTCAGCCGGAGATCCAGGGATAAAACAATGGATTATGGCAGCCCGTGACATTTTTGGAGTTTCCGTGTCAGGAGGTACTACGGCAGTTAGTGCACCTGGCTTTTTGCCGTACATAAACCAACAAAATCAGCTCACAGGTCTGTTGGGAGGTTTGAAAGCGGCTTCCGAATATGAATCGTTGCTAAACGTTATTGGTCCTGCCACTGTGAAAATGGATTCCCAATCTATAGCTCACCTCTTGATTCTGATTCTTGTCTTAGTCGGAAACATCAAGGCATGGAAATTACGAAAAGCCAATAGACACAATGTAATGTGAGATTGATATGCAAGTATTTATGAATGTTTTCGGTATCTGGATGGGGGCTTTTTTCACTTTCTGTATATTTAGCTTCCTTTACAAGGACAATCCGTTATACAAATTTGCTGAGCAAGTATTTGTAGGACTCTCAGCCGGATACTGGTTAGTATACCTGATCTATAATGTCTTATTGCCAAACCTAATCACAAAGTTAATCATAGATTTTCATGGTAATCTAATACTATTTATACCAGCTTCGTTGGGTTTAATGATGCTGATGCGCCTGATACCAAGACTTCAGTGGATCAGTCGTTATCCTCTTGCTGTAGTAATAGGTACTTCAGCGGGAATAAACATGCTAAGATATCTGAAGAGCGATATTCTAAATCAAGTAACAGCCACAATGATCAATCCATTCGAGGCTATTAGTACTTCTGATGTAATCGGTGGATTTTTATTGATTATCGGAACGATATGTGGGATATATTATTTTTATTTCAGTAGAAAGCGCGAGGGAGTATTTGCAATACCCTCTCGTATTGGTATTTGGTTCTTAATGATCAGTTTTGGAGCTTCCTTTGGCTATACGGTTATGGCAAGGATATCACTTTTGATCGGCAGGCTTGAGTTTTTACTCAAAGACTGGCTTCATTTGATAAAGTAACCATGAGAAACTATGATATTTATCTTAATACTTAGGAGTTTGATATGATTCAGTTACATCACAGATTTATAAAAACAGCAAAGTTGTTTAATTCCAAAATTGCAGTCTATGATAAGGCTACTAACAAAGAATACTCTTATGGTCGATTATTGATTGCTTCATTTATTCTGAAAGAACACATCGGAAAGATATCTGGCAAGTACATCGGGATTATGCTTCCTACGTCTGTAGGGTGCATGCTAGGAATCCTGAGCACCTTGATGAATGGGAAAATACCCGTAATGATAAACTATGCTACTGGAGCTATAGAAAACTCCCTTTATGCCCGTGAAAAGTGCAATTTCAAAACCATTATTACCAGTAAAAAACTTCTGGAAAAGCTAGAACTTTCTCCCATTGATCACATGATCTTTGTAGAGGATATTTTGGCCAAAGTTACTGCTTTGGGAAAACTAAAAGCTGCTTTTATTTCCAAACTTCCTTACAACATGCTAAAAACAATGGTACACAATGGCCACTTGGATGAAGTATCTGCAATCCTGTTTACAAGTGGTAGTGAGAAAGAACCCAAAGCAGTTCAATTGACCCATCGAAACATACTACACAATGTAAATGCTGTCCCTAACATAATAGATGTGACATCAGATGATACCTTCATGTCCATGCTCCCATTTTTCCATGTGTTTGGATTAACGGTTGATTTTTGGATACCAATAATCCTTGGTTGTACTATTGTTACATATCCCAATCCACTTGACTACAGGATTGTCAGCCAGTTGGTCAAAGAGTTTAAAGCAACGATTATAGCGGCGACACCATCATTTTTCTATGGCTATCTCCAGAAATCCGAACCAGGTGACTTTTCATCAATCAAGTTTGCCATCGCTGGGGCAGATAAACTTCCGGAAAAAGTGTATGAAGGCTATCTCAAGAAACATAATATTAAGATTTTTGAAGGATACGGAACTACAGAGACAAGTCCTGTGATTTCTACAAATACGCCTCAGTTCAGTAAACTGGGAAGTATTGGGAAGCCAATACCAGATGTGCAGGTAAGAGTTCTTGATATAAATACTGATAAGATTTTGGGACCAAATCAGGAAGGTAAAATATTGGTAAAGGGTGATCTTGTCATGTTGGGATATTTGGGTGATTTGGAAGAAACTTCACTAAGAATTCATAATGGCTGGTACGACACAGGAGACATTGGCATTATTGACGATGATGGTTTCCTCTGGCACCGAGGCAGGCTAAAAAGATTTGTCAAAGTAGGTGGAGAAATGGTTTCTTTGGTAAAAGTGGAGAGTATCCTCAGTAAACTACTACCCGAAGACGTGATCTGTTGTGTGGTTGATGTGCCTAATCCAGTTAAAGGAGCTGATGTGGTCGCAGCAGTTGCAAATGGAAATTTTGATATGCAAGCTGTGATGAAACAACTTAAGAAAGAACTTCCTGCCATAGCTTTACCCCGACAATTCTATGTAATAGAAGATATTCCCATGATGGCGAGTGGAAAAGTGAATTTCCGAGAAGTGGAAAAGATATGTCGAGAGCGCAGCAACAACGGGGATTGATCGAATAGCTTTAATGAAACAAATAGAAATCATTGTTACTATCACAAAGGAAAGATGCAATAATGAACTGATACATCAGTTTGTTCTTGCGGGAGCATCGATCTTTCGCTTGAATGCTTCTCATCTCTGCATTGATGATTTGAATACGGTGATTCATAACATCAGATGCTATTCACCAGCCCAGATAATTATGCTGGATCTACCCGGACCTGAGTGGCGCTGTTACGGTTTTGAAAACCCAATTAAGATCGATAAAGGCAGTTTGCTTTATATTTATTCGTCTGATGTGTCACCAAGCCAATCTCACCCCAGCATCATTTCAAGCTATCCCAGTTTCAAAGATCTGAAACCGGTAGACAACTCAGTTTCTTTTATGAATGGCGAACTCATAGCATCTATTCTATCGATTTCAGACTCACTCATACAGGTTCAATTCATAAACGAAGGAGTGCTCAGACCCAATGCTCATATCAGTATTGGGGGCTTTGAACCACATAGATCATATTTAAGTGATTCAGACAAGATTTTGATTCATTATGCGCTTGATAATCGCATCGATCAGATAGCATTGTCTATGGTTCGTTCCCCTAATGATGTTTTGAGTGTAAGGAACCTTATTCAAACCAACAACGAAACCAAAACACCCAAACTGGTAGTAAAATTTGAAACCAAAGAATCCTTGCAATGTATTGAACAGATTTGCTCCATTGCTGACGCGGTTTTTGTTGCAAGGGGAGATCTCGCCCTAAACACAGATTCCGAACGGATACCAATTGTACAAAAGGTAATCACTTCCATTGGCAAAAAAACCAATACACCAGTTTATTTGGCTACACAGATCCTATCCACGATGGTAAACAATCCTATTCCACTCCGAGCCGAGGTAAGTGATCTGGCTAATGCTATCTACGATGGATGCAGCGGGGTTACATTGTCAGAAGAGACTGCCATAGGAAGCTATCCAATCGAAGCGGTTAAAACAGCTAAAAGAATCATCGACAAGACTCAGTCCTCTTTTATATCAAGTCAATATGATCTAAGCACCAATCCTGTAGACTATTTACGCGAGACAGAAGAGTTCCGTGTTCTTTTCGCAAAAATTCAGGATGTGGCGACACGAATATGGACCAAAGGTTGGGCAGAGGCAAATGCTGGAAATCTGTCAGTCAATGTCACAGACATCATGCACAGAAACGTGATTCGATTACCTGATCAGAAACAGAGTACCAGATACTATTTGGGTTCTACTACTGGTAGCAGATACAGGCATTTCCAAAACAATTTGAGCGATGTACTCGTATTAGTCGCTCTTGATGATGATAAACAGGCGTTTTATCCAAATTGTGCGCACCCCACATCCGAGTGGGTTACTCATAAAGTGATTCACGATTATTTTCACAAGAAAGGGTTTAAGACCAAAGTAGTGTTGCATACCCACCCCAGCGATGTTATCGCTATTTCACATAGTCGGGATTACGATATTGATATAATTGAGAAGCTATACAAAGTATTACCCGAGCTTAGTATCTATTTACCTGAAGGAATTCAAGCTACGACTTATGCACCACCAGGTTCAGATGAGCTTGCTTATAAAAGCCTGAAAGCCCTACAAGAATCTTGTGTTTTCATTTGGCAATATCATGGGCTTGTATCGTGTGCAGAGACAATTGATGAGGCTTTTGATTATTTGGAAATCGTAAACAAAGCTGCAGAGATATATCTCAAGCTCAAAAACATTTGAAGTTTAGAGCAAAAAAAAAGTGGGGGCGGGGAGCCCCCAGTGTGTGTGTTGAGGTATGTGTCGAAACTATATCAGTTAATAATATTCTTCACAATGCCAAACACCCCCGCTCAAGTCTTTTAGCTGGCAGAGGTCTCTTTTCTGGCATTCATGACAAAGACCAAAAGGTGATTCTTGTTCATCTAGATCGTTACTCAAACTCAGCGATGAGAAGGTAAGTAAAGGAGTGCATTCATCACCAGCTTCGTACTCGGCACAATCATAGACCAAGCCTTTGTCTTCACTGAGGACGCACATCATTTTATTGGCACAATATGCACAAAGACCAGACCTGTTAAATGATCTATCCAAAATATCTCTGGAAACAAAGCTCTCTATCTCTAAGGTCTTTAGTGTGGTCTTCGTTTGCATCTGTGATGCTCCTTTCACATTATTCATACACCTACATATAGATGCATTATAAGAGCCAATCAGAATCGACAAAACAAGCTTGACAATATGCTGTTGTATAATACTAATACGTAAGCAAATACCGTTACAGCGGAGGCACCGAAAGGGATAATACGTAGAGCTCAAAACTGGGGAATAATTACTCTATGACCTTTTTCACCTCACATTGAGCAGAGCTTTAGCTCATTCTACTTGACTGAAAATTAAGCCTCCAAAACATTGCCCGTAATAGATTGAAATATTAGATATCAAAGGAACATACCGATGTCAAAAGAAAACGAAAACATCAAAACAGATTCTGCTACTGATACTGTACCGACCTCGAACTTTATCCGTTTTATAATAGATAATGACCTCAAAAGCGGTAAACATACCAAAATTGTGAGTAGGTTCCCACCTGAGCCCAATGGGTACTTACATATTGGGCACGCAAAGTCAATATGCTTGAATTTCGGTCTTGCCTTGGATTATAGTGGCACATGTCATTTGAGATTTGATGATACAAATCCAGTCAAAGAGGATGTAGAATATGTTGATTCTATTATGGAAGATGTCAAGTGGCTGGGTTTTGATTGGGAAGATAAGCTATTCTATGCTTCTGATTATTTTGATGCCTTGTATGAATATGCTGAAAACTTGATCAAACAGGGTAAAGCATTTGTTTGCCATCAAACTCCTGAGGAAGTTCGTGCCTATAGAGGAACATTGACGGTACCAGGGAAAGATAGTCCCTATCGAAATAGATCTATAGAAGAGAATCTGGACTTGTTTCGTAAAATGAGAGATGGGCACTTTGCAGAAGGAGAATGCTCCCTCAGAGCAAAGATAAACATGACATCACCAAATCTAAACATGCGTGATCCAGTCATTTACAGGATCAAAAAGACAGATCATCATCGAACTGGTGACAAATGGTTTATTTATCCGATGTATGATTATACACATTGTATATCAGACTCTTTGGAGGGTATCACTCATTCCATTTGTACATTGGAGTTTGAAGACCACCGACCACTGTATGACTGGTTTTTGGATAATCTTCCGGTTCCATGTCATCCCCGTCAGATTGAGTTTGCCAGGCTGAATCTGGCATACACTGTAATGAGTAAAAGAAAACTATTGGAACTTGTCCAGGGAGAATATGTTTCTGGTTGGGATGATCCCAGAATGCCCACAATAGCAGGTATGCGACGCAGAGGATTTACCCCTGAAGCAATTAGAGAATTCAGTGATCGGATCGGAGTAGCAAAAGCTAATTCAATAGTCGATTATGAGCTATTGCAGTTTTGTGTACGGGAAGATCTGAACCGTCGTGCCAAACGTATCATGGCGGTTCTCGATCCCTTGAAAGTAACGATAACAAACTATCCGGAAGGTCAGGTGGAAGAGTTTGATGCCGAGAACAATCCGGAAGATAGCAGTGCAGGATATCGTAAAGTACCATTTAGCAAACATATCTTTATAGAGAGAGACGATTTTAGCGAGAATCCCGTCAAAGGATGGTTTCGCATGGCACCGAATCAGGAAGTACGCTTGAAACATGCATATTATATTACATGCAACGATGTTGTAAAGGATGCAGAGGGGAACATTACAGAGTTGTTATGTACTTATGATCCCGAGTCCAAAGGAGGCGGTTCACCAGATGGCAGAAGGGTAAAAGGTACCATACATTGGGTATCTGCCAGTCATGCGATGCCGATAGAAGTACGTCTTTATGATCAGCTTTTTACACTCTATGATCCTTCTGAAGCTGAGAGTGGAAAAGATTACAAGGAGTATCTCAATCCAGAATCCATAAAGGTCATTAAAACATGCCTGACAGAGAAAAGTATGATTGATAGTAAACCGGGTGAAAGATTCCAGTTTATGCGCCAAGGATACTTTGTTGTGGATAAAGATACAAGCCCGGATCTTTTGGTATTCAATCGAATTGTAACACTAAAGGATTCATGGGCAAAACAGCTCAAAAAAGCATAGAATGATTGTTTCACTCAGAGTGAAACGACTTTCATAGATTTGATTGAGGATAGCCAGTGTAGTATTATCTGCTACTCTGGCTTTTCTGGCTTCAAGGGATTGAGGTCCTTGTATAGGGCATATCAGAAGTATATCAAGCCTATATCAAGTGTATTCATGAATACGCTTGATATAGGCTTGATATAGGCTTGATATACGCTTGACAGTAGTGTAGGATTCCGATCCTACAATGGGTGACAATTATAAACGATATACGATAACTTGTGTGTTAGATTGACGAGGCTTACATCAAAAGACCATTGAATAATCGGGGTATGGGGCAGCGCCCCATACAAAAAGGGTGGTTTGTGGGTTTAGATTACATTTTTATTGCGCTCAAATTGGCTGAAAACCCACCTGTTATATATACATGAAGACACGTTCAACGGTCTTATCAATTCTATAATAGAAACCCATCCTCAGTCGCGAAGTATTTCTCGATGAGGATGGGCTGTTTAGGATAAACGTTGAGTTATCTGCCTTCAGCAATGGCTTTCAGATCATTTTCCACATCGGTAATGAGCTGAAGTCCAAATGTATCGACGATGATTTTTGCGACATTTGGAGATAGAAATCCGGGTAGAGTTGGACCAATCCGTAGATTTTTGAAACCAAGATACAGCAGTGCCAATAGAACTGCTACTGCCTTCTGTTCATACCAGGCAATATCAAAGGAAAGGGGAAGCTTGTTCACATCATCCAGACCAAATGCTTCCTTGAGTTTCAGGGCGATGATGGCAAGCGAGTATGAATCGTTGCATTGTCCGGCATCAAGAACCCTTGGGATACCTTCGATATCACCAAGATTCAGTTTGTTGTAGCGGTACTTTGCACATCCAGCAGTCAAAATCACTGTATCTTTTGGGAAAGATTCTGCTATGTCTGTGAAGTATTTCCTGGAAGGCATTCTGCCATCGCAACCAGCCATTACAACGAAACGCTTAATCTTGCCAGCTTTGACAAGTTCAATAACTTTATCTGCGACTCCCAAGACTGTATGATGAGCGAAACCACCGATGATTTCACCAGTTTCAATTTCAGTGGGTGCTTGGCACTTTAACGCCGTGGCAATCAATTCGGAGAAGTCTTTCTGCTTTCCTTCTGCTCGATCTGGAATATGCTTGGCTCCTGGATATCCTGTCATACCTGTGGTAAACATTCTATGCAGATAAGTGTTTTCACTACGTAGTGGGACTATGCAATTGGTAGTCATCAGAATAGCTCCATTGAAGCTTTCGAAGTCCTGAAGTTGGTGCCACCAGGAGGATCCATAGTTTCCTACAAAGTGCTTGTATTTTTTAAAAGCTGGATAATAATGCGCAGGTAACATTTCGCTGTGTGTATAAATATCAACACCCTTACCTTCGGTTTGAATCAAGAGTTCCTCAAAATCACGCAGATCATGACCACTTACGAGAATACCTGGATTCTTTCCAACTCCAATATTGACTTTTGTTGGTTCTGGATGACCATAGGTTTCGGTATTTGCTTTGTCCAATAATGCCATAGTTTGGACAGCTATTTCACCAGTTTTGAGAACGTAAGCAACCAATTCATCTGCTCCCAGGCTATCATCGATTGTGGCAGCTAAACCTTCCATCATATACTTGTACACGGTATCATCGGTATAACCAAGCATGGCAGCGTGATCAGCGTATGCAGATATTCCTTTTAATCCGTATGTTATGGTTTCACGTAGGGAACGGATATCTTCATTATCTGTTCTTAATACACCTACCTTTGTGGCAAAATTCTTGTACTCGTTCGGGGATATGGAAAAAGTAACGGCTTCTGGAACAGTCCCTTCTTGACAGACATTTCCTTTCTCTGCACACTTGGCTTTGAGCTCTGTTAATCTCTTGTCGCGCAAGGTTAATGTTTTTGTCACAAGATCTGTGATTACTTCTTCATCAAAATTTGCGTTTGTGATGGTTCTAAATAAGCCCTGCATGATATAAAGGCTATCCTCAGGGTAATAAACACCCTGATCATTCAAACGCTTTGAAATCCAAGCGAGTCCCCTGAGTGAATAGATTAGTAAATCCATTGTGTTTGCGAGCGTATCTACTTTACCACAAACACCTCGCATTGTGCATCCCAGATTTCTGGATGTTTCCTGACATTGATAACAAAACATACTCATTTGATCCTCCTTTGAGTATTGGTTATGGTTTTGGTAATTTCATAACGAGCATCCGTACGGGTCTGTCGCTCTTGTTATAAACTGCATGAGGGATATCTTTGGGACTTTCAATCAGATTATCCCTTTCAAAGTATTTCGATTCGGTTCCTATCTCAATCTCTGCTACACCATCAAGGATGTAGAAGACTACGTTAACTGGTGTAATATGTGGTTTCAAGCCAGCTCCAGGTTCCAGACTGATGTGTATTATCTGTCCCTCTGGCATGTCATAAATTCTGTGGGCTTCAATTCCGTCTTTGGCGATTATTGGTTCCTGGTATTCATAGCTTCTGTAATTCATAATAACCTCAGATAATATTTCCATCGATCGAAACGATGTTGATTTTAACAAAATGGAATTTACCGGATTTTTCCAGTGCCTTTTGAACTATCATTTCGGTTCCACCGCAACATGGGACTTCCATGCGTACGATACTGACAGACTTGACATTATGATTTTGAAAGATGAGAGCCAGTTTGTCTATATACCTTTCTATATCACGATCCAGTTTTGGGCAGAATGTAATCACAATTTTGTTTTTGAGGAATCGTCGGTGATAATCTGCAAAGGCATAAGGTACGCAATCAGCAGAAATGAGAATATCAGAGTTTTCAAAATAATCTGCCATCGGATTGATTAAGTGTAACTGCACAGGCCATTGTCTCAGTTCTGTAAAGAGTGCTCCCGTATCGCTATTTGAAGAAACTTGAATCTTTTTTGGGTTTCCCCCACCACAATCACAAGCAGGTGCATCATCTTCTTTAAACAGACACATATCGAAGCTATTATTTTTCAGGTATTCAAGAGCCTGGTTGTAGAACACTATTTCACCATGGGATTTCAAATGATGAAGATGTGCTTTGATGGTTGCTGTTCCTTGCTTCACAATGTTTGCCATAACTATAGCTTCATCATACGGTTCTGCTTCTCTTTCCTCGATTTCAATTGCTCCTTCAGGGCACGTACCCAAACATGCTCCCAAACCATCACAAAACAAGTCACTCACCAGTCTTGCTTTGCCATCAATTAACTGGATCGCTCCTTCAGGGCAACCCGTAATACAGGCTCCACAGCCATTACACTTGTCGTTGTCAATCTTGATAATCTGCCTTTTCATGCTGATACCTCTATCATTTTTTTTATTGTATTCCATAGCCTTTCACCTTCTTCTATTAGATCGAAGGCATGGTCCGACATATTCCACTGAGATACCAGTAAACGCATCGAACCAATGATAATTCTAAATAGGTCAATCGGTTCCAAATCTTGTTTGATAAAACCACAAGTCTGGGCCTCGATGATTTCCTGAATGATTTTCTCCTTATGTTTGTGCATAATTCGTTGCATATGCTCCACGTAACGTGGGTCATTCCTAAAAAGCTCTTCAGAAAACATTACTTTTGCCAGATCCCTATTTTCATTAAATAGTTCGTAGCGGTTGAGAACGAAAGCTTTTATTTTTTGGATCGAATCAGTATTTGTGGAGAAGACATCTTCAATCACATTGTTTGATAGTCTTTCAAAATGAGACAGTATAGCCACTATCAAATCATGTTTACTATCAAAATGTTTGTAAAGGGCAGCATCTGTTATCCCAATCTCTTTTGCCAGATTCTTGGTCGTCAGTTCTCTGTATCCTCTTCGAGCGATTATGTTAATCGCAGCCTCAATGATATCTTTCTGTCTTTGTGTATTTTCCATTATTCTTCTCCGGGGTTAGTAAGCATTCACTTACCAATATATTCAGGTTCTGAATTTTGGCAAGTGTTTTTTTAAGAAACTTTGTTCAAGCGTACTAACTCATATCTCCATATCACATTTAACAACAATCAACAGGTCAGATTAAAAATAGCTTGACGAGTTAGCAGCTATTGAAAATAATCAACACCATGATAAGTTTATATATAAAGGGGGTTAAATGAATAACTACTTCATGGAAACCCATCACCATGAATGGATACTCACAAACCGATTGGGTGCTTATGCATTGGGGACAGGAAACCTAATTAACCAGCGTAAGTATCATGGTCTGTTGATAAGTAGCGACCGTCAATTTCAACGTAAACACTTATTGGCTGGAATTGAAGAAAAAGTAGAGTGGCGTGGTGAGATCATCCACCTTGATAGTAATAACTACAGTAATTGTATACACCCTGAGGGATTCTTATATTTGGTAAAACCTTGGCTTAGACCATATCCAATATTTTTGTATTCAGCTCTTCCACATCAGACAGATATTCTCATTCTAAAGGAATTGATGATGGATGAAGATTCTAATACAATCTTGATAAAATATACAAACTTGGGGCATCACAAGCTTCATTTTGAATTGCATCCAAAGTTTACAATGACTGATCATCATGAACTGAACAATCCCGGTTCTTTGGATTGGGAAAGTTTTGATACTGGTATTGTAGATGGTACTACCAAGAAATTTTTCGCGAAACGTCCTTCGACTCATTGTCAGATATTTGGTGATGTCAGCAAAGGTGAAGTCATCCAGAACAGGTATGTCTATTACAATGTTTATTATCCTTGGGAAGTAATGAATGGTTATCCCGGCATAGGTGATCAGATCAGTTTGTTCGAGATTGGCTTCGATCTCAATATTGGCGAAAGCAACTATCTAATCTTTTCTGATAATCCTATTACTGATCCTGCCTTAGTGATAAAACGGATCGAAAAAAGGTACACTAATCTACCTAAGCCATTTGATTATCCGCTGAACCCGGATTTGGATGATACACTTTTGAGCAAATTGGACTATGCAGATAGTATTCTCTTTAAATATACCGATTACTTGAAAATCCTGGAGTTTTCCTTAAAAGACTTCATTGCAAATGATGATGTGGTGGCAGGATATCCATATTATGGGGCATGGGGCAGAGATACCATGTTCGTTTTGAATTCTCTTTTGCATGATGATAGAAACCTCGATCTGGTAGAGCGAATCCTTCGAAAATACAGCCGTTATATACATAATGGTTTAATCCCAAATATGTTGCCTGAATCCGGAAGAGAACAAAACTATGACACAATCGATGCTACATTATGGTATGTAATCCTTCTTTTTAAACTTGGTAAGATCAAGAAGAAAGCAGTATACTGGAAAGAGGTAATTCACTTAGCTGAGGAGATTTTATCCAAGATATTCCATAATAAGGACTATTCATTTGGTATCAGGGAAGATGGCTTGATTGATCTATATAGGGACTTTTCCCATGCGACTTGGATGGATGTCCGGATTAATGGAAAACCTGTTACTCCCAGAGATGGTGCTCCGATAGAGATAAATGCTTTGTGGTACAACGCTCTATGCTGTTACAAGCAGATGTGCGATGCTCATAATGAACTATCAAAAAATACTCACCAGCCCCTTACTGATTTGATTGATCTGATAACACAAGTGTACGAATCTCTTCAAAAGTATTGGACGGGAGAATATCTGGCAGACAGATTGATAGGTGATATTCAGGTACAAGAAATACGTCCCAACGCGCTTTTGGCTGTATCCCTTCCTTATCCAATAATAAGCATAGAACAGATGAAGATAGTGTTCGAAAGAGCATATAAAGAGCTTTATACGTTTTATGGAATGAGAACTCTGAGCCCAGCAGATCCGAAGTTTATCAGGAAATACTATGGTACACAAAAAGATCGTGACCTCGCATATCATAATGGAACTGTTTGGGCATGGCTTTTAGGTTCATTTTGTGGACTGTATTTGAAGATACACCGTGGAACAAAGCTTGACTCTGAGATCGCTGAGGAATTGTCAAAATACATTTCGTCACTTCGCAATAGTTTTATGAGGGGTCACATAGCATCAGTTGCTGAAGTATGGGATGGAGACAATCCACATTTCCCAAAGGGTGCTCCAGCCCAAGCATGGAGTGTGGCTGCACTATATAACATAGAATCATTCATTACCCATGCAGAGGGGATAGAATCATGAAAATTCTGATGTTCACTTGGGAATTTCCACCCCTTATATCAGGTGGTTTGGGCATGGCTTGTTATGGAATGGTAAAAGCGCTTCTAAACCAGGGAGTAAAGATTGACCTTGTCTTACCCACAAAGGAAATGGTATATTTTCCTCTCCGGCAGGAATCTGATGTGGATACCCTACCTGCTGTGTTCTGTGATCCAGTTCTCCATGAAGAGTATACTACAAAGACTTTTACTGGCATCAAAGAGCGCTTGGAATACATTGGTATTTCTCACAAACCTGAGAGCTACCTTCAATTAGAAGAAATAGATTCTTACATCAGTGAAATCAAAAGTCATTATTGGACAAGCACAGTCAAAGAAAGAACAGAAGTCGGGTTGTGGGAAGAAATGACCTTCAATCTGATAGGTGAAGAAGATCTGATAAAGAAGGTACAGGAATACACAATCCGTGCCGAACGTTTTGCAAGAATCCTTGAATATGATATCATCCATGCTCACGATTGGTTGTGCTACCCAGCTGGAATGCTATCAAAACAAATATCAAAGAAACCACTCATAGTTCACATTCATGCTACTGAGTTTGATAGATCCGGAGGACCTGGAGATGAAAGAATCCATAAGATAGAACACGCAGGTATGACTTATGCAGATCGAGTCATTGCTGTATCAAAATATACGGCGCAAATGATCATGTCTCGATATCGTATTGATACTGGAAGAATTCGCATAATCCATAATGCTTTTACCGTCCCTGACGATGTCAACCTTGATAAGAAAAGGATACTAAATGGACCGACAATTCTTTTCTTGGGCAGAATAACTCTCCAAAAAGGACCTGACTACTATCTCGATGTAGCTGATAGAGTGTTAAAAGTACATCCTGAAGCAAGGTTTATAATGGCTGGAACTGGTGACATGGCAAGAAAACTACTACGAAAATCTGCAGCTTTGAAACTGAAAAACAGGTTTCTATTTACTGGTTTTTTAAATAGAAAGCAAGTCGAGCAGATATTACGCGCAGCCGATATATATGTTCTTCCTTCGGTATCCGAACCTTTTGGAATCGCTCCACTCGAGGCTATGGCTTATGGGGTAACAGCCATCATCTCGAAACAATCTGGAGTTTCAGAAGTCGTAAATCATGCCTTCAAAGTCGATTTTTGGGATGTGGATCTAATGGCTGATACAATAAACCATTTGATTGAAAATCCAGACGTTTGTCAAAGAATAGGCATAGAAGGAATGCTGGAAGTTAACAGGATCCAGTGGGATGAAGCTGCTGAAAAAATCCGCCAGTTGTATGCTTCGGTTGCTTCTGAGTTCATAAAAACATACTAAGGGGCTAACATGCTAAATATAGTGTTTTATTTTCAAGTGCATCAGCCATACAGGCTCAGACATCTCAATGTTCTCGATATTGGCAGCAAACAATCGATTTTCGATGAAAAGCTCAATAAAAGTGTGATGCAAAAGGTAGCAAAGAAGTGCTATTTGCCGACAAACGCACTCCTACTTGATCTGATAAAACGGTTTGAAGGCCAGTTCAAGATATCTTTTTCCATTACAGGTGTAGCCATTGAGCAATTTAGAAAATATAGCCCTGATGTATTGGACTCGTTTCATAAACTAGTCGATACAGGTTGTGTAGAACTGATTGGAGAAACTTATTATCATTCCCTGAGCTTTTTATACGATACAAACGAGTTTCTCGACCAAGTCTGGATGCATCGAAATCTGATGCAAAAGGAATTTGGATATTATACAGAAACTTTCAGAAACACAGAACTTATCTACCAGGATCGATTATCAGACCTAATTTATGAGATCGAAGGATTCAAGACAATTATCACCGAAGGAGTCGATCGAATTCTACAATGGCGAAGCCCTTTATATGCTTACAAAAACTATAGCAAGGATATCAATCTACTTTTGAAATACTACAAACTATCGGATGATATCGCATTTCGTTTTTCGAATCGGGACTGGCCAGAATTTCCACTGACAGTAGAAAAGTTTGTGAACTGGGTTGATCATTTAACGCTTTCTGAAAACAAGAACCGTAATCAGTTCCTGAACTTGTTTATGGATTACGAAACATTTGGAGAACATCAATGGGCAGAGACAGGAATATTTGAGTTTATGAAGCATTTTCCAGCTGAAATAATCAAAAAGCCTCATTTGGGTTTTGCTACTCCAAAAGAAACAACAAACTTTGCAAACTATCAACAAGAAGCTCTTTCATTCCCTGAAGCTGTTTCATGGGCAGATGAAGAGAGAGATTTATCAGCATGGCTGGAAAACGATATGCAGCTAAATGCTATAGAGACTCTATATGAGCTGTTCGGAAAAGTTAAAGCCAAAGGCGATGAACAACTGCTCGAAACAGCAAGAAGGCTTACAACATCGGATCATTTCTATTATATGTGTACGAAGTATTTCCAAGACGGAGATGTTCATAAATACTTCTCACCATACGATTCTCCGGATCAGGCATATATCTATTTTGTCAACGCTTTGGCTGATTTGGAAGAACGTCTAAGATAGGATACTATATGGCTACAAAGATTATCATTCTCGAAGATGATATGGTATTGGCACAACAGATTGCATCGCTACTGACTCATAAAGGATACGAAGTAAGGCACACGATCAACAGCGATAGCTTCTTTGCCGAGTTAAGAGAGTTCCAACCCGACGTGATACTTCTGGATGTTTACCTGGTAGGCAGCCGTTTGAACGGAATCCAAGTATTGAAATATATCAATAACAATATGGATTTGAACTATAAAGTGATTGTGATTTCTGGTGAAGCAACGACAGCTCAGGCTGCGGAAATCAGAAAGCTCGGTGCCTACCACTTCATCGAAAAAGGATCAAGCTTTAATATCACCCAATTGCTCTTGAATATAGAGAATGCTGTTCAGCTGAAACGACAGGAAGAGTATAATATCGGGCTTCAGATCGATTATATAAATCTGAAAAAACAGTTTACCCGGAGTTTCCCATTTATTGGCCAAAGCGAAGCAATCGAAAAAGTACGACAACAGATTGTAAGCCTTGCAATGGCAGGTGAAGACCTGTTTCTGGTCGGTGAAACAGGCACAGGTAAAGAAATAGCTGCAAATTATTACTATCTGAATTCTCCTCGATTTGGAAAAGCATTTCACACTGTGAACTGCAGTGCATTGACTGAGACTCTGATAGAATCCGAACTTTTTGGGCATGTCAAAGGAGCCTTCTCAAATGCAGATAGGAATAAAACAGGCTTTTTCGAGGAGTGCAAAGAGGGAGTTCTTTTCCTGGACGAAGTTACAAATCTTTCTCTGGCAGCCCAATCAAAGATTCTAAGGGCAATTGAAAACAAAGAGATACAAGTAGTGGGAGGAAGCCTTAAAAAGGTAGATACAAGGCTGATTTTTGCTACTAATTCCAGCATTGAACATCTATCTGACCCCAAAGTATTCCGAAAAGATCTATTCTATAGGATTGAAGGCAATATCGTAGAATTACCTCCTCTTCGTGAAAGAGGAGATGACATTCTTCTGTTGATCAGCTACTTTTTAACAAACTACTCACAGCAATATGGATTTGATGACCAAACAAACCTCGCGAAGTTACGTGAAGCACTTATGTCGTATGATTGGCCGGGTAACATCAGAGAACTTAGAAACTTCTGTAAATTCATCCTGATAAATGAAAAAGAGATAGACAACAAGCTCATTCTACATCATTTGAACCAAAAACGTAATCACAGCTATGGTGTGGTAAGTTCGGATATTGACAAATACTTGAAAATACCCCATCTAAAAGAAAGCGTAGCAAGCTATGAAAGAGAATACTTACTCCATTATTTGAAGGAAAACAACTGGAGCGTGAGTACCACTGCTAATAAAATTGACATCGAAAGAACTACTCTCTACAAGAAAATGAAGTCTATGAATATAACAATCCCTGGGACAGACAATTAGCATGTTCAAAGAAAATATGAATCTCAAGATAATTGCTCTATTGCTTTCTCTTTTTGTTTGGCTTCAATCAGCTCTGGTAACTGAACAAAAGGCTACTATTATGCTTCCCCTCAGTTTGGTGAACATTCCTAAAAATGTATCCTTCAACAACCTGCCCAGTAAAGTGCCGATCATTGTAAAAGGGAAGGGGCTGAACATTATCAGGCTTTGGATTCACAAAACGAAACTGGAAGTAGACGTAGCAAATATCAAACCAGGCTTAGCTGAACTCGCTATATCTGATTACAACATAAACATACCGGAAAATCTCGATATCACAGTACTCGGACTGGCTGATGATAAAGAACTTATGGTTCAAAGCGAAGTATTTCATAGGAAGACAGTTCCTGTAGAGTTAAGCTTTACCGATAACAACGTAAAAAAGCTTTTGGAATCGAAAGATTACAAGTTTTTTCCAGATCAAATCCAACTATTCGGACCGAGAAACATGCTTCAAAAGATTAATAGTATCACTACTGAGAAGATAAACAGAAATATGCTTTCTCAAAGAGACCTAAAGGTCAAACTGGTATCTCCGGATGATGACATTTCTCTATCGGAAAACTCCATTCGTATAAACATTATGGATGAAGCCAGTATTAGTCGAGTCATCAATAACATTCCGATCAAAACTAATACAATGCATAAAATTAGTCCCTCAAGAGTGACCGTGATTGTAAAGGGAACAGTTACAGCAATTCAAAACCTCAAAATAGAGCAAATCAGTGCAAGCTTGGAAGGTTCACCCGATTCAGATGGAGCTTTTAAAGTAGTAGTATCTGTACCAGATGAATTGGTCTTGTTGGATATTACCCCAGCCAAAGTATATTTGGTTTCCAATGACTGAAAAGTATATCCTGGCTTTTGAATCATCTTGTGATGATACCTCTGTCGCAATAGTGGATACTTCGTATAGAGTTTTGTCAAACCTGATTTCTTCTCAACCAAATCATCAGGAATTTGGAGGAGTACTACCTGAGCTTGCATCTCGGTTGCATATGAAAAACATCATGCATCTGACACGCGTCTCATTAGTAGAAGCGAAAATTAGTATGAATCAGATTGATGCTATTGCCGTTTCGATCAATCCAGGACTAATCGGCTCTTTAATTGTGGGGCTGGCTTTTGCAAAAAGCCTGGCTTGGAGCTTAGGCATCCCACTGATAACTGTCAATCATATGCTTTCGCATATCTTTTCCAATTATATAGAGCACAATGACATAGAAGCTCCTTTTCTGGCAATTGTAGTATCCGGGGGGCATACCGAACTTGTTCATTTCAAATCTGAAACAGAGTTTCAGATAGTTGGTAGAACTCTTGATGATGCTGCCGGAGAGACATTTGATAAGACCGCTAAGCTATTAGGTTTAGGCTTTCCAGGTGGACCATTTATTGACAAGCTATCAAAAGAAGGAAATCCAGAGTTTGTAATGTTTCCCAGAGCAATGAAACAAAAAGATAACTTCGATTTCAGCTATAGTGGTCTTAAAACATCAGTACTTACGTATGTGAAAAGCATTTCCAAGGATTATCTGGAAATGCATAAACCAGATATTGCGGCTTCTATCCAGGCTGCCATCATTGATCCGCTGATAACAAAATCCATCCGTTATGCCAGGCTTAATGGGTTGGAACGTATATTATTAGCGGGTGGAGTTGCCGCCAATAGTTCGTTGAGAAATAATCTCACGATTCAAGCCGCTATATTTGGTATAAAGACGTATTATCCTTCATTGAAGTTATGCATGGACAATGCTGCAATGGTTGCATCTGCCGCAATACCAAAGTATAAGAGGGATTTGTTTTCCCCTCTTGATGTCAATGCTTTTTCTCAGAAAGGCACAAAGCTACTTTAGTTGAGTAGCTGTCAACTTAGTAGTCAAGCGTATATCAAGCCTATATCAAGCGTATATCAAGTGTATTCACGAATACACTTGATATAGGTGAGATTCAGGCTTAATACGGACTATTGTTGAATAGGATTACGATTCTAACGAGATAGATCACCTATTTCTTTGTTAGTAATTCATGCTTTGGGATAGTCAAATAGCAACGAGAACATGGGGTATACACTAAATACAATGATGTATAGTGTGTTGAGTAATATTGAGTGCACATATAGTCTATGGCTCTACTATCTGACTAATCTATTTGAACCGTATATCGTTGCGATTCAGCTATTGTTCATAAGTCTTTCCATGTGTAAAATACACTTGACGAAATTGTAAAATCTGAGGATTGTAAAAGACATGTCGATAATTGTTAAGAAATTTGGTGGTACTTCAGTAGGAAGTATCGATCTGATCAGAAACATAGCGAAGCGAATCGCAAAAGAATTTGTTCCAGGTGAGCAAATAGTAATCGTTGTTTCTGCAATGGGGAAAACAACAGATGAGCTCTTTGGGATGGCTTATCAGATTTCAGATCATCCATCCAGAAGAGAGCTGGATATGTTATTAACCGCCGGGGAGAGGATAACAATGTCCTTGCTGTCTCTATCATTGCAGGAAGCGGGGTTTTCTTCGATATCTTTTACCGGTTCTCAAAGCGGAATAGTGACCGACGAGAAACATGGAAATGCCAAAATACTCTCTGTAAATGCCTTTCGCATCCTGGAAGAACTCAATAAGGGTAAAATCGTTATCGTTGCTGGATTCCAGGGTGTGAGCTTATCAAAGGAAATTACTACTTTGGGTCGGGGTGGTAGTGATACTACCGCTGTAGCTCTGGCGTGTTATTTGAAAGCTGATAAGTGTGAGATTTATACGGATGTAGATGGAGTTTATTCCGCAGATCCGCGTATCGTATCAAATCCGGTTAAACATGATGAAATAGATTATGCTCAAATGCTTGCTTTAGCATATAATGGATCGAAAGTATTGCATCCGAGAGCTGTTGAATTTGGTTACAAATACAATATCGAACTGGAAATCAAATCTTCATTTACATCTGGAGTCGGGACCAGAATAACTGCTTCCTCCACAGGTATTGACTCTTTACAAGGAAAAATTATGGAAGATAGAAAGATTAGCGCTATAGCGCACAAAGAATTTCTAAACTGTTATTGGATAAAGCGTGATGCTTATAGTGTTTTAAATTCTTGGATACACGAAATATTCAAGTATCAAATAGAAGGCGAGTATCTAAAACTATATATTGAATCGAAATACGACACCGAAATAAAGCATCTTCTTGAGCAGAACAATACGATCGTAGAAAAAACCGAAACCGATCTGGGATACGTTACATTAGTCGGGATAGGAGTAAATCTGGACCTTAGTTTTTTGGCCGAAACTCTAAGAATATGTTCTGCTATGAACATAAAACAAATATTCCATAGCGAAAAAACAATTGAGTTATTACTTGACAGTGAAGAAGTGAAAGATTGTGTCAGATTGTTGCATGAAGGAATTTTTGGGAGTGAGAAATGAAGTACATTGTGACATCCGCATTACCTTATGCAAATGGCAAGCTTCATGTCGGTCACGTAGCCGGCGCATATTTGCCTGCAGACATATTTGTCCGTTTTCTACGATTGAAAAATGAAGATGTCATATATATCTGTGGAACAGACGAACATGGAACACCAATATCAATATCTGCCGACAAAGAAGGAGTTTCTCCCAAAGAAGTAGCCCAAAAGTATCATGATTTGATAAAAGAGGCTTTTGATGGTATAGGCATTGAATTTGATAATTTCTCTGGCACATCAAGGCCTGATCACTATCAGATTTCACAAGACTTCTTCGTCAATCTGTATGAAAAAGGACATATCAAGCCAGTTGATACACTGCAGCATTACTGCGAACACGATGAGCGATTTTTACCAGACAGATACGTCGAGGGAGTATGTTCAAAGTGTGGTGCTGATGGAGCAAGGGGTGATCAATGCGATGTATGTGGACAGGTATATGATACCGTAAGCCTAAAAGCTCCAAAATGCAAAATCTGTGGCAACGTACCTATTATCAAAGATACTCGTCATTGGTTTCTTCAGCTTGATGATTTCTCGGGCAATCTTGCAGACTGGATAGAGCACAAAACATACTGGAAAGAAAATGTCAGAAACTTTATGCTCAATCTTTTGAAACAAGGTCTGGTAGAAAGATCCATTACCAGAGATTTGAGTTGGGGGATACCCGTACCACTTCCTGAAGCAGAGGGGAAAGTTCTGTATGTGTGGTTTGATGCTCCGATAGGGTATATCTCATCGACAATTGAATGGGCAAAACGAATAGGCGATCCTGAGCGGTGGAAAGATTATTGGTTACATCCGGATACTAGATTGATTCATTTTATAGGGAAGGACAATATAATCTTTCATAGCATTATCTGGCCTGCAATGCTCATGGGTCAAAAACTGCCATACTGCCTCCCTTATGATATACCGGCAAATGAGTTTATGAATCTGGAAGGGCAGAAAATCTCTACCAGTAGAAACTGGGCAATATGGGTAGATGAGATTGTGAAAGATTTCAATGGTGAGTATCTGAGATATTATCTGGCAGTTAATGCTCCTGAAACCAAGGATTCCGATTTTAGCTTCAAGGATTTTCAGCAAAAAGTAAATAACGAACTGAATAATGTATTGGGTAATCTTGTTAATCGAGTATTAGCGTTTTCAAAAAAGCATTTTGAGGGAATCATAAGCCCAGTGTCTTTGTCTTCAGAGTCGTTATCTATTTTATCCGAGACAGAAAGACTTTGTGCTGAATGTGGCAATGCCTACGAAAACTATCAGGTTAAAAAAGCTACCAAGTTAATCATGGATATCGCTCGAGGCGGTAATAAGTACTTCGACGATCGGAAACCATGGGTAACGGTAAAGACAAAACCAGCGTTAGCTATGGAGACATTGTTTGTATGCCTGAATCTACTCCGAAAAATATCGGTTATACTCTATCCAATACTACCCAAAACGATGCTGGAGCTTCGCAAGATGGTTGGTATCACTGATTCTGGTATTGCCATTGAATGGAACGAACTGGATAATCTGATATCAGATTCAGTTCAAATCAACGATGTAAAACCATTGTTTACAAAGATAGAGGATAATCAGATCGAGGAGCAGCTTTTAAAGCTTGCTCAAAACGTTCCTTCAGATGATAAAGTGGTTTTATACAAGCCTGTGAAAGACACAATCAGTTACGATCAATTTGGTGCTATGGATATCCGAATTGCAGAGGTATTGAGTGCAGAACCTGTTCCCAATACTGATAAGCTCTTGCATCTAAAGGTAAATATTGGTATTGAAGTACGGGAGCTCGTTGCAGGAATAGCACAGAACTACAATGCGGCAGATATAGTTGGAAAGAAGATCGTCATGTTGGTGAATTTGGAGCCGCGAAAAATACGAGGAATAGTCTCTCAGGGGATGATTCTGGCAGCAGAATTTGATGGAACACTCAGCCTGTTACATCCACACAAAGATATGAATCCCGGAGCTACAATCCAGTAACTACAATTATGAAGTTAAACAGATTATTACTGCTCCTGATTTTGCTATTGGGAGCAGTTACACTTTTTGCTGCTGAAATACTGGATTCAGAGCTGTTTTTGGATGTTTTGTTATACAAAGGAACTCAAATCAAAGTATCCAACCCCGCTACAATAATCGCTACAGAAGGAAAATCTCCGATCGGGAAAAGCATTACGGGAGATTTTACTATTCAGCTTTCTGGATCTGAATCCACCAGGTTTTATGGGATACTGAATAGAATTGATACTATTGATCTCATCAATAAGCCATTATTGCCTCAGTTAGAATTCGATAATGACGACCTGAATATTAGATCCGGTTTTGTATGGGAAAGTGGTAAACTCAAGATCATCAAAGAGAAATTAGTCTTTGAAGATAAAAGCTTTACTGATTTTGAATCGGCTTCAGAATACTGTATTAGCGCTGGGATACCGATTAAAAACATCACGCCAATTCCGATGAATAACCCTCAGATAAGAATTGTTCCATCAAAGGGGCAAAGCCATTATTTTGAGTTACCTCTCCATTTGATCTCTGATCAGGATTTGAAGTTTGGAACAGATCAACTGGGATATAGTGGTGAGTTCATTATTAAATCGTCTGCAGACGGATTGATTTTATGCCAAAACATCAGTTTGGAAGATTACATAGCAGGAGTCATTCAAAACGAGATTGGTAGCGGTGCGCCAATTGAAGCGTTGAAAACACAGGCAGTTGCGGCAAGATCGCATGCTATTAGTCTACTGCTTTACAACCGTCACAAACAAGATGGCTATGATTTATGTAACACTACTCACTGTCAGGTTTACAAAGGCAAACACCTTCTAAATCAAAGTGTGTTGGATGCAGTTTACTCAACAGAAGGCGAAATTCTCACATATGACCAAAGGATTGCTTCCACTACCTATCACAGCAGCAGTGGGGGCAAGACTGATTCCTCTGTAAACATCTGGCGGGGAAGCGTATATCCTTACTTAAATGGAGTAGTGGTATACACCGAAGCAGAAAACTACGATCTTACCAAAGAAGCAGAAGCCAGGCTTTGGATCGACTATCAGTTAAAAACGACTGGTTTGACATCATGGGAACGCTCATCCTTGTCATGGGAACGATCTATAAGTAGTAGTCAAGTGGCAAAGAATCTGAATCTATCATCAATTGACAGTATTGAGGTAGTTCGTAGAGGATTCTCTGGGAGAATACTAAGTCTGAGAATAAATGGAAGCTTTTTGCTAGAGGGAGAGTATAAGATCAGGCAAGCTTTGGGAGGACTCCCAAGCTCTTTCTTTTATATCCATGGTATATACAGTACAACTGCAACCGGTAATCCACTACACAAGATCTCAGCTACCATCCGAGTAAAAGGAAAAGGTAGTGGTCATGGCGTAGGGATGTGTCAGGTCGGGACTCTGCAATTAGCAAGATCTGGAATGGACTATAGAAGTATATTGAGTTTCTTTTATCCGGGAACTACTTTAGAAAAAGATTGGATGGATTAAATGGACAAATTAAAACAAGATAGGATCCTCCGGGGGACAGCGGTTAATGACCAGTTTCGTGTAGTTGCTGTAGATGCCACGACTACAGTTCAATCTGCAAGAGATCTGCACAATCTGTCACCAATCAACACTATTCTCATGGGCAGGTTGATTTCAGCAAGTGCTATGATGATTCAGGATATGAAAGTGTTGAATTCCTCAATTAGCTTATCCCTTCAATGTGATGGAGATGTTAAAGGTGCACTCGTCATCTGTGAACATGGTGGAAGAATTAGAGGCTATGTCAAAGAACCATCGTTATTTTTTGATAATCCTGAAGAAAATATGAATCTTGGCTATCATGTCGGAAAGGGAACTATCCGCATCATAAAAGATTTTGGTAACAACAAAACAAGCACGGGAACCTGCGAGATAAAAACGGGAGAGATTGCAGAAGATCTGGCTCATTATTATAATCAATCAGAACAGATTCCAAGTGCTGTAAGCCTCGGTGTTTTATTTGATAAGGATGCCAGGATACGCTCTGCAGGCGGCTTTATAATCCAACAGCTTCCCTTTGCAGACCAATTGGCAGCAGAACAAATCATAAACAACATAAGCTTGACACCAAACATCACAGACTTGATGGACATGGGTTACACGATCGAGCAAATCCTCGATAAATTTATCCTTAAGGGATTGGAATGGAAGATACTTGAGAGTCAAAAACTTGAGTATAAATGCACATGCAACAAAGAGCGCTTTAGCCGTGCACTTGTTTCTTTGGGTGTTGAAGAACTAAAGACCATGGAAGATGGTATTGATACTGCTTGTGCGTACTGTAATCATGTTTACCATTTCAGTTCAGAGGAAATCAATGAACTGATCAGTAATGTTTAAGGCATTAAGGCTAAATGCATGAACATAAAAAAGTGAGAGTAATATGAAGATTAGAACTAATATTTTGAATCCTGTTGATAAAGAAACTACAGTCTATCTGCCTGATGTCGTTATCGGTATTGATGGAAATACCATATCCGGCCTTGATAGTTATGATCCAGTACGACACAAAGAAGTTATTGATAAGAGAGATTGTGTATGCTTACCAGGATTGATTGATCTTCATGTTCATTTGTCCCAATACAACATACGAGGTCATTACCGTCCTGCTCTCTTACCATGGTTATCCGAAGTCGTTTTTCCAGAAGAAACGAAATCCAAGGATTATACATTCGCCAGAAATTTGGCGAGCGACTTCTTCAACGCTATGGTAAATGTAGGGACAACGACTGCTGTGATCTATACTGCGCCATATAAAGAAGCATGTAACACTGCTTTTGAAATAGCTGCTCAAAAAGGATTCAGAGCTATAATGGGGATGACTTTGATGGATAGAAACTCCCCTCGGGAGATGATTCAAACGACAGACTATGCACTGGAAAGCAGCATTTCATTGTTTGAAAAATGGCATTCTGAAAGAGGGTTACTGGACTATATTTTCACTCCAAGATTTGCACCTACTTGCTCGAAAGAACTCATGCAGGAGATTGGTTCATTTTGCCTACACAATAATGCAAGGATTCAGACTCATCTCTCTGAAAACAAGGATGAAATTGAGTGGGTAAAAGAGATTTTCGGGAAAGAATCATATACAGAAGTCTATCAAGCATTTGGGATCCTTGGGAAAAATACTATCATGGCACATTGTATTCACCTTAATGACACTGAATTACAAATATTGGCAGATAACCAGACAAAAATAGTGCATTGTCCAGACTCTAACTTTTATCTTAAAAGTGGTGAGTTTCCTCAAGCGAAAATCACAAAGTTTGGCATAGATTTTGGTCTTGGGTCGGATGTAGGTGCGGGAACGACTCTATCTATGCTGTATCACGCAAAGATGTACAACTTCAGGCAGTCATCGTATCCAGTAATGCCAGAAGAGGCTTTCTTCAGATGTACTCTGGGTTCAGCAATTGTACTCAATATGCAAGACAGAATAGGAAGCATTGAAGTAGGCAAAGAGGCTGATCTGGTATTCGTGAAGACAGAACCCAAGCATCTGGAACAACCCTCATCAATACTATCAAAACTGGTGTTTTTTGGCAATGAGTTCCCTATTGACCAAGTTTACATTGCCGGAAATCAGAAATAAAACAAACATAGATAGGTAAAATACCGTTCAACTGCTTTTCAATCGTCTTTTGGAAAGGTTCTTGCAAATCACACCTATGTGATTAGTAAATATTGTAAAATCAAAAATAACAAAGAATAACAGGAGGAAAAGTGAAGAGAGTAACAGCTATTGTATTGCTCCTGAGCGCTTTAGTCGGTTTATCAGCGAGTCTGATGTGGACAGAAGACCTTGCGATAAGGCAAGGTGTAAATATTGAATGGTTTCGTACAGCTATAGACACGAATGATGGTTGTGCAATTTACGTTTGGTCCGATACAAAATTTGGTGAAAGAGATTTGTATGCTCAGAAGGTTGATGCACAAGGAAACATGGTTTGGGGACAACCTCTGATCATTGATCAAAAACCAGATCGACAGGAAGATCCTGTTATCACGAAAACATCAGATGGTAATTTTATCATTGCTTGGATAGAGTTTTATTATGATCAGGATGGAGATGTTCTTGCCCAAAAGATATCTCATGATGGTCAGCTCTTATGGCCTGTGGGTGGAAAACCGGTTTGCACATTGGTTGGAGGACAAATATCTTTGAACATTGAACCTGATGCTGAAGGTGGTGCTTACATTGTTTGGGAAGATTCCCGCAACCCCAGTAAAGATATCTATGGTCAAAGAATTGATACAAACGGCAATCCTGTATGGGCTATAAATGGTATCCCAATCGCTTCTGGTGAAGCTAACATATCTCAGAATACTATGTGGGCAGATGGACAGGGAGGAATGATTATTGGGTACCATTCCACTTATTCTGAAGAACAGGATCTATATGTTAAAAGATTTCTACCCAATGGTACAATGGCTTGGGCACAAGCTTTACCATTAGCAGTACTGCCACTGGCGCAAAGTAAGATACGAACAGCTCCTCTTGGAAATGGAGAGTTCGTATTTACATGGCAGGATGAGAGATCCGGTATTCCAGATATTTATGCGCAAAAAGTAAACCTGGATGGTCAGATGCTGTGGCCAAATCCATATATAGTTCACAGTGATCCAGATTCTAAACAACAGAATCCCAGGATTGTAGCTACTTCAGATAATGCTGTTATTATCTTCTGGGAAGACAACAGGCTTGATATACAGAACCACGATCTGTTTGCTCAAAAGATTAATGCTGCTGGTACAAAGCTCTGGGCTACTGGAGGTATTCCGATTGCAGTAGCCGAGTTCAAACAAAGCCAGCCCCGAATGGCTTCTGATGGTAACGGAGGATGCTATGTAGTGTGGGATGATGATCGTAATGGAAATACCCCCTTAACAGATATCTACGCTCAGCACTTATCTTCAACAGGTGAAGCACTATGGGGTGCAAATGGTATGGTGGTATGTAATGCTCCCAATGAGCAATCTGGTTCGATAGTAAAAGTTTCCGGAAACAACATATTTATTAACTGGATGGATATGAGAAATGGTTCCGTCGGTATTTATTACCAAGTTTATAATACCGCTGGAGTGGCACAATTGCAGGAAAATGGAGTAGAAGTATTCTGGGGTCTTAGTGGAGATGCCGTAATGAACGAAGTAATCTTTTTACCCCTACAGGATAAATCTGTAGTAGTGTGGACAGACACTCGTCATGCAAATATGGGATATCAGATTTATTTCCAGATAATCAATCCTGATGGTACCTTTGAGTTCGAAGAAGATGGTAGAAGTGTTACTCTGCATAGTGGAGACTATCAATCAAAACCTCAAGCTGTGGTAACTGATCAAAATCAGATAGTAATAGTTTGGGAAGACCATAGATATGCGAACTCAAAGATTTTTGCTCAATTAATCAGCCCTGCAGGTGAAAGGCTTTGGGGAGATTATGGGATGGAATTGACTCAATCCACACCTCAGGCACAGGAATCACCAAAGATATCATTTTTTGAAGGATCTATATATATTGGCTGGTCGGATGCCTATTCAATAGGGATAAACAGTTGGTTCCACACTTATGGACAAAAGATTACAAATGGAGTAAAACAATGGGGTCCTGATGGCATATTGATATCTCAGCTTCCTGCAACAGAAATGAATACCGAATGCTACTTTCAAGGCATTGCCGGAAGGTATTTCACATGGGCAAAAACAGATCGTTTTGATCCGTCGCTTTTTCAGGTTTTTGTAAAGCTCGTGGATACAAATGGGAATACTGCTCCTGGTTGGCCAGATTATGGTCAGGTTGTATCTACGTATTCAAATTGGGACATAGTTCAGGTCGCACCAAAGCTATCTCTGACCCCCCAAGGTGTTTTTGTTGTTTGGGGTGATTTACGTATGGGCTTTGTCAAAACTCAGTATGGACAGCACATTTCTGCTACCGGCACCGTTCTGTGGGATCCTTTGGGAGTTCCTCTGGTAGTACATGATATGGAACAGGATAATCCTTCTGTAGTTGTATCCCATCATGGTATTACCTATGTTTGGAATCAGAGTGTCTTACCTGAACATATTGATTTAGGTGTGCAGAGATATTCTTTTGATGGACAACCATTGTTTGGAGAAACAGGTCAGTTCATGGTTCAAAAGCCAGAAGACCAAATCCACGCTGTTCTTCAGAGATTTGCTCATGGTGGTTTTGTGACTGTTTGGGCTGATTATGCCGGATTTGAACCAGACATTTATTACCGCTATATGAACGATAATGGTGAGTTGCTTGGCAGTCCGGAAGGTTATGTATTGTGCGACGCGGCAAAATCACAGTATCGTCCACTTACAGCTGCCACAGGGAACTCAGCTTATGTTATATGGCCGGATGGACGATCAAGTGGAAAAACAGAAATATTGGGTCTGTTTGCCCAGAGAATAACAAATGAGTCTTCGACAATTGAAGACATGACAAATAGCCCTGCGATTTCTATGCAACTGAGACAGAACTACCCAAATCCGTTCAATCCAGAGACTACAATTAGTCTAGATATCAAAGAGTCAGGTTCTCCGGTAGAACTAAGTATCTACAATGCTAAAGGTCAGAGGGTCAAAACTCTTTACAAAGGTGTTATGTCAAAGGGGCTTTATAACTTTGTCTGGAATGGAACAGACGATACAAATCAGAGAGTTGCTTCCGGCATCTATATGTACAAAGCCACAGACGGAAAGCAAAGCCAAACTCGTAAAATGGTTTTAATGAAGTAAAAAGTATTCTATTCATGAAAAGGCAGACGTATTGTCTGCCTTTTTCTTATTCACATTGCATCCTTGGGATTACTTCAATCCTATCGAAGGAATCCGATCTTCGGTTCATTCTCCTAAATTTAGCCAATATCATACCTATATCAAGCCTATTCGTGAATACGCTTGATATACGCTTGACTACTATGTTGACACCTAAAAATTGCTTGACTATTATCTGTTAATGAAGTTACATGAAAAGATAAAAATATTAGGACACGTGGAGGAAATTATGCCAATGAGACTATTGTATTTATTGTTAGTGTTATTTATGATAATACCTGTTTCAATATCTGCTTTACACTTTGCCAGATGGGATACGAGTATGGGGACTTTTACTGCAGAAATCTATGATCAAATTGTACCAATCACGGCTAATAATTTTATCAACCTGGCTAATAGTGGTTTTTATAACAATCTTATATTCCATAGGGTTGTCAGTGGCTTTGTGATTCAGGATGGATGTCCCTATGGAACCGGTTATGGAGGTCCAGGATATACCATCCCGGACGAATTTTCTCCTCTTTTGCATCATGATCAAGCTGGGATACTGGCAATGGCAAGAACGAGTGCTCCAAACTCTGCCGGTTCACAATATTACATCACTTTGGCTCCGACTCCTCATTTGGATGGAAACTATGCAATTTTTGGGAAAGTGATAGAGGGCTTGGACAATGTGATGTCGATTGGCTCAGTACCGGTCAATGCAAATAATCTACCACTAACTCCCGTGAATATATTTTCTCTGCAAATATTGGATTTGATTATTGGAGAAATTATGCCTGTAGACAACCAGATAATAGCTGAACCCGGCATTCCATTATTGTTTTATATCGAAGCATACGCTTCCAATTCTCCTCTCGTGTATCAATGGTACGTAGATGGCGAATTGCAGATGAATCCACTCGACTTCTTATTTGAATATGAGTTTGATGGGATCGAGAACCACATTGTCAGATGTATTGTTTCCTCGGATGATTATCAACATGAAGTCGTCTGGTATGTAAATGCACCATCAGAAGTTCAATCCAATTTACAGCAGATCGCTGCTATAAATACCCTGAAAGTATATCCAAATCCTTCGTACAAAGATGTTAATATAGTTATCGATAGCTCAAAAGCCGAAGTTCAAGATATTGGCATTTACAATATTAAAGGCCAAAAGCTCCATACATTCTTTCCACCTGTGGCTTCACAGGGGATTAGCTCATACAGTTGGAATGGTCTCGATATAGCTGGGGATAGTCTTCCCAGTGGGATATATTTCGTAAGAGTTAGAACTGGGAACAGTGACCTAACCAGAAAATTTCTCCGTTTGAGAAGATGAGAATCGTTCATTAAGACTGGCAATAAATCCTTGACTATTTTCTGCGGTTGAAATCGTATGCAGAAAAATATATAAATGAATCAGGAGTCGAGATTATGAAACATTTAATTATAGCTACATTACTTCTAACTTTGGTTTTCACTGCTTGCGCACCAGCAAGACAAAAACTGAGTCCTCAGGCAAATGTAGCCCTAAAGGATGCAAACGTCTTCTATCAGCAAAAAAATGTGGAAAAAGCGCTTGAATCTTATCATAGGGTATTAAAAGACAATCCGGATTATGTAATAGCATTACGTCGTGTAGCGGATATAAATATGTATTATGGAGAACAAGATCAATCCAAAGCTATCGAATACAACAAAAAAGCTTACGAGTTTTATACAAAAGCAATTGCAATTACAGAAACATTTGAACCCCTAAAGGAAACTGACCATGCTGATCTACGGGATATGAGACGTAGACAAAAGGGTTCTTGGACAAGGATTTATAATGCTTCTGAACTTCTCTTGAATCAAGGTAATACACAGGAAGCTTTGAAGGGCTTTAAGATAGCGGCTGAACTTGATGATGAACGCTTTGAACCCCTGATCAAAATGAAAGATATATATGAAAAAGAACTCAAAGATCCAGTACAAGCAGAAGCAATACTTCTCAAGCTTTACGAGAAAAAACCCAAAGAAGCCTTACTTCTTCAAGAACTTGGTGCTTTTTACTTCAATAAACCCGATTATCCTAAATCCTTGGAGTTCTTCAAAAAAGCATTGCTTGAAATGCCTCTCAATACTGATATCATGATGAACATATCTTTTTGCTATTATGAAATGAAAGATTATGCTAATGCTTTGAAATCCACTCAGGCTGTATTGGAAATTGAACCAAAGAATATGGATGCGATAAAAAATGCCAGATCCATAGCATTGATGATAGAAGATACTCCAAATGCGATCCAATACACTATCCAAATTTTGGAGATAGACGAAAATGATACTGATTATATGAATCTGTGTCGTTTGCTGATGGCATCTGAGAAGTATGCTGAATTGATAGTGTGGGGTGAGAAGTGGTTCAAATATGATCCTACCAGTACGATAGCTGCTCAATATGTTTCACTTGCTGCAAACCGTACAAATAACAAAGCTTTGGAAACCAAGTACAACAATATCCTGCGTACACTGCAATAATTAGCGGTTTAAACTGAGCCTGTTCCTTCATAAAAAAGTGGGGCAGGCTTTTTTTTTATGAAAAAAGCTTATATCTTTGCCATTTTATCGGTATTTTGCTGGTCAACTGTTTCAACGGCGTTCAAAATCAGCCTTGTTTATCTCACGCCTCTGGGATTGCTTCTCTTTTCTTCGCTGTTTGCTTCAGCTGTTTTGCTATTCTATAACCTTGTTGCTAGTGGAAAAGGTTTTAATAACAATCGTTTCAATATCCTAAGCAACATCAGAGCGTCTCTTTTGCCAGGGTTATTAAATCCCTTCGTATATTATCTGGTTCTATTTGCTGCCTACAACAGATTGCGCGCTCAGGAAGCTCAGGTACTGAACTACACATGGGCTATCGTTTTATCAGTAATGGTTTTGATCGTTTTCAAGCAGAAGTTCAGAATCATGGACATGACAGCACTTGTTTTCAGCTTTGTTGGGGTGATTGTTATTGCGACCAAAGGGGAAGTATTCAGTTTAAGTTTTGATAATCCCTATGGTAGCTTTTTGGCTTTGGGATCATCTTTTATCTGGGCATGGTATTGGATTATTACTATGCAGGATAAGCGAATGCTGCAAAGCAGACTATTATTCAATTTCATGGTCGGAACAGTGTATATCGGATTGTATGTATTGATCATGATGATAGTGGGGTATAATACCAGCTTGTTTATTGACGGATCAGTTGGTATCAAATGGGGTCTTCTGGGGGCTCTGTACGTAGGAATATTTGAAATGGGGCTTACGTTCTTGCTATGGAATACAGCTCTCAGCTCGGGTGACAACACTGCTTCAATAGCAAACTTGATCTTTTTTACTCCGTTCATATCTTTAATATTCATATCGTTAATACTAAAGGAGCAGATCCATTCAGCTACAATCATAGGACTAGCGATAATCGTGTTAAGTAATTTAGCACAAAAAAGTAAAGTTGGAAGGAACTCCTTACTTGACAGAAAAACACCTGTATAAAGCTTGTCTTTGCCAGGTACAGCGCAATGGTTAGTTGTGAACCATGTCAGATCAGGAATGAAGCAGCATTAAGCAATATCAATCATGTGTCGCTGTTCGCCTGGCATTTTTGCTTTAATAGGCACGAAAAATGCATACTTTATCAACAAGTGTAACATGCAATAAAAGGAACAAGAAATGAAGAGATTAGTATTAGCCGTGATTTTGTTGATAGTAATCAGTATGGCTCTCTCAATACCTGTAAAAATCACAAGTTGGAACATCGAAACTGATGTTAAAACCTTGAATAACCTCAATGTCAGTATTGATTATGTAAATAAAAGTACGAATACAATCATAGTTTATGTACGTGATGAAAACGAGTTTTCCAAAATACTCTCACATGGTTTCATTGCTGAAATGCTACCTAACGAAGCCAGAGCATATGCATCACAGCTCTGGGAAGATACCAAAGACAGCGATGATCCTCTCAGGGCATACTACTCCTATGATGAATACATCCAATATATGCAGCAAACAGCCTTGAACTATCCATCAATTTGTAGTTTGGTTCAGATCGGAACATCCGTTCAAAACCGTCCAATACTCTTTATGAAGATCTCTGATAACGTAAATATTGCTGAAGCAGAGCCTGAGTTTAAGTATGTTTCCAGTATTCATGGAGACGAGGTAGTGGGCTACGATCTGCTGATCAAATTGATCGGATTACTGACATCACAGTATGGCACAAATCCAAGGATTACAGCCTTAGTGAACAGCACAGAAATATGGATTAGTCCAATGATAAACCCTGATGGTTTTGTCTTACAGCAAAGATTTAACGCTTCAGGGATTGATCTGAACCGTAATTATCCAATGCCAAACGGGGTCCAGCATCCTGATGGCAACAACTGGGCACAGGAAACCGTACTGATGATGAACTTCCTGGAAAGCAGGAACTTTGTATTATCTGCAAACTTTCATGGTGGAGCCTTGGTGATGAACTATCCCTGGGACTACACATACGCCCTCGCTCCAGATGATGCTTTGCTACAACAAGCCGCGCTGTCTTATTCAACCCATAACTCTTCTATGTACAATAGTACGGAGTTTCCATATGGCATTACAAATGGAGCTGCATGGTATGTAATCACAGGTTCATATCAGGATTGGAATTATGGATTGACCAGCAATATTGACATCACCTGTGAAGTTAGTAACGTCAAATGGCCTGCTTCTTCTCAACTTGATACCTATTGGAATCTAAATCAGGAATCACTATTATCATACATGGAGTTTGTTCATAGAGGAGTAAAAGGTATTGTGACTGATACCTATGGTAATCCATTAGAGGCAATCATTAGAATCGCAGGTAATGATAAGGTAGTAAAAACCGATCCCGAAGTGGGTGATTATCATCGGCTAATATTGGGAGGGAACTATTCAATCACGGCTTCGGCTACAGGATACATCTCTCAGACAGATCAAGTGTTAGTCCCAACGACTGGCACAACCATCAAGGATTTTACTTTGCATCCTGCCCAGCAGATGTTTTTTACTGGTTATGTCTATAATATGCAGGGAATACCAGTTCAAAATGCGACTGTACGGATTTATACTGATGAAAATACTCCATTAGTTTATAACACCAGTTCAGGTGGAATATTCTTCGTTCCTTCATTCTACGAAGGTGATTACCGGATTGCGATCAGTGCAGCTAATTATTCAGATTTGTATCAGGTTTATCCCTTTCGTGTAGAACACGGATCTGCGTCATTTATTTTGGGAGAACCATTGTTTTATGATTCTTTCGATAATGGTCTTACGCACTGGACTGTGCAGACACCCTGGGACATAATAAACCAAAATGGTAACAACGTTTTGACAGATTCCCCCAGCGGAAACTACTCGAACAATCATAATCGTTCAGCTACGTTGACAAACCCCATATCGCTGACGGATGTCTTTAATCCTGTACTGACATTCAAGGCATATTATGATCTCGAAAGCGGGTATGATTACGTATACGTGGAAATATCAACTGATGGCACCAATTGGACCAGTCTGCATAGCTTTACCGGTGTTCAAACTATTTGGGAAGATGTAATAATTTCGCTGCAAAATTACGAGAATCAGTCGATAAGGATCCGGTTCAGACTACGTTCAGATACTAGCGAAACTGCTGATGGTAT
Source organism: uncultured Candidatus Cloacimonadota bacterium (assembly GCA_964634275.1). Classification (GTDB taxonomy): domain Bacteria; phylum Cloacimonadota; class Cloacimonadia; order Cloacimonadales; family Cloacimonadaceae; genus CAZZCS01. The sequence continues at coordinate 50,242 of CAZWIS010000002.1, read as the reverse complement.
CTATATTGACGACGTAAGAATATCTGGCCAACCCCTAAGCACCATAGTTTATGGAGATGTTGTAAATAATTGGGTCATTGAGACTCAGGATGCTCAAGCTGTATTGGACTATGCAGTCGGACTGGACCCTATACCGGAGATTGATCCATTACCATGGATACCAAATAGGATTACGGCAGCAGATCTGGATCAAGATAACCTGATTACATCACATGATGCATACCTCACCTGGGCTTATAGTTGGGGATATATTCCTCCTGCTTTGGGAGGCAATCCAGTTGTACCATCAGCCCCAGCAGTAACATTCTCTCATATGGACGGGCTTTTGGTACTGACAGTAGATCCAGCATTGCAACTAATGTCATTTGACATGAAGATAGTATCGAATGATGTAACAGAACTTACTCAGGTCGTATGGGGAGATGGTGTCGAAAGTAGCTTGATCTCTGTAAACTATACTGATATGCACATTGGATTTGTCAAATATCATTGTAATGTGTTTAATCAGTTGTCACTTGGATTCAATGCAGAAGGTTTGTTGCACATAACACTCAGGATGAATGGTGTTGTCCAAAGCTATGTAGTCCATACAACAACTAGCACAACGGACGACTATATCTCGACCCCTCAGTTCACCGTATCACAAAACTATCCAAATCCATTTAATCCAAAGACATCGATTAGATTCAGTATCCCCTCCGACGATGTCGTAACGTTGCACATTTTCAATACAAAAGGGCAGTTAGTAAATACTCTGGTAGATGAACACTTAAGAAAGGGTACCTATGTATATGACTGGTTTGGAGAAGACAAATCAGGAGTACGGGTGACCTCGGGACTTTATTTTTATAGATTATCAACCACAAAACAAAGTAGAACTATGAAGATGGTATTGTTAAAATGATCAGAATGATTACTATTGTTTTTGCGCTTTGCCTCATGTTTATGTTGAGTGCATGTCCTGCTTCTAAAGCAAAACCAGAAGCACCGATAGGAGCACCTATTCTGTATGAATTCAGACACGACGGCAATCTGGAGATTCTGGAATCTGGGAAAAGCAAAGCTTCTTTCGACATCGAGATCGTGATTAGCTACATGGACAGAGCTCAAGGATTGATGTTTCGGGAGACAATGGAAGATAATCAGGGAATGCTATTCATTTTTGAAGATAGTGATTACCATTCCTTTTGGATGAAAAACACATATTTACCTTTGGACATGCTTTTTATCTCTGAAGACTTAGAGGTGGTAGATATACTAAAAAACGCTATCCCGTTTAGTGAAGAAATGTTAATTCCAGAACATAGAGCAAGATATGTACTGGAAGTAAAAGGTGGGATCAGCGATCAAATGAACATCAAAATAGGGGATAGCATCAAATGGAACGTGATCTCAGAATGAAATCGTTTGTAAAAGGCATTATTATCCTGTCTATGTTTTCAATGCTTTTGGGCATTGGGGCTTGTAAGAAGAAATCTGCTGATCAAGTATCAGACACAATAGAAAGAGACGTAGTACGTGATGACTATTCCAAGGCTGATATTGATGATAACGAAAAACCTCAACAAAAGGGAAAAGTAGTCTCGGACAAGATAAAAACATACGAATACACTTGGACGAATTCTGATCAAATACCTCCTGTAGTGATTATAATAGATGACTTTGGATATATAAAGGGTGATCTATTGGATGACTTTAATTCATTGCCAAAGGAGATTGTTTTTGCGATATTACCAGATCTTCCGAATACAGAACTTGCAGTCCAAAAAGCCACACAAGTTGGGAGAGAAGCAATAATCCATATTCCAATGGAGGCGATATCAAACAGTACTTCTCCGGGAGCTCGATATATTAAAGATGGAATGGCAAAGGATGATATCAAGTCGATGATTGAAGACTTTTATAAACAAGTTCCCAGCGCAATAGCAGTTAATAATCATATGGGTAGCAAGAGTACTTCAGATTCGAAGCTAATGCAATACCTAATGGAAGTACTGACCAAGCAAAATCTGGGCTTTGTCGATAGTGTAACGTCCTCCTCAAGCGTTGCCTTCCAGATAGCCAGAAGAGAGGGTCTGCAATGTGCAAGACGAGATATCTTCCTGGATGTACCTGATAACAGTGAATCTACAATTATCCAAAAAATAGAAAGCCTTGGAAAATACAAAGGAAGATCAGAGCCTATCATTATCATCAGCCATTGTCATAATAGAGATAAATTGTCTGCATTACAAAGCTTTATAGCCCAAATCAAAGCGATGGGAATCCGAATTATAACGCTTAAGGAAGCGATGAGCACTTACCCCACATGATTTTCAGAAATCGAAGCATTTGTGTAAATCTGATAGTATAGGATTGGTAGATTGCTTTCACATGAAAGCTGTGATGTTTTCCTTCACATTCATCTCGTAGATAATTTATACGCTCTTGGGAATTCATTGTGAAGCTAAGAGCATAGTGGTCAAAATCGCTTCTATATAAACATATTTGCACTAAAGCAGATGTGACAAACCACTACTCATAATAACCCTTTGTTCCACCTATGAACATCGGTGATTCATAGATTGTGCTTGACAATTATCACCATGGTTGAGGATAAAGAAAAGAAAGTATAAATCACTCAAGGAGCAAATAATGAGAAGCATCAGTGTAATCTACTTGTTTGTGGCTATTGCCATTTTGATCCCAGTTATGTGCTTTGCCCAGCAACCAGTTTCAAAACAGGCAACTTTGATCGAAACGATTTCATCCTCCGAGCTTTTAATCGAAGCAACAGGAGTGTACCATTCAAGCGAAAAAAGTAACAAAAACAAACAAAAGGACGTAGAAAAAAATGGCGTAAACCGCGCTGTTGAAGATGCAAAGCGTTCTGCAGTGTATTTCGTATTGTTCGGAGGTACTGATCCTCTTATGCGCACCCAAGCTGATAAAGACAAGCTTATGCATCGCGAGTCGTTCTTTTATGATATGGCAAACGTCAGTCGCTATGTAACCTATGAAGACACAAAGTTCATCCAAAGAGTGATGCTGGATAATGGTACTGGCATAAGAGTGGTCAAGCGCTTTAGAATAAACAAAGAGTTTATAACTCGAGATCTTGAAAGCATGAATATCATTACTCGCAGAGAAGAAATCTCCGAGGCTTTGGGACGCCCTCAATTGATGGTAATACCCGAGGTTCCCAAAGGGAAAAATCCTATTGATATTCTTCGCAACGATCCGGTTGCCAAACACGCTGCGACGGTTGTAGAAAGTCATCTAACAGCCAAGCAGTATGAAGTATTGGTTCCACAGCAAATGGAGCAGTTAAATACCTTGAATGAAGCACAATTAATGTTAGGCGACAGACAGGAAGACATAGCATACAAACTTGCCATATCAATCGGTAGCGATGTATATATCACATATTCAGGTGCTTATGAAGCTGGTGCATATAATACCAGACGCTTTGGCATGACGGTTCGAGCATTCGAAACTACGACTGGCAGATTGCTGGGAGCTGAAACCGGCTATAGTCAGGGTCGCCAAGGTGAGAGCCTGATATCAATAGAAGAAGCAATGAATGGTGCTATTGATGCAGTCCTGAGCAGGATTGATTCATACTGGCGTGAGGATATGCGTCGTGGAGTTCAGTACAAGATGCTGATTAGTATCGATCCTTCTTATTCTGAAGATGAAGCATACGAGATTCAGGATGTGTTTATGGATGCGGTCAAGTCCATTGCAAAGTCATCGCGTGAAAATATCGCCACAAAGCAGACAATCGATTATCAAGTATGGGTGGATCCTGATAGATACAGCAGTAGCCGAGCATTATTTCGAGATTTGAAAAGATCATTCGATGCCAGTGCATATGGTGCAAAGCTAAAAACGATCAATATCAACCGCAAAATGATATTGTTGAAAGTGGACTAATCAAAGATAGAGATTCGTCCTGAAAATCATGGATTTGATACCATAATTATGAATACTGAAATCAAGACCATCGCTTTCGGGCTGTAGTCTGTAATCATGGAGATAATATGAAGACAAAGCTTATTATAATAGTATCGATAATTCTGCTCAGCATTACTGCTTGCTCGGCTGCTCCAAAATGGGTGAGTAACCCAAGATCTGTATTGGATTACGAAGAGTATATTATTGGCATAGGTTCAGGATCGTCTTATCAGGCTGCCTTGACAAATGCACAAACCGATTTGGCTCAACAGATCAGCGTCAAAGTTGAATCTGTTCTGGAGCTAAAGTCGGTGAACCTGGAGATCGGCGGAAAAGAATTCTATGCGGAATCCATTGAAAAATCCAGCAAACTGACTGTAGATCAGATGCTAAAAGGCATTACCGTAGCCAGACAGGAACAGGAAAAACAAACATATTGGGTAATGGTCACACTTAACAAAACCAGGATGCTAAACTCAATTCGAGGCGAACTGGATGCTTTGTATAGATCTGCCGAGACTTTGTTTGAAGATGGTAATAGAATGGCTATGGATGGCCGTATTCTTAGTGCGATCAAAAACTATATGGATGCACAGGCTATTTTGCCAGAGTTTTATACCAAGAAAGCATTCTACGACAACTTTGCCTCAAATCCTTATCCCGTAACTGGAAATCTAACTATCTCTTCTTTGGAATCCGGAATTAGAAATATGATGAGTTCCATTGTATTTGAAGTTATCTCAGGTGATAAGCAATCAGCTTCCAATGGTTCCCAACTGCCAGAACAAGTTGTGTTTAGAGCTGTATATCGTAGCAGATCGGGCGATAGAATACCATTAAGTGGTTTTCCAGTTAAAGTGTCTTATGGGGATAATACTCTTTTGGACAAGGGACAAACGGATAACCAAGGACAATACAGAGTCAATGTGATTGCAATACCTCAAAGCGGAACCAGAGGTAAAGTGATGATCCGTTCAGATGCCTTCATGTTGCCTTCATACATGAGTAAATCCGCTGAACAATCCGTAGCAGAAGTATTTTATACCACGACAGAGAGTGAAGCCATCGTTGTAGTTCTTGAAATAAAAGACGAAAAAGGCAATAGATTGGACAGAGTGGAAAGAAATGTCGCCAAAACTCTTTCTGCCAATAATGTAAGAGTCTCGGAAAAAGCACCGCTCATCATGAATGGAGTGGTATCGACTACAGAATCCAAGGAAGTGGAAGGGATCGGATCACCCAAAATCCTGGCCAAAGTAAGACTGGACCTCCAATTTGGAATAGCAAACACAAAGGAAATACTAGGAACCGTCTCTGGCAGTGGACAGGGTATTAGCGAACGAGGATCTACAGATGCCATCTCGAGAGCTCAGGACAATATCAGTATAAATAACCGAGAGTTAGCTCAAATGCTCAGTAATGCATCTGGCAGAATAAGCTCAGCTCAGGCAAGTTCCCAAAACGTCCCACAAAGAACGGTAACGGAACAACCTGTTCAGGTTTCACAACCCAAACCTGTTAATGACGAACAGGTTTCTTTAACAAAGGACAGGCACTGGTTTACTACTCAGGACAGGCTTTACGTCCTGGAAGAGTTTACCACCAGAACTAGCAGCCTTTGGGCAAGAGTAGGTAGATTCATATCAGAGTCTGGAAGTGGCTTCAATATCAAAGCAAGTATCATGGACTATGAAAAAGAGCTGAACATGACGGCAGAGTACTATTACAAAACAGTTCCAGGCGAGATAAACAATATTAAAAAAGATGATATAGTCTTTGTCTTTCATACTACTAAGACTCCAGAAAATGAGAAACAATCCAAAACCCAGCAATGGGAAATGGTACGTGTAACTGACACAAAAGAACTTTTAAACGGCAGAATCTATGTATCTTCCTACAAGTGGGCACAGGTTGAGGCTGTTCGAGTAATCATTCCATAATCTTAACTCATGGTATAGTATAGAGCACCAGTACTACCACTGGTGCTCTTTGTATATGGTAACGATAATATAAGTTCTTTTCCAATCCTGCTATTGAGTAGCATCTGTTGTAGTGGTATTTTGAATATATGAGGCATAGAGATAGATAAGACTGGCAATGGACTGCGTAACTGTGTTTGGCATCCATCAGCAGGAAATGGCATCGTAAGCATCAGAAAGCAATTGACAAATATTTCGCGGGCATTGCCTTCCATAACCCTTCGCTGTTGCAGGATGTAATGCTATTGTATTTTGTCCTACATCTATCCACTGATAATGAATAGTTTTTTCACTCCATAGTAGGGTTGTGGGTATTTCAACTCTCCGATCATTTACTCCACACTCAACTATACATAGCCTGTATTTAGTCTATATCAAGTGTATTCGTGAATACGTTTGATATAGGCTTGACTACAAAGTTGACACCTTGACTTGCATGACTCGTTTAAAAGTAAGGTTTCGGATCCTACTCAAATAGAATTCCAAACCTACTAAGTTCTTCGTCTCCATTTTGTATGGAGAGCGTGTCATTTGAAGAAAGTAAAGATTTTATATATCAATTATGCATTGACGTTTGATGGCAAAACAAACAGCTTGCTTGGTAACTGGTCAGCAAAATTCAATTGATCACGGATTTCCTGCTGTTGTTTTTTGAATGATTCCATCTGTTTTTCATTTAGCTTTTCAGCACCGACCATTCGCAATCTGGTTGGATTGACCCATTTGTTACCTTGCATCAATCCAAAGTGAAGGTGTGGACCTGTTGATTGTCCGGTACTCCCGACTCTTCCAATTACTTGACCCTTTCGTACGGAAGATCCATTTCTAACTCCAATACTGCTTAAGTGAGCGTATTGTGTGATCATGCCACTGGGATGTTTAATCCGGATTACATTTCCCCAACCTCCGTTGTAGCGAGCTTCGATAACGGTACCATTTGCCACGGCATATACTGGTGTTCCATAAGAGGCACGATAATCAACACCCTGATGAAATATCCAGCGTCGGAAAATAGGATGAATACGATTACCAAAAGCGGAAACCACATGTATACGAGATAGGGGATAGCCGATGCCACTGGTATTATTGCTCTTACCTTCTTTGTTGTATAATCCGTTTCGAACAGAACCTTCCTCTTCGTCTTCATATCGGAATAATTCGTGAAATCCTGTACGACTCCCATCGTATGAAACATATAGAATTTTCCCTCGAGGCATCCTTTTACCTTCAAATATACGTTCCTGGATCAAAACACGAAATCTATCACCATTCCTGGCATCCGTCTGGAAATTGATATCTCCCTCGAGACCATTGTTTATTTGTTGCTTTTCATTTATATCCAGTCCAGCGGCGATCAATGAAGCATCAAGAGTTTTATCTAATACACCTTCGATAATTCTGATTCGATTTGTGACCGGAAGTGCAATTTTCTCATATTGGAGCGAATCGTTCACAACATAAAAGAAATGTTGCACAGTAGGTTCTTGTACATACATAGCTTTTGTTATCCGGGAAGTTTCAGGATCCAATAATACACGAAGAGTATCACCTGGCTGGAGAGTCGTTACATCCAAATATTGTCCGAATTCATAGGTGAAGAAAGCAATATCTCGCATGGGTATTTTCATTTTTTCCATTACGGAAAACAGGCTTCCTCCATCGGGGATAGTAGCCATTAGCCAATCATCATACAAAGCATCTGTGTCGCTATCGAAAAATGGCTCCTGGGAATTGGGACGATAAAAAGCAGTTACCAAGGTTCCAGAGAAAACTAAGAGAGTAATTAGTATTAGTAGAATCGTTTTCCCGTGGTTCATGTTACTTTCCTTTTGTCCGATTGGGGATGATAGTGTATGTGAACCTTTCTAAGCTCATTAGGGTAGTGTTTTATAAGTTCCCTTTCCACCTCATCTGAGATCTCATGTCCTCGGTTTACAGAGATGCTGCCATCGACTGCGATGATGATGTTTATAATAAAATATGGTCCATACTTGTGAATGCCAAGATCGTCGACCATCTTTACTCCATCGACTTTCATGGCGATATTGCAAATCTCCTGTTTGAATTCATTATCAGAAAAGCTATCCATCAGTTCAGAGGCGTTATCCATAATGATCACAATCCCTGTCTTCACAATGTATATTGCAACTACAGCCCCTGCTGCAGGATCCATCCAAGTGTATCCGATCCTACCCATTAGGATACCAAAGGTTACTGCGATTGCAGCCATTATATCGTTCAAATGGTCGTTTGCCAATGCTTTTAAAGTAGGATTCTTTGTCTTTACGTAGCTCGCTTTTGTGTAAAAAAAGAGGAAGAGTTTGATCAATACAGTCGCTATTGCTATCAGAAGAGTCCAAACTGAGGCAACGTTTCCAGTTCCGGACTCAGTTACCATATCATATACTTTGCTAATCGAGTCCCAGAAAATAGCGATTCCAGTAGTAAGGATAAAGGCACCGACTACTATAGCGGAAATAGTTTCCAACTGGCGATGTCCATAAGGATGCTCATCGTCTGCAGGTTTTTTTGCGTGATGCATGAAAATCTTCACAGCGATATAATATACTACGTCTGAGGTGCTATTTATTCCATCAGCCAATAGAGCATGACTCTTTCCAATTATTCCAATGGCTGTTTTTACGACTGACAAAAAGATGTTTGATATCAGTCCCAAGTTTATAGTTGAATTTGTTTTTAAGTCTCTCTCAGTTGGATTTTCTTTATTATTCATAGGCTTCCATAATATCTATCAATATACAGTTACTGAAATCTTCTTCAAGCTTGTGCTTCAACACTTCTCGATAAATCGAACTACTACCGATACCTGTGGAGTTCAGTGCTATAGCTTTGAGGCAAAAAGGTATAGTAGCGAGCACGTTTGAACGGCTTAAAAGGTTTTGCAAATTACTTAATCCAAGCTTGAGGTTATAGGGGTGTCTGATAATAATCCCAATGCCATTGTCCTTGAACAAAGCCGACATCCTCGAATATGAGTTGTCGGTTATTGCAGTTGGTATATATACTACACGCGCCTTTTCGGTTCGTAGTATCTCCAGTAGTTCATCGTTGTTCAGTAAGCTTTCATGAGTTGTATCATGCCAAATGCTACCATTGAACCACAAGACGGTGTTTCGATTTCGTAATCGTTTTGGAGGCATGATATCGGACACTTTTATCGCGCACAGCAATTGAAGTCGCTTCAGTTCAGTTCGAATCTGATCCACGTCTCCAAAACTGGCACCAGCAGCCAAAATGATAGTGTCTATCAACGGACTCAAAACGATGGACTTACGATCAATTGATCCATCGATGATAACCTTGTTCGCGCCCCATTTTTGCATCAGATGCACGCATGCAATCTGGTTTTGGACAGATGCTGGACCAGTAATCTCCGTTTCCAGATCCATATCACACTTAACAAGCCATAACTCTTTTGGGGCAGATAATTGCTTTATGCTCTGAAGTATTGTGATTGATGAACCGTGATGCTTTAATGAATTAGTGTCGCAACAGAATATACTGCCTTTTATGAGGTTAACCTTGGGTTTCGGAGTTGCAAACACAGTATCAATATCTTCTCCATCCCTTCCGGTGCTAAGTATACCGTATTGATGTAGTGGATTGGATTTTATCAGCCAGTTTAGAATGGATGTTTTGCCAGCATTTTTGGATAGACCCGTCACAGCTATTACACGAGTATCTGTATTGTCGAGCAATGCCCGTAGCTTGGCACTGTTATTCATGAAACTCCTGGTTTGCTGGCAACTATTTGCCGGGTTTAATCTACAAACCTTGCCCTCCGTCGGGCATGATATTATTTACTGCGTCTTTGGTTACGTTTAGATTCAGCGGGCCCAATGGACACTACTTTTCCACGCATCAAAGACATGATTCCTTCTTTTGACTTACGTTCTTCCGGGCACTGGTCACGATAATGCGATTCATCTATCGGGACAAAGGAGGGCTCAGTATATGATGTGATAAATCCTTCGTAATTTCTCAGGATCACTTTTCCTGGCATTTGAGAAATGATGTAGTTTGGCATAACGGGGATTTTTCCACCACCACCAGGGGCATCCACTACAAAAGTAGGGATACACAATCCAGAAGTATGTCCTCTAAGTGATTCAATTATCTCAATCCCTTTTGAAATTGGTGTTCTGAAATGAGCGATTCCTTCTGAGAGATCACATTGATATATGTAATAGGGTCGGACACGGTTCTTTACCAATAGATGAACAAGTTGTTTCATAACATCGATGTTATCGTTTACTTCTCTCAATAAGACCGACTGATTGCCCAATACAACACCAGCGTCAGCAAGTTTTGCCAGAGCATGGATTGCTTCACTGCTTAGTTCCTGGGGATGGTTGTAATGTGTATTCAGCCAGACAAACTTGTATTTCTTCAGGACATCAATCAAACCATCGGTGATTCTTTGAGGTAGCACCACTGGAGTTCTGGTACCAATACGCACTATGTCAATGTGTTCGATTTCGCTAAGCTTTCCAAGTATTTCATCTATTCTTTGATCAGAGAGGGTCAAAGGATCACCACCGCTGAGAATAACATCACGGATCTCTTTATTGTTTCTGATGTATTCTATTGCTTGATCTACGTTTTCTCTTGGCATAGGAGCATCATGTTCTCCAGCTTTGCGTCTTCTGGTACAGTGTCTGCAATACATGGCACACTGATCAGTAAGCAATAACAATACACGGTCTGGATACCTATGAGTCATACCTGGAACTGGTGAATCGGCATCTTCGTGTAATGGATCTGGCATATCGCTGATGGATAAATCACTCTCATATATTCTTGGAATGGCTTGTAAACGTACAGGATCATGTTGGTTTTCCGGATCAATCAATGACAGATAGTATGGGGTCACAGCCATCCGGAAGGAAAAAGCTTGTGATTTGAACACAGCTTCTTCTTCGGGTGATAGCTGTAAATACTTCTGAAGTTCTTCAAATGTACTGATCCTGTTCCGTAGTTGCCAGTGCCAATCTCCCCATTCCTCTGGAGTAGCTATAGAACGAATATCTTTGTATGTGTTCATCAGAACCTCAAATTAGTCTGTATAACGAGTTTGGAATAGATTCATTAGTATCGGATTTCGACGAAGGAGATCGATTGATATCATGGCATGGTTATGAGCATAGCCATTACCAAGAATCATGTCAACATCAGCTCCAATACCCTCTGCTCCCAAGGCGGCTTTTGTAAATGATGTAGCCATAGAGAAGAAATAGACAATTCCTCTGTCCTTGCAAGCCATAATAGTTGGGAGTTCAGTATCCTCGATGTTAACTACATTTATCACTACATCTGCCATTCTGCCATTTGTTCTTTTCTTTACTTCATGCTCTATAGTAAGTGCATCCGTGGCATTAGCTATGATTACTTCATCACAACCGGTTTCAAGGCAAGTAGGGATGTAATCGCTATTACGGACGATGCCAATCACACGTCCTGATACACCTGCGCGTTCTTTTGCTACGGCGTTGCATAGTATTCCAGATTTGCCATTTGCACCAATGATTACTACAGTATCACCAGGCTTTACCAATCTTTCTACCTGGGCAGGAGCTCCTGCAACATCGAGCACTGAGAGTGCCAGGTTTTCATCCATATCTTCAGGTAGCTTTGCATAAATACCGCTACTAAAAAGGATGGCTTCTCCTTCGATCTCTACTTGATCCTTGTCTAAAAGTACTTTCTTGATGTTCTTTACTTTAAGCGGGGTTAGTGAAAGAGATACCAGGCTGGCAACTTTGTCACCTACCTTGATCTGTTCTTTCATCTCAAACTTATCACCAATAGCTTTTACCACGCCTATCAACATTCCACCTGAACCAGTGTCTTCATTTTTGTGTTTTCCAGTTCTAGTAGTAAGATCAATTACGTGATCAGCAAAAGCCTTCTCAATATCAGTATGACCCTGTTTTATTAGTTTCTGTTTAATCTGATGAAAGGACGCAGAGTCTACATTTAAACGTATGACATCCAAAAGCAATTCATTATCCCAGATTTCTGTCAGATCATTATTTAATACTCTGGCAGGTTGTGGCAAAACTCCTGCTGGTTCGATAACACGATGGGTTCCATAACGACATCCGTTTGGCTTCATTGTAAGCTCCTTAATTTACTTTATTTTAATACATTATATGAATCATTATATGTGCCGCAAGGATTTTCCATATTGAAGATATGTCAATACTTTTCGCTAGCTTCCCATGTTGTATCTATCATTTGGTCTATGCCAATGATGACATAATCGATTTCATCTATAAGTTTATGTACTCCAAAGTACATGTCATAAGCCAACTGGCCATTGCATTCAAAGTTTTGAAACACTGCGCATTTACCTGGAAAGCAGTTAAAATACAGTATATCTGCCATAGCTGATATATCATATTGATATATAGGAAAGGGGGGGAGCATGCTGCGGAGATCTGCACAAGCTATGTAACCTTTTAATAAACAACAATATATAATCATATACCAAAAAACAGAAGTAATTGGTAGCTGCCTTGCTAATGTAAAGTACATAATTAAATCAGGACAGGAGGAAAAATGTTTAAACTCAAAGGATTTGTTATAATAGTGCTTCTTTTGTTGGGAAGCATGATCGCATACGCTCAGAGCATTTACAATCTTGATTCGTCGGTTGCCACTACAGATAATCTGTTTGCACCGGTTACGAATCCAGCATTAATTGGTACCAGCAATCCAAGGGGATTGGGGTTTGTCCAGCTTTATGATAACAAAGAATTGCAGGATAACTACTGGATAATCAGCAATATGGATGGTTTATCCTATGTCTATGAGTATAATAATGGAGTAAACTTTCATAATTTTGCCATTGGCAGCGAGATGTTTGAACCCCATGTTTTTCGTAATCTGTATTTTGGTTCGTCATATAAATGGATGAATTCAAAGACGAATGAAGGCATGTTCAAATCAGGTATAGTATATCGTCCAATAGATGCTACATCAGTTGCAATGACGATTGATCATCCCTACAAAGCTTCCCCTTCTTACAGGTTTGGCTTGGGTATCAGACCTTTGGCTCTGGTTCCGCAAGTGCTTGGTTATCGAGCTGAATTCTCGATTGATATGCCATATAACAAGGATGAGAGTGGAAAATATGAGATGCTGAAACCAACTATCGGGATGAATACACAACTGATAGATGGTGTAAAACTCGGAGCAAATTACAATCTGGAATCCGAAACTATGATGCTTGGATTTAGTTTAAGTGCTAGAAAGAGTGAGATCGGATCTATTGCCAGATTAAAAGAGAAAGATAACTATGGTTTGGCGTATATTCATTTAACCGACGAATCTTTCAAACCCTTCTTGGGGCTAACGCCAAAGACGTGGTATCAGATGAATTTGAAAGGTAACCTGGTTACATATCGTGCTCCAAAATACAAGGTCGGTCCGTTTTCTATTTATGATGCCAAGACTACTTCAATCGAGTCGGTCATAAAAGAGATAAACAAAGCTAAGGATGATCCGGCAATACATGGTATATTGCTTCAAAATCCTTCATTTTCATCCTCTTTTGGCCTAATGCAAGAATTGATAACTGCAATAAATGAGTTCAAAGCCAGTGGTAAGCAATTAGCTTTTTATTATGATAATATCAGCAATGGGGCTTATATCTTTGCCTCATCTGTTGCTGATAAAATATACCTGAATCCGATGGGTAGTGTAGATCTTAGAGGTTTTGCAGTAAAAAGTCCTTATTTGAATGAGATGTTAACTGCTCTTGGAATAGAGGTTTTGAATTTTAGAAGCCATGATTACAAAACGGCAGGAAACATGTTCTCGGAATCGGAAATGACTCCAGCTGAAAGAATCGTGTATGAAGAGCTGATAGGCGATATCTTTAACCAGGCAATGGCAAAAATGACTTCTAATCGTGGAGACAAATTTAAGAAACCAATAAATCAGATCATTAATGAAGGACCATATTGGATACCAGAAGAAGCCCTTGAAGCTGGTTTAGTCGATGAGTTGGTATATTTAGACCAATTAAAGGATCAGCTAAAGGTCGATTTCGCTTACAATAAAATTACGAAAAAACTTGATGATTATAAGGATTATAACTGGTCAAAACAAAAGGATAACAAGATAGCGGTTATTTATGCTCAGGGAAACATTGTAATGGGTGAGGGCGAAGTCGGTCAGAAAATAGCCCATGCTACTACTGTCAAAAAAATCAGAGAAGCAAGGAAGAATAAATCCTACAAGGGAATAATCCTCAGGATCGATAGCGGTGGAGGTTCAGCACAGGCTTCAGATATTATCTGGCGTGAAATCGAACTTGCAAAATCTGAAAACAACAAAAAAGTTGTAGTGTCAATGGCTGGTGTAGCTGGTTCGGGTGGATATTATATTGCATGCAATGCAGATAGAATTGTGGCAAATCCTGCTACTATAACTGGATCTATTGGAGTAATTGGTCTGGCTTTTAATGCAGAAAAGATGTACAAAAAAATAAAAGTCAATTGGTCAACAGTCAAATTTGGTGACAGATCCGATATCGGAGCTATGGATCGCGCTTGGAGACAGGAAGAAAAGGATCTCCTTAGTAGATTAATCGATAACAGCTATGACAGCTTTATTGGTAAGGTCGCAAAGGGGAGAAACATGGAAAAAAGAGATGTTCATACTGTAGCACAGGGACGAGTCTGGACTGGTACACAAGCCTTGGAAAGAGGACTGATAGATGAGCTTGGCGGACTTGATGAAGCAGTAAAACAGATGAGAGAAGTCGCATCAATCAAGGGTAAAATAAAGCTGGTTGACGCCACTACCGGCAAGGAAGGTATCTCTATAAATATGAAATCCGATCCTCTGAGCCTAGTTTTACCCACTCAGTTAATAGAAAACCTCACGCGTGAGTACAAAAAAGTATATGACTTGTGGCAGGATTATGAACACGATCCTATATTAATGATGACTCCACTGATTTTCGATGATCAGATTAACTGATTGTAATCATAACCAGATACCGAGTCAGGAATGAAAATGATCAACAAAATCTTGACAAGAAAACAAGGTCAAAAGAAATGGAAACTTGCGTGGCGAGATAGCTCAGCCGGTAGAGCAGAGGCCTGAAAAGCCTTGTGTCCCCAGTTCGATTCTGGGTCTTGCCACCACAATTTTGGACGCAGTAAAATGCGTCCATTTGTTTATTATGAAAAAGTACACTCTTAGAAACATCAGATTTCCAGTGGATTCAGAA
This sequence comes from uncultured Candidatus Cloacimonadota bacterium, assembly GCA_964634275.1. GTDB lineage: Bacteria > Cloacimonadota > Cloacimonadia > Cloacimonadales > Cloacimonadaceae > CAZZCS01. Next base: position 35,062 of record CAZWIS010000002.1, on the reverse strand, counting down.
TATGATCTGCATCGACAAATATGCAAGAAATTGAGGCTTGATGCGGATGCCTTCTCTATATCTCAAATACTTAGAAAAGCTGTTGATTCCAGAAAATATAACCATCCAATCTACGATTTCACAGTACAGATTCAGTCAGACATAAGATCTCTAGAGCATAAGGATTTGGCTGTTAGCATAGATCCCTCAATACCTGAGTTTCCCATTACATATTCATCGACAGATACACCATATATAATTGGCTCCGGTCCTGCAGGTTTGTTTTGTGCCTTAGCGATGGTAAAAAATGGACTCAAACCTATACTTTTCGAGCAAGGCGACAAGCTTGAGGATAGAGCTTTGGCCGTAAGCAGGTTTTGGAAGTACGGTGATTTGGATGAGGATTCAAATGTCCAGTTTGGAGAAGGTGGGGCAGGGGCATTTTCTGATGGAAAACTAACGAGCAGAAGCAGGGATTACATCATTAATATGATTTATGATTATTTGATTCATTTTGGAGCAGATCCTGTAATCAGTTATGAAGCCCTGCCACATTTAGGAACCGATGGAATCAGGAAAATCGTAACAAGGATTAGAGATTATCTTGTCGCAAGTGGATGCAAAATATTCTATCGGCACAAGCTTGAAACACTTCAGATATCAGAGGGACGCGTGAGTAGTATCTGTGTTAATGGCGAAGTTCACAATCCCGAGATATTGATCTTAGCACTTGGTAATGCATCCCGGAAAAGTGTCAAGATGCTATTCAAAGCTGGAGTAGTTATCAGCCCAAAACCATTCTCTGTTGGATTCAGGATTGAGCACAAACAAGAATACTTGAATAATGTAATATATGGAAGTAATAAGTGGGCACAAATACTGGGTCCGGCATCATACCGTTTGGTTGACAGAAAGAGTTCTACATATAGTTTTTGTATGTGCCCTGGTGGAGATGTAATAGCATCTGCCTCCGAGATAAACACAAACGTTACTAATGGGATGAGTTATAAGCAGAGGAGTGGTGTTTTTGGTAATAGTGCCATTGTTACTGCAATTGATTCAAACGATTATGGAACTGGGATTTTCGATGGCATGAAGTATCAACAAGCAATCGAGCGTAAAGCTTATATAAAAGGTTATACAGCTCCAATCCAATCCGCAAAAGACTACATCAATGACACAAGATCAAAGCACATTGATAGTTGTAGCTACAAACCTGCATTCAATCACAGAGAATTGAAATATTTCTACTCAGAACGTGTTAATAATGCATTAAAAAAAGCTTTACAGAATTTTGATAAAGTATATACTGGGTTCTCTGATGGTGGTGTGTTGATAGCTTCCGAAACGAGGACGTCTTCACCGGTTAGATTTAATCGGGATCAGGTGTCTTTATCTGCCTGTGGAGTATCGAATTTGTTTGTTGTGGGTGAGGGATCAGGTTATGCTGGTGGGATTATCAGCAGTGCAGCAGATGGTTTTAGAATAGGCTTGATGATCAAGCATAAAAGGAAATAATAGGAAGAAAATGTCAAAAATACTTATTATCGAAGATGACAACAGTTTCCGTAATGTACTGGTTCAGATGCTTGTAAAGGTCAATCATGATGTTCGTGAAGCAGGAGACGGAAACCGCGCTCTGAGCATTTGTGATAGCTTTGAACCTGATCTGGTACTGACAGACATAATAATGCCAGACAAAGAAGGTCTGGAAACAATACAGGAGCTTATTGCAAAATTTCCCCATATAAAGATCATAGCCATGTCTGGAGGAGGACGATTTGGTCCTGATAGTTATCTCCCGTTGGCAAAGAAATTGGGAGCAAGAAGAACACTTCAGAAGCCTTTTATGCGTGACGAGCTGTTATCGGCAATCAGTGAAGTATTAGCGGAGGACTAAAGTCCACATTCATTCAATACGGAGTTTAGTTTTCTACTTCGAATCTCCACATTATAGTTGTTTTTAATATACGTTCCTATCGATTTATCGTTTTCCATATGTAAAGCGGTTTCAATAGCTTTTTCTATTTCGTTTATATCCCTATGATTAACGATGATGCCCTTATCTCCTATTAAAGTAGGTATTCCTGCAACATTAGATCCGACTGCCACACATGAGTAGTACATCGCTTCTATAAGTGCATTAGGCATTCCTTCGGATATTGATGCTTGAACATATACTTTGCTTGATTGATATAAAACTGGCAGCTTGTCAGGCAAGAGATATGGTATGATTTTCAAATTAGGTATGCTGTTAGTATCGAAAAGTTCAGTAATTCGCTGATGCCATGCTTCCTTGATCCCGACAATCGTAACCTTCCATTCTGGTTTAAGACGAGCAAGTTCAATAAGAAAATCATATCCTTTATTAAAAATATCTTCGAACCTTGGTGTAGTGCCGACTGATAAAATTGAGTTAGGAATCCGTTCGTTATCAAAACATGATGATTCAGGAAGATTGATCCCATTATACACGACTGAAGTCTTTGTTTTGAGATTCGGGATAAATCGTTTTATTCCATCTGGGTGGCCACTGGCTGAATAATAACAGTTCATGGACTCAACCAAGCTTTCATGATTTGCAATTATCAAAGAGCAATTTTTCAGTGATTGTTTATTGCAGAAACCTCTGAATACATTTGCATGCACTCCCATCCTTAGTTCGGGATAATATACCGCATCATATCCTCCAATGAACACAACCGAACTTAATTTCATAAGTTTTGCGAGCAGGACTATGGGCATGGCATGATAATCAGCAAACCAGATGAAGACTGTTTTCAATTTGGGACTAAGCAGTATCTTCAAACAACTATACAATGTGTATAAAACATAATTGAACAAAGACCTGTCCTGATGAAGATAGACGCAATCCAAAACATACCGCTGTTTTAGTATTTGCTCATCTACTGCAATAAATGTCGATTTACTTGGGTAACAAAATAGAGCGGATGGTTTAGGCATGATTATCCAGGCATTTATTGAACAAACTTGCCAGTTTTCCAGCTAATTCTGATCGTTGGAACTGAGCCACATAATCAGAATTCGGAGTGATAGTGAATAACTCATTGTTAGACCACATTCTATAGATTTGAGAGACTGCATCATCTATGCCTTTTGGGTTTTCTGGTGAAGCGATGAATCCAAGCCCGCTGTTTCGGACAATCTCAGCAGCCAGTCCGCGTTCTGGGATAATAGCGAGTATCGGTTTACCGATTCTAATATAATCGAATATCTTCCCTGTAAGTATTGATTCAGTATTAACTCCGTCCGCGATATAGAGCAGGAGAACGTCTGCCTCGTTCATTTTTTGCAAGCTGACACGATGGGAGACAAAACTATGTAGATCGACAATACTCTTCAATTCAGAGTCATCCTTGTATGAACCCAAAACAAAACGGTTTGTATTGTTTCCGTAAATCCTAAATTTGATTCTTTCAAGCTCTATGGACCTATCTTTTGAAAGCCTTAAGATTGATTCCCACAGCCTGTCTGGTTGTCGTCTATCATAAAAACTTCCACAATAAACAATGTTCATAACAGATGAATCGGTTGTATGAGGCTTTCTGAGTCCTTCAAAGTCGCTTTCATCAAATCCATTTGAAATAATCGCACTTGGCCTGCTATTCAGAAACGGATATAGTCTTGTAAAGTTTTCCCTCATTATCTGTGTCAAAAAGACAGTAGCTACGGAGTTCATCAGAGTTTCCGCCTCCCAAATCAATTCCTTTCGTAATGATTTTGCAGGATAGTTTATATTTAGCCTTTCAGGATTGTTCGTCCATTCATCTCTAAATTCACAGATATACTGGATATTGAAACTATTCTTAAGGCATCTTCCCAAAAAAAGGGAGGAATAAGGCCCAGCCGAAATAAATGCCAGCCGGATATCAGGATTGTATTTGAAAATCATTTTGAGTTTCTTTTCAGCTCTTTTCTCCCAGTTCTTCTCAAGATCAGGGATGAAGAAATTTTTACGAAGATAGTCTGCGGTTTTAAACAGCTTAAATCCATATAGGATTTTCATCAGCCAGGACAAATCGAAGCTCCAGCTTCGATAAATCTTTGTCCCAGGAGGAATCTCCTTGAGCATGGATTTATCTTTGGGAGATCTGTTCAAAAATGGGTGGGCACATAGTACAATGGGTTCAAATCCATATTTAGGCAGATACTTTATATACTTCAGAGCCTTAATCGAGGCTACACCCCCAATAGGTGGGAAATAATACGAGATTATCAGCACTTTTGTCATCGTAGTGATCTCAATTTTAGCATAGCATCTGTAACAAACGTCCTTACCAGATTTACATCATAAGGCAGAATAGCACCGATGGTCTTTCCAATGATTAAATAGAGAGTTGAGAATCCCAAAAAGCCAACACTTAGTTTTAGCAAATCTCCATTAACAAAGTCTGTCATATACATCACAAGAATTGCAGGTATAAGTGATGCGATCAATGTTTTGATTAAAGCAGATGAAGGGAATAGCTCGCTCAAAGAAATTCTTAAAACTCTGGGTATCAAACCAAGATATATCTGAACGCTTATATAGGTGACCGCAACAGTTGAAATAGCAGGTCCCAACATACCCAAGTGTCTGACAAGCAATAGATTTAATATCAGATTCACGACGAGTGCAATTATCGAATTCAACAATATAACTTTTGTCTTATTAAAAGCCTGAAAAATGATGCCATAAGAAGCAATTCTTAGAGGCATTGTAAATAGATAAATTCTAAAATATACTGATGCCTCACTATAAATATCGGTATACAATAGAGTAAGAATCTCACGCGCAAAAACAAAGCAAAAGGCACAGACAGGAAATATGATCAGAGCATTTTTACGAACTGAAGCCCGATATATATCATGAGCTTTCTCCTTGCTGTCCGAAGAGCTGAGAGCTGGTAACAAAATTGAATTGACCGAATTTGTGATAATCCCAATAAAAGGCAGTTCCATTGCTCCAATTGAGAACACGGCAAATTGCTCCGGTGTAAAATAACTGGATATGACAATTTTATCCAATTGAACAGACAGCATGCCAATGATGGACGACAACCCCAAGGGAATGGAGTATCGGAGCTGAGTGGCAATTCCAGCTTTGTCGAAATGAAGTATTTCTGTATATCTTCTTAGCTTTGTCTGTGCATAAAACCACTGTAATAATGCTGATAGAATTACCGCACATACTATATATAGCAGATCTCTAAAGATCAGAGCAGAGCCTAAGATCAATACTGCGTCTGTTAAAATAGAGAATAACGAAAACTTTGCAACACTGGCGGGCTTTTTCATTCCCAGCATGATCGAATTGTATATTTGAGTAACGAAGATAAAGAGGGGATACACAGCATAAATTACAAGTAATGATTTTAAGGCTGGGTTATTGAAAAGAATGGCTATCTGAACTCTGAATATTATTATGACCGAAGCAAAAACAAAAGCCAGTAGTGTGATCAGATTTATTGTTCTGGAAACAAAGATTTTTTGATCAATGAGTGATTCTGCCTTTGGTAAAAAGTATAAAACACTTTGGGGTATTCCCAAAAGTAGAAGAGTAGAGAAAGTAGTATAGATCAGAAATAACTGCCGATAACTCCCATAGTCTCCCTGAGTGAGGATTCTGGCAAGTATTATCCCTATGATGGTCTTAACTGTAAATCTAAAGAAATCTGTCGTAGAGAGTATTCCTGCCTGTTTGCTGAGAGTGGACATGAGATCAGCTCTTTCCTTCCAATATCAATGGAACGATCTTGGACTTATGCTCATTTTGATAAATGTGAATAGTATAGCTTCCTGTTTGGATATGTTCACCGTCATCCAATATACCGCTCCAGTAATCTACGTTTTCACCCTTGAAATAATAACGGTATCTCTGGTAAAGTACCATGTTATCGCTTGATCTGATTTCCCATTTCCATCTGCCTTCGTTGGGAACAAGGAGTCGAATAATGTACCTTGATTCCAAATCATTATTCGCATCAAAAGAAATTGATAGATCACTTGTATGGGGAACTGATTCCATAGTCGGTTCCAGAAAGACGTTTTTTTCCAGTACTATTTGCGGTTGTTCAAGAGAGGATACTGGTTCTTTGATATCTACGAGAGCAGGTTCAGCAAAGGAACTGGGATAAATTCTGGCTGCCAGATCGAATAATGCATTATCAAGGATCAGGCTTTCATAGCTAAAAAAACAAAGACCACCAAATCCATGTTTGCGAATTGAGGATACTTTCTCTGATACACTAGAAACGTTTGTATTGCGTTTATTGTGATTTTTATCCGATAGGGAGTTGCCATTGGCATTCCAGGCACGAAGACCTACTACTATATCATTTGTTCTTGGCATCCGAGCAATTCTATCCAGATTACGATGAAACAATACTGGATCAGTATTGTATAGCATTGGGTAAATACGATCTATTATCCCTTCGTCCAGCCATTTTTCCCATTCCTGAGCATAAAGACTTGTCGCTTCATGATAGTTTGCAATAACTGCTGCACTAAGCTGAATATCTGGATTGATTGATTTAACTTGTTGATACAATTGTCTTACAAAAGTGCTTACATTTTCCTGTCGCCATTCATTCCAAGTATATGACTTTCCATTGGTTTTAGCTTCATTGTAGCGTTTTACAGATAGTGGATGGTGCCCTACATTCTGGTTTGGGTACCGAATATAATCCAGATGCAAACCATCCAGTTCAGGATATCCATCAACGATATCCGACAATACTTCCAGCAGATAACTCTGTGCTTCAGGAATCCCTGGGTCTATATAATAGCCAAATTGATCAGTATTTTTCATCTTATTACCACTGCTATCGTGGGTAATCCAATCAAAGTGGTTTTGGTAGATGTAGTTTTGCTGGATTAGTTGCCTATCGGTAGGAGTAGCATTGAAGACCACTACCCAGGCCTGGACCTTGATATTAACCCTGTGAGCTCTTTCCAGAACGTATTCTAGAGGATCAAAGCCGTTATTATTGTTCAAAACATGGCTTCGTGGCTCTGGATTGAAAAACCGTGTGGAGCGTCGGTTAGTTTGATACAATGCATCAGACCTGTATCTGACCTCTACCAGCAGTTCATTGTGTCCACTGTTTAGGGCATTATCCACTATACTATCAATTTTGGCTTTTGATGTCAAGCTCCAAGGCATGACCCATAAAGCACGAACTTCAGCACTGATTGTAAACGGGATAGAAAATCCAAGGATCAAAACAAGTTTGATGAGTAATCGATATGGTCTATACATTCTGAACAGCCTGTACATCAGTAGAGATTTCTCCATCAGTTACAATTATCATCAGTCTATCGCCTGGAGTAACAGAATCGACCGATGAGATCAGCTTATCATTTTTGTGAACTATGGCATATCCTCTCTTTAACACAATCCGAGGAGACAGTTGTTCAAACACCAAAGAGCTATGTTCATATCTTCTGCGTAGGTCCGACATACTCTTTATCATACTTCTTTCCATAGAATTGGTGCATTCAGCGATGCTCTGCTTGTTTTTATAAAACTTATCCAACAGAGTTCTGTGCATTCCCGCCAAAGCTTTTTCCTGGACAATCTCAAAGCTGTGTCTCTTGTTTTTGAGAATGCTTTCATAAGCCATCAGTTTCATCGAAGCCATATCAAACCTTTGTTGATAGGATTGTATGAGCTTTTCGGGATGGAATCTGTTCAAAACCAATCGTTTTTCACTTAGCGTGGCTTTGTTTCTATTCACTACGTTTTCAAACGACAGCTTAACTCTACTCCGCATAGTGCTCAATAATGCCAGCAGGTCCTTTTTATCAGGAACGACAAGCTCTGCAGCAGCCGAGGGAGTAGGAGCACGAAGGTCTGCGACAAAATCTGCAATCGTGAAATCTATTTCGTGTCCTACGGCTGAAATAACAGGCGTTTTAGATTTGAATATAGCTCGTGCCAGTATCTCGTCATTAAAGCAAAAGAGATCCTCTTGTGATCCGCCACCTCTGGTGATTATTATCACATCCACAGGCTCATACTCGTTAAAATATCTGATACCTTCCACTATCTGTATCGCAGCTTCATTACCTTGTACCAAAGCAGGATAAACAATAGCGTGGATTGGGTATCTGCGTTTCAGAATATTGGAAATATCCTGTAAGGCAGCACCAGTAGGGGATGTAACTATACCTATTTTTGATGGATATGGAGGGAGTTTTTGCTTGAAGGAATTGTCAAACAAACCTTCTTTCATCAGTTTCTGCTTTAGTAATTCAAAACTTTGGGACATATTGCCTTTGCCAGAAAGGCTCATCTGCCGTACATTCAGATTGTATGTACCACCCTTTTCAAAAACAGTAAGTTTCCCATAACAGACGACTTGCATTCCATCTTCCGGTCGGAAGCTTAATGAATAATTTGCCCCTTTGAAAAAGGTACATCTCATAGTGGCATTTTCATCTTTGAGATTAAAGTACATATGTCCGGAACCATGATGAACGAAATTGCTGACTTCGCCACTTACATAGAGCTCTTCGATCTGCGTCTCGATAACTTGTTTTAGGTGCAGTGTTACTTCATAAACGCTAAAAACAGTCATTTCCATCCGCGATTATTCCCATTCGATCGTAGCTGGAGGTTTTGAGCTTATGTCGTATACTACACGGTTTACGCCCTGAACTTCATTGATGATACGGTTCGAGACGCGTTTAAGAAAGTCAAAGGGTAGCTCCGTCCAATCGGCAGTCATCCCATCTACGCTATTGACTGCTCTCAGAGCGCATACTTTGTCATAAGTCCTTTCATCGCCCATTACTCCGACGCTTTGTACAGGTAGCAGAACTGCAAATGCCTGCCATGTTTTATCATATAAATCCCAGGCATGAAGCTCGCTGATAAAGACTTCATCTATAGCTTGAAGTAAGGCAATGTTATCCTTAGTCACAGAACCGATTATGCGAACAGCCAACCCCGGTCCAGGGAAAGGATGTCTGCCTACCAATTGCTCTGGAAGTCCCAGTTCTCTACCTACAGAACGAACCTCATCTTTGAACAGCTCTCGAAGGGGTTCGATCAGTTTGAGATTCATTTTTTCCGGCAAACCACCCACGTTGTGGTGAGATTTGATGGTGGCGGATGGACCTTTGAAAGAGACGCTCTCTATTACATCTGGATACAGCGTCCCCTGTGCCAAAAAACTCGCTCCGATAAAGCGCTTTGCCTCTTTCTCAAAGGTCTCGATAAATGTGTTGCCGATAATCTTGCGTTTTTGTTCGGGATCAGAGACTCCATCGAGTTTTGAGAGAAACTCCTCAGAAGCATCGACGAAATCAATCTCAAAACCTGGTAGTCCACTGAACATCTCTCGTACTCTGTCAGCTTCTTTGTATCTCATGCAACCCGTATCGACAAATATGGGAATGAGCTGTTTACCAATAGCCTGATACAAGAGGGCAGCAGCTACAGACGAATCCACTCCACCGCTCAATCCCAGGATCACTTTATTTGATCCGACAGCTTCTCTGATGTTGGTAATGCTCTCTTGGATAAACGATCCCGGAGTCCAATCTGCAACCACTCCGGCAGTATTAAAGAGGAAGTTGCGAAAGATAAATATACCGTTGGGAGTATTCACTACTTCTGGATGAAACTGCAGTGCATATAGCTTCTTTTCCCTATTAGCTATGGCTGCATGGCTGGAATTCTTTGTGGTTGCCATTACTTCAAAGCCCTCAGGAAGTCTGGTAACGGCATCCCCATGACTCATCCATACAGTTTCGATATTCTCGAGTCCTGCCAATAGATCAGAACTATCTACAATATTCAGTTCGGCATACCCATATTCTTTTTTGTCCGATTTTACTACATCGCCCCCGAAGCTATTTGCCATCAACTGCATTCCATAGCAGATTCCCAAAACAGGAACCGCGATATTCCATATCCGGGGATCAGGTTTTGGAGCATCAATTCTATTAACGCTGAATGGACTTCCGGAAAGTATAACAGCTTTTAGGTTTTTGGAGCATATCAGGTCAAAATCGACATTGTAAGGATGAATCTCGCAATACACATTCAAAGACCTGATCATACGTGCAATCAGTTGCGTGTATTGAGAACCAAAATCCAGTATAAGTACAAAACTATGTTGCATTCTATTTCCTATTTAACAAATGGATTATTAGTTTTTTCGAGCCCAATCAGAGTTTTGGGGCCGTGTCCTGGATAGACAATAGTGTCCTCCGGTAAGGTAAAAAGTTTGTGCCGGATTGATGATATGATGGCTTCGTAATTGCCACCAGGTAGATCAGTTCTTCCGATACTCTGCTCAAAGAGAGTATCTCCGCTAATCAGGTGTTTTTCATAGTACAAACAGATACCACCCCTTGTATGTCCTGGTGTATGAATGATTTTGATGATAGTCTCTCCGAGTGACAACTCGTAACCATCCTCCAGTAATTGATCTGCTTTTAGTTCATCAAGGGGCATATCCATATACGCACTCAGATTTCTTTTGTTATCGGTTAGCATTATAGCATCAAGACTATGAATCGCCACGGGAGCGTTGAACCTCTCTTTGAAAAAGCTGTTCCCTCCGATGTGATCCCCATGTCCATGAGTATTGATGATAAGTTTGAGCTGCAGATTTAGCCTTTTCATGCGGTTCGCAAGCTCCTCGGATGGGGCAGAGGGATCTATCAGAATGGCATCCAGAGCCTGCTCATCATATATTAGCCATGTATTTGTCTCAAAACCTTTTAGTAATATATGCTGTTCGATCTTTAACAATTGAATCTCCTTGATGTATAGTTTTTATAACCGGATACACAGTCTTTACAAAAGAGCTGCTCCTATATGATAACTGCTGATAAACTCCAGATCAGCTTTTTCTATTTCAACCCAGAGGTCAAGAGGATATTTCTGTCCATAAAAAACAGTCCACTTTTGCGGAGCTTTTTTGTTGTAATAGAGCAAAATGGATGCCGCTTTTCTTATCGTGTCAAGATCTGATCCACCTCCTGTTAATAAACCCAATGGTCCAGGATAGCTCTTTGTTTGTAGCAGGATCGATGATCCTGCCAATGCCTCCAGGTCATTGTTATCCGTCTCATCTCGGCCAATGATCAGCTTTACTTTGTCAGACAGTCTGTAGTGTCTGCCTTTGGTTAAAAGACAGATATTATCGTCTATCGCCTGATTGTGATCCAGCAAATCTCTCATACGCGTGGAAAAGACCTTCTCCGTCAGGAGGCAGCCGCCACCAGGCTGCGGGTAGTATTGTATGTTTAGCTGTTTGGCCAGATCTTTTTGAACGGTGCGGCTTCGTCCGGAAATGCCCAATAAGCTGTCCTTATCCACCCATCCTTCGCGAATGGGAAGTGTGTCATTTAGTAACTTCTGTGATAATGGACGAATAAGCAAATCTTTGAACCCGCAAATCTTTCCAACGGCATTAATCGCATCCCGCCTCTGGGACATCGGCCTTTGTCCCAAGACTTCTCCGGAGATCAGGAAGTCAGCCCCTAACTCAGGCAGCATTTCTCCAGCCATGCGAAACATTAAGGCATGGCAATCAACGCAGGGATTCAGGTTTTTGCCAAATCCATAACGGGGATTTTTCAGCATCTCAAGATGCTCTGCGCTAATATCTCGTACGATTAGTTCAAAGCCATTATCCTTTGCTGAGGTCATTGCTTTTTCAGATGGAAGATATGGCGTACGAAAAAATACCGGATATACATGATACCCCAGATCCTGCATAAACGCCACACTCACAATACTATCCAAGCCTCCTGAAAATAGGGCGATGGCTTTCTTATCTTTCATTTAGTACCTCATGTAGTTTCAAAGCCACTTGCGTGACATACTCGGTATTAGCTCTTTTTGGGGGTTAAAACCGTCAAGTGAAAATTAGATGTCAACTTATCATGTAGGTGTCAACCAAGTAGTCAAGCGTATATCAAGCCTATATCAAGCCTATATCAAGTGTATTCACGAATACACTTGATATAGGTGAGATTCACGCTTAATATAGACTAATTAGAAGAATATTTGAAGAATATCATTGACAAATATATATCAAATCTGGAAAGGATAGACATGGGAGTAAGATATGAAGAGAATGGTTATTGGCTTTGTTTTGCTGTTTATTGCTATGTCCGTGTCTGCTATGGTGGGCGAAGAACCCTTTATGCAGTTAAATACCTTTGGTGGGACTGATTTGATCGGAGCAGGAAGATTATTTGATCCCCAGCATGCATATTTATACAACAGCTTCGATTACAATCCGATCGATTTGGATCGCTATGTGGATTTCCTGAGCACATCAGAATACATCCATCACAAACAAGATAATGACAGGAAAAATACGCAATTTGCATCCCTGAACAAGATCGCTGTAATGTACCCTCCGTATTTTGGGGTAGAAGCTGGATTCAGGACTTTGTTTGCCGAACGCGAAAGTTCTTTTTCCAACCAGGTCTTTTCTCTCGGTGCCGGTATTCCAAAAGCAGAGTACTTGAGGCTTATGCTGTTTTATTCCAAGTATGAAGAACGCGTTGATGACGGCATTGACCAGAGCAACAAGCAAGATGGGATCAGATTTGAGCTTCAAAAGGATGTTTTATCCAAGGATCAAAGGCTTAGCATCGGATTCGAAGCGATTATCAACGACACCAATAATAGCTTTGGCAATATGCCGTACGGATTTTTCATGAATAATTTTGATTTTAGCAATCTGGAATTTGTTCCCAAAAACCGCTTGATAGTATATACCTATGCTACAAACGCCAGTGATAAATATGATGAACCCATCTATATGAATGGAACGTCGCCTGCTGTGAATGCTCTGATGAATACTTCAAAGACCTTGTATCTTCTCGGTTTGCGCTATGTACAGGATACATACGTGAAACCAAATACTACGAAGGATGATGTATACAAAGACCTTTCGGCAGAAGCAGGATTGAACCTTACACAGTATGCCGGGCTGGATCTTCAGTATCAATACAAAGCGTACGAATATAGTAATGATGATGATACAAACCTAAAAATTCTAAAAGCAGGACTGAGGTTCAATTTGCTTGATCTGGACGTTCTGAGAGTTCAGACCATGATCGAATACAAACAGCAACGAGATAGTACGAGTTATCATGAACTGAATCTGGGAGCGAGCTTGATCCTCAGGCTGGCAAAATATACATCGATCAGAGGCTTTGTAAAACTGGATAATGACTGGGAAGTAAACAAAGATGCCTCTAAGATAGAATCCAAGGATATGTTCTTTGGTGGAGTGATTACTATCAGGCTTTGATGAAGTGAACTTAAGCAAGTGGTTTACATACTTGTGTTATCCAGAAATGATCAGGTATTTGTAGCGGAGAAAAGGATAGTCTGGTATCTATACCTGCCCATAACCGTTTTTTATTTTGTATCGTAGCCCCATTCACATATTATATAATGCCCTATTTACAGTCTGTGGTAGTGAATTCTATTTGACAGATACTCCATTATGAATATCATGACTATGGATCTTTAGCAGTATATAGGGGGTGATCTGGTTTCGACAGGGAATCAGAGGGTAAACAATGCGTGTCGGAGATGCTATCTACTCCGTTATCAAGTAGCAAAATCAAATTAAACGCAAATAATAATTACGCTTTAGCAGCATAGTCTGCTAACGTTCATCCGGTTCGTACCTTCGGGATCGGAATGGGCGTCGAAACAGTAAGGATGCGGTAACCGTGATGTCTATAACGGTTATCAAAGATTATAGACTGGGATTTTGCAGATCTGATTGTCTTTCTCGCAAGATCCGAGATCAAAGACAACTACACACGTAGATTTGGTTATGATCTGTTCTTTGGACGCGGGTTCGATCCCCGCCACCTCCACCATTTATTGCCAGAGATTGGATAGCCATTTGTCAGAAATAGATATTGGCTAATAAACCTATACTGATACATAAACAGGAAGCTATGGATAGAAAAATACATCAATCTATAATTAGTGTGCTTTTTGGCGAATGGAATGGCATTCAGTTTTTTCTCTTGCCAATGACGCTATTCTACCTATTGGATGGGTTTAGCATAGCACGCTGGATTACAGGGCTGCTCACACACCGGATTCATTATCTCCCGCTGACAGTATTTCTATTCTTTTTTCTGTTTCATGTTTATATGATTTTAAAACGTTTGTCTTATGATTTTGAACTCCCTGCCTCGAAATACAAGCGAAAGGATCTGATAAGCTTCATTATCAAGATTCACGAGCAATTGATCATATTTATTCTTGTAATGGCGATAGTATATGTTTTTAGCGCATTTATCAGGTATTTTTACCAGATACAGATGCCAATTCGATATGCTTTTGCATATATTACCCAGTTTTGCTGTATCACTCTGATCGTATTCCACTACGTAATGAATAACTGGCTGTTCCGATTCAGGATAAAAGGCCATAGCTATAATCGTGCCTGGGCATATATGTTTGTTTATGTTAAGCGGAACTTGGGGGTGTTTATCCAGTACAGCTTGCTATGTATTATGATGATCGTCGTATCTATCTATGTTTACCGGATTATGATAGTCATACTAATTTCACCTTTGTTTTCATATATTTCTGATCTTACCGGCTGGACTCTAAAGATTAGAACCCAGAACGGAAGTTCCGGATTGATCGTAGTCTCAAATGTGTGGTCTGTATTTGTCGCTTACCTGATTTCGAATCTCTTTTATGCTCCTATTGTAAAGGCTTTTCATGGAGTATTACAAATGTTTCATCCTTTAACTGCAAAGAAAGAGCCAAATGCCAAAAGTTAAAGCCAAACTAAAGAAGGCTCCCCGCCGGAGCAATAAGAGCAAACAAAGCAATTCTTTGGGGCTATATGTCATCATAGGTGTGATAGCCGCAGGACTGATCTATTGGTTTTCGAAACTACCGGATGTGATTCCTATGGAGGAAACACAAGTGACGGAAACTGAAACAAAGGCAAAACCCCGGATAAAGTCTGCAGCAAGAGAGGTCACAAAGGATAGTGTTCCAGAGGTTACTCAGGAAGTTGATGATCTTGATAGCGTGATTATAGCAGTAATCCAAAAGCTGGGAGTACCCGAAAAAGGGTATCGGAAGCGAAAACGAGATACCCAAATCACCTATCAAGTCTCTATAGATCGAAGCAATATGGATCTGACGTACGCCAATATGATTTTCAAGGGTGAAATCGAAAAGAATAAGGGAAGGCTTGTCAAAGGTTCCGAGCAGGGAGGCAGGCAGATACTCAGCTTTGCCAAAGGCAAATCTGAGTTGACTTACGTAGTGGAGCTTTTTTATGACTCAAAGTTATATAGCGCAAAGTCTCAAAACAAAGTAATATCAATTATTATAGATGATTTTGGTGATATCAGTGGTCAGTTGCTGGCAGATTTTTTTGAGCTGGATACAAATGTTTGTTTTGCCATCTTCCCGGATGCACCACAGAGCATCAGTACTATGCAAAAAGCAGCAGCACAGGGAAGAGAAACCCTGATCCATGTTCCGATGGAACCATTGAATTATCCTGCCGTAAATCCGGGTAAAAATGCTATCCTGGTTACTATGTCCGAACAGGAGATTGAACGCAGAATGACAAAATTCATTTCGGATATGCATCTCTGCAAGGGGGCAAATAATCATATGGGCAGTCTTGCCACATCCGATGAGTCTATCATGCAGCCTGTAATGAATGCCCTTAAAAAGCATGGCTTGTATTTCGTGGATAGCCGTACTTCCAATGTTTCTGTTGCCTATCAGGTAGCTCAAAAAACGCATATTCCTGCTTTTCGAAACGATATTTTTCTCGATTCTCCAAATCTATCCAATGATAACTTCAATGATAAACTGGCTCAGGTGATCGAAATGGGCAGCAAAAAAAACCACGTGATAGCTATTACGCACTGTCATACCAGAGAACATCTTGTGTATTTAAAACGCTTTATTCAAAAGCTAAAAGAAAATGGTTTTACTATCGTACCTGTATCGAATATCGGACAGCATGACGTCCCAACAATACTATGAGGTAATATGAATATATTCATGACGATCCTGATCGGAATAATTCAGGGATTAACGGAGTTTCTACCCGTTAGCAGCTCGGGACATTTGGTCCTTGCACAACACTTTTTGGGGATGAAAGAAGGTGGAGATATAGTATTTGAAGTCTTTTTGCATCTTGGAACTATGCTGGCAGTAGTGATTTATTTCCGCAAAGCATTGTGGAACATGGTATTGTCATTGATAAACTGGAAGCCCACGATCGATAATCAGGTACATTATCACAACCGGATGTTGATCCTCTATCTCGCATGCGCTACTGTTGCCACAATAGTCGTTTACGTCTTGTTCGGTGATGTTTTCAAAGCTGCTTTTACGAAACCCATAATAGTTTCAGCAATGCTGTTTGTCACAGGGACTATTATATTCGTATCGGATTATATTAGGGATAGAGGGATACCAGCATTCTCAGCAGGATTTCTACGAAGTTTGATGGTTGGATTGGGCCAGGGTCTGGCTATTATGCCCGGTATCTCAAGATCTGGGACTACAATTGCTGTCTCACTGTTTGCCGGAATCAAACGAAAGGATGCGGCGGAGTTTTCTTTTCTGCTTTCTATTCCAGCAATACTAGGAGCAAACTTGTCCGAGATAAGCTATCTGGTAAATCTTGATAAACAGATGATGATATCCTACCTTGCTGGATTCGTAGCAGCCTTTATCTCTGGCTATCTGGTTATTGCTATCCTTATACGGCTTATTCAGGCTTGTAAGCTAAAGTATTTTGCATATTATTGCTGGACAATATCTGTCGTTTCGATATTAGCACTTGTACTATGACACAACAATACGCCTATTCTGAGTTTGTTACGACAAAGCTTGACTTTGCAAAGTACCCTGTGTACTTTTTGATGGGTAACGATGCCCATCTTATAGAGAGAGCCCAACTTCGGATCAGGGATCAATTGATAAAGAAGAAAAAAGTAGACTTGGTGATTGTATATGGGGATGAGACATCTGCTGGAGAGCTAAGTGAGTTATTGGATGTATACTCCTTGTTTTCAGATTCCAAACTGATCCTGTTACGTTCAGTTGAGGTATTGAAGGGAAATGCCCTTGAAATTCTTGCCAACTACATAGATTCACCCTTGGAAGACCAAACGTTGATAATTACGAGTAGTAAGATCGACCTCAAGACAAAGATTTGGAAAAGAATAAAGGAGAACTCAATTCTGGTAAACTGTGATCCTCCACGGCATAGTGGAGATATCCGTTTATGGCTCGATGCTGAGCTTAGCAGTGCAAATAAGCGCATGGATCAAAAAGCAAAAGATGAGTTTCTTTCCAGAGTAGAGCTTGATTATAGCACGATTGATAATGAACTGCAAAAACTGTTTCTGATCGTCAATGAACGGTCTCAAATATTGGAAAGTGACGTGGACCAAAGCCTTGGAACGACACGAAGCGGAGCGCAATCCGACTTTTACCGTGCTTTGGGAAACAGGAACAAGCAAAAAGCTCTTACGCTATTGAACAATATGCTTAGCTCGGATCTGGAACCTCTGATAATCCTCTTTCAATTGAATAAATTCTACAACACAATGTGGAAAATCAGGCTACTGCAAGAAAACCATATCTCCTATAGTGAAATCATTTCTCAACATCTGAATGATCTGTTCATGAGCTACCGTAGCGAGTATATCGAATTCTCAAAGAAATTAAAAACAAGTGAATTTCCAATGATCTTTAGCGTACTTTTGGATACTGATTCCAAACTAAAACTTTCTGCTGCATCAGCTGAAGTTCTTCTCAGTACTTGCCTGATCAGGATATTGGGATAATGTCAAAAGACTGTGGCATCTTGCTGCATATAAGTTCGCTACCATCACAGTATGGAATAGGGGATTTGGGTCCCAAAGCTTACAGATTTGCCGATTGGTTGCATCAGCATGGCCAGAAGTATTGGCAGCTTTTACCTTTGTCCTATTGTGGATATGGAAACTCTCCCTATAATCCGTTATCAACATTTTCTTCCAATCCCTATTTGATCAGTCTGGATATGTTGGCAGAAGATGGCTGGGTAGATAGAAAAGACTTGAAGAAATGTATTATAAGTAGTGGGAGTAGAATAGATTATCAACATGTTTATAGCAATAAAGACGATCTCTTTGCTAAGGCTGTCAAGAGATACATAGAAGTGAATGATATCGAATCCTACATTGAAGCTAATGGAACTTATCTAAAGCCTTTTGTTACCTTCTTTGCCCTGACCGGAATGTATTCAAACAGCTCCTGGTATGCTTGGGATTCGATACATAAGCGTTATTCTGATGATTTGTACCATACGATGCTCAAAACCCATAAAAATGAAATGATAATGGCAGCGGCTTTGCAATCCATTTTTGATGATCAATATCGCTCTCTGAAGAACTATGTAAATTCACTTGGAATCAGCATTATTGGTGATATGCCTCTGTATGTTTCCTACGATAGTGCTGATGTCTGGAGCAATCGGGATATATTCTCCATAGACAACGATGGCAATCGAATAAAAATTGCGGGCGTTCCACCGGATGCTTTCAGTGAAGAAGGTCAGCTTTGGGGTAATCCGGTTTATAATTGGGAAAAGCTCCAAGAACGAAACTTTGATTGGTTTCTGGATAGAATTGGAAAAGCCCTGAGTCAATATGATTATCTGCGTCTGGATCATTTTATCGGCTACGTAAATTATTGGGAGATAGATGCACACAGTGATAACGCAATTGACGGCAGGTGGATAAAGGCTCATTCAAGAGCATTTTTTGATGCTCTCACTAATCGTTATGGCAAAGAAAAGATAATAGCAGAAGATTTGGGTATTTTAACTGATGAAGTATGCAATACTCGTGACTATTATGGATTCCCCGGGATGATTATCTTGCAGTTTTGCTTTGATGAACGAGTTCCGAATACAAACCAATTCCCTTCGGATAAAATTATTTATAGCGGAACACATGATAATAATACCACTCGGGGATGGTATGAAGAATACATAAAGAGCAATCCTACTTCAATGGAAAACCTAACTAACTATCTGAACTACATGGGTTTCATAAAAGATGCTGTGTCCGATTCTGCTGGCATTCATCTGCAAATTATTGAAGCAGCCTATTCGAGTCCATGCAAAACAGCGATCATTCCATTTCAGGATGTATTGGGGCTTGATCAACATGCCAGAATGAATTTACCTGGGACAGCTTTGGGAAACTGGGAGTGGCAGCTTCGGGATAGCGACAAACCTTTTGAACAAAATCAGTATCTAAAGGATTTGGTTCACCGATATAGGTCATAATAGAATTCTTAACTCCTTACAATTGATAGTTTAGATTATTTTGCTTGACGTAGAATGCCTGTATTTAACTTTGCCATCAGCAAAATAATAAAAACATAGGAGTAACAAATGAAACGAAAAGTAATTATCATGGGCGCAGCAGGAAGAGACTTTCACAATTTCAACGTCTATTTTCGCGGAAATGAAAATTATGATGTAGTTGCATTTACAGCTACCCAGATTCCTGGTATCGACGACAAAAAATATCCAGCAGAACTTGCAGGATCACTTTATCCCGATGGAATAAAGATTCACCCAGAATCCGAAATCGTAAATCTGATCAATGCAAATAATGTAGATTTGGTAGTATTCGCATACAGTGATCAGCCGCATGAAGTAGTAATGAACAAAGGTGCTATGGTCAATGCAGCCGGAGCGGACTTTATGATGATGGGTGCAAAAAACACAATGGTAAAAACAACAAAACCACTTGTAACTGTGTGTGCAGCCCGTACAGGTTGTGGCAAATCACAGACGACACGTGCGGTCATTAAAGCTCTCAAAGCCAAGGGATTAAATGTCGTATCAATTCGCCATCCGATGCCTTATGGAGATCTCGTTGCACAAAAGGTACAACGCTATGCCGAGCTCAAAGACCTTGAAAAATATAACTGCACTATCGAAGAGATGGAAGAGTATGAGCCCCATATAATGATGAACAGTGTCATTTATGCAGGTGTCGATTATGAAGCTATCGTTCGAGAAGCCGAAAAAGAAGCCGACGTCATCGTATGGGACGGCGGTAACAATGATATACCATTCTATTGCTCCGACAAGCAGATAAACATCGTAGTAGTGGATCCACACCGTCCCGGTGACGAGCTTACTTATTATCCAGGTGAAACTAATCTTCATCTTGCTGATGTCGTCGTTATCAACAAAATTGACAGTGCCGATCTTGACGATATCAACGAAGTTCGTGCAAACGTTCGCAGTATCAATCCAACTGTGCAGATAATCGAAGCTGCTTCACCTTTGTTCGTCGACAATCCAGAACTAATCATGGGAAAAAGAGTTCTCGTGGTAGAAGATGGTCCTACCCTTACACATGGGGAGATGTCTTATGGTGCTGGCGTTATCGCTGCTGAGAAATATGGTTGTGCCGAATTGGTAGACCCACGTGAATGGGCAGTCGGTGAAATTCAGGAAACTTTTGAAAACTATCCTGAAATCGGCGTGTTACTTCCAGCTATGGGGTATAGTGCACAGCAGATAAAAGACATGGAAAAGACCATCAATGATACAGAATGCGATACAGTTGTTATTGCCACTCCAATCGATCTTCGTCGTATCGTAAATATCAAGAGACCTGCTTGCCAAGTTAAATATGAACTTCAAGAAATCGGAGTACCTACAATAGCTGACGTACTCAAATCATTCTAAGAATCATATATAATTATTAGATCATTATTTGGTCTATTACATCTGTAATGGGCTGAGAGTGACACACAGATGGCCAAAAGAGCTGCTGTAGTTGCTATCAGCTCATTACTTATTATTACAAAAAAATGATGACATGAGGTAATAAACATGAAAAAGACTGCAGTACTTGCACTTGGTGGAAATGCCATCATAAAAGCCGGACAAAAAGGCTTAATAGCAGAACAGTTTGCCAATACGCGTGATTCGCTTGGAGGTATTGTCGAGCTTATTAGCAGAGGCTACAAACTCGCTATCACTCATGGTAATGGCCCTCAAGTAGGAAATCTGCTTAGACAACAAGAAGCTGGCGAAAGAGATGGACTCGCTCCGTTGCCTTTGGGAATACTGAATGCAGCTACCGAAGGAACTATGGGGTATATGATCGAACAAAGCCTACAAAACCGGCTTCACAAGATGAACATCGAAAAAGATGTCATTACGATAGTGTCACAGGTTATCGTAGATAAGAACGATCCCAGTATGTTAAACCCGACCAAGTTTGTCGGTTCTACATACTATACTTCAGAACAGGCAGAAGAACTGAGAACTACACTGGGTTGGACACTCAAGGAAGACGCTGGAAAAGGCTTCCGAAGAGTAGTACCATCACCGATGCCTAAGAAAATAATCCCTGGACATACAATAAAACAACTCATAGAAGATGATCAGATTGTAATAGCCGTAGGTGGCGGTGGTATTCCTATTTATATTGAAGACGATGGAACATATGAAGGTGTAGATGCAGTTATTGACAAAGACTTTGCATCAGCTCTGTTGGCTTTGATAGTGGAAGCCGATCTCTTTGTGATCCTGACTGGTGTGGACAAAGTGGCAATAAACTATGGAAAAGCAGATCAACAGGATGTAGATATTATGACAGTATCTGAAGCCCGGAAGCATTATGATGATCATCAGTTCCCATCTGGAAGTATGGGACCCAAAATATTGGCAGCTATCGATTTTATTGAAAGAGGCGGTCATGAAGTATTGATCACTTCCATAGATAAGATCGTTGAAGCTTTTGAAGGCAAAACAGGAACCAGAATCGTTAAATAGTCTGTTTGATTGTGCTCTCCATTCACGATTGTATAGCTGAGTAATGGAACTGCTTCCAGTTAGTTAGGGTCCCCACAGGTAAGTGTAACTAAACTGTGGGGGTAAACCCAAAGATGAGACAAGCTGATATAGTACAGTATTATCTATTCAACTCTTAGATTGGTTTATTAATGTATACCTTTGGCAATACATAACCAAAGTAGAGGTCATTTATTGTTTTTTGAGATCTAAACATCAATGAATTCCCTATTGTTATAGGTTTGGTTTCTTTGTAAAAGCACGTTGCAACGCTTTTCCGCCAACTATGCCAACCGTGGCTTGCAACATGTTTGCGGGAAACTCAGCAACAGCTCCTGCTAATCCTACTTGGGGCATTAGCATGCTGCCATAAAAGTAGATAAGTACCATAGAAAACACCCCGCAAATTGGAAATATCAAAAACTGCACACCACTTTTTCCAGCAGCAAATCCACAAATCCAGCCTTCAATTCCTTTAGCTATAAAAGTAATCGGGGCAAACAAGGGAAATCCAATCATATCCGCCAATGCTGAACCAAGCCCACCGGCAATAAAACCAACCTTCTTGCCGGCATAAAGCCCTGCAAATACGACGACAGCGTCACCCAAGTTAAAGTATCCTCTACCTGGCAAGGGGATACGAATCACCAGGGTCGCAACCATAACAACAATAGTGAGTCCGACTACAAAATACCATTTCATTTTTCTTCCTCAAAATAGCAGTGCCTAATCCTGTTATCAATCAGCTCACCCTCTACTTCTGCCTCTTCCATCACAAGAATTAGTAAACCCAATATCGTGGCAAGTTTTTTGTTCATATATCCGCGAATGGACTTATGCGTATATTGATTTGATGGTATTGATTCAATATGAAACCCGATTTCAGTGATGTTTCGCATCGCATAGCAGTATAGAAACTTACCCAACAAGAAGTATTTAATTCTGTGCATTCCGAGGGGTAAGTGGATGATATCATCAACAGAACAGAATGATATCAGTACTTGTATCATATATACTGTCGAAAACAAGAGTATAATTCTGTTTAAAGCGAATAGCATCCAGTATTCAATTGGTGACATGCCTAAGGACGTTTTGGATCCAGCAAATCCAATAAGCCCGAATACTAAATATAACACCATCAGAATAGTAACAAATGGCAAAAGCATTTTCAATTCATAATAGTATTTCTTCACCGACAGAATTAAGATAAACATGACGCTGATCAGGACAAATACTATAGTTTGATTCCACAAGCTATCCAGCCATAGAATGCAGGGGTAGATTATGAATAGCAATACGATGGCTAATCCCAGAAATGGTTTACATAGAACTTTCATACGATTTGATAAGTGATAGAGAAGGGATTTGTAATTCGAAGTGTATAGATTTGTACTGGATGGACTCCAATAGCTCTTGGTGTGAAACTATTACTACAACAAAAGGCATTCCTGTGGTATAGATGAAGTCATAAACCTTCTGATAATGCTGGGTTTCATCCAGGATAAATACACACGGATTATTGTAATCTGGTTCTGCTTCTATCAGAGATTGGAGTAAGTAATCTACGACAGAACCATCATCATTGATTGAATACGCGTATTTCTTGATTGCTGCATCGGCTTTTATGGCGTAGAGTTGATTCTGAACCTGCTGTTCTACATAGAGATATCTGATTTGTGATTTTTGTAATTCTGGTATCAACACCCGCTTGATAAATGATGATTTCCCGCTGCCATTGGATCCTGACAATCTATAGGTCATACCATTTTCAAAAGAGATTTTGTTATCAAACTGGAGCGAAAAACTTTTCCAGACTTGATAGACCCTACAATCAAAACTCATTAGCTTCATAATACAAGGATCGTTTTCTCAGTATATTTATTCAAGAATTCTTCTATCTGGATTCTCTTGTTAATATCAAGACATTCGAACAAATTTACAAAAAGGACTTTTGGAGCGGGAGAGTAGATTGCCAAGAGAAACATCAATATCGCCTTTTGTCCTCCGGAAAGTTCTGATATGATCGAATCTCGAGATATGTTTTTGTTTGTTAGCAGGTAGAAGTGTTCTGAGATGTTTACTGCCACATTAGAATCAATATTGTAAAGCACCAGTTCATCTTTTAATAGTTCTGCCGAGATGAGAGGATGTTTCCCATCACAAACAAGATACTCCCGGCCATATTGATTTATGAGGTTTGTAGTATTGTTCATATTAGCTTAATGGCGGAGAGTCAGGGATTCGAACCCTGGGTTCCCGTGAAGGAACAACGGTTTTCGAGACCGTCCCGTTCAACCGCTCCGGCAACTCTCCTCAGTTTGTTAATTTTTTACCTTTTTAGTCTAAAGAAATCACGTAATATTAAGCTGCATTCATCTGCCAAAATACCTGATATAACACTAGGATGATGATTGAAGCTCTTATCTTTCAATACATTGTATACTGAACCAACGGCTCCCGCTTTTGGATCTTTTGAACCATATACCAGTCTTCCTAATCTGGACCAAATCATATAACCAGCACACATTATACACGGTTCAAGAGTCACATACAAGGTATAATCGTATAGATACTTGATTTTTTGGCTGATGATTTTGTCAATCAATAGTTTCTCTGCGTGGGCCAGAGGGTTTTGTAACTTGTTCGTTAGATTATGTGTCTGCGAAACAAGAGTGTTTTCCTTTACAAGAACTGCCCCTATGGGTACTTCATCATCTGTAAAAGCGATTTGCGCTTCCTCAAGCGCTATCCTCATCCAGTATTCATGTGTAAAATTAGTAGGCAAAAACAATACCACTCATGGGAAAAACCCATTCATCTGAGGAAGTCTGCATCTTTATGCTGTTTTTCCCTTTTGTAATCTTCGGATAACGATTCTGTCCAGAAAATATCGAAACAATCTCCATATCGTTCATTTCGTGTGGGTATTGTAACTCAACTGAAACACCACGAGTTAGTTCTGTTATGTATATAGTCAATTGGTGTTTTGAAACAGGATATAGTGTTTTGGTTTCGATATCGAATTTAACTTTTTGACCTACAAATCTGTTAAGCTCTGGATGGCTGCATCTAATCTCAAGGCAGTCTTTGTGTAGCGTAACAGATGTATCCAAATCTATGCTGCCTATTGTAACTCTGGCAATTGAGAAGCTTGAAGAATCAAGCTTGATACTGCTATCCATCAGCCACCGATACTCTACATCCCTCCTTCTGAAGTATCTATTTAGCGCTATATCTGAGGTTGCACAAGCCACTATAAAATACTCATTTTGAAGAACTTTCTCAAAACTTAGTTTTGTAGATGTTTCGTAATATGCCCCGTCATCAGTTTTGGCATTCAAAGATATGCTATGATAGAAGTTTTGCCTGTAATGAATATCCTGATCTTTGTTGAAGAAGAATGATTTTAGAATCTCACGGTATATTAATTCTCCTATTTCATCACTTTGTAGTCGTTGAGAAATTGCTGATTCAATGATTTGGTTTAGTTTTGAATCATTAAAATCAGTAGATACAAACTCCCGACGCGATAGGGGAGAGCTGGAAACGATACTGCCAGCGTGGATATAATGTCTTCTTGCTCTTCGTCCGATCTGACATAACAACTCGTATGCAGAGCCATTAAATAGAGCCGTAAGGCTTTCTACTCGAAGTAAATTAGATGTCCCACCAAGCAATGTAACCTCATCTCCAATTGATGCATTTGGAATATGAGAAATGTCGATTGTTATCATATCCATGCTCACTTTCCCGATTACATCACATATGGTTTCACGTACCTCAACCACAGCTTGGTTACCTAATAAGAAATCATAACCATCCGCATAACCAACAGGTACAATAGCGTAAGTTGTGTCTTTGGCTGCCTTCCAAGTAAGATTGTAACCAATTGATTCACCTTTATTAATCCGCTTAACTTGCGATATAGTAGATTTGAAGGTCATCACTGGTTTGAGGGCTATCTTATGTACTTGATGTTGTGAAGTATATACACCGTATGAAAGAATACCAAATCTGACCATGTTGTATGTATTGCTATTATGCTCCAATACTCCAGAACTATTGGATATATGAGAATATCTCGGTTTGCTAGGTATGCTACCCAGGAACTGGGAAAATTGCTTTTCCTGTTTGAGTGTGAATTGATAATCACTTTCACTGGCTGCGTAGTGGGAGTAGATACCTTCAACATGCAGACAATCAAGTTTTACTATACTCTCATATAAAGACATCGCAATAGAATATGGTGCTCCACTGCGATGCATACCAGTATCGATTTTGAAATGAACAGATACTCGTTGATTAGATAGTTTCGCTTGGTGATTTAGTTCTTCTGCAAAATCGAGATCTGATATACTTACACTCAGGTTATTAGAAATGATTTCTGGAATCTCAGAGATATAGGAGGGTGAAAGAATCAGAATAGGAGCAGTAATTCCTTGTAATCGGAGTAGCTTCCCTTCTTCAACATTTGCCACACCAAGATATGCGGCACCTTCTGATAATGCAATTTTGGCTGTTTCCAAGGCTCCATGACCATAAGCATCCGCTTTGACTATCTGCATAAAACTCTGATTTGGATAAAGCTGACGTTTCAACTCGCAAAGATTAAAGCGAAAACTATCCAAATCTATCAATACAAAGCTACGTTCGGATATCACTACCAATCTCCAAAATTAAAAATACTTTGCTGCCATATCTGCAAGTTTTGATCGCTCACCTTTATCGAGTGTGATATGACCGCAAAGCTCCTCCTTCTTCAGCTTTTCCACAGCAACACTCAACCCGTTGCTCATGGCATCAAGGTATGGAATATCGATTTGATAGGGGTCTCCAGTAAGTACAATCTTTGTGTTTTCTCCTGCCCTTGTTATAATTGTTTTCATCTCATGAGGAGTTAGATTTTGAGATTCGTCTATGATAATAAACTGATCAGGGAGGCTACGACCCCGAATATAGGTAAGGGGTTCTAACTCTAAAAAACCATAATCAATGAAGTCCATCATACTCGGTTTCTTTTTGGTTTTATTGGATCCATCATCCTGAAGTGAGAGTAGAATATCCATGTTATCATAAATAGGTTGCATCCAAGGATTAAACTTATCTGCTTTGGATCCTGGAAGATAGCCCAAGTCTTTTCCCATGGGAGAGATTGGTCTTGAAATAACTAATCGGGAATAACGATTCTGATCCACTACCTCATACAAACCAGCAGCCATAGCTAATAGAGTCTTTCCGGTTCCTGCTTTACCTGATAGAGAAACAAGCGAAACATTATTATCCAGAAGTAAATCAAATGCCATCTCTTGTTCAAAATTTCGAGCTTTGATACCGTATACATCCTGCCCTGTATAATTTTGGAGTAGGTACAGCATGTTATGCTCTTTCTTATAACGAGTATTGGTTACCACATCTGGTTTACCTTTTTCGAATACGCGTACAAACTCGTTTGGAAAAAAGTTGTCGTATGTGTTAGCAAGATACTTATTCTTTAATAGTTTACTGTAATCATCAGAACTCAGTTCCAGTGTTTCCCAACCTGTATAATACTCATCAAATTTTATCGTATCCGATTCATAGTTTTCAGCTTTGATTCCCACACAATCAGCTTTAATACGTACGTTTGCGTCTTTAGAAACTAATGTAACAATAGACTTTGGATATTTTTCCTTGAAGTATAGTGCGGTACCTATTATCAGATTATCGTTTCTATCAAGGAAAAATAGCTTTGATGCCGTATCTGTCACATCATTATTAACAGTTACTTGGATGTAACCACCTTGTTGTGTTTTTACCCCATCTCGAAGACTGCCTTGGGTTCGCAACGTATCGAGATATCTCCCGATTTGTCTGGCATTCCGACTCTTCTCATCGACACCTTTTTTGAACTGGTCAATTTCTTCTATAACTACAATCGGAATAATGACACGATGTTCTGCAAACGAAAAAAGGGCCAAGGGATTGTGGATCAGGACATTTGTATCAAGAACGAATATTTTTTTCTGCATTTTTCTACTCCAATTCAACGATCAAATATGTGATTTATGATTGCTGAGTGCTTAGGAAACTCATCTAAAAGCTTGGATCGTTCTGCTATTTCAAAATCCGTATACGAAAAACTAGGCCATAATGTACACCCACAAAGGGTATGAGAATCAGAATGGAGAACTTCGGCAGAAAACCACGTAAGCCTGGGTACAATAACCTGAACACTTTCGTCATTCAAAACATCAGATCCCAGAATTATTGTTTCCAGTCCTTTACTTACAGATAGAATATGAAGTTTAAGAGCGCTTCCTCCGTAATAATGCCACATTTCATCACAGTTTACACGATGCCATATAGCTACTTCAGAGCTTGGTAACAAGTAGATTATCGATGATCCTATCCTCCGCTGTGGAAAGACTATCTTTTCTGTGCTGTCTTTTATATCCCCGACAAACAATGATTGCCAGTTACGACGATAATATCCACCCTCAGGATGCTCAATAAGATTCAATTTGTCAATAATACTCTTATAATCACTCATGCTAAAACCCCTTTAACGAAGTAGGGCAAGGATTGATAAAGGCTAAAATACAGTCAATCTTTTTCTCAAAATAAAGGGCAAGCACGATAATGCAGGTGTATCAAGGCATATGATAATGCTCCGCATTCTTAAAAAGGTTCAAACTGGTTAATCTGCCAATAGTAAACTTCAGCCTCTTTTTGAATTGTGAGTAGATCATCATAGTGCTGGGTTTCCCATTTGACTAACAGATCAAAGAAGGATCTAAGGGTAATCACATCGGTTTCAACAGACATTTTTTGATAGTGACTTATTGCATCTTTTTCCAGTAATAATGCTGTCGATATTGCAGAAAATAGTATTTGATTCTCCCCAATTCTTTTGATAAAATTCTCTGATATAATGGGATTGAATCCTTTTTCCAAGCTCAAACTCTTTGATAAATCAGTTGGGCTAAGGTCATTTGAAAGTTCCTGATAGTATTGAAGGAGATAATTGTAATGTCTTCGTTCTTCATCTTTTCTTTGTTCGAAGAATTCCTTAACTGAGGGGTCAACAGAATGCTTTGCCGCAATATCATAAAGATTAACGCTATCCATTTCACCCTGCATAGCCTTTTTGATAGATGCTATTAGTACTTCTTTAATTGCCATTTCAATATCCTCTCTAGCAGTTCTTTTAATGGATATTATAATCTGAGGACTGTCATTGTCATGTTTTATTTTTGAGGTTTTCCAACCAATTTGTTGACAGATATCATGCTTGCCAGAATAGGGGAATGTGCTAAATCTTATTGTATTATGAGTATAGACTATTGCTTTAATAAAACTGACGATGTGATAAAGAGTGGAGTATTCTGGATGCTGTTAAAAAAAAGATGTATACTTATAGTTGCTATTCTGATGATGGCAACGCTTGTTTATGCCAATAGAATAGCTGATGCCACAGTGTTTTGGATGCAAAGCAGAGGAATCAGCCCCACTCTCATTGTATTGATTATTTCGATGTTACCCCTGATTGAACTTCGCGGTTCGATTCCAATTGCTATTCTACTCTTCAAAATGTCCTGGCAGGAGGCAGTGATTTTATCCCTGATAGGTAATATGCTTCCAATTCCGATCATACTTCTTTTTATGGAATGGTTCTTCAATTTCATAAGCAAAATCCCCATCGGAGCCAAATTTACTAATTGGTTATTCAAACGTACCAGACGCAAAGGAAAAGTAATAGAAAAGTATGAAGCACTGGGATTGACGATATTTGTAGGTATACCACTCCCCGGTACAGGAGCATGGACTGGAGCATTTGCCGCAAAAATCTTTGGGATTTCTTTTTGGAAATCGATTCTATATATAACAATCGGGGTCATAATAGCAGCAGTGGCTGTTACACTACTTAGTGTTATGGGTAATGTCGTAGTAACTGGATAGATGGTTTTTCATTGAAAAAAATATTCTGGCTGGTAGGAGAAAATTCAGGTGATCTTCATGCATCAATGGTGATGAAGCGAATCAATCAAGACATTCAAAACGTCTATCACTACGGAGTTGGTGGCTCCAGAATGCAAGCGGAAAAATTGAATCCCTTATTTGAGTTTGAACGTTTTTCAATCATGGGGTTTGTGGAAGTCTTGAAGCATATTTGTTTTTTCATCCATGTTGAAAATCGAATAAAGCATATATTCAAAACAGATAAACCAGATTTGGTGATCCTTGTCGACTATCCCGGTTTGAATATGAGAATAGCCCGAATTGCGGATGAAGCCAGAATCCCGGTTTTGTATTTTATCTGTCCTCAATTCTGGGCATGGAAACA
Organism: uncultured Candidatus Cloacimonadota bacterium; assembly: GCA_964634275.1. Classification (GTDB taxonomy): domain Bacteria; phylum Cloacimonadota; class Cloacimonadia; order Cloacimonadales; family Cloacimonadaceae; genus CAZZCS01. Next base: position 4,885 of record CAZWIS010000002.1, on the reverse strand, counting down.
TAAACGAGTATATAAACTGAGGGAAAACGTACGTCATGTAGCATGCATTCTTCCTTTTGAAAAAGAATTGCTTGATATTCACAATGTAACATCCACTTACGTAGGGCATCCAATAGCTGAAGAAATCAAATACGAAATGGATAGAACCCTGTTCGCCAGTTTTTTTGGGCTTGATCCCGAGAAAAAGTGGATTGGTTTTTTTCCCGGAAGTAGAAACACTGAATTGACAAGAATGCTTCCAATATTTCTTGAAACGATTGATAGATTTGATTCAGAGACTTACGAATATTTGTTTTCCAAAACAAGAACAGTATCCCACAGGTTCTATTTAGATGCGATTGAATCTCGTAAGGATAGAGTAAGGATAATTGATGGATACACTTATGAGATGATGAAATACTGTGATCTATTAATCGTAACTTCGGGAACTGCAACACTGGAAGCAGCCTATATTGGGACTCCAATGATTATTGTATACAAGACATCTAAGGTTTCCTACGAGATTGGGAAAAGGTTGGTTCGTGTAAATTCAATTGGACTACCAAATATAATCTTGAATGCAAAGATAGTCCCCGAATTGGTACAAGACGAGGTTAATCCATTATCATTATTCCATTCTGCAGATGCCATTCTGAATGATCCAATACAAAGTTCTACCATTCGAGAAGAACTACAAAAAATCAGGACACTTTTAGGCGAGCGCAAGGCATCGATTCAAGTTCTTAAGATTGTTCAGGAGTTGCTGAGAAACTATGGCTAATTTTATCCTACTGCTGGAGCGCAAGCTTGCTGCCCTGTATCTTCTTTTGTTAAGGATGACTATTCGTTTTGATGTGATTAACCAACCATCAGATTCAATGGCTTGTATCTATATGTTTTGGCATAGAAACTTGCTGTTGTTAGGTCTTCATAGGATAGGATCGCCTGTAGTTGTGGCCATATCTGCGTCCAAAGATGGAGAATTGATTGCAGGACCAGTTGAGGAGCTAGGATTCATTCCCGTACGAGGATCCAGTACTCGCGGTGGACACAAAGTGTTATTGGAAATGGTAAGATTGGGGAAGTCGCATCAACTCGCCATCACTCCAGATGGACCCAAAGGCCCTCCAGGTACTATTCACCAAGGTATTTTTCAGATCTCTTTGATGGCAAAGATACCCATCATTCCAGTTGTCGCAGATTGTAGCAGAGAGTGGGTATTCAATTCTTGGGATAGATTCAGATTGCCAAAATCTTTCTCAAGGATAAAGGTAATATACGGTAATCAATTTTATGTGAATGATAAAAACGAGTTTCAAGCGATAGAAGCTCAGATACGGGAAGAAGTGAAATCTCTCGAAGAATCACTTTTAAGTTCTCACAAATAGTATTGCTCAAGCACATTCAAGCTTTTCAAACTCAGCTGTTTGTGAAAATGAATCGAGAAGTAGCTCTTTAGATAATTATTGATTTCAACGACACAATTTCTGCTAATGACCAGGCTATTTATGTGTTCACTAAGCTTGGGTAGTTGTTTTAGAACATTGGATGTATCTTCTTGAAACAATTGATACCTGTTTGATAGTTCTAGTTCCGAGAAACAATAATGGCATAGTAGCTCACAAGTAAACCGATCATATCCTGTATAATCGTCAATTTGTTTTCCGCATACATGGCAAGTACTTAACTTCAGCTCTACTCCCATAACAATCAAGACTCTCAGAAAGAACCTCCAAAAGACAGAAACATGATTTTTTTCGATTGTATTTTGATAATCTATATATTTCCTCAGGAGTTCATAATACAAAGGGCATTCATCCACACCGATAATGATCTGGTGATATAGCTCCAATGCGCATAATCCTGCAGCTTGGAATACGGGGTTGTGTTGACAAATGGGTTCATTTATGCACGACGCCTCTGAATATAGATATAGACCAGATTCTGAAGGTTCATACAAACTGAATTCATACTCGTTCAAAACTGTGATCAAGGATCGATCCTTTTTTTTACGAATTCCTTTTGCCAGGATTGATATGTTACCCAGACTTTCTCCGAAAATATGAAGGATTAAACTACTCTCTCCATATTCAATAATCCTTGAAACATACCCTCGCTCCTTGATTTTCTTCTTCATAGTCCTAGTTCTGTCTTTATCTGTCTAAGATCCTTTGGCGTGCTGAAAACCGTGGCATGGTTAGTATATGTTACAAATCCTGGCGCACTCTTTCGGGGTTTTCTAACATAACGGATTTGAGTATAGTCCACAGGTACGTTCAATGAAAAACGAGCTTTTGAATACCATGCGGCTAAGGAACAACATGCTTCTATCAGTAAGGCTGGAACCTCTTTTCTGTGAAAATTCCTCAAGAGAATATGTGAGCCATGGTATATTCTTGTATGGAACCACCAATCCTGAGATTTACCGAGCTGTGTCGTTACCAGATCGTTCTCTGTTGCTTTTCGCCCAATCACTATTTCCCAATCGGTATCAATCTTGATCCTCAATAGTTTATCGATTTTCGAAAGATTTTTTCTGAGCTTGGCTGACTCAATACCAGAATCAATTTCTATCCCAATGTCCTCTCCATTTTTTATCTTGTTGAGAATCTCATCAATGAGGTTCAGGGATGCAATATTTTTTTTGATGTTGTCACAAATGATTTGGTACCCTTTTTTTGCTTTTTGGTATTTCTTCATGTACAAGCGCATATTATCAACAGGATTCTTACTTGCATCAAGGGGTATTTCTATCATTGCCATATCTGGATCAAAGTAGTTTGTCGTTATTAGTTTTGTATCTCCTGGTTTAATACTGTGCAGATTTGTCTTAAGAGTTTCCGCGATGATCCTGAGCTGGTCAGACTTTGCAGCTTCTGATTTTTCCGCCTCCTGCTTACTGATTTTCTTTGAGAGCTTTGTGAATTCTCTTTGCCATTTGGTTAAGAGTTCTTTCCTCTTATGCTGTTCCCTTCTTGTAACCAAAACAAGGTAGAAGTAAGCCTTCAAGTAATCGTTCATGGTATAGCAGGATGTGTTAGTATCATCGGGATTTGATATCTGAAGGGGATAAACTACATCATGTAAAACTGGTTTATAAGCTGTTTTGGGTGGATAGTAAGACAAATGGGGGAGGACTTGCCTTTGTGGATTGTCTGCCAGGCTATACTTTCTAATGGCATCAATAATGATCAAGTCTTCTTTAGAAACTTTGCAAAGTATTAAATTGGGCTGTGGTAGAATGCACTCGGCTATGAGACAAAACTCTCTTTTCTCCTGATAGATATCAACAGTTTCGAAACTTAGCTTTATTATTCTGTCTTGCTCTTCGATATCGCTGCCAGTCCATGTAGCATTCTTCATGATTTGCCATATTTCCTGTGAGCTGTATTCTCTTGGTGGAGTATCGATAAAGGGAAAGAAATCTCCTTCGAGATTTACAAATCTCAAGGTACAAGATCCAACAAAACAAAAACGTACTTCATTGGCTGTTTGAACAATTTTTTCGATTACAAATGTACTATCGGATCTCTCTTCCACCCATTTCTTTAAATATTCGTATTTCATGAGTCCTGTTTACAAACAAAAGCCTTGACGTCAAGTCTAAACATTTTGACCTTGGCACTTAATAAAAAACAAGGAGATAACTATGAACTCAAAGTCCATGATCCCAATAATTATCCTGGTCGCAATTGCGGTTGTATTAGCCGTATTGTGGGTTGGTGCAGTAAATAAATCAAAAAATCTGGAAAGAGAAAAATTGGAGATGCAGGAAGCTTTTGAACATGCGTCTGACACGATCAGCGATATTCAAAGCAGTTTGGATGAGCTTGACCATGATCTTTCCGGACAGCTATTTACCCAATCTGAGATTCCAGGATCGACCCCAGAAAATCGTAGAGCCCAAATCGTAAGCAGTATCTCGAATATGAGAAAGCAAATCGAGAACGACAAACAGAAGATAGCAGATCTCGAAAAACGCCTGGCTCAGTCAGGAGCACAACTTCGTGGTGTGCAAGAGCTATTAGAAAAGCTGAAGGCATCTGTGGCTGATAAAGAGAGAATAGTATCCGAACTCCAGACTCAACTTGGGATAGCAACCGAAACTCTCGACAAGGAAAGAAAGCTTAGTGCCGAGGAAATTGCTCTTCGTGACAGGCAATTAGGAGAAAAACAACTTACCATCGAAGAACAACAGAAAGATATGAATACTATCTTCTACGTCTACGGTACTCGAAAAGAACTAATGGACAAGAAAATTATCGATCGTAGAGGTGGATTACTCGGAATAGGTAAAGTATCGACTGTTACCAGTAAGATCAATGTAGAGGAATTCAAGACAATGAATCTTCTGGATTCGGACAGCATTACCTTCCCTGCCACCAGAAAAGGATACTCCATCCTGACAAGCCAAAACGCTACTTCCTACAATATTGAAAAGGATGGAAGTAACAACATTCTTCGCATTACAGATCCTACAAACTTCCGCAAGCAAAAGTATGTAGTTATAGAGCTTAACTAAATAGTACTGATATTATAACATAAGGGATTCACTTATTGGTGAGTCCCTTTTTTGTATGCGTCAGAAATTTCATTTTTGCTCACTTTGTGGAGTACCTGTCAACATATTTCAGCCCTGTCAACTTAGTAGTCAAGCGTATATCAAGCCTATATCAAGCGTATATCAAGTGTATTCACGAATACACTTGATATAGGTGTGATATATGCTAAGTATAGACTATGGGTATCGCTTTTGTTTATGATAGCTGTGTTATTGTAGGAGCTGTCAATGAAATGTTGAAGACCTTTGATTAATTGGTCTATTGGGCTGTTGTCTATCCCATTATGGTTTAAAGACCTTTGCACATAGACTCTCTGGAAAAGGTCTAAAACTAGGGATAGAACT
>CAZWIS010000001.1:0-182384 GCA_964634275.1 uncultured Candidatus Cloacimonadota bacterium | reverse complement strand
TTGCATAACAGCTAATTGCCGATATCTGTTATCGCTTTTTTGGGGGTATGCTTGCTATTTTAATCTTCTGTCGCATCCGTATGCATACTAGTGAGAATACAGGGAACTGCTTTCCTGGCTCAGGATCGATGATCCAGTAAGTTCAAGGAGCATAAATGGAAGCGAAACTGATGGATAGAATCAAGGAACAGCTTATCAGACATGAAGGTCTGCGGCTGAAGCCTTATCGCTGTACTGCAGGTAAGCTGACTATCAGTATCGGGGACAATCTCGATTTTATTAATAGCACGCAGATGACGCAGATCGAACGGATTCACGCAGATTATGACCAAACTGGATTCAAAACAGATACCTGTCTTGCTGCGTTATTTCTATCCTAATGATGAGCTTTCTGAGCTGATGAGGAAGGGTAAGTGATCCCATTCCGGTTGAGACTATTGACCTGCTGGCAGTACTTAACCTGCCCAAAGAGATGGTAGATAACGTCATCTTCAAAGAGCATAAAGGTCTGGTCTTAGAGACGATCAGAAGCCTTGTTTTGGAAAACTATTATCAGGAAGCTACTCGCAATGACTACCCTGATGACGCTCCCTTCCTGATCTTTATTCGCCACACCCTAAATCCTTTGCAAGCAAAGTCTCCAGGGAACCCGTTTTGGGTATAGCTTCCTGATGCTGCAGAGCACCTGCGAGTTTCTCAATTTGAAGACCCTGGGCGAAGGAATAGTCAAGACAGTAGGATTAGACCAGTCTGCCACCGAACTGCTCACAGGGAGCGAAATAGACGCATTCAAAGCCAAGCCTATCTATCTCTCTGCATGATAAACTTATGCGATCACTGTGACACGTGATACCGATTTGAAGGTGAAGAGCTTTTTTCACCCTTGGAGCAGGGTCTTTATCACTTCTTTATCAAGCCTTAATTTAGCCTTAAAAGTTAAGGCTTGATTAAGGCTTGATTAACGCTTGATTAAGGCTTACAAGTAGGAGCCGAGCAAAAGCATTGACATAATTTCAAGATAATTTATGCTTGTAAAAAAAAAGAAGTTTATGTAAGAATAAAATGATATAAAAAGGAGCTAAAATGCCTTATATTCCTACTACTGATGAGCAGCGAAAAGAGATGCTCAATTTTATCGGTGTGGACTCTTTTGACGAATTGATCAAAGCTATCCCGGAAGATCTGCGCTTAAAGGGAAAGCTAAAGGTTTCCGAGCCAGTCAGTGAATACGAAATCACTCGTTTGATTCAGGAAAGAACATGCAAGAATCTGTGTGCAGCATCTGCCAATTCCTTTCTGGGAGCAGGTGTGTACGATCACTTTATCCCTGCTGCGGTGGATACCATTGTCTCTCGTCCAGAGTTTTTCACAGCATATACTCCTTATCAAGCAGAAGTAAGCCAGGGAACTTTGCAATTCATATATGAATACCAGACGATGATTTGTGAACTTACAGGAATGGAAGTGGCAAATGCATCGATGTATGATGGTGCATCGGCTGTGGCAGAAGCCATTCTGATGTCCGTTCGCAAAAACAGGCTCATGAAAGCTATTCTCCCCGATACTATGCATCCCGAATACAAAAAAGTAATCAAAGTATATACCGAGGGTATCGGCGTCGAGCTATTGACGGTTCCATCGTCACAGGGTATAATCGATCTCAAAGCTCTTGAAGAGATGATGGACGAGAGTATCGGATGTGTAGTGGTACAGACTCCGAATTTCTTTGGAAATCTGGAAGATGTATTCAGCCTTGATGCCATTATCCATAAGTATCCCAAGACTCTGTTTATCGCGGTGGTCGATCCCATCTCTTTGGGAATTATTAATGCCCCCAGCGAGTATCATGCAGACATCGTCGTAGGAGAAGGCCAGGCATTGGGAAACAGCATGTACATGGGAGGTCCTCTCTTTGGATTCTTTGCCAGTAAACTGGATATGGCACGTCAGATGCCGGGAAGAATCGTGGGCGGAACCCTCGACGTAGAAGGTAAAAGAGCTTATGCGCTCACCCTGCAAGCACGCGAACAACACATCCGCAGGGACAAAGCTACTTCCAATATCTGCTCAAACCAGTCATTGTGTACATTGGCAGCAACTGTCTATATGAGCCTGATCGGTCGCGAAGGGTTGGTCGAAGTGGCTACTCAATCCACCCTCAAAGCTCATTACCTGGCTGAGGAAATCAGCAAATTAGCAGGCTTTGAGATGGCATATCCAAAAGCTGATTTCTTCAAAGAATTTGTCATCAAAACTCCTGTTCCGGCAGACAAAATCTGCTCGCTGCTCCTGCCCCGGGCTTTGTACCCGGGAGTCGATATGAAACGCTTTGGCTTTGAAAACCAGCTAATGATAGCTGTCACCGAGAAAAAGAGCAAAAAGGATATGGATGAACTGGTATCAGCACTCAAGGAGGTGGCACGTGTCTAAGACTATATTTGATTACAGCGTAAAAGGCAGAATGGGTGTGACCCTGCCTCCCCGGGAAGTAGATCAGAAGCTGGAGCAAGTAATGCCCAGCAAATATATGCGCAAAGAAAAAGCCATGCTACCGGAAGTGACAGAGCTTGATGTGATGAGACATTATATCGAACTCAGCCACAAAAACCACTTCATCGAAAAAGGCCTTTATCCTTTGGGATCCTGCACCATGAAATACAATCCCAAGCTGCATGAAGCTTTGGTACGCCATTCCTGCTTCAACAATATACATCCATACCAGGCGATAGAAACACTGCAGGGCTCACTGGAGATATTGTACGATCTACAGCAAGACCTGGCAGAAATTGCCGGAATGGCTCAGACAACTCTTCAGCCTGTTGCTGGAGCCCAGGGAGAATTTGCCGGAATCAAGATTATCGAAGCCTATCACAAAGCCAAGGGCAATACCCACAAAAACAAGATAATCTTACCGGACAGTGCCCATGGGACAAACCCAGCTACCTGTTCGTTGGTGGGTTATGACGTGGTAGAGCTGAAATCATTGGCAAACGGCAGAGTGGACATCCAACGTTTGAAAGAGCTGGTAGATGATAGTGTGGCAGGATTTATGCTGACCAATCCAAACACTTTGGGATTGTTTGAAAGTCAGATTGTCGAGATTGCCGAGATTATCCACTCTGTAGATGGACTGATGTATATGGATGGAGCAAATCTGAATGCTTTGCTTGGGATAGTCCAGCCCGGCAAGATTGGTTTTGATGTAATGCATTACAATCTGCACAAGACTTTTGCCACTCCTCATGGTGGTGGCGGTCCTGGATGCGGGCCTGTAGGAGTAGTCCAGAAACTTGTGCCTTATCTGCCCGTTCCACTGATCGGTAAAAACGATGACGGATATTACTTTGATTATGCCCATCAGGATACCAGCATCGGCAAGGTTCACACCTTCTATGGCAATTTTGCCATCATGCTCCGCGCTTATATATACATCAAAATGCAGGGACCACAGGGTTTGCGTAAGATTTCGGAAAATGCCATTATCAATGCAAACTATCTGATGAAAAAGCTGATCGGGCATTTCAATATTGCACATACAGAGTATTGTATGCACGAGTTTGTTGCAGATGGTACTACGCAGAAAAAAGAGCACGGAGTTTCTACTCTGGATATCGCAAAGCGTTTGCTGGATAAGGGTTATCACGCTCCGACCATCTATTTCCCGCTGATTATTCCAGAAGCATTGATGGTAGAACCCACCGAAAGCGAGAGTAAAGAATCGATCGATGCCTTTGCGGATGCGATGATAGAGATTGCCAAAGAATCAAAGGAAGATCCAGATTTGCTGCATGCAGCTCCTTTGACCACTCCCGTGCGCAGAGTCGATGATGTCCGAGCAGTCAAGGTCTTGGACCTTCGCTATGATATAAAACATTGACGTATAAAGCATGACAAAAATCATGCACTCTATGGCGAACCACTTTGTTAATGTGTCGTAAAGGGCACAAGGGTGGTTGTGTAACTTTATTCTTAGGAGATACTTAATGAAAAAGACCCTGATGATAATAATCCTCCTGATAGGAGTCTTTGGGCTGTGTCTGGCTCAACCCGTGAAACTCGGATACGTAAATACGGATCGTGTATTGTTTGAAAGTAATGAAGCTGCGGAAATTGCCCGCTTGTTCAATCTGGATAAACAGAACTGGACGAATCAAGTCCGTCAATTGGACGAAGAGATAAAGCAGATGGAACGGCAGTTTGAAATCGATAAGCTGACAAAAAACGAAGCCTCCAAACGAGAAGCGCAGACTCGTATAGATCAAAAGAAAAGCGAAGCTGGAAGACTCCTGGACGAATACTTTGGGGAAGGCGGTCGAGCAGAACAGCGTTACCGCGAATTGATCGATCCTTTGACCAAAAAGATTCATGATACCATCAAGAAAATCGCCGAAGACGAACGTTATACCATGATTTTTGATGTGAGTATGGGAACCGTATTATACGCCATGCCGTCGATTGATATTACAGAGCAGGTATTGTTGGAACTCAATAAGGGTACTATCCGTCCCACGGGTACCGATACCACAACTCCTACTCATAGCTTCGATGCTCCCAACACGACTGATCCATCAGGCAAAGAACCAGAAACTGAACCGAAGTTTTAGTATATGAAACGATTCAAAAATGCTCTGACAGCCTCTGTAATCCAGTCATACTTTGGTGGTGAACTAATAGGAGATACTTCCATAGCGTTGAATTGTGTCGCCGAACCAAGCGCTGCCGATCAGAATGCCATAGTATTTTTGGAACAGGAAAAACTGGTCGGGCAAGTTTTGGTTACCAATCCGGGACTGATAATTACTACCAAAGGGTTTGCCGAAGTTTTACAGGGCAAAAACCTGCTTCTGGTAGACAAACCATATTACATAGTACTGATGCTCCTTTCTTACTGGATCGAGCAAGATAATGCCACTCGAGCTTTTGATATCGATCCCAGTGCCAGGGTTGGATTGGATTGTGATATCTCAGAACCAATCAGCCTGGGAGCAAACGTCATTATCGGTAATAATTGCAAAATTGGCAGAAATACCAGGATTGAAAGCAATTGCGTTATCTCTGATAATTGTGTAATCGGAGAAAACTGCCACCTCTATGCCAATGTAGTCCTTTACGAGGACAGTATCTTGGGCGACAGGGTCATACTACACAGCGGAGTCGTAATCGGTGCCGATGGATTTGGCTATATCCTGATGGGTGGCAAACAGCAAAAGATACCACAGATTGGGAACGTTGTGATTCAAAACGATGTCGAGATTGGAGCCAATTCATCCATCGATCGTGCTACTTTGGGTTCCACTATCGTCGGAGAAGGTACAAAGATCGATAATATAGTCCAGGTAGGGCATAATTGCTCCATCGGGAAACATAGCATTCTATGCTCGCAGGTAGGTCTTGCAGGTAGTACAATAATCGGAGATTATGTATATCTGGCAGGCCAGGTAGGCGTCGCAGGTCATCTGACAATTGGAGACCGTGCTATGGTAGGAGCTCAATCCGGAGTGGTCAGTGATATCGAACCGGATAGTAAGTACTTTGGTTCTCCAGCTCGGGAAGCAGGATTGACCAAACGCATCATGGCAGTCGAAAAGCATCTACCTGAAATGTACAAAACATACACAAAATCATTGAAACAGAATGTGGAGCCAAAATGACAGAATACAAGCACACGATTGGTGGCGAAGCCTCCTACACAGGAATAGGTCTTCATAGCGGCGAAATTTCGACGATTAGATTCAGACCAGCCGGCAAGGATGAGGGCATTGTCTTTATCCGGATAGATTTGCCGGACAAACCGGAGATTCCAGCTGATATTGACCATGTGGTGGATATTTCACGTGGGACTACTATCGGGATCAAAAATGCTACCGTCGGTACGATCGAACATGTTCTATCGGCTATCAAAGGACTCAATATCGATAACATCCGAATAGAAATCGATGGTCCGGAAGCTCCTGTAGCCGATGGCAGTCCCATTGTGTTTTTCAACTTGTTGAAACAAGCCGGAAAGGTACAGCAGGATTCTGAACGAGTCTATTTTGAGTTCAATGAACCCATCAGTTTTTCTGCCCCTGGCGAAAACGTGGATGTGGTAATAGTCCCTTCAAATGAACTAAAAGTCACTTTTATGATAGATTACAAGCATCCATATCTGGGGACTCAGTATACCTGGTTTCCAAACCTGGATAATTATGAAAAGGACTTTGCCGGAGCCAGAACCTTTTGCTTTATCAATGAAATTCTTTACCTCAAGGAAGCAGGACTGATAAAGGGTGGATCCCTGGAAAATGCGTTGGTAATCGCCGAGCCGAATATGAGCGAAAAAGAACTAAAGCATCTTCAGGATATATTCAACTATCACGAACCCGTTACGGTATCCGAGCAGGGAATCTTAAATAGCCATCCTCTGAGGTATTACAACGAGTTTGTTCGGCACAAAGTAGTCGATTTGATCGGAGATATTGCCCTCTTTGGGATGCCTATCAAAGGACACATACTGGCAGCCCGTTCCGGACACAAGACGAATGTGGAACTCGTGAAAAAACTACGCCAGATACAGAAAAAGCAAGAGCTGCAACTGCTGTATCAAAAGCAACGTACTACTGATGTAGTATTTGATGTGAATGCAATTATGCGGATCATCCCTCATCGCTATCCTTTCCTGTTGGTTGATAAGATCATTGAGTTTGTCCCGGATGAGAAGATAGTCGGAATCAAAAACGTGACGATCAATGAACCATTCTTCAATGGGCATTTCCCCGGTCATCCTATCATGCCTGGTGTGCTGATTATCGAAGGTATGGCTCAGGCAGGTGGGATAATGCTTTTGAATCAACTGGAAGATCCCCAAAATCACGTGGCTTACTTTGCCTCAATCGACAATGTAAAATTCCGCAAACCGGTATTACCGGGTGATACACTAAGATTTGAGCTGACTGTGATTTCTCTAAAGAAATCCCTGGCAAAGATGCACGGAGACACTTATGTGGGTAACGAGAAAGTGGCAGAAGGAGACTTTTTGGCAATGATTATGGAGAAAAACCAATGATTTCGATACATAAAACTGCAATTGTAGCCCCAGAGGCAAAGATCGGTGACGACTGCTCTATCGGAGCTTATTGCATCATAGGTAAAGACGTGGTTCTGGGTAGCGGAAACAAACTAATTTCAAATGTCATTATCGAAGGCCATACAACGATCGGAAACGATAATAAGATATTCCCCTATGCCGTTTTGGGAACAGACCCCCAAGATCTGAAATTTAAAGACGAACCGACCCGTTTGAATATCGGTAACAATAACACTATCCGTGAGTTTGTCACCATAAACCGATCCAATCAGATGGAAGAGGATACCAATGTAGGTAGCAACAACCTGCTGATGGAGTATTTGCACATCGCTCACAACTGCCAGATCGGAAGTTTTTGTGTGGTGGCAAATGCCGTGCAGATGGCTGGACATGTTCATGTTCACGATTATGCCATCATCGGTGGCCAAACTGCCATACATCAATTTGTCCACATTGGTGCTCATGCTTTTGTGGGTGGTGCTTCTGCGATAAAAAAGGATATTGCCCCTTATACCAGAGGACAGGGAAATCCCTACAAAACAGTCGGCCTCAATAGTGTTGGTCTGATGCGAAAAGGCTTCTCAAACGAGACAATCGCTGCTATCAAAGCTATTTATAACCATTACTACCGCAATGGGATGAACGTTTCTCAGGCGACTGAACAGATTGCAATCCTGGGAGAGCTGATTCCAGAACAGCTGGTATTTTTTGATTTTGTAAAGAACAGCGAACGTGGTTTATCAAACTAAACGCTTTTCAGGTGGCAGTATCTAACTCTTGAGTATTGCATTGAGAATCGTGTCGCTCAGATATCAGTAATGGATATGAGGCATAACTCATCAGGCATAGCACAGGTTTCTTGATTCGGATCACTTTTTATCATTCTTCCTGTATAGTATCGATCCGACAACTTTGAGTTTGAAATATTCCAAAATGACTTAACATATATATGAACATTAAAACAGGAGCGCAGATGGAAGATCATAACAGCAGAATACCCCGAACCCTACCAGTTCTTCGCATGGCGAACGTCGTGATGTTTCCTTATTTGCTGATGCCTTTGGTGGTGTCTGATGAGGAATCGAAACTCGTCGTCGATTATGCGCTGTCAAACGATAAATCAATGGCTTTCTTTTTGGAAAAGGAAAAGTTCGACAAAGCCGATCCAGACCTTTATGAGATTGGTACCGCTGTCACAATCCTGCGAATGCTGAGAAACCAGGATGGCTCGATCAGTCTTTTACTCCAGGGAACTTCCAGGATCAAAAGACAGAAGATAGTCCAAAAAGATCCCTTTATCATGGTCGATGTTGAATCGATGACAGAGCAAACTGAAGAAGATACCGAGATTCATGCATATAAAAAAATAGCCCTTGAACTATTGGACAAAATTGCCCAGGAAAGCACTCTGTTAAATCGTGAGATGATATCGGGTCTTTCCAATATCAAACAAGCTGGTAGAATCGCCGATATTATTGCCGGCAATATAGATTTGCAAATCGAAGATCGTCAGAAGATACTGGAATTGTTGGATTTACACAAGAGATACAAGTATCTGAACAACTGCCTGGCAGAACTTATAAAACAAATGCGGCTCGAAAACCACATCCGGAGTAATATCCAGCTTGAGATGTCCGAAGACCAACGCAGGTATTATCTCAGGGAACAACTCGACGCTATCCGGAGGGAATTGGGTGAAACTGATGAAGTCAGCAAAGAAATCCTGAAGTGGAGAGATTTGATCGAAAAAAACGATCTCCCCGACCATGTAAAAGACGTGGCGATGGAAGAGCTGGAGAGACTTTCCAGTATGCAGCCTGCCGCCAGTGAATATGGAGTAATCCGCAACTATCTGGATTGGATTGTAAACTTACCCTGGAAGAAATATAGCAAAGATAGACTGGATCTGAAAAAGATAGAGCGTGTACTTACCGCAGATCATTATGGCCTCGCCAAGCCAAAAGAACGTGTGATGGAGTTCATCGCCGTCAAGAAACTCAAAGGAAAACTAAAAAGCCCAATCTTATGCTTCGTTGGCCCTCCCGGAACAGGAAAAACCTCGATCGGAAGATCTGTTGCCGAAGCCCTGAATCGCAAGTTCATCAGAATGTCCCTTGGTGGCATACATGATGAAGCAGAAATCAGAGGCCATCGAAGAACCTACATCGGAGCAATGCCTGGGAAGATAATCTCGGAGATCAAAAGGCAAGGTACTGCAAATCCTGTCTTTATGCTGGACGAAATAGACAAGCTGGGAAGAGATTTCCGGGGAGACCCTGCCTCTGCCCTATTGGAAGTATTGGATCCGGAACAGAACAACAGCTTTATGGACAATTACATAAATCTGGCCTTTGACCTCTCAGAAGTGATGTTTATTACTACTGCAAACTCCCTTGATACTATACCTTCAGCATTGAGGGACAGAATGGAGATCATCGAGTTTTCCAGTTATCTGGAACACGACAAAATTCAGATTGCCAAAAAGTACCTGATACCAAAGGAAATCGAAGCCAATGGGTTAAGTGGGATAGACATTAAGATTAGCCAAACTGCCCTCCAGGAAATTATCCGGTATTATGTCCGAGAAGCAGGCGTTAGAACTCTCCAACGAAGGATTGGCGCGATATTCAGAAAAATCGCCCGGGTCGTTGCTGCTGAAACAGTTAGTTCGTACAAAATACACTCATCCAATGTAAAAGACTATTTGGGACCCAGAAAATACTCTCTTGAAATGGCAAACCGAAAACCTGAGATCGGCGTAACCACTGGGTTGGCTTGGACTCAATACGGAGGAGAAATACTATACTGCGAGGCAATCCGAATGCCCGGTAAAGGTTCAGTCGTTATGACAGGTTTATTGGGAGATGTGATGAAAGAATCAGCACGAATTGCCATTAGCTATCTAAAGGCAAATCACAATAGATTCAAGATCAATCCCAAAGACTTTGAAAAGTTTGATATTCATGTTCATTTCCCCGCAGGAGCTGTTCCCAAAGACGGACCTTCAGCGGGTGTAACCCTTACAACTACCTTGGCATCGCTTTTTACTCAAAGAAAAGTATATCACAATATCGCCATGACTGGAGAAGTGACCCTATTGGGTAAAGTATTACCAATCGGCGGGTTAAAGGAAAAGCTCCTGGCAGCAAAACGGGCTGGAATCAAAAAGGTTATCGTCCCTGCAGAAAACAAAGAAGCCATTTCCGAGATCGAAGCCGACATTTTGGATGGTATGGAGATTACCTTTGTAGAAGATGTAAGGCAGGTTTTGGATAAAGTCCTTTTGAAGTAGAGATGGAAAAGTACCCCAATATAAATATCCTGCTGAATGTGGATCGTGAATACATCCCAAAGGCGGAGTTTGTTCTAAGAACTTATTGCTACATCCTGCGCTTGAACCCGAAGTTTAACTATGGTTCACATTACGAAGGGACACATCTGTACTATGGAAAAAGTACTACCAACGTCTACCCCATCAAAGTTCATTTCGATCCCGCTACGAGCGAATTCTATGAAAAACGTGAGTTGTACCCGCTGGAAGACGTTAACTTCTTCAAGTACAAAAACGAATATATTCCTTTCCTCTTTTCTCAGCCAGGGCAGATATTCTCATTAGCAAACGATCACTGTTTTTTGAGAAAAGATATCGTTGCCAGTGGGTTTTATTTCCTTACTTGCTGGCACGAATACATTATGAGTATCATGGGCATTCGCAAAGGCAGAGTAGACTACGAGGAATCTCTGCAATACAGGTGGAGTTTTACTGAAATACCTGTAGTGGATGTCTACTGCCAGATCCTGTTGTATGGAATGGAGCTTTTTTGTCCGGAGTTTATTCGCGACATACATTGGAATCAGAATAGTAAGTTCGTGTTATCATTATCGCATGACATCGACTATTGGAATGTATGGGATAAGCAAAGTCTAAATAAGTCACTGAAATACAACCTTGGCAGTATTCTAAATCGTCCTTTTGCAGCTACCTACAAGATTCTGGGTCATGCTTTGCACAAAACCCTTTTTTATAACCATAATAAACTGATCCGAGAGATACGAACCAAAGAGCATACAATGGGTGCTAGTTCCACTTGGTTCCTCTTAGCTCGTCATGACTATGAAGATCAGAGACAAAACTATCTCTTTGACGTGGTTTACAAAGAGCAGGTATTGGATCTATTGGGTCAGGAAGAGGTAACCCTCCATGGAAGTCCTGAATCGGCGTTTAATCTCGACATCCTGAATCAGGAACTTAACCACTTAAAAACATTGGGATTCAGTCCAAAAGGCTTTAGAACTCACTATCTACATTTCGATTATCAAAAGAGCTTTTCTATCTTGGAAGAAGCTGGAATCCTTTATGACAGCACACTGGGATATTGGGAAAACATAGGTTTCAGGGCTGGCATTTCATTCCCATTTTTCCCGTTTAACATCAAGGAAAACAGGCCATTCAGAGTATTGGAAATCCCCCTGATTGTAATGGACACCACTCTGCATTCTGCCAAGGCGATGAACCTCTCAAAGCGCAGTGCTCGACTTCGATTGAAACGTTTGATCGATCTGGCAGCAAAATACCAGTCACACCTATCACTATTGTGGCACAATAGCACTTTCGATCCTATCGATTATCCTGGATGGGGATCATTGTATTGGCAAACAATAAATTATGCCTCCCAAAAGAACGGGTGGATCACATCATTGAACAATATCTACAACGAATGGGTTACCATGAGTTACTGAGGGATTTATGAGCTTGATTATTACATGCCTGTGGGGATTTCAGTTTTTGATATTGATGCTGATGTGCTTCCCTATTTATATCGTACTTTTAATGTTGAAACCCTTCATGAAGAGGAATTCTTACCACCATCTTGCAAGTTCGATGGCTTCGTTTTGGGGAAGGCTGTTGTTACGTTCCACCGGTTCCGTTGTTATTATCGAAGGCAGGGAAAACCTTCCTGATCATAGAAATATCTGCTTTATATCAAATCATCAGGGGCTTTTTGACATTCCAGTTCTCTTGGGGTTTTTGGGAACAGAGCTTGGTTTTATCGCCAAGCAGGAACTCTTCAAGATTCCGATATTGAGCTACTGGATGAAAGAGCTGAACTGTATCTTTATCAATCGAAAAAGTGCTCGGGATGCCATCAAGTCTTTTGAAACCGGGGCAAAGATTATCCGCTCCGGATATCCAATCGTGATCTTTCCTGAGGGAACAAGATCAAAAAGCAATCAAGTAGCTCCTTTTCATTATGGTAGTTTGAAGCTTGCCATTATGTCCGAAGCGGACATTGTTCCGATTACAATATGCGGAACCTGGAAGATTTTCGAAAAGGATCATAGAATTAGACCACAAACCATAAAGATTTCTATCCTGGAACCCATCCCATTCGAAAAGTACCACATTCTGGATAAACAGCAGTTAATGGACGGAATCAGAATGAATATGCAAGCAAACCTGGATCACCAGCTATGATGCCAAAGCTGATCCTGCTATCGATTTCACTATTCTTCATCAGCCTGATTTCTGCCCAAACTACGTTTAGCTATGGCGTCAAAACTGGTATGAATGTTTCAATGAACTATGGAATAAAGGAAAAAGGGTCTGATTATCAAGTAAATAGCGGCACCAGAACGGGTATGATTGCAGGTGCTTTTCTCGATCTGAATGTAACTCATAACCTTAGCCTCGGCTACGAAGTGTTATACACAATGAAAGGATCTCATCAAAAGATCAAAGTATTACGGTTGGATGAAGATAACGATGGCATATCTGAAGAACTTCCCAAACCAGCTATAATGAACGTACACTACTATATGGATTACATCGAGATACCTGTCTTGTTAAAAGTCAAGGCTCTGGAATATGGAAGATTGCAAATGCATGCAGTAACTGGCACAGCCATGGCTTTGAAAGTAAAGGGGGATCATAAACTGAATGGTTCGGTCTTTTTCCCCAATGGAGACGATTTCGACGAGATACCAATATCTGAAGAATCAGATCTGACATATATAAATCAATTTGATTATAGCTTTATCTATGGAGGCACATTATCTTATACTGCAAGGTATACTTATTTTCTGGAATATAGATTTACATTGGGATGGGATTATCACAAGCTTCCCACGTTTGCCGATTTCCCGCCTGTGGAGCTAAGGAATCAGACATATTCCCTCGTAGCAGGAGTAAAGTTTTAGGAGCTACTATGAAACGGATATATGCCTTGCTGCTCGTCTCAGCGCTCATGTTTTACAGCGGCCTTTCAATGCTTTATGCCCAAGCTTCTTTGGATCAAGTTTATTATTCGGGTATTACTCACGAGGGAAATCTCGGGGTTTTGGCAAACTCATTTCAACAAGAGAGCATCCTTTACTATTCGAACTCAACTATCCAATCCGCTACTATGACATCCTATCTGGAGTCCGAAGCTTGGAAATCGGCTTCCATACCAGTGCCAGATCATCCATACATCGGCTTTAGAGGAGAGGGACAAAACCTCCGTATAAACCCAATCTATTGGCAAAGCCTTCCATCAGTAAACGTAAATAAACTTACGCAGATTGTTACTGATCCTGCTGGAGATCACAGCTTTAACCTGAATCATTTGGATCTAAGAGCATTTCATGTAGCCTTTACGGAGGATAAAATCTATTTTGGCATCCAGAACAACGGAGGTGGCTTTCCTGTAAGCAGTGGTTTTACATACTTCTCTTATATGGCTATTATGGTAAATCCTGATGCTGATCCGGAATCCAATCCACCCGTATTCGGATTGATGTATACTGTCAATCTTGCCGGAGTCATCAGTCCAGGCCTGTATAAGATTACTGGAACTGGATTTAGCAGCCTGCAATCAATAGGCTCAATCGAATCATCTATTGATGCTCAAAACAATATGCTTTATCTATCTTGCAACATCAGCGACTTGCTGAATAATCCGGACTTTACGAGCTGGTTCAATCCCCAGTACCCTTTAGTAGGAACTATGGCAATAAGCTCCAGAATTACTTTGACTGGTGGAATTCAGGAAGCGGATCAATGCCTGCCCGCAAACCTGCTTCTCAAACCACAACAGATCCAGAGCGTCAACAACAATCAGCCGGTTTTGACAAACTTGTGGCACGACTATTCTGATGGCTCCATGCAAAACATAAGAATCGGAGTATCATATTATGATCCCGATTTCAATTTTCCCTTGAATGCCGAAATCCTGATCGACAATAACTTTCATGGAAATATGTATCCCATCGAGCCGCTTAGTTTTTCTACTACTCAAGCTTTTGAATCCGGAGATATCCTCCTCCCCCCCCTATGGGACCAAATCCAGCTACGGTTTTCTGATGATGGACAAAACTTCGTGTACGAAACGATCATTAACAATACATCCATTACCGGGGATCTTCCGGCTCAGATCATTTCAAAGCTCTATCCCAATCCAGCAAAAGATGGGGTCAAAATCCAATATACAAACAACACTGATAAATCTAAAGCTCTCACTGTATACAACCTACGTGGCCAGATACAGATGCAGAAATCATATTATCTGGCAAAAGGAGACGGTTTCATCTCTCTGGACACCTCATCATTGAGACCCGGTATGTATATTGTGTCACTTGGTAATCAACGAGTTAAGATCGTGAAAATGGATTGAAGATGAAAGCAATTGATTTGAATCCCGAAACATATTCAATCAAAAGAAAAGGTAGTTATGCCGAAGCGCTGATAGTTTTTGATCTGATTATCGCTTCTATCGTCATGTATGCGATAGATTTTTTGGCGGATTCGTATTCCACGCGGGGTGTTTTGACGACTCTGCATACTTTCAATTTTACGGCATCCTCTTATCTGCTCAGGAAGCGTGGCTTTTTCCTCAGCCTGATTCTCATTCTTGTCTTCTTTGTATTCAGATATACCATCAGTGGCTTTGACCTATTGTATATCAGTATCCAGTCCGTGATTCTGGCAGGTATCAGTTGGATTGTATATCGAACCAGAGAGCGTATCCACTCACTACAACAACAAACAGAATCTGATATAGCAGAACTTCAAATCAAAGAAAAGGTCATCCTTGAGAATCAGAAAGATTACCTTAGGCTTTTTAACCGGGTCGATGATGCATTGTGGCTTGTTGAGAAAGATTGGAAGGTATTCTACGTCAACAACAAGGTCAAGCATATCCTGGGATTGACTACAAATCAGATAACCGGCAAACAACTATATTCCTTTTTTGATGTGACAAATCAAGATGAGTATTATATGGAGCTTTTGGACATCTTGGACGATCAGAAAAAGTACTCCAGATCAAAGCTCAGAACTTCATCCAAAGATCTCCTCGCTGTAGAAACTCGAATCAGTACGGCGATTTGGGGAGGGCGTGAAGTATACTTTGTCCAGTCTCACGATTATACCGATCGGATCGAAGCTGAAAAAATGCTCGAACTATCCGAATCCAAATTTAGGAAAGCGTTCAAAAACAATCCTGTTATGCTCTCGATATCAACCGTTGAAAACGGAGTATACCTGGACGTTAATGATAGCTTCGTCAGGTCTACAGGATATTCTAAAAACGAGATTGTTGGCAGGACATCTCAAGAGATAGGGCTCATCGAAGATCCGACAGATCGCAAGACGTTTGTAGATATCCTCCGAAAGCAAGGCAGAATTGATAATGTTGAATTGACTATCATTGACAGCAACCGCAAAAGGATAAACTGCCTGTTGTTTTCTGAAATCATCGAATTCGCTAATGAACCATGTTTGCTAAGTGCAATGTTGGATATCACAGAGCAGAAAAACCTGACTCAAAATCTCATCAAGCAGAGCAGAATCTTGTACGGCTTGTCGTATGCCAGTAATAGCCTGTTGATCTGCAGTGAACTTAGTTCCGGCATCAAATCAGCCCTGGCGATTGTGGGTAGAGCAATAGATAGTGACAGAGTAAGCTATTATCGCTATGATGAAACAAGACAAAGTGCGGAGTTAGTTTCGAGTTGGCTTTCGGAAAAATCAAAAAACCTCAATCCAGCTTTTCTCAAAGCACCGGGTTTTGTTTTCATTGACAGCGTGTTATCAGAATTTTCATATACAAGAGCATTACACCATCAGAACCTTCAAACAATCCTAGGCAAGTCTGCGGATAGTGAAAACGATTTACCTGCTTCCTTTATGATTACCCCCGTCCTGATAGATAAAGAGATTCACGGATTCCTCTATTATGTGTTTGAAAGCAGTGAAATCAACTGGACGAAAAGTGACGAAGTAATCCTATTGGCTGTTGCAAATTCTGTTGCTGGTGCGATCAGCAAGGATTGGACACTGAAAGAACTGCGATCCGCAAAAGATGATGCAGAACGGGCAAATCGTGCCAAATCTACTTTCCTGGCTATAATGAGCCACGAAATCCGAACTCCGATGAATGGCATAATCGGAATGGCAAATCTTCTCAAGAACCTGGAACTGAATCCTGATATACATGACTATGTAGAAACCATCCGTATCAGTGGAGATGCATTGCTGGATCTGATCAACGATATCTTGGATTTTTCCAAGATCGAATCCGGCTATATAGAGCTTGATAGCCATACATTTGACCTGAATGATTGTATCGAAGACGTACTGGAATTGTTATCAGTAAAAGCTGCAGATAAAAACGTGGACTTGATTTTTGTCCCTTCACAGGAAATAAAGTGGCAGGTGTTTGGAGATAGCACCAGAATCCGTCAGGTTCTATTGAATCTCGTGGGAAACGCCCTTAAATTCACGGAGGAAGGGCATGTTTGTATCAGTATCCAGATTCTCAGACAAAACAATCAGGAAGTCCAGCTCCAGATTTCGATCGAAGATACAGGCATTGGCATCGACCAGGAAAGAAGGGAAACCATCTTCCTGCCTTTTGCCCAGGCAGAATCTTCGACAGAGAGAAAGTATGGCGGTACCGGTTTGGGGCTACCAATATCCCAAAAACTCGCTGAAATGATGAATGGCTCTATAGAAGTTGAAAGCCGCTTGAACGAGGGATCTATTTTTAAGTTTAACTTTCGTACTTTTTTTGTGTTCGATCATATCTTATCTACTCCGGATCTTGGTGTCTTGGAAGGTAAATCAGTTTTCGTAAGATTGACGAATGATAAGAGCTATGGTACAATTTCCGATTTGTTATCGCTATATGGTATAGAGAGCTGTAGGGTCGAAACACCTCTGGATATAATGAACTATTTACAGCAGGGAAAGGTATTCTCCTTAGGTATTGTGGAATGTATCGAATCCCCCATGACGAATCTGGAACAACTCCAGATGTTCAGAGCTATTCCCGAATATCAAAATACACATTTGATTTTCGTCCGTACCATCGGGAAAAAAGTTCTGGATCTGGAACAGCAAAAGAATCCATTGAATCATTTCATTACGAAACCAATCCGGATGAATGAACTATCAAACATTATCCTGGCAATTGTTTCCGGGAGGAATACAGATGTAGTTTCCAGTAGATCGGGGAATCTGGATCACGATCAAGCCCGGGCACACCCGCATACGATTTTGGTAGTAGAAGATAACAAAATCAATCAAAAGCTTATCCGTAGTGTATTGGCAAAGCTTGGTTACGATGCGGATATTGCAGCCAATGGGATTGAAGCATTGGAAGAAATCAAGAGAAAAGAGTATGATATCGTAATGATGGATATAGTTATGCCAGTTATGAACGGTATTGAGGCTACCAAAAACATCCGTAGCATGCCATTGACCCGCCAACCAAAAATTGTTGCGATGACTGCAAACGCCATGGAAGAGGACAAATCGCTCTGCTTGAAAGCAGGGATGGATGATTATATCAGTAAACCAATTGATTTCAAAGAACTAATCAGAGTCCTTTCATAATATCTATATCTTCTTCATATCTTGCCTCTATCAAGTCTATTCGTGAATACACTTGATATACGCTTGATATAGGCTTGATATAGGCTTGACCACTTGGTTGACAACAAGTCAATAACTGTCCTCTGTGATGGCATATACAATCAGAGTTTTAGCCTTGGTATTATAGTTTATTGCTTGTAAGACTATATCTTGCAAGTCTATAGTCCGATCGTCCCAGAGGTTCTTTTCCAGGGTATAGGTTCTGGTCAATCCTGATGTTTGCTTACGTATAGTATATTGTGTACCTGAATAATTATAGATAAACTTGATCACAAACTGATTTGGATGTTTTGCTGTAGCCCATGAAAAGCTATAGTTTTGTCTTTGAACAAAGGTTGGAAACGCCACACTGACAGTGGCTGGCATCATCAAGTTACCCGTATAAGTCTTGCCTCTAAGGATTAATTCGTATTCGATAATGGCTTCTGGAAAGGCGTTGAGACCAGCATAAGTAGTACGATACCCGTCTTGTAACGGGTTATATTCTACCTGTCCGACCACGTGATTTCCACCATTCAGGCTAAGGCTGGTCTGGCCAGGGTCTTCTTTAGTCCATAAACTTGTCCCCGGTCCTGCGCCTCCTCCGTATGTTTCAATACTTAGTGATGCTTCAAACTTACTTAACCAATCTGGATTCTGAAAATCAGGTGTTACTGGGTTTCCGGTTCTGGTATCGCAACTGGTCACTGACAATAAGATCAGCATAATGAAAAGAAGTACATACCATCTGGATTCACCAGTCAAGGGCACTGTATCTGCATTGTATAATCCGAACATATTATTATTCATGATAGCTCCTGATAGTATTATATGCAGAGACTGTACCAAAACCAGAAAAAACAATAATCGCAAGTATCAGTTTTCCCAGGTTTTCTCGGAAACAAATGAAGAAAATATACCGTTAAGAATGGTTGATTAGTGCCAAAGGCGGAGAGTGAAGCATCTGAGTACAATTGTCATCTTTTCAATCTTTAAACCAGTTGTATTGGGAAATACATAGTTTATTATCCACGATGTACGGTAATCTTGGAAGATTTTAGCCTTGACATATAGAGTCATTGATGCAGCGTCGCACAAAAGATAATAAATGGAGTAAACAAATGAAGAATTCTCTATATAAGATATTGATGCTGTTGACCATAACAATCCTTTCACTTTCGGGTCTAACAGCGCAATCGACTTCAAGAGCCAGAAAAGCTCGGGAAAAACTCGACCTCTATGAGATTCCATTTACTGTCGAAGCATTCTTATCTTATGTTGACAAAGGCAATTATGAAGTTATCCAACGTTTTATTGATGCAGGTTTTGACGTAAACACCACCGACATAGATGGCAACAGGGCAATAATCCTGGCAGCCGAAAAAGAACAAGTGAGAGTAATGCAGCTTCTGATCAAATCAGGAGCTGATGTAGATGCCAAAGATGCCGATGGAACAACAGCTCTGATGTATGCTGCTTATTACCGCAGACCAAAGGCTGTAGCGCTACTGGTAAAGAGTGGGGCTAACGTTAATCTGCAAAATAACAGCAATATGACTGCTCTGATGTATGCTATCCTTGGAGGTGATGCCAAGTGCGTCGATGGAGTATTAACCAAAGAAACCGATCTTGGGCTGCAGAACTCGTTTGGGAAAAATGCTCTTGCAATAGCTCGCGATAAAGAGTTTACAGATTTGGGAGAGTTTATCAAAGCCAAAATGGATTATCTCCATAACAGACAAAAACCCGAAAAAAAAGAATATGAATTGAGACTAAAAAGATTAGGGAAAAATTAGGAGGTTCAAATGAACCGCATATTACTTGTTGTAATCGCCCTTTCACTTACTATCGGCATATTGAATGCCGAAGACTGGCTCACAATATATAATGACGACTTGTCTTTGGTCCGTACCCAGTTTGAACTGGA
Organism: uncultured Candidatus Cloacimonadota bacterium; assembly: GCA_964634275.1. GTDB lineage: Bacteria > Cloacimonadota > Cloacimonadia > Cloacimonadales > Cloacimonadaceae > CAZZCS01. The sequence continues at coordinate 162,497 of CAZWIS010000001.1, read as the reverse complement.
TTTGGTCAAAGGCTGGCAAAGCTACAATTTTGATCGAATTACATCCCGAATTCAGCCTGCTTCTGTGATTATCACTCCCCTCAGGGAAATAGTAACTGTAGCAGAACAGAACTATGAATTTGACCTGGCAGGGACGGATAGCATTCTGCGCAAATATGTGGACAGAGAAGTAACAGTAACGACCAAAGACCAAAGCACAATTGTAGGCATCATGAAGTATTTCGATGGCTCTGGTTATGGCATCATCGAGAAGAATACAAACAAACTCATCCTCGTGATGCGCAGTGAAACCCAGAGTATCCGATTGGCTGAGCTTCCATCCAATTTCTATACAAAGCCGACATTGCATTGGAACCTGATCGCTCCCAGCAAAGGAAAGTTTCCGCTTCAACTTACATATTTGACAGGGGGATTCAATTGGGACGTAGTGTATAACGCTGTATGGGATGAAAAAATACTGACTATGAACTCATGGGTAACAATTGACAATCGCTCTGGACTGGAGTTTAATGATGTCAATCTAAAACTGATCGCTGGAGACATAAACCGTATCCGTGATGCTTATCCAATGGGAAGAACAGGCGGTAGGGGCATGGAAATGGCTGCGATGTCGAAGATGGATGCAGCTCCCAGTTTTGAAGAGAAGGCATTTCATGATTTTCATATGTACACATTGGATCAAAAAGTATCATTTGCCAACAATCAAAAAAAGCAGATCCAGCTATTTCCTACAAAGAGTATACAAGCTGACGGCGTCTATGAGTACACTGTCTTCAATGATTTTGTTTCCAGCATTATCAAATTTGATAATAAGACGGAGAAAGGGCTGGGGATTCCGCTCCCAAAAGGTGTCGTCAAAGTATATAAACAAGATACTGACAAAAATCAGGAGTTTATCGGAGAAGATAGCATAAACCATACTTCCAGAAATGAGACGATAAGAATCAATACCGGCAAAGCCTTTGATTTGATCGGAAGAAGCCAGGTGTTGGACTCCAAATCAGTTACGAACAAGATTTCGGATCGCACTATCCAACTGACCCTCAAAAATAACTCCAAAGACAAAAAGAAGATAGAAGTCTTTCATCAGTTATCACCCTACTCCAGGATTACAAACTCCGAACGGGAATATACCGTAGATCGGGATAAAAAAGTGAAATTCGAAGTAGAAATCCAGCCAGACAAAGAAGTGGTCTTCAAGTTTTTTGAACGGACAGAGTATTAATAGGTTCGGAGATTGCGATGAGAGACAAAATATTCGATAACCTGATTGGAATCCAAAAAGAGATGCTGAAAATCATCGGTGAGGTTTCTTCCCTTACCGGTAGCCCTATCGCTATTGAAGAAGCAATAGATGATATCTGGCATCCCAAATGCGATGTTTTTCAGATTGAAAACCAGCTGATTATCCTCGTCGAACTGGCAGGAGTACCCAAAGAAGAGATCAGTATCTCAGTTACTAAGGAGTATGTCCGTATAGCAGGTAGCAGGAAGATGACAAACAGCTGTGTTTCTTGCTATTACAATATGGAAATAGAGACGGGATGTTTTGATCGCAGAGTGTTTTTCCCGGATATATCGATCGATAAGGAGAATCCGTCTGTTAGCTACGAAAATGGTATTCTCAAGCTTAGCTTTGAGATTACTCCGTCCGTGGAACGATTGATCAAGATTTCGTAACCATCCAGGAAAAAAGGGTATTGCCATAACGAGTCGTCAACGTGGAGACATCTTAGTATAGTACAGTTCTCGCGGTTTACGAGTGAACTCTTTTTTATTCCCCAAACAGCATTCTTAAAGGGCACTTGGATTGCCATATTGGGTTCAGATCGAGTCAATATCATAGTAATAGGGGTTGGGTAGATTATTTCTCTTGACATGTTGATGTACTCTGCTCTTATTAGTTCATGGATTAAAAGGCTTAGTGGAGAAGACATGAGAAGAGTAGGTTTAATATTATTTTTATTGTTTGTTTGTTTTGTTTCTTTAGTAGCAGTTCCCGAACCAATGCAAATTGTTCAATGGCGATCAACAAAGACAGACAAGTTTGAGGCACAGCTATTTCATTTTCACCGAAACCAGATTATGATTTTGGACCCTGTTTCCAATCAAATCAAGCGCTGGGATTTAAACAGGGAAGATTGGCTCGGTGATGGCGTCATTCGCTTTCCAAAACCAGTCAAGATATCTGCTTTTACTACTGATGACAATTATCTGTATGTTCTTGAATCTGCTAATAGCCGGATCGGGGTTTATGATTTGAATGGAGTCTTTGTACGGTCAATTGTTACCAAAGGTTCTCCAGATGCCCAGTTCAAAAAAGCAATTTCTATCATTGTCAACTACCAAGACTATATATATGTCCTGGATGCCGGTAGGGGTGAATTGATATGCTTTAGCAACGAAGGCATGTTCATGGGTAAAGCAGCTATTCCCCTACCTATTTCAATGACTCTGGGTGAAGACCAAAAAATCCGAGTATTGCATCAAGTCGACAAAAGCTTTAATATCAGTATTTATGATCTTAATCTCAAGCGTTTGGGAACCAGTTCTATAGATGATATTACCGCTCCCAGGGAAGATGTTGCGGATATCAGTATCAATCGTTTTGGTGAAGTATACTATGTCAATAGTAAACGGGCAAACGTGGCCAAAGTAACCGAAACCGGTAAATTCATCAGCAATAGCAGATTTGGTTCAAAGGCAAACAGGCTGGGAATCGGAACCTTTCATACCCCGATACTGATTCGTAATACTTCATTAAAGGGCTCTATAATAATCGGCATTCTTGATATTCAGCACAAAGTAATACACTTGTACAAGGATACAGAAATAAAGGCAACTACAGCATTGCAAAGACCGCAGTATACTATGCGACCTTCCCTGGCAGAGACAAAGGACAAAGCTTTCATCGATTACCTGCCCACAGATTCACTTCATTATTATTTGAACGTTTCTGATCCCGGAAAGGGCGGGTTAAAGAAACCAAGCTTGCAGTTCCTATGTCTGGATGCAAGTGGCAAAGAAGTTTTTAGTGTTTTGCAACCGAATCTCAGAAAGCAAGGTGTCCTCTCGTTTGATGCAATGGATATTTACAACAACCAAGCCTTCATATGCGATACCAAATCCAATGCCGTACATGTTTTTGATCGCTTTACAGGGAAGTACCTCAAGTCCTTTGGTGAAGCAGGAAGTGGCGATGGAAGATTGAAAGGTCCCTCTTCGATTACCATCAGCCCAAATGGCAATATTTATATAGCAGATCAGAACAATTTGCGCATATCAATGTGGTCGCAGCATGGTGTGTTTATGGGTCACATTGACTTCAAGACGACCAAGTTAAAACCACAGAAGCTACGTTTTTACAATGATTTTATATATATGATGGCGAATGGAACCAGCCTTTACAAACTGCCGATTAGCGATCCTCAGCGCAGCACACTGATACATAGCCTCAAGAAAATGAATGGCTTTGACATCCTTTATGATGGCAGGATCGGCATTATCGACGGTAGCTCACAGAACCTATTGATATACAACGATACAGTTTTGGAGCATACTTACCTATCTTTCAATTCCAGCGGTTCATTTCCATTTTTTACTAATATTCAAGCCATTAGATACAATGCCCAAAACCACGAGCTTAGATTGAGTGACATGAAGTCTCCTACCCAGAGAAATCTACGCTTTTTTTACTCTCCCAAAGAACCCCAAAATCTAAGATTATCCATCACTCCAGAGAAGCATGTGAAGTTATCTTGGGATCCTGGGATTGGCATAAATCAATGGAGTGTATATGAATATGCCGATCGTGATACTATTTTTCATACTGTAACAGAACCACAGCTTCTTATCAAGAGTCCTCAAAAGACGATATCTGTTTATAGGGTGGCGGCATTTTCCGAAGACAAGAAGTTAGGCCCTCTCAGTGTACCTATCGAAGATGCTTATTCCTATGCAAAATACCTAAATTCGAATGCAAACTACGCCCAGGCTGCCACTGCCTTAAAAAGGGCTGCTAATATCATTTCTGATGATGTAATCGATCAGGAGATAGCTACGAACTACCTCCTTGAAGCAAAGTATTACCGGCAGTTTCAGGAGTTTGAACGTTCTCTTAGTAGCTTGAATCTTGCACTATCCGTGGCAAAAAACAGGCAGGATTTGATCATGGAAACCATTGATATCTATAAGCAGATGAAGTCTTATGGAGAGGGGATCAGGTTTATCCGACAGGCAAACTATCATTCCAATCCAGAGATTCATCGTCAATTGATTGCCCTTCAGTACCTTAATAAAAGCTATGATGCTATGATTACAGAGTCTGGTCTGTTTCTAAGTAGTAACCCAAATGACGTTCAGATCATGCAATACATGGTTCTCGCATACGAGCAACTGGAAAACTATAATAGTGCAATTACTTACCAACGGAGCGTTTTGGCTGCTGTAGAGAACTTTGACAACCACCTGAAGATGGCAGAACTTTATATCAAGGCAAACATGGTGGAAGATGCCATCAACCAACTCCAGAGGATGTTCACCCGTTATCCAGCAGTACGTCAGGATGAAGTATATTTTGCGTATGGTAATGCCCTGAGGATGAATAAACAATTGAATCTTGCCTGTGAAAACTATGAACATGCCATCAGGCTCAATCCTGAGAATGCACTGTATCGTTTTGGATTGGCTCAGGCTTTGTACGAAAGCCGCAAACTAAACGATGCCCTGTTACACTATACAAAGGCATGGGAACTAAATCCAAAGAATACCCAGTATGGTTTTGCATATGCGAATGCCCTCGAAAATGATAACAGGATTACAGAGGCTTTGCATGTCCTGGATCTTATCAGTTCAGAAGTGCCTGCTGATTCTACCTCGATATGGTTCAATCAGTTTTATGGAGATCTCCTATTGCGGAACAACCGCTATGATGATGCTTATAGAGAATTGAGCCTGGCATTGAAGTTCTTCCCAGATGATCCAGCTATCCTGCACAAATACAACTCTGTTATTCAGGCAAGGGAAGCATTTTATCGAAACAGGACCCCGATTGAAGTATCAGATTTTAAATTGTATGACCTCTATCCTTCATTACAGGAGTACTATCGTACAAATCCTATTGGATTTGTAGCCCTGTTCAACACGAGAAATGAACCGATCAGAGACATCAGAGTGCAAGTCCAGATCCCCGATATCACAAACCAATCATTTGAAATGCTCATCCCATCAATTCTGGCAAATGAAACTAAGATCATTGATATCATCACTCCGATCAATCAGACAGTCTTCGGCTTATGTAAAAATAACGAAGTCGATATCACGACTTTCTTAAATGTATTTTACAACTACGATCGGGAAGACAGGTATTTGAACAAAAACACCATCCTCAGAGCATTGAATATAAATGCTATGAATTGGGACAACAGGCGGCAGTTTGCCTGTTTTATCAACCCCAATGATCAGAACGTACGAGACTTTGTGAATAATAGGATATTAAACCTATTTACCACCCAACCAAATAGTGTCGTCCCAAAAAACATCCAGCGTGCCATGCAAATTTATAGCTATTTTCATATTAATGGTGTTTCCTACGTTTCAGATCCCAGTTCCAGTAACGTTGGTGAAGCAGTTAACGATTTTGTCCAATATCCATTCCAAACCATTTCTTCCCGATCGGGAGATTGTGATGATTTGGTAAGCCTATTGGCTTCATCCTTATCATCAGTTGGTGTTGAGTGTGGATTTTTAGATGTCGAAGGCCATGTAATCCTTGTGGCAGACGTCGGTGTCGGTTCTGATGCTATCATGGAAAGCGGGTTTGACATTTCGCACTTTATTTACAGAAACAACAAATACTGGCTACCCATTGAAGCTACTGTGTTGGGAAAACAAAGCTTTAACAAAAGCTGGATGTCCGCATTAAAACGATATCAAGGAATATTCGAAGCAGGCAGATTACCGGATCTTATCGAGTTCAGCGATGCTCACAGACAATATCCTCCTGTAAACTTTACTGGTCCGATTGACCCCTCAAGATACACAAAAACCACTCCGGTTGTGACTGAATACAATAATGAGCTGGGAAGCATTATGCTCTTGAATCAGATAGCAAAGCAGGAAGAGTTTACCGAGACTATCGCAAAGTACCCAAACAATCTGAATGTGATGAATCAATACGCTCTCTGGTGCATCGAGATTGGCAAATTGGATATTGCAGAAATGATTTGGGTTCAAATACTGCAGAAGAATCCGACCCACTTTTCTACCTTGGTCAATCTTGGTAATTTGTATCTGAAATCAAACCGGTATAATGATGCCAGAACGAACTATCTGAGAGCATTGGAACACAACAAAGAGATTGATAATATCTATCGAAACCTCTGCGTACTGGAATACAGTGCCGGAGACCTACAACAGGCAAGGGGATACTACAATAGGCTAAAAGACAAGAATATCATGAGAAATCTTGATCCCACAAAACTCGCTGAGATTATCGGCATCGGAGAATAACATGAAGAAGATACTGCTTATCTTGACAATCGCATTTATTACCGCCAATGTTATGGCACAAATACTTGGAAAGATACGATTTCCCGTGGGTGATGTTCAATATCGCAAAGATCAAAACTCACCTTGGAGGACTGCTGAAATCAATCAGGATATCGAGCCTAACAGCCAGATCAAAACAGGATTGGATTCGTCTGCGGAAGTTATCTGGAACAGCAATGTGACCACTACCATCAGTGCGGGGAAAACCGTTTCGATGAAGACTCTATATGATGAAGCCAACAAAAAGCAGAAGTGGGTAACTCAAGTCAAAGAAAAAACAGAAAACATGAGCCTGCCAAGCAAACAAAAAGCTGCAACCGTAGCAGGAATCCGCAGGGATGAAGTAGAAATCAAGAGCCAGGGTGAATTGTTTTGGGATATGGAACCATTACAGAGTTTGGACGAAGCCATCCGAAATTTTGAAACCAACGAACTGACCATTGCAATCCCCAAGTTTAAAAAAGTGATTGAACAGGGACCTCTGAAAAAAGACGCTGAAATAGCACACTCCTACCTGATAATGATTTACGAAGAACAAAAGAATACTTCCGCCATGAAGTTACAGATAGAAGCTCTTCGTTCTGATTTTCCCAAGAGCCAGATTTTAGAATTTATTCCCAAAGACATTTGATGGCTCGTAGAATCCAGATAGCCCTGATTGCTATACTGGTAGTGATCATCGCCCTGGGCATAGCTGAACTGTCTATATTCAGAGTGCTATCTTATCGCATCTACGATACCATCATCTGGGCAGATTATATACTGAACGACAAGGACAAGCTTCCTGTTTATGACGATATCAGCATCGTCGATATAGATGAGAACAGCATCCAGAACTTGGGACAGTTTAGCAGATGGCCGACTCTGTTCTTTGCAGATTTGGTCGACATTATAAACGAGGACAAACCAAAGCTCATTGCATTCGACGTTTTTTTTACAGAACCAGACAGTATCTCCAATCATGCCAAGCAAAGATTGAGCGCAATAGCAGGTGAAAGCCCCGATCGTCTGAACAAAGCATTTGATTTGATGTCAACTGATTACCAGTTTGCCAGAGCCATGCAAAATGCCGGCAATGTTTTTCTTGCTATGTTCAATAGCCCCGTTCCAAGAGAAGACCTGTACCTACCCAGTACGCTTTACCCTCTACAAATCAGGCCAAAGCACTATCTAAAGACCGATAATCCCTATCCCCCAATCCAGGAACTGGCGGAAAGTGCATACGGAGTCGGTTTTGCACATATTCAACCCGACGAATCCGGAAAGATACATGACTATCCACTCTTTTTACGTTATTTATCGAATTACTACGTAAACTTTAGCTTCCAGGCTTGTCTTGACTTGCTCCAGATCGATAGTGTTTATGTAGGGCGTAATGCAAAGCTATATTCCGATTCACAGCTATCACGAAGCCTACCGCTCTCACGAAAAGGGAAGTTTTATCTAAAGTATTATGGTCCAGAGGGATCATTCCGGTATATATCATTCTCAGATGTCATAAAAAGGAAGATCGCTCCTGGATATTTTACGGATAAGATAATCCTGGTTGGATCGTCTGCTGCCGGCCTCAGAGATTTTCGGACTTCTCCTATGGACCCCACTATCCCAGGTGTGGAGCTACATGCCACACTGATGAGAAATGTCCTGACTGAGGATTACGTCAAATGGGTGGATCCCTACCTTACATTGGGGTTGTTATTGGTTCTCATTTTGATTGTGGCTGTCATGATCTATTCTGCCCGTCCATTGATATCATTCATCTTTTTTGCAGTGGTGAATGTCCTATTGTTCATTGGGTTTTACCTATTGTACGTATGGTACTCCTACACTATGAATTATGCTGCTGTTTTACTCCCCTGGACATTGTGTTACCTTAGTTTGCTCTATGACCATTACACACATCAAATCAAAGAGAAAAAGAAAGTCCGTAATGCTTTTGAGCATTATGTATCAAAAGACGTCATATCACATATAATGACAGACCCATCATTTCTCAAGATCGGTGGAGAAAAAAAGTATGTCTCGGTTTTGTTTGCAGATATACGCAATTTTTCCAGCTATTGCGAAGTATGCCCGGCAAATGAACTGACCGATTTTCTTCATACCTACTTTAATCGGACCACAAATTTCATCACAGACAACAAAGGTTTGCTGGACAAGTATATCGGCGATGCAATTGTAGCCTTGTACAACGTCCCCATTCCCTACGAAGACTTTCAATACTACGCTTGCAGAAGTGCTCTGGGGATAGTCGAACAGGCAAACATTCTAAGGGATGAGTATATCGATCACGAGATACTCCATGATTTTGCAATCGGAGTTGGAATCGGTACAGGGGATTTGATCATCGGAAACATGGGTTCGGATCGGATCTTCAATTATACCGGTATTGGCGATACAATGAATCTCAGTTCGCGCCTGGAGGGGCTCAATAAATATTACCACACTTCAATAATCATCAATGAAAATACATATAATTCCATCAAAGACAGGTTTTTCTGCCGTTATATGGATTGCGTAAGCGTCAAAGGCAAGCAAAAAGCGAATAAGCTTTATGAACTGATATCTTACTTGAGCGATGTAAGCGAGGAATCGGATCTGTATCATTACGTTCAACACTACGAAAAAGCAATGTTTGCTTTGTACGAATCAAAGATTGAAATCGCAGTTGAGAATCTTCATATAGCCTTGAAATACCGTGCAGAAGACTATTTGTGTATGATGATGCTGACGAGAATAGAAAATCTGGATCTAAGAACCTGGAAAGGCGTCTGGCAGCATTCCACGAAATAAGCACAAACATTCATTGTTCCGATCCCGTAGCGCTCGAATCATTCTTCCCAACTATGTATATAATCTGTATCATACCTATATCAAGTGTATTCGTGAATACGCTTGATATAGGCTTGATATACGCTTGATATACGCTTGACTGTAGCGTAGGATTCCGATCCTACCAATGTTGACAAGTGGTAAATTTTACATGGATACCAGCGCTTGAGATATCGCAGTATTATGCCGGATTATCCCCATCAAGACGACCGTATCCACCCCATATCTCATAAAAGACCAATGAACGTGTCTTCCAGTTATACGTTGCTGATAAAAGGCATTAGAATTTCATGCAAGTTACTGAGTGTGAGTTAGATTATTTGTATTACCTTCTGTTTTAGATGTGAAAAGATGATTTGCAGCTAATGTGATACGATTTGCAAAGCTAAGTGAGAACGCATATTTGGACAGTCTCGCATAACTCCAATTGTGAGATTTGCTTTTATCTATTGACATTGTGCCATGGTACGAGTTTTCGGTAGGATGCGTTACCATAGAAAAAAGGAATGTTTTAATGGAGCAGTTATTTTTTAATCCAAGTTGTGCACTTATTCTATACAAACCAGAGATGGAGCATAGGATATTGGATTTGTTGATCAATGTGTATCGAGATGTAAAACCACACAAGATTTGCTGCCGGCATGACCCTCAACTTCCCAATGGTGGGAAAATTATCAATGCATGCGCAGGTTGTGACAGACGTTTTCGTAGCTTTTATCCCGGTGTTTCAACCATCTCAATATGGGAAGTTTTAGATTCTCTGACAGATATCTCCTATCCGGACTATAATGGTGCAATCATGACCATCCAGGATCCATGTCCTGTCCGTGACAGACCAGAAGTACATCAGGCCGTTCGCAGTATACTCAGGAAAATGAACATCAATCTGCTGGAACCTGGATCCTGCAAAGAAAAAACCGTCTGTTGCGGTGATGATTTCTACCCCGGTTTGCCTGTAGAAAAGGTCAATGAGTTGATGCTTTTAAGAGCTGCAGAAATGCCGTGTGAGCAGGTTGTAGTGTATTGTGTTTCCTGTATAAAGGCTATGTATATCGGTGGGAAGAAACCTCGCTTTCTAATCGACCTGCTGTTTGATGAAACAACAGATCCTCAGGAATACCGCACAGCTGAGTGGCATCAGCAACTTGATGAATACATCTCTAAGCATTAGTGTAGATACACGGGTTTTCAAAAAAACTGCTCAAGTTCTTGGCACGTTAAGGAATCAATAAATAACACATTGACAGAAAACAACCTAAAAGAAGTCAAGAATCTATGAGGTGTATATGCTAAAACAAACAATAGAAGATATGAGCAGATTGACGCGGAGTTCTTTATCCGAAACAACCTGGGATGATGCTGAGTATAATGCTCTCAGGTCATTGGGCAAAGAATTGTCTTCATCCAATGCCCTTGAAAGCATAAAACTTGATCCCTATTGGCCAAAGTGGGACAGTCCCTGGTGGAAAGCCCTGCTCCTATCTGAAGCAGGAATGTCAGAATTGATACCAAAGCAATTTATTGAACAAATGATTGAAGCTTTGAAACGGCATTATCTGCAATATTTTCCTCTGGTGGAAACCGATATTCCAGAAGGTTGTGAACCTTATCGGCATATCATGTGTCACTGTGCTTTGGGTAATATGTGCCGGCTCATTGAACTATGCGGTTACGAAGCGGACAAGCAGATACCCTGGTACGGTGAATGGTGTGAGCGATACCAGTTGCCGGATGGCGGGTATAACTGTGATGAAGCAGCCTACACAAAAAGTAAAAAGAGCTCATTTCTCTCTACTTTACCAATGTTGGAGGCGATGCTACTTATCTACAAACGCAGCGGGGATGAATCGCTGATAAATAGCTTGGAGGCAGGGGCGCAGTATCTCCTCAAGCATGCTGTTTACAAATCATCAACAGGAAAATTGATCACGGATATCTGGCTGCACCTTTCTTTTCCCAGATACTACGACTATGATGTGCTGCGGGGATTGAGTTTTCTGGCTGAATGGGCTCTTGTATTTGGCAAAAAGCTACCACAGAACATCGTAGTGGACTGTTTGAAGAAGATTGAACCTGCTCTGGACGAATCTGGATTGATAAGAATTACGGTAGATAAAATAGCTGTTGAAGGAAGTTTGGTGCAGCAAGGCAGTGTATGGGAATGGAAAGAGAAGGCTTCGCGTTTTCCTGCTTTGGATATTTTTGGCAAAGTCGGTAGGGTATCTCTGCCTCTTAGCAGACAATGGCTTACCATGCTTGATAGTTTAGTTCTTGTGCTGTAGTGAACCGACCTCGCTGTATGACTAACAATGCCCATACTTATATCTATATGGTTAGATGCTACCAAAGAAGAACCGTTACCAGGATTTGCAGCATTGATCGAACCGGTCAGACCCGAAAAGGATAAAGAATGCCTTCCTTCCTTCCCGTTGTTCATATCAAAGAAGTCCCGATCACGCAGATATCAGTTTACGGTAGGATCTCCAGCGCCTTCGAGATAAAGAGCTTTCTGGACATTCAACCTGATCCTGAAGAAGAACAGGCATGGATCATAAAGGAGAGCAAACTGCCCCGTCCAGTTCTCAAAGATTACGATTCCCTGCCGGATAACCATCCTTTGGATTGGGGAAAGTGCTTTGATCTGAGTAACTGGGGTATGATTTTTGCAACTGTGGCAAATGAGCATGTTGGCTCAGCCCTAATCGCCTTCAATTCTCCTGGAGTGGATATGCTGGAGGATAGGACTGACCTCGCTGTTCTGTGGGATATCCGGGTTGATACAAACTGGCGGGGCATGGCAGTGGGTAAGGCTCTCTTTGATGCTGTCAAGGAATGGGCGTCCCGACATCGCTGTACCGAGCTCAAGATCGAGACCCAAACCAATAATGTCGCAGCGGTAAAGTTTTACCTGCGTCAGGGCTGCCGTTTGAAACAGGTGACTCCCAAGGCATATCCAGAATTGCCGGAAGAAGTACAGGTGCTATTTTATCTGCCACTTGATACAAGTGATCGTGATCCCTTATCTTCATTGCGCTCATTGGAGCAAATAGAAAGACTCCAGAACAATACTATAACATAATGAATGGGATATATATGGATTCAAAAACTGACTACATACAAGAGATTGTTGATGATTGCCCCTGTCCGAAAACGACCTGCTCTATGTGGGGTAAATGTCGGGAATGTGTTAGCGCTCACCGTTCTCATGCCAGGCATGTGCCTTATTGCATGCAGGTGCTGCTAAAAAGTGCAGTCAATTCTCTTGCTGGGCTAATAGAGTGTGATCTTGTTGAACAAAAAAAGAACTGATGTGGATAGACACCCAATTCAAAGGAACGGTCATAACAAACGGATACCGCTTGATGGAATCACAATTTATCAGATCAATTGCTACTAAAAGGAGAATAAATCGTGAAGAATGAGCTTTTACTCAAGAAAATCAAACGAGAATTTCCGAAACTCATCTGGGAGAACCACAAGTTTGTTGAACATGGCTGGGATCATTCAGTTGTTATCCTCGATGATAAAATCGTGTTTCGGGCTCCTAAAAGAACGGCTTATAAAAAGAAATTCATGGATGAAGTCAGGCTCCTTACATACCTGAAAAGTGTTACTGACGTTGGTGTACCTGGATATGAATATGTAGCTGCTGATGGGTCTTTTGCCGGATATGATATCATGCCGGGAAGAGAACTAACAAAAGCGGATTACCATGATCTCAGCGACAGTGACAAAGAAATTGTCACCAGTCAGCTTGCCGGTTTTCTAACCACTCTGCATGCTGTGAGTTATGATAAGGCATACCAGTACAACATTAAGAGATTAGATACATATAAACGCCAGAAATTGTTGGAAAAGGCTGCTGAAAAACACATATATACTTTGCTGGCTCCGGATGAAGTCAATTGGGTAAAAGAGCTTTTTGCTGAGCTTAGGTCTGTCGCTTCCCAAGATCAGTACCATGCTCTGGTTCACAGTGACCTCAGAGATGGGCATATCTTTTGGGACACATTGTCAAAGCAGATCAGCATCATCGATTTTGGAGATACCTGCATCTGGGATACCGCCAAAGATTTCACAGGTTTTGTTGAGTATGGGGAAGAGTTTTGTGAGCGTGTATATGCCCTGTACAAAGGTCCCAAGGACAAGGATCAGTTATACAGAGCAAAATTGTATTACAAGCGGATAGCCATTTTGTTGATGGTTAACTCGCAATTGGAAGATACCACCAAATTTGAAGTGGGATACAACTTCTACCTGAGTTGCAGGTAATATCATTTGTGGCTAAGTACTTGGGGATGTACATTGAGTATGAAGTTATAAACAGGATTGGGAAATGAGAATCTGGGTCAGAGTAGTTAGCTGCTCCGGAAAGACAAAAGTCAGCAAAGCTCTGATTGATAATGTGGTGAGATCAATGGGCTCTTGCCCTGATGAAATAAACTTATCCATATCAACCCAGAAACCTAACCACAAAATCACAACTGAAAGAAGGAGAATATAATGGCCGGTTTAGAATCATTTTGCGGAATTTATTGTGGTGCCTGTCTGTGCAACATTGTTCAGGAAGAAGGCAACATTGATGAAGCAGCCCACAAGCTCGGGAAAACAGTGGAACAGCTTTCCTGCTCCGATTGTAAAACGGCTTTGCATCATGATTGCTGCTTTGTAACATGCTGCTCTGCCAAAGGACTGAACAACTGCTCGGAATGCCCTGAGATGCCCTGTGAGGAAATGACCAATTTTGCCAATGACGGCTACAAACACCATGCTACGATAATCACGAATCTGTTACGAATCAGGGAAATCGGATTGTCTGAGTGGTTATCTGAACAGAAACAAAAGTATTCCTGCCATCAATGCGGAGCTCGAACCGGGTGGTCATATACAAAGTGCAGTAAATGCGGAAGTGAGCTATCGAGTTAGCCCTAGTGATCGCAGCTTGCAGATTTGGGTGACACTTTATACCTGAATAACACACCGGTGGGGTTTCAGCCAATTTGAGCGCACAAAAACAGTCATCTTCACCCATCCACCACCCTTTTTGTATGGGGCGCTGCCCTATACCCCGATTATTCAACGATCTTTACAGTGCAATGGCCTTATATCGTTCATTCCTCCAGGCTGATATTACGTAAACTTGTGAGGCTAATATCTTTGTCAGAAGAATCCATGAATGTTACTTTGAGCCTATCCCCCACCTTTGTAATCGGGAGATAACTGCTAAGGTCGGATGTTGCGATAAATATATGCTGGGATTTGTCTGATAGCGTTATATAATAATAAGTACGAGCATCTTTGATATCATAACCAATTCTGGATACCATTCCTTCATGAACAGTTTCGATGGTGGAACCATCCGGCAAAGCCCCGATTCTGCTACCTGCCATTAACCTCTGGTAGTTGTCTCTGGCATCTCTGATCGATTCACCTACTCCTACAAGACTAAAGTCTTTGACTGATACAAAAGCAAACATCTTGACAAGCCCTGCGCTATCCTTTAGCGTCATAAAATACGTCGGGATTCCATTCATGTTTACAAGAATTGGAAACATGGCATTGTACTTGAAGTTTTGAACCTTTCCTTGAGCGGAAAGCATTGCTGCATATTCAGTAGCCCCAGACATCCTGTACAAATGGGTTTTCTTTGTTCTGGTATCGGTCAGTACAAAACCTACTGTCCCTTCATCCGAACCAATACTGGACATCCCTGTATAGAAGTAACTTCGCTTGTCGTTGCCATAGATTATATTGTAACCATCCGTTACCATCAGCATATCTCTCTTGCCAAAGAGTGTATTCCAAAATCCACGGACAAACCTACCCCACCAATCCAATTGTGACAGGACAAACTCCGCAGGTTGTACTCTGTCTATCCATTCGGGAATGTTTTTGTCCGACCATCCTTCATCAGTTTTCGTCAGCGGGTAATATTTGATCTTGCCTGTTCCGGCATGAATAACAGCCAAACCCAGGGCATCAGGGGCTTGTATGCCAATATTATTGTTGTACACAGTTACAGTCCAGTGTGGCTCGCCATTATCATCTACTTCAAAAGTATAATCCCCCAGGCCTTTGGTTACAAAACCTTTCAAATACAAGTGTCTGTGGAGCTTGTGATTGAAAAAAGCATTCTGCTGATACTTGATTTTCACCGGTTTTCCATCGATTTCCCTTACAAAGGTAATATCCTGGGGGTTTGTCGCCGAAACCATGATATACCCAGGTGTACCGTCCTCTATATTAGTGAGCCACTTGAAAAAACCACTATGTAAAAGAGGAACCACCCAATAAAGTTTGCCTCGAACCATCTGACGTGTAGGCCAGCCGAGAGTAACTCTGCTTCCCAGAGCAAAGTCTTCTCCCAGTTTCTTTTCTGCCAGTGATGCAGCAAAGCTTCGGTCTATAATCGGTACCTGCTCCAAATTGATAGGAGATACCAATTCTGTAAACTCGGTTAACTTCACATCACCAATTATAGCTCTGTATCTTTTTGCATGAAACATGGAGGATGAATAAACTCCGGCTAATATGATGTATCCGAATAAGATAATGTATATTACGGTTACAGCTTTTTTCAGCTTGACTGTCATTAAGAGCGGAAGCAAGCAAACCATCAGTGAAAAAGCCCAACCAACAAATCTGAACGATAGTACCGGCATTTTGAAATACAACATAAATACAAGCATAAACATACTTGCAACAATTCCGGTAATGATACTGATACTTGGAAAATTAAGAGCTATTTGCTGTGGAGTAGCACTGTATGTTTTTGTCGTCATTTTATCCCCTTTTAACTATGCTTTTTTTATAGGCGAACGGCCTCAAACATAGTTTCTTTGTACTACGGACATTGTAACCAAATATTACATTTTGTAAAGCATTTTCTGCAAAAATATAGATTGACGTATGAATCTCTATACGAAAGCATGACGTGGGAGTAGCGTATGACAAAAATTATTATTGATATCATCAAGTCCATTCCTCCCGGGAAAGTCTCGACCTATGGCAGGATTGGAGAGCAAGCCGGGCTTCGATCTGGAGCCAGACGAGTTGCTCGAATCCTGCATTCCTGCTCGGGTAAATACGATTTGCCTTGGCATCGGGTAGTACGCTCAAATGGAGAGATCGCCCTCAAAGAAATGGGTGGAGCCGAGGAACAAAGAACACTGTTACTCGCTGAAGGAGTAATCTTTAAGAGTGAGTATTGCGTGGATCTGAAGAAGTCGTTGTTTATTGGTTTTGAATAGCAAATCAGGGCAAGACAGCAATGCATAATTGTTAGAGTGAGATTTAATAATGATTGCTGAGCGTATCTTGCATGATATTATTGGTTTCTGTTTGTCTGTACAAAAATCATGGTTTCGCCATATATTCATCGTCCACGATCTTTCGCACAAACCACTAAAAGAATGTCTTGACGAGCATGCCTCACCTGAATTTCTGGGAGGAAAGCTAACTTAAGAGGAAACACAATGGAGAATATCCGTATTGGCATAGCTGGTAATATCGGCGTAGGCAAATCAACCTTTATTGAAGCAGCAAGTTCTGCACCACTGAATAAAATACTTACCTCTGTTTATCCAAAACCCAATGGCTCTGAAGGGGTTTTTGCTTTTCCGGAAAAATTCAATCCCATTGTATTGGATTCCTTTTACCGCGATCCCATAGCCAATGCTTTTATGGCGCAGATCGAATTTTTCAATGGCCGCTTAGATCGTCAGAAGCTTATCCAATCCTGTCGTGGTATCGTACTGGAAGATCGCACTCTGGCCGAGGACTATCATATCTTCGGTAAAGCACAACGCATCCTGCAAAACATGTCCGAACCGGAGTTCATAGCCTACCAGCGTACTTATCGACTTATGACAGAACAGATTCAGGAGCCTGACCTGCTGGTGTATTTTAAGGCAGACGTACCCACTCTGCTGGAACGGATAAGAGAGCGTGGTCGTGAAAGCGAACTGGCCATTCCCCCCGAATATCTGGTACTGCTAAATAACCTCTACGAAGATTTTATTACCCATCATATTAGCTGTCCGGTGCTGGTTGTCGATGCCGATAAAGCAGTGGATAAGGCTGAGTGGCAACGTCGCACCATAAATCTCGTTGCAGAGCAAGTGAAAGCCTTGGGGCTGCGTGTATCCAGTCCAGGTATCAGTGAATGGGTTAGCTTGCCTCAAACCGAAGCCACACTCAAAGCAATAGATGTGGAGCGTAACCTCGAACAATATCTGGCCCAAAATCCGAAACTGATTACCATTGCCGGTAACGTAGGCTTGGGCAAATCCACTCTTACGGCCATCATGGGACGTAGCCTGAAGATAAACTCACTCTACGAACAACCGGAAGCAAATCCGCTTTTGGAGAAGTTCCTGGGCGACAAAAAAACATATTGTTACGACCTCCAGCTCCACTTTCTGGAAATGCGTGCCAAGCAACGAAGACAGGGAAAAAGCGGTGACAGCAGCTATGTGAAAGATCGTTCGCTACCCGAAGATCTGTTGGTTTTTTGCAATCAGTTTCATGCCGATGGCCTGCTTACCGATGATGAATTGGATAATCTGATCACGCAGTTCCAAACGGTCAACCGTCAGCTTCCCTCCTCCGATCTGATCATCCTGCTGCAAGGAAGCCCATCCCTGGCATGGGAACGCATCCAGCAGCGAGGAAGAGAAATGGAATTAGAGGGTGGATGGCAGTTCACGGAGATAAACAACCTAAACCATTGGTACAAAGCCTATGGAGCAAATGTGGTCAAGCTCGGGTTTCATAATGGTCCAGTATTGGAAGTCGATGTGGAAAAGCTTGATCTAACCAACCGTATCCACGTTGGATACATATTCGAGCGAATATTGGATATACTGCAAGCGTAGATAAAAAAACCATCCTATTATGAGTTGGCTATGTCTTGTCGTAATGTCCTTAACACTATGACCCACTGATGTATACAACATTATACCAGTATAAGCAATGATTTCTGCTTGACAAGCAATCTAAACCTATGTAAGTGAGATGATTCAAGATGAGGTTGATATGAAAAGAGCGTTCATAATTTTATTAGTACTTGTTTGCTTTGTGTTTGGCATCATGGCAGTAAAGCATTACAGACCAGTGGTAGACAAATCGGCTTGTGTGGGATGCGAGGATTGTGTAAAGGTATGTCCTGCCTCTGCGATTAAGGTCCACGAAGAAAAAGCAGAGATTGTTGATAGTCTATGTATTGATTGCCGCCAGTGTGTCAAATCCTGTCCTCAACACGCAATCAGGACACCCAAGTGAAAAGCAATATTCGTTGCTTTCCATTGTCTATCTTTTTGCTCATCCTGTTTTTGACCTTTGCCTGCCAAAAGTCTACAGGAGTGGAATACAATATAGATCGTAGCTCATGCAATGGCTGTGCTTCCTGTATTCGGGTATGTCCTCATGATGCTATATATCTGGATTCTGTCGGCAAGGCAGTGATAGACCAAACAAAATGTCAGCAATGCGGGAAGTGTGTGTTAACATGTCCAAATTCAGCTATCTACTAAGTATCGCAATATTTTCAGTCTCATTTTTAAATGCTCAGCTAGCTCTTCAAAACCACAGCGAGCTACTGATGGACGTCAGTAGTGATACTCCAAACTACATAGTCAAGGATCGCTTTAGTTTATCATATCAGACTATCTCAGGATTCAGATGGGATATCGATAATGATCTGATGCGGATGGATACCAGAAGAGATGATTATAACGTGAAACTATACAACAGCCTGAGTACTTTTGTACACTATGGAAAACACGTCTGGTCTCTCAAAGCTGGAGTTCGTAATACGCTATACAACGATGCCGATGATATGTCCTTGTTTCCTGTTTCACAGCCTTTGATGGTTTATGATAAACAGATGCAGAGTACGGCTTATCTTTGTCTGGAACATGATATTGCACCTGTAAACATACGCCTGAATACAATGGTCAAAGCTCTGGAAGTGAAACCATGGGAATATGTAATGGATATGGAGACTTTCGAGTTTGTGAAACATAAGAAACCCGAAGATCAGTTATTGGATGTAAATGCCGAACTGAGATTTATCATCAAATTGACCGAGAATCTTTGGATTAACTCGGCTTATACTCATCATGAAAGTGATATGGACACAGATGACAGGAATGTACTTCGTCAAAGTGAAATGGGAATTGGTTATAGCTCTAAACTTACCTATTCCACTGATATGGCAGCATCATTTGATTGGCAGAACCGTCAGGGTGATTCAATATCTTCACAACGAAACAATCTTTATAATAATCGAATCCGAATTCGCTATGGGATAAGTCCACTATTGAACCTTAGTGTAGGATTTACAAATCATTTATGCTCGGATGAAAGACTTAGCAAAATACTGCTGATCTCCAATTATCTAAGGGGATCCTTGAAATATACTTATCCCTTCGATGAAAACAGCTCCTCTTATACTATCTTAGCTGTAAAGTATAGCCCAGAAAATGAAGCCAGCGCTGTGCTTCTCGATACCAGTATCAAGGTTTTGAGTAACGTGTTATTAGGGTCTGATGTTTTGTATTATCCAGACAACTTTACAGAGTACGGCACCAAAGTGTCTTTACGAGTAGGAACATATAACTCACTGTATTGCATGTACAAATATAGGGATAATACATCCAATTCCAGCTCGCGACAACAGCTTGGAATCGGCTTCGATTTCTATCATTAGTGGGTCAAAGTAATCTTCTGGATTTGATAGCTGGTTCCTTTGCGTAATTGAATGAAATACAATCCTGAAGGGCAATCACGGTTTGAGGAGTCTTTACCATCCCACACTTCGTTGACCCAGGAACTATCGGATACAAATCCGTCTATTCTTCGCACTCGTTGTCCTCGACTATTGTAAACTGCCAATTCGTAGTTACCGGAATTCCCAGTAAAAAAACTAATCTTACAGCCACTCTTGGTAGGATTCGGGTATGGAGGTGCCAGTAGTATTACAGAGGAGATTAAACTTGGGTCGATAAGTGAAACAGGCGCAAGAATAAGATTCAGAACCGTATTTTGCCCGGAAACCACATTTACATTATCTATCACGTAAGGGGTATAGTTCGTTGCTGTACAAGACACTGTATATACTCCCGGAACAAGGCTGATCGAATAATCACCCGAGATATTAGTGGTAGCAGTATTGTCTCCAGCGTTTATATTTGCTCCTGCAATTGGGACATTAGCATTATCTGTTACTCTACCGCTAATTGTTCCATCGCTTACTACGGGCTGCCATGACAGACTCATATCTCTGAAGTATGTTTCGTTTGGAATCTCCAATACTACAGGATCGGATCCTTTCACAAAGCTCATTTGCTTGTATTTTCCCAAGTTTGTTGCGGTAGCATTATGCTCGGTAAACTCAATATTGAATTTGTACTCACCATCAGGCATTGGATTGTTTTGCCAGTTATTACCATCCCATTGCACATTATGTAACTGATGATTGTTAAGGGAAGCGCTGGATATTGTACCAGTGGTATTCTGATTGGAACTGGCAATCCACCTTATCAGAGTATAACGGTAGCTAAGTGCCCACAGCTTGATAGTCTTTACAAATTGATTGTTTGAGTCTGTAACCCAGATTACTCCAGCATTACGAGGAGCATAATTCCCATTGTATGTAACGGTTCTTACTCCAAAACTTGCCGTTCCTGGAGTGACCAGCTTATTCATCAGAAACATCTTAACATCGCTGCTATGAAGTGCTTCAGTGACTACAAGCGTGCAAATGAATAATAAGACTAACACGGGCATCACGAATTTTCTCATACTTCCTTCTTTATCAAAAGCATATGCTAAACTATGCTAAATTCTCTTCATCAATATACCAAGTAGGATCAGTTTACCATTACTTTATAGTTAACCAATCATTGTTACTTGGTCTTCATCCGGGGTTTTGCTATTAATGCAGTTTTCAATCCAATATGACACAAGAATTTTTAGATAACGCGTTAAGCAACAGAAATCGATGTAAATGTCATCAATGGATAAAATCCTGTTTTGTAAGTTAGTGGCTATAGTATGAGTTATGAACCGTTCACAGCTTGATGCAACGCAAGCCGATATCTCCGCTTTTAACTTGAAACAGGGTCTTTGTTTTGGCATATTGATTGGGGGTGATCAGGATGGTCTCTGCTGCTTTTTTTGAAAGCTCTTTGATCAATAAATCGATTCCTTCAGCATCTTTCAGGCGTTTTCCCCATGGAGGATTCATAATCAACAGGCTTTGCCTTAGATCAGCAGAACTATACTCCGCGATGTCTCTGGGTTGGAACTCGATTTTATCACAAACACCTGCTTTTTCAGCATTAGTCTTCGCAGTTGAAACAGCTTTGGGATCGATATCAGAGCCGATGATGGAGGTTTGCTTCTTCAATTGAAGCCCGAAGTTTGCTTTTGCTTTTAACATCAACTCCTCCGTAAACGATTTCCATGACATAAAGCGAAAATCTCGAAAGCTGTCCCATGATACTCCACTTTGTTGCAGTGCTGCCTCTATTGCAATCGTGCCTGACCCACACATCGGATCACACAAAGACATGGAACCTGTTAACCATCCTGAAGCGTAAATCATAGCTGCTGCGATAGTCTCCCGTAGCGGAGCTTCTTCCGTGTATTTGCCATAACCTCTTTTATGAAGATGAGTCCCACTACTATCCAATCTGATTGTAAATTGGTTTTTTTTGTTGTGTATTTGGATTAACTGTGTATCTTCAGCAGGGATTGGCCCTACACTTACTTGCTGTTTGTAAATATCTGCCAGGCTGTGCATAACTCTCTCGGCAA
This sequence comes from uncultured Candidatus Cloacimonadota bacterium, assembly GCA_964634275.1. Taxonomy (GTDB): domain Bacteria; phylum Cloacimonadota; class Cloacimonadia; order Cloacimonadales; family Cloacimonadaceae; genus CAZZCS01. Next base: position 140,294 of record CAZWIS010000001.1, on the reverse strand, counting down.
TGGCTTTTTCGTGATAGAGAGCAGAATCATAGGACGAGACTCTAAAGGTAAAACATGGCAACTGATTGTTAGCCGGAATAAACTCCTGCCAAGGTAACTGACCAAGCTCTTTGTGCAGGTTTCGAAAATTACTCGCATAAAAACTGCCAAGATCAATCAGAACCCTGCTAATGCATCTGCAATAGATATTGATTCTGATGACAGTACTCAAATGACCTTTACATACCAAGGCACCCTTCACTTGAGTGACATTATGGATTCCCAGGTTACTAAGTTCCTCTATGGCAAATCTTTCCAAGCCTGGCTGCACTACAATAAAGAGTTGGTATGGTTTCATTAATCCACCCTGTTTTGTTTTGTGCTATGGGTTCAAAAATACTATGATTTTGTCAATCTTAAAGATGACGAATTTGATTGACACAAAAGAGCTTTTCAGAAAAGATGACATAAAGTGTTTGTATACGTAAAAATAAACCTAATAAGGAGATATAGAATGGCTGACCAAAAAAAAGCTACGATGGATGGCAATACTGCGGCTGCGCACGTTGCCTATGCTTTCAATGAAGTAGCAGCTATTTATCCCATTACCCCTTCTTCAACTATGGGTGAGTTGATTGATGCCTGGGCATCGGTTGGCAGGAAGAATTTGAATGGCACGACAGTTGATGTAATTGAGATGCAATCCGAAGCAGGAGCTGCCGGTGCAGTTCATGGAGCTCTTTCTGCCGGCGCTATCACTACTACCTTTACAGCTTCTCAGGGTTTGATGCTAATGTTGCCAAACATGCACAAAATCGCTGGAGAAATGTTACCAACAGTCTTTTATGTCACGGCAAGATCTCTTGCAGCTCAATCATTGTCGATATTTGGAGATCACTCTGATGTAATGTCTGCCCGAAATACTGGTTTTGCCCTTGTCGCCTGTAATAGTGTTCAAGAAGTAATGGACCTCGCATTAGTATGCCAGCTTGCGACAATGAAGACAAGAATTCCGCATCTATTATTCTTTGATGGATTTCGCACTTCGCACGAACTTCAGAAGATTGAAGTGATAGATTATGATACAATGGCACAACTTTTGGAACCGGAACTAATTGAAGACTTTAGAAAGCGTGCTCTGAACCCTGATAACCCTATGCTCAAGGTTGGTCAACAGGGACCGGATGTCTATTTCCAGGGTCGTGAAACCATTAACAATTACTATGCTGAAGCACCCGAAATTATCACTGGGTATATGAAAAAAGTAGGTGATACTATCGGAAGAAGCTATAAGCTTTTTGACTATTACGGACATCCCGAAGCTGAATCAGTGATTGTAGCTATGGGTTCCGGTTGTGAGACGATAGAAGAGACTATTTCATATCTAAATGATCAGAGAGATATGAAACTCGGGTTGGTAAAAGTACGTGTCTATCGTCCTTTCTCTGTTAAACATTTCCTGTCTGTAATACCAGACAGTGTAAAAAACATAGCAGTACTCGACAGAACAAAAGAGCCCGGCTCAATCGGGGAACCACTTTATTTGGATGTTGTATCCTCACTTAAAAATGAGCCTGGAAAATACATTATAGGCGGGCGCTATGGTCTATCTTCAAAAGAGTTTACCCCATCAATGATTCTTGCCGTTTACAAGCATCTGGAATCAAAAGGTTTCCATGGTTTTACCGTGGGTATTGAGGATGACGTAAGCAATCTCTCCATTCCTGTAACAGATATTATCAAGACAGAACCGGAAGGAACTATTAATTGTAAATTCTGGGGACTGGGATCCGATGGCACTGTAGGAGCAAACAAGAATAGCATCAAAATCATCGGTGACCACACAGACCTCTATGCACAGGGATACTTCCAGTATGATAGTAAAAAATCTGGTGGTATAACCCGTAGCCATCTGAGATTCGGAAAGAGCCCCATCAAATCTCAATACTTGGTAACAACAGAGGATTTCGTTGCATGCCACAATCAGGCATTCATTGGTCGTTTCAATCTATTGGGCGGGATCAAAGAAGGTGGTGTTTTCCTGTTGAACTCAAATTGGAGCAGAGACGAAGCTTTTTACAATCTTACGCGGGATATGCAGGAAACCATAATCAAGAAGAAAATCCGGTTTTACAATATTGACGGCTTGGAAATAGCGAATTCCGTGGGGTTGGGCGGTAGAGTAAACAGTGTGATGATGACAGCATTCTTCCTGATTTCTGGTGTTCTCGAATCGTCAGAAGCGCTGGGATTTATCAAAGAGTCCATCCATAAAACTTACGGCAAAAAAGGCGATGAAGTAGTACAAATGAATTTGAATGCCGTCGACCGCGTTTTGGAAGCTCTGGTTCAGATTGAAGTTCCAAATGAACTAAACTCACAATTCATGCCCAAAAAGACTCTCGTGCCAGCTGATGCAGATGACTTTACAAGAAATGTAATTGAACCGATCATGCGAGAAGAGGGTGATGGGATCAAGGTTTCCCAAATGCCTTTTGATGGGTATATCCCAACGGGTACCTCCAAACTGGAGAAACGCAGGGTTGCACCTTCTGTACCCCATTGGATTCCAGAGAATTGTATTCAATGCAACCAATGTTCGTTTGTATGTCCTCACGCCGCCATCCGTTCAAAACTTATCAAGAATGAAGACTTGAAAGACAAGCCGGAAAGCTTCAAAACCCTTAAAGCTACAGGTGCTGATGGATATCAATATAAAATACAAGTCTATATCGACGATTGTCAAAGCTGTAGGGTTTGCGTCAATGAATGCCCGAAGGCTGCACTGGTAATGTCGCCAATTGAAGATGAACGTAGCATCGGTGAACAGGGGAATTATGAATACTTCGATGCCCTGCCAAACGATGTAATGGCTACTTTCAAGGAAAGTACAGTAAAGGGAAGCCAGTTCAAACAACCATTACTCGAGTTCTCCGGAGCGTGTGCAGGATGCGGTGAAACGCCTTATATCAAGCTTCTAACCCAGTTGTATGGAGATAGAATGGTTATTGCCAATGCTACAGGATGTTCATCTATTTGGGGAGGCACTTTCCCGACAGTTCCTTATTGCAAAAACTCCGAAGGTAAAGGTCCTACATGGGCTAACTCACTTTTTGAGGACAATGCAGAGTACAGCTTTGGGATGAAACTTGCCATAGAATCCAATCGCAAACTCCTGAAAAAGTATGTGGAACAAATCGTGGAAAAAGCAATCGATCCCGCTCTCAAAGAGGCTTTTGGATATGCTTTGGAACACTTTGCGGATGTCGATAGTGCCGCTAAGGAGAACGTCAAAAAGATAGAAACGTTGCTTCCAAATGCGCTGTTAAGCGCCTGTGATGGATGCAGGGATATTCTGAAACGAATTGACGATCTAAAGAGCTACTTCATCGATAAATCCGTTTGGGCTATCGGTGGAGATGGTTGGGCTTATGATATTGGTTATGGCGGATTGGATCATGTGATGGCCTCCAACAAAAACGTTAATATCTTTGTCCTGGATACAGAAGTTTATTCGAATACAGGCGGACAGGCAAGTAAATCAACACCATTGGGCTCTGTAGCCCGATTTGCTGAAGCAGGAAAGAATACAACCAAAAAAGATCTTGGAATGATGATGATGACGTATGGCTATGTGTATGTAGCCAGCATTGCTATGGGTTACAACAAAAACCAAGCTCTGCAAGCCATTATGGAAGCAGAGGCATATCCTGGGCCTGCTATCATAATTGCCTATGCTCCTTGTATTAATCATGGCATTGATATGAGTATGGCACAAAAGCAAGAAAAGAAAGCGGTTGAAACAGGATATTGGTTGTTGTACCGCTATAATCCGCTGAACAAATTGCAGGGTAAGAATCCACTGACTTTGGATAGTAAAGAACCCACAAGTAGCGTACTGGATTTCATAGAAAGTGAAAAACGCTATTCTTCAATCGACAAAGTATTCCCCGAAAGAGTCAAAGAGTTTCGCAAGGAAACAGAAGCTTGGATCAAGCAGAGGTACGAATACTACAAGAAACTGTCTCAATAATAGTGATACATATCAAAGTCCGGTGTTAAAGCCGGACTTTGATTTTTACCAACTGTGAATAACGTTTTTGACAAAACATATTTAAGAGAAACTGATCTCGTTTCTTATCCAAAACTATAGTAAGAGTAATTATAGCACTATGGAGTTATAAATGCAAAGATTAATATGTCTCTGCCTGTTTGTAGTTCTTAGTTGTTTGTTTGTATGTAGTCTTAACGCAAAAGAAACAAAGGAGAAAGCTATGAATCCGGATATAAAACATTTTCATGAACTCCTTGCCCCTGCGCTGTTCAATGCCAGCTGGGATTTGTTGGAAAAAGAAGATCGCACTCCTGAAGATGAAGCAAAACTTATTAATTTGGTTCACGCCTCACTTTATCATTGGCGGCAGATCGGTACGCCCTTGAACATTGTCCGGGGAGAGTGGATGATCAGCCATATTTATACTCTGTTAAAGCATAAGGAGTCTGCATTGTACCATGCCCAAAACTGCTTGAGTATGACACTGGAAAACCAATTTAAAGACTTCGATTTGGCTTATGCTTATGAAGCAATGGCAAGAGCTCATGCCTTAGCCGGAAACAAAGGTGAATTCTCCAAATACTATGAACTGGCAATTAGTGCGGGCAACAATATAGCTCAAGACGGTGATAGACAGCAGTTCGAATCCGACATGAAAGATGCCAACTGGTTTGGGATGAAGTAAATGGCAAAAACAAGGCTTGAAGTAAAAAATGCGCTGATCTCATATCTTGAACCCATTAATGATGTAATAGCCGTTTGGGAGGGAGGATCAGCCGCCACTGGCTTTGTCGATAACTATTCGGATCTGGATGTTACCATAGTTACTACTCACGATCCAACAGACCCAATCTTTAAGCTGATTGATGAGCATTTTGAGTCTCAGTATTGCATCTTGCGAAAATACCGGGTACCTGAACCTACGTGGCATCACATGTCTCAATGTTTTTATCTGCTAAATGATACCGAGGAGTTGTTTTATGCCGATATTGCGGTAGTCCATTACAACAACCCTGTGAAGTTTACAGAGACAGACAGACATGGAAATGCTATAGTAGCATTTGACAAGCAAGGTGTTTTCATGGCATCAGATACTCCTACTGAAGAAATAGAAAAACTCTGTAAAAGAGTATATGCTGCGACTACATCCATTGATTTTGTGATAATTCTTGAGCTGAGAAAGGCTATCGCGCGTAATAACTGGATAGCTTCTCATTCCAACTATCTGCAGTTAGTAAGCCGCTTGTTGATTTCGTTGCTAAACATCAAGCACCGCCCTCAAAAAGCGGATTTTGGCATCAGATATATCGATCGCGATTATCCTGTTTCAGATTACGAGCTTATCAGTGACTTGCTTAAAGTATGCTCTGTAAAAGAAATAAAATCAAAAACTGATATCGCTCTAATGCGTTATCAGGATTTAGTCTTAGAATTACAACACAAGTATCAGGCTAGAAATACCTAAGGATTATGTAGATCGTTGAAATCGACAATGATATAGCGGTGAAGAAGATGCCGATTTTTGTAAACTCCTTGAAGGAGATGTGAAAGCCGTTTTTATTGGCAATGCCTACTGCTATAATGTTTGCAGATGCACCAATCAAAGTACCATTACCGCCCAAGCATGAGCCCAGTGCCAGAGCCCACCATACTGGATGCATATTCACGACTCCGACATGTGTACTTACGTTTTTCAGCATGGGAATCATCGTAGCCACAAATGGGACATTGTCAATGACGGCAGAGAATATACCCGAGAACCATAGGATCACGATTGAGGTAGATTGAATATCATTATTGGTTGCATCAACGATTTTGGAGCCTAATTTGTCCATTATCCCTGTTTCTTTCAGGCTTCCTACAACCATAAAGAGTCCAATAAAGAAGAAAATGGTTATCCAGTCTATATCATGCATCAGGACATGATCTACCTTTTTACGATTATGCATAATCATCATAATCAGACCCGCCGTCATGGCAATCGTTGCAGATTCCAGATGCAATTCACCTTGAAGTGTAAATGCCATGAGCATCAAGGCTACAATGATCAAGGAGCGTTTTAACAGTGATTTGTTCTTGATCAATTTTTCTTCATTAAAGCTCATAAGACGAGCACGGTTTTCATTGCTTACATGTAGTTTTTTATTGTACATGAGAAACACGACTCCGAGACTTACCACCATAATAACAAAAACAACCGGCGCAAGATTGATAACAAAATCGATAAAGTTGTAATCCGTAGCGCTTCCTATCAGAATATTGGGTGGGTCTCCGATCATCGTAGCGGTTCCCCCAATATTGGATGCTATAGCCATAGTTATGATGAATGGGATCGGACTTATCTTCAGCTCACTGGCTATGAGAAGCACAACAGGGACCAGCATCATGACAGTCGTCACATTGTCCAATACTGCTGATATCACACCTGTGATAACAAACATGAAGATCAGTATCCTGAGTGGTCTTCCATATGCCAGTTTTGCTGTCTTTATCGCCAGATACTGAAAAACTCCCGTTTCTTTGAGGACAGACATCACCATCATCATTCCAATCAACAAAAACACAACATTCCAATCTATATATGACATCGCCGCATCCTGAGTCATTATCCCAACCAATATAACCAGGAATCCACCTAAAAGAGCAGCAGTCATCTTGTTTATCCACTCGGTAATAATAAACACGTAAGCCAAAACAAAAATTACAAGAGCTATCAATGGTAACATAATTCTAAGCTTTTAACACCTTTTTAATAATATCCATTGCGGTGACTATCCCCTTTAATTTCCCGTTATCCACAATGGCGAAATATCGTTTGTTTCTCTGAATCATTTTGAATACTGCTTCTATGATTGAGGTGTCAGATGTAAGAGTTTCCATATCTTTACACATGATCTCCCCCACAGTAACTTGATCTTCTGTTTTAAACAGATTTTCCAAGGGCTCATAGGACTGCAAAAAACTTAAATCATTTAGCATCATCAAATAATCGGGGACACCCACTTTGAGCAGATTAAGGACATTGACCTCTCCCAGGTAATTCATATTGGAATCAGCGACTGGAAGAAATGAGAAATGCTTTTCGTTCATAATTGTACTCAGTTCACTCAATAGAGTATCGGGCAAAATACTATAAACATCCGAAATCATGATATCACTGATACTAAGATTGGCCTTTACTTTGACATCAGCTTTTTTCAAGGTGTAAATCACATCATGTCCATCATGACTATGCTTGAGGACAGAGGTTAGAGCTATATCTTTTGATGTCCTTAGCAAAGCTGCAACAGTATTCAGATATGTTTTTGACGATGATTTGTCTGTTATGATCAATACTATCCAATCCACTTCCTGCCCATCAAAATCAATGGGGTTGCTCAACCAGCACATAGAGATAATCGTATCATTTATACCATCCATCCTGATATGCGGAATTGCGATACCTGTAGGATATGCAGTTGATGATTCCCGATCTCTTGCCAGAACCAGATCCAGAAGTTTATCTCCACAAACAGGCAAAGGATAATGATGACATATCCTCTTGATTAATTCATTGTAGACCTGTTCTTTTGTCACAATCTTGTATTCGAAGCAAATTAGCTTAGCATCCAGATAGTTTGCCAGTAACATCTGACACCTCTTTTAAGTAAGTTTCGTATCAAGTGTATAGTATCATGCTATACGTCAATATAATTCTTACTAACGAAAGTAGTCCATTATTGGTTAAAGTAAAAAAGGAGGGGTTCACCCTCCTTCAGAAAGCAGATGGAAGCCAAATGTTTATTTCTTTACTGTTACCGTCTGACAAGTAACCGTGAAAGTGCTGGTGAATAAGTTTATCACACCATCAACAAAAGTCTGCTGGGTTTGAACTTCGTAGTTTTTTGCTCCACCAGCCATAGCATGAGAATCAACGGTATTAATTGGTGCCAATCCATAAGCAACATACCACTGACGTGCAGTGACAATTTCATTTCCTTGAGCTCCAGAGCCTACTACATGCTTATGCGTATAGCACGCCGAGAGCAAAAGGCAGAGAGCAATAATGAGTAGTATTGATAGTCTTTTCATGTTATCTCCTCAATGGTTTTATTGATGCAATAGAGGCTTCCATCCTCTTTACATTGTCTGCATAATCTATATTTATTACCATAAAGCTTATTCCAAAGCGGTTCTTTGTTCCCAAAGGGTTCCCTATCATATGTATGGAGGTAAGTTCACCATTTCTCGTAATTATCTGATCAAAATGAATCCCATTATGGGCAAATTTTCCCTTGCTAAAGAGTGTATCGCTTTGTGCTATCTGAGATTCAAAGTATTGAAAACTCAACAATGTATCAGCTTCACTCTGCATATTTGGAAACCTTGTTATCAAGCAAATATAATCATGCTCAGAAGGTTTATAAGCAGAGATCAAGTGCAAAGGTGTGTTCATTCTGATGCTCTCGCCGATTTGATTGAACTGGTCTTCAGACAATCTATCCCAGCTTGATATAGTCCTAAAACTAATCCCGATTTCAGGAAGTTCTACGACATCACCCAACAAATCCTCATTATATTCAAATGAGATTGGTTGATACGATACACCGCGCTGTTTCTTGCACCCCGTTGAATGCATTGATCCCAAGACAAGCAGCATTCCTGTCATCAGCGTTAAAACCATTTGGAAACATTTATTCATTGTAGTCATACTAATACTCTCTTTTTTTAGAACCATGTTTGTGTCAAGTCCATATTGACAGGTATCCTGCGTTTCGAATCTAAGTCGGTAAATCCGATCTGAACAGATTTCTATATAAAAGACATTAGATCCAAAGTTCCTGTAAAGCAAACCGGAGTGTTTCAGCCTGTCAAAGGAAACAAAAACATTGTACCATCCATGCTTAACTTGTGAGTCCATAAAGTAAAGTCACTGGCTATATTACATGCAAAACATAATAGTCATGATATCTCAGATCATTAGCTTGCATTACAAAAACCGAAATCAGATTTCGCTTGACTATAAATGCTGTAAAAAAATACTTATAACAATAGAAAAACAAGGAACTGGAGGATCTAATGCCCAAAGTTTTAATCGCAACAGAAAAAGCTTTCGCAGCCGAGGCTGTTCAATTGATCAAAGCCGAATTCGAAGCAGCAGGATTCGAACAAGAATGGCTGGAGAATTATACCGATCCGGCAGATCTGCACAAAGCAGTAATTGATGCTGAAGCACTAATAATTCGAAGTGACATTGTAGATGCCAAAGTTTTGGATTGTGCTCCGAAGCTAAAACTCGTGGTACGTGCAGGTGCTGGGTATGACAATGTTGATCTCGCTGCTGCTACAGCCAAGGGAGTGATTGTAATGAACACTCCGGGGCAAAACTCGAATGCCGTGGCAGAACTCGCAATCGGGATGATGATATACATCGCTCGTGGCAAGTTCAATGGTAAATCCGGAACAGAGCTGGCAGGCAAGAAACTTGTCCTCTACGGGTATGGTTTTGTAGCCCGTTATGTAGCAAAAATCGCCAAAGGAATCGGAATGGAGATTTATGCTTATGATCCATTCCTTTCAAACGAAATTATGACAAAGGATGGCGTCACTCCCCTTGGAAGCGTAAAAGAAATCTTCACTACGGGAGATTATATTTCATTACATATACCAGCTACCGCAGAGACAAAAAAGTCTATAAACTGGGATCTTCTCTCCCTTGTGAAAAACAATTGTACTATAGTCAATACTGCCCGTAAGGAAGTGATTGATGAGGAAGCTTTGTTAAGAGCATTTGCAGAGAAGAAGAAGTTCCGCTTTGTTTCCGATGTAGAACCAGGATGTGCGGCTGAATTGATGGAAAAATATGGAGATCGGGCATATTATACTCCCAAAAAGATGGGTGCTCAGACAGAAGAGGCAAACGTTAATGCAGGAGTAGCTGCAGCCAAACAGATAATCTCCTTTTTTAAGACCGGCGACAAAACATATAAAGTAAATTAAGCTATACAAACCTACCATTTCTCTACAGATAATCGATACTATTATCCTGTAGAGATATGGTTTTTTTGCGTCTCCATTTCCATACTGTCGAGATAAAATTCCTTGCCTTTTAAACTTAAATTAAAAACTTGGTCTTAGCATTTGAAAACAACAAAAAAATGAAATAAAAGGAGCTAAACATGGCGTTTAACCTCAGAAACAGACATTTCCTCACTCTGATGGATTATACTCCTCAGGAGATCAACTACTTGTTGGATCTATCCTTAGATCTGAAAAAGGCAAAGTATGCCGGATATGAGCAACAGAAACTGAAGGGGAAAAACATTGCCCTGATATTTGAGAAAGATTCTACCAGAACACGTTGTGCCTTTGAAGTAGCCGCCCTTGACCAAGGCGCTCATGTGACATATCTGGGACCCACAGGTTCACAGATGGGAAAGAAGGAATCCATTGCCGATACAGCCAGAGTTCTTGGCAGAATGTATGATGGCATTGAATATCGCGGTTATGGACAAGAAATCGTCGAAGAACTTGCTCAATATGCTGGTGTACCTGTATGGAACGGACTTACAAACGAAGATCATCCGACTCAGGTCTTGGCAGATTTCCTGACAGCTATTGAACATCTTAAAAAGCCATTGAATCAAATGGTTTTTGTTTATGCTGGGGATGGAAGAAATAATGTTGCAAACGCTCTAATGATTGGTGCCGTCAAAACAGGCATGGACTTTAGAATCGTCAGCCCCAAATCCCTCTTCCCCGAGAAACAACTACTTAGCAAATGCCAGGCTGTTGCTAAAGAAACTGGTGCCACAATCACTCTGACTGATAATGTTGCAAAGGGTGTAAAAGATGCAGACGTAATATATACGGACGTTTGGGTCTCCATGGGTGAACCTGATAGCGTGTGGGAAAGCCGGATCAAGCTATTGACCCCTTATCAGGTTAATGCCGATATGATGAAGAAAACTGGGAAAAGCACTACTCTCTTTATGCATTGCCTTCCCGCTTTCCATGATCTGAAGACCACTATCGGAAAACAGATTCACGAGAAGTTTGGCCTTACTGCTATGGAAGTAACTGATGAAGTATTTGAAAGTCCTCAATCAGTTGTCTTTGACGAAGCAGAAAATAGAATGCATACGATCAAGGCAGTGATGGTAGCAACTCTGGGAAGCTGATCCCATTCTCAATATTAGATTAAATACAAAAGCCCGGTCTATGGCCGGGCTTTGCATTATATGCTTACATAAGCGGTATTGATCGTAAAATCTCCTCCTGCAAAGTAAGGTATATTTTGGAGAATCGTTTTGTAGTGATCTAATTGGTGAAGGTCTGGAATTGAACCGGTTTTATAATCATAAATCATGACTTTTTTGTTACTTGTATCTACCATCAAGCGGTCAATTCTATATGTTTTAGAGCCATCATATATGGGTAACTCTGTAAAAATCCGGTCATAGCAAGGATCGAACAGCGCAGGAAGATCATTTATTCTGGAATCCAGATTGAAGATAAACTCTCTAATCTCATCCTGTTTGAGCACAGAAGAATAAGTCCTGATGACCTGAGACAATCCATACTCCTTCTCTTGTTTTGTGTTTCGGTACAAAAAGCTAAGGTAGTAGTGGGCGATGTTTCCAAACAGAGCAGATCTTTTATGAAGCCAGTTGTCCTTTTCTTTCATTGCCTGGGGCAGTTCCAAAGGAATAAGCTCGGGATCAGAAAGCTCTTTCCAATCGGGTATTTCAATCTTATGTAGTGAATCAAGTGCTTGCTTTTCTGAGTCTTCACAGCCTACTGAAGCAGGATTACCCATAGTGAACGTGCCCCCACTTTCCACAGATTCATTTCTCAACATATAGTTTTGACAGGCATCACACAACAGCATGGGAAGAGTAATCTTGTCTGTATTCCGCTCTGATAGATACTGTTCCCAAGCGTTACTGCTCTCATACGTAAAGAATACATGAAGCTTTGTTTTGGCGCGGGTAAAAGCAACGTATAATGTATTTAACTCCTCAAGTTCTTCCCTGAAATCTTCCAATTGAACAAGCCTGCCATACTTTGATTTTGCGAGAACATCCTCGTAGTGTACAGTAATGGCAAAATCACTCAAATTCTCAAAACTGTAGTCGGAATAACTGATAAAGGGGGTTAACTTGCGCTCACGATCTCTCGACCTGGAACTCAGATTGTAAAAAACAAAGACTCGATCATACTGCAGTCCCTTAGCTTTGTGTATAGTCTGAAGTTCCAGTGTGTCGCTATTTTCCACAGAGCGTTGTCGTAAAACATCCTGTCTTTGATTTTCTTCGAGATAGTTTAAAAAGCCTGGTATAGAAGCGTTATCATTATTATGGTTTAGCTCGTATTCCTTGAGGGCATTCAAAAAGGCATGTAGATTGAGGTAATCCCTCTCATTCAGTGCTTTACGTGGCAAGCAAATCTCTACTATTTGCATGCAAGACACTGACAGTAAGCTGCTCTGCAGTGATTTTGATAATCCGTAAAAGCTCATAACCATAGGTACTTCTGAAAAATCTGGTTCCTGAGGCTCTTCCTCTTTTATACAGGCTGAGATAGAATCTACTACTTTTTTTAGAGCTTCAGCATTCAGCATCACATAATCCGAGCGTAAAAAAGATAGGAAATCCTGCCAGTTCCTATATGCCATGAAGCGTAGCCATGCAAGAAGCGGCTTGATCAGATGGTGCTCCATCAGATTTGCTGAGGGCTGAAAGATAGAGCCTTCTTTACTCTCATCCAGTAATGCCTGAACCTCCATCAGTTCCTTACCCTTTCTACAGAGTATAGCAATGCTCTCACCTTTGTTAATGCTTGGGACAACCATATCATTTACAAATATTCGATACACATCGTCGATTGTCCGAATTGACGACTTTGAAGATTTTTGATGGGGCAAAGCACGAAACTGAAGCATAGAAAGAGGGTCCAGTGAGGCTTTTGCACTTGCGATATCGCTGTATTTCCATTTCATGTCTTTTTCTTGAAGATGCTGCTGTAATGCGTTATCGGCAAATATTGCGTTGATAAAGTCTATCAAAAACTGGCTACTACGCCATGATGTATCCAATGAACAAGATTCTACAATTTGGTATTCAGCAAAGATTTGCGGCAGATTGAGAAGCAAATCTCTTTCTCCTCCTCTCCATCCAAAGATCGATTGCTTTTCATCGCCTACAACTATAAAACCACCAAAAGGTTTGCTACCCACTCCGGATATTACTTCACGGATAATAGGGCTTAGAATATTAAACTGTAATAATGATGTGTCTTGAAACTCATCGATTAGTATGAAACGGCTACGGTGCGATAAAAACTGATAGAACTCATTGGCTATTACCTCATCCAAAGGATCAAATAGAGGAGGAACCTGGCTATACAAAGCTTCAAATGTGAACCAGGAGATATCATCATAAGTCATATTCTTGTAACGATATATGAATTTATCATACTCTTTCAGTATACTTCCCCATATCCTCAGGATTTCTTCTTGCTCTGGTAGAATCAGTTTATATACAAGATAATTTGCCAGATGCGTTACAATCTCTGTCCACAAGACATTCATTGCTTCCACTTCGGAGGCACTATCCTTGGTAGGGAAGTCGTTTTTGTGCCAAAGAACATCTGCCTTGATGCCTTTGAAGAGTTTACGGCATTGTTCCAAATCGTTCAGCATCCGTTTTACTGATGAAATCAGTTCATCATAAGTTTCTGGGAAGCTGTCAAACACATCCTTGAATTTGGCTTTAAAGTGCTTTTCCGGTAATTTGTTATCTTTGGCAGTAGCCTTGCTTATTATCTTGTTCAGTAGAGTCAGTAGCCTGTCTTTTGCCTCATCCAGTTCTGCAAATGCGGTGGATTCCCAAGTCTCTGGTTCCGAAAACTTTCCGCACAACGAATCTGGAGTTAACCCAATTACTCGCTTTGTGATGAGGTAATAGAGCCATCGTTCTTTGATTAGTGAGATAAAGAAAGCACTGTATTCATCCAAGGAAGGACTTACCTTACGGCGAAGGAGAGCATCCACCTTTGAGCGAAACCCTGGCTGCATCATATGATCCATCAGATATGGCATCCGTTTCTCTATCGCCAGCTCGTCGATCTCAAAATTATCTATGCTACGAACGGGACGAATGAGGTTACGGAATATGGCACCTATATAGGAATCTATCGTCATGATCTGTAACAGATTTTTATTACATGAGATATCCCGATATACGCTACCCAGGATGTTCTGTTCTATAACGCTGAGACTGCCGGAATCTATCAAATCCGCATCAATAGTATCGATGTAATCTCTTGGTAAAATCTCCCTTAGACTTTGGACGAGGCCTTTTTTATCTTTATCGTCGTCTGCCAGAGTTAATAGTTTAATATGGCTATAGATGCGTTCCTTGATCTCTGCTGTGGCTTTACGGGTAAAAGTGAGTACAAGGATGTTGTCGATGCTGAATTCTGTTTTTTGGTAATATACCAGAAGCAAAGCGATAAACTCGATGGACAGACGGTATGTCTTTCCTGTACCGGCACTGGCTGTAATGACGCGTGAAAAGAAATTGCTCATACCTTACTCCTCATGCGATTTTTGTACAGGTCTGCCCGGCTAATCTCGGCAATAACCTTACGGTCTGCTACTTTTTCTGCAATCCAATATCCGCTCTGTATCACTGAGGCAAGCTGCGAATAGATTCTTTCACGAAACTTTTCACGCATCGAGTCCGCATCTTTTAGCTGATCATAAGTGTGTTCGAAGAGGTTACAGATCATGGAGACAATTTCATGTTCTATCGGTGTATCTCTATCCAGTATGTAGTAGCACCACTCATAGAAGAGTAATTGATCTTTGGATCCACTTCCCGTCTTAAAGTCGATAATATATCGTTTGTTCGTAGTTTCTATCCGCAGATCAGCTTTTCCATGGATATGGATTCTTATCCCATCTGTATCATCGGATGGCGGTATCAGTTCTTTGTACTTATATTCTTCTTTCGTCATGGATTCTGCTTCTGGAATGATCCTCTGTACGTCTGCGAAATCTTTGTTATTGTACAGAACTGTGTTGAAGACCCATTTGATGGAGTCACAAAGTGTATCAGCCATCACATTAAACAGAAACTCGCGATTGTAATTCTTTGGTATTTTATAGCTATTCAGGGGGTGGCATAAGATGCTATAAAGAGCATTGCGTAGATAATCATGTTCTGTAAAGGCGGGATCAGGTTTGATGCGATTTCCGTGCTTTTTGATATAATCGTTCATAATCAGGGCTACAAACTCATGCAGAATAGTGCCAAACACCTTCCTGCTAAGGCTTTCTTTTTTGAGGATTTCGACCGATCGAATCTTTCGAAGCTCCGTCACGTACCAGGCAAATGCATTCTTTGTCAGCAGATCCAGGGCATAGTATCCGCTTTTGATAGTTCGTTCCTCCCCAAAATCGTCTATTGATCCGTATGGAAGGCTGAAGAATCTTTCTGGGGAATCTGGGTTTATTCCGCATAGAGAGTTGTCTTCCAATGCTATATAGTTCTCGATTTCATTTGAAGAGATATGATTATCCAAGTTTTGTTGACATAGTATTTGGGAGTATAACTCTTTGATAGAATAGTTCTTATTACTACGATTGAGTGCTATATCTGTTTCATTGGTTTCAAGGACATAGAGCATTTCGGCGATGAAAGAACTCGGTTCAACGTTACTCTCTTGATTGCTGTATGTGAATATCTGAGCATGCTTTGCAGAAAATATCAAGCGAAAAAAGTAGTACCTTTCCCACTGGCGTATATCTTCCCAAGTCTTCAATCCCAGCCTTTTTCTCTGTGTCTCATTAAGGAGCCAGATAGCTGATGGAGCCTGGGGCATTTCTCCCTCGAGGGCATTAAGAACTACGAGATTGTCGTAGCTTTGGTTACGACTATCCATCAAATCTGTTATCAGATACTTGGGTGTATTAACCACGTTTGATTTGTAGCTGAGTGTCGCTGTCTTGAGAAACTGTAAAAACAATTGTATAATGCCTATAGCCACCGATCTATCCCCATCGGGGAATATGACAGTCCAATCAGTAACAATCTTTAGATTTTCTATGCTGGCGAAGTTGCTGGATCTTTCCCAAAGCTTAGGTAACAAGTCACTAAATTGCAGTTCCGTATCTGTCGCCAATCTTTGAATGCTCAAGCCTCCATCATTGTCCAATAGATCAAGTAAGTTCTTTATTGAACTCACCCTGGAAAAGTTCTTTAGAGCATGAAAGTAAGGAATCAGCAGTTTCTTGAGACTTTGGAACTGATGATCATTGTCCATCAAATCAAAGAGGATCATATCGGTATCCATATACAATATATCTGCCCTACTCAGCCGATCAATCTCCCCAAAGAGCTGTTTCTCCTCGCAAGCCTCGATTCCAAAATACCTGTTGAACCACTGCTGGGTACATGTATCCCTGATCAAACGAAGTGGAATATAGTCTACTGTGTTCTCTGTAATAGCTTCTCCCAGATGAGTGACAATCGTCTGAATCATTTTATAAACAGGGCTCTGCATCAGATCGCTGACAAATCCAATCCCATACAAATCAGGATCGAATAGGCCTCTGTATGCTTTATGAAAAAACAAGCGGTCGATAACAGCCGTTTGCATAGTCTCTGTTTGAGCAGCACGGACATCGAAGTAACTGGAAATCATTTGCTCTTCGCTTTTGGCTTCGATTATATCTATTCTTTGCGTATTGAAATCCCCAGTCTGGAGTACAGTAGTCAAATCAATCGGATTTGCTGTGAGATATTGTGCGTCAAACATACTCTTATCGCCGTGGAAGAGTATTTCTACTTGGGATCCCGTCCTTTCCATCTGCTGTATCACGTTCCGCTCCATGGAGCTATAGTAGTACTGATTCACAAAGATATAGCTCTTGTAATATGGAGGCAATTCGATTCTTGCATCCCTATCCAAAAAAATCTTATCAGTAAATCCAATGCTGCCAATATGATCCGAGTAGCGTTTACGCAGTGCCAAAATCCTTTCGATATAATCCTCTTGCCAGGATTGTAGATAAAACCCATTCAGTAGATCCAGTTCCATCAGGGTCTCGGGATTAACCAGTTCCTCGGTAAGTTCTGTAAAAAACTCAAACCATTTGAGACCCCATACAATGATGTCGTCGTATGAATTTATATGAAAGTGTTCCTTGTCTTCCTGGCTTAGGACGCTATACAGACACAAGAGTCGTTTTTCATCCTCCAAAACGGGAAGTTCACTTCTAAAAATCCTCGTCTTCAGCTCGTCCATCGTGATGAAATCCAGGTGCTGTAAAGCCCATTGGGACTGAAACATCATTCTGGCTTGATTAGCAGAACTGCGAGTAGGATAAATCAGGAGAGTATTGTTCTCGATATGATACAGAGAACATCTGATTATGTCCTCCGTGAATGGATAAAACTTCACTTTTGCCATTATAGTCTCCGAGTATCTATTGCTTATTCACCTTATACACTGTTATCGAACTAACAATACCTTGCTGCTTATTGCTTTGTCCCCGCTCTTTGCTTTTATCAGATATATTCCATTCGCCAATGGAACACCTCTGTGATCTCTACCATTCCACGTAATCAGAGAACCATCTTTACTCGATAGTGTAGCCACAAGTTGTCCCCTTTGATTGTAAACACAAAGTGGGGATGATATACCTTTGACATCAATCGTGACTTGCGCAGAAAAGGGATTGGGATAGCACTTGAGCGCTGTAATCGCAGTTGGGATTACCATATCCTCGAGTCCGACGAAATTATAGACATAATCAATTTTTGATGTATTAATCCAGGTATTGTCTTGGATTACTTGATTCAGATCAAGGATCTTGCAGTTATTGTTGTCATAACTGCTATATTGTACCGACAGATCATGCCAGGTACTGGAAGTAGTGTTCCAGCTTTGAAACAATGCTTCAGTCTGGTTTGAATTTGTATCATAAGTGTAGATTGTCTTTCCTACATTTTGCCAGAAAGTGACATTGACAATTTGTTGAAGAATGGATTGGGATACCATTAGGTTTGCACCATAACTGTAAACATAGCGGTAACTGTACATATCCGTTCCATTTGGCCATAACCGCATATGAAGTTCAGTAACCTGATTGATGAGATTGTAACTATATGTATATTCATAAAACGGGACCCATAGACCATCTGTGTATTGCTCCCCATTCAGTATGTAAATATTTGAACCTGGACCATACTGGTAGATAGTGCGGAAATATGGAGTCCAACTATTTGTATTCCACTGATAGATGTAGATATTACTGATGCCAATACTATTATAACTATATACTGTCTTCTGTTGATTGACCCACGTAAAGCTTTCGTATCGATAGGTAATGATTTCGCTAATCTGAGATTGAGCATCATAGCTATAAACGGCTTTGGTGCTGTTCACCCAAACGCCGGTATTCCAAACCTTTGTCAATACTTGACTCGTCTGATTTGCATCTGTATACAAATACTCCGTTTTTGTAGAAGGATTCCATCCATTGTTCCAGGAATATGAAATGCTATTATCCATCTGATAGTCTCTTAGAGCGGGATTTATAGCTTGTAATGGATCAGGAAAACTCATACAATTTTCAATGGAAAAGAGTACATTCACACACATAAACACAACAAATACTACGAGAAAGCGTTTCATCATTTCATCCTCATATTACATATATTTTTCTCAAGAGCAGTGTCCTTTTTGCGAGACTATGTCGTCAAGAAAAATCTCTATTATTTCCGAAGTGCGGAATACTGCTCTATGAAAGCAAAGTTGTGCGTATATCAGAATACTTTCAAGGATGGTTGTACTTGTAGTTAGGAGGTTCCAATCCCGAATTATCGCTAACTTATGCAGTTTAATAATCAAGCCATCAATAAGAGTCTCTTGAAAGTGATAGTGAATATCCATATCGGTTGCCAGGAGAGGATGATGGTTTGATGAGGATGGTGTAACTAGGCTTTATTTTCTACGCAGTTTCTCCATATTGGCTTTGGCTTCAGGCGCAACTTTGAACAAATAAGCATTGGTATCGCAAGTTCCGATTTCACACTCGGAGCAGTTATTCAGTCCCCTTCCGGTTACGCAGTCGCGGATAGGACATTTATTGCACCAGATAAATCGAGTTCCATTGCTCATACAGCCATCACAGACTATATCGGATGCGATTAGGTTGCCATCGCAATGCTTGCTCCAGCGTTCGGCAATATCCTGTTTCTTTTCAATATCATCTGCATGATGCGCCATGTATGTTTCACATGTTACACAGTCCAGACAACAAGCAGCTATATGCTTGCCCATGTTTTCCTCCAAATGGTTTTGTTGAGTTTTTACTACCTTCTCAGAAAACACTGTTATCTTGTCAACTCATTATCATCTGACGAGTTTTAAAAAAAAAGATCATTAAACGTGTTTTACCGCGAAGCAAACAGTGTATATTCAGATTAAGAGTTGCTTACTGACAGCAGTTCAGCTTGACAATCTCAGAATAGGGAAAAATCTCGGGAATTATGAATAAAACTACACTGCGAACGGATTACACATTGCATGATCAGGCATATTTGAATCGGAAAAGGTCGGGACATGTTGGCTGGGATAGTGCTGACATTATCGAGAATAGTATCAGACAGATGAACTCACTATTGGGCATGCTTGATCTTCCGAAACGGGCAACAGTGCTTGATGTAGGTTGTGGTGCCGGGAACCTGTCTTTTTGGCTGGAATCCAAAGGATTTGAAGTTTTTGGCACAGATGTATCACCAAGCGCAATTGAATGGGCAAAAGAGGAGGCAGAGAAACGTGGGACGACAGTAAGCTTCACCGTATCGGATGCCACAGAATCTTTGCCATATCCAAGTGAATGTTTTGATATAGTGCTGGATAACCACTGCTTGCACTGCATCATCGGCGTTGATCGTGATAAGTACCTTTGCAATGTTTTCAATGTCCTTAAGCCCGGTGGCGTGTACATCGTAAGCACAATGTGCCGTGACCCGAAGTATTCTGTGGATATCAAAGGTTTTGATCCTGAAAGCAGTACAATCATCCAGGATGGGATTTCGCTAAGGTACCTGGGCTCAGCAGAGAGCATTATCGGAGAGCTACACGCAGTTGGTTATGGCATCCTCCATCATCATATCTACAGTGATGAAACAGGATCGGACGAACTCGTTGTAATTGCAAAACGAGGACTGAGCAACCATAACAGAATCTCCGGTTGATATCATCATAACATGAACTCTGATTTGATAGTATCAGAGTGACTTCGTAGGATTGGAATCCTACGCTACCGGGTGAACTTGTAGGATCGGAATCCTACGCTACCGGTGATCATTTGTTGGATCGGAATCCAACACTACAGTCAAGCCTATATCAAGCGTATATCAAGCCTATATCAAGCCTATTCACGAATACACTTGATATAGGCTTGATACCCACCTAATATGGGCATAGCCGAGAGGGATTCTCCAATCCTACAATCAACCCCAGACAAACACATTTTCATTGACGGATTCTGCCTCCCCTTTGATTCGTATCAATTATCAGAACAATATGCATGAAAAGAGGCAACGCAAATGTCAAAAAGATTTCAAGGTGAAATAAGAAAACAGCTTGATGCAATTCTTGCATCCGGTATGTATAAAACTGAAAGGATTCTGGGCACTCCCCAAAGTTCGGAAATAGCCCTAAAGGATGGACACAAGGTAATAAACTTCTGCGCCAACAATTATCTGGGATTGGCAAATCATCCGGAAGTGATCAAAGCTGCAAAGAACACTATGGACGAATGGGGCTTTGGACTGGCTTCAGTTCGCTTCATCTGTGGTACCCAGGAAATCCACAAACAGCTTGAGGCAAAGGTATCCCAATTTCTGGGAATGGAAGATACCATCCTTTATTCATCCTGCTTTGACGCTAATGGTGGTATTTTTGAACCTCTTTTGGGAGAGGACAGCGCAATTATATCCGATGCTCTCAATCATGCTTCGATCATCGACGGAGTAAGGCTTTGCAAAGCACAACGCTATCGTTATAAACACTCCGATATGACGGAACTGGAAGAAATGCTCAAACAAGCATCAAAGGCAAAATTCCGTTTAATAGTAACTGACGGGGTATTCTCTATGGATGGAGATATTGCCCGGCTAAAAGAAATATGTGATCTGGCAGAGGCTTATGATGCTATGATAATGGTAGATGATTCGCATGCAACGGGATATATTGGTGAAACCGGACGTGGATCTGTCGAGCACTGCGGAGTTCAAGGAAGAGTCGATATAATCACCACTACCTTTGGAAAAGCCTTGGGAGGGTCATCCGGAGGATGTATTTCCAGTTCAAAACCAATAATCGACTTTCTAAGACAGAGGTCTCGTCCTTACATATTTTCAAATACTATTGCTCCTCCGATCGTAGGGGCTGTAATGAAAGTCCTTGATATGCTGATGGAATCCACAAATCTCCGAAATCATGTAATGACCAACGCCAATTATTTCCGCAAGGGACTTCTGGAAGCTGGCTTTGATATTATCCCCAGCGAAACTGCAATTGTACCGGTAATGATTTATAACGAGCCCCTGGCTATCCAAATGGCAGATAAGCTACTGACAGAGGGGATCTATGTGATCGGATTTACTTATCCCGTAGTTCCTGTGGGACAGGCAAGGATCCGGGTTCAGCTTTCAGCTGCCCACTCTCTATACCATCTTGATAAGGCTATCAAATCATTCACTGCCGTTGGAAAATATCTCCAACTAATCAAGTAATCCGGTTTTTGATGAACAAAGGAATCCTGTATTTAGTCCCTACGCCGATTGGAAACCTTGCGGATATTACACTGAGGGCTTTGGATATCCTCCGGTCTGTGAAGCTGATCGCTGCCGAAGATACGAGACAAACAGGCATTCTGCTGAAACATTATGATATCTCCACAAAGCAAATCAGCTACCACAAATACAACGAGAAAGCGCGCATCACAAAGATTATCCAGATCTTGGAGGAAGGAGAGGATATAGCTGTAGTCACTGATGCAGGTTCACCCGGGATTTCAGATCCTTCCAGCTTCATCGTGAATGCAGCCATCAGTTCCGGGATCAAAGTAGTTGCTTTGCCCGGTGCCACAGCATTGATACCTGCTCTGACAGCCTCCGGTTTGGATAGCGGCAGCTTTGTCTTTTACGGCTTTTTACCAGCTAAAAAAAGCGTCCGAGAGAGAGTCTTGATCGATATTTGCAAAAGTGAAAAAACCTGTGTCCTGTATGAAACATGTCCAAAGCTTTACAATACCTTGAAAGAGCTACTTGATGTGTGTGGAAACAGGCAGATTTGCATCGCCAGAGAAATCAGCAAGATCTATGAAGAATATATCCGCGGTGATTTTACCTCCATAATCGAAAATCAGGATATCGTGTTGAAAGGTGAATTAGTCTTGATCATCGCCGGAGCACAATCCAAACAAGTGAATTTTGAAGAAATCGATTATACTATCAATATGATGATTGGAGAAAGAAAGAAAACAGGTGAGATTTTAGAACACATTACAGGTGTATTCCAAATCAGAAAAAATGATGCATACGAGCGGATTTTGGCTCTTAAAAAGGAGAGATCCAAATGAGACCCTATTTGCTGTTTGATTTTGATGGAACTATCGCGGACTCTCTGGGGCTGGGATTGGAGTTAATGAACAAACTGGCACCCAAATATCACTTGAAACCCATCTCAGATCAAGAGCTGCAACATCTACGTTCCATCCCTACCCACAAGGCGATTCAACATGTAAACATACCATTCTATAAATTACCTGTCTTGATTCCAGTGTTTTTGCATGAATACAGGCATATTTTGGATCACCTGCAACCCTTTGACGGGATCAAAGAGTGTCTGCATGGACTCCAGCAAATGGGTATCAGGATGGCTCTGTTAACATCCAATTCCAAAGAGAATGTCCATCATTTTCTCGATATACACGATATGAACTACTTCGAATGGGTCGAAGGCGGATCAGGACTCTTCAAAAAACAGATAACAATCGCAAAACAGATCAAAAAACACGATCTTGATAACATGAACATCATCTATATCGGAGATGAATCCAGAGACATCATCGCGGCAAAAAAATGCGGGATCAAGATAATATCCGTAGCATGGGGATTTCATACCCGCGAGCTTCTGGAAAAGTTCAATCCTGATTATATCGTGGATACTCCACAGGAAATCTATAATATTCTGATTAACTCATAGATTTTTACAGCTTTGTTTTTCCCCTTTACCTTTACTTCATCCAAGTATCTGACCTCGACTGAATCCGATACCTTTTCCAGTGTAAACTCACTGATTATGATCTTGTTCTGTGTTTCATATTCTTTGTTAATCGCTTCCAATCTCGCACCAAGATTGATCGTATCGCCAATTGCAGTATAATCAAATATCTGCTCCGATCCAAGATTCCCGACCACTGCCAAACCAGTATTAACGCCTATCCCAATCTCGAAAATTTCTCTGCCTTCACTTCTCCACTTTTCGTGTAGTGCCGTCATGCATTCTCTCATCTCCAATGCCACTTTACAAGCCGCCAGAGCATGATTGTCAAGACGGATCGGCGTACCAAACAGAGCCATGATCTCATCGCCGACAAACTTGTCCAATATCCCTCGGTTGTTTATTATGATCGTTACCATTGCTGTCAGGTATTCCTTTAGGATCTGAACGGTCTGCTCTGGTTTGTGATTCTCGGAATATGTCGTAAAGCTACGAATATCCGAAAACAATACAGTTACTTCCTGGAGTGAACCTCCATAGGTAAGGTTTTTGGGATTATCCAACAGTTCCTTTACCAGTTCTGGTGCCATGTATTGTTGGAAAGCGTTTCGGATAAAGCGTTTTTCTTTTTGGGTAGCAATGTAGTGATTGATCAGGTTTATTACATAGATCAGGATCAGAACCAAGGTGGTTTGTACTACTGGAATCAGGAGATTGGATCTGGTAAACAATAGATAAGCCAGGACATACTGCCCAATGATAAGTAGTAATAGTAACACAGCAGAAAACTGAGGCTTTAGATGCTTGAAAACCACCCATAACAACAGCAAGGCAACAAACTCGATAAGCAAATATAACCATGGATCCAAAGCCTTGAGGAAGTCCTCCTGCTTCACCATCTCGATAAAGTTTGCATGAATCTCTACTCCTGCTGTGTAAGAAGAGCTAAAAGGAGTGTGGAACTGATCGTGAAGTTCGTCGATAGTGGCTCCGATCAGGACAATCTTGTCTTTTAAGACCCCGGATTCTACCAAGTCATAGAATTCGTTCAGCTCAGCACCCATATAGCCTGGCATATCCACTTCTTCATCATCCAATACAGATGAATAAGAAACGTGAGGGAAAGTATATG
This sequence comes from uncultured Candidatus Cloacimonadota bacterium, assembly GCA_964634275.1. GTDB lineage: Bacteria > Cloacimonadota > Cloacimonadia > Cloacimonadales > Cloacimonadaceae > CAZZCS01. The sequence goes on along the minus strand of CAZWIS010000001.1, from coordinate 115,839 downwards.
CTGGACCATAGTAATTGATCATACTCTTGTTTCCGGCAAATAGAGGAATCTCTTTCCCAGAAACACGCAAGTGCCCAGATTTGAGTTCTACATGGTTTGCCCATTCCTTTTGATAAACGCGAGAATTTCCAATAGAAGCAATTCCGATCGAATACAGAGGTGCCTTGTCAAAATACTCAAAGCAGTTGTAATTTCGGATAAATCCATCTTGGTCAACAGCCATATTGACAATGCCCCATACCAAGTCCCTGCTTTGAATCGGGATTATCGGAGCCAGCATCTGAACGTGCTTTGGATCGTATTGACTCTTCAATACTTTTCCAGCGAAAATGACGTTTCCATATCTGCTTGCTGTTTCTGCAAGCATCAAATCAGCTTCCGGGGAGCTATTATCAATGAACTCGATATCAAACACGATTTGCCTGACGCCTGCCCTATTCAGGTTTTCGATCAATTTGGCATGATACTGCCTGGGAAAAGGCCAGCTCAAGTCCAGAGCCTGAAAACTTGCATCATCAATTGCTATTATTACTATGTCTCCAGTTGTCGGTCTTTGCCCTCGAATCCTGAATAGAGAATCCTGCGCTTTATGTTCTATGTTCGAAAAAAAGTTTAGCGAAAATACGATCTTGCTGACCAAGATCAGGAGTATCAAGATAACTATAAACCTAAATCTCTTCATTGTACCTCACATTGGACAATAAACTATTACAGGCTAATAAAGAGAATCGCCAGTTCAACCTGGCGACTCGTACTTAAACACGCAATTCAATCAAGATTCAATATCACTATTGACGGTGTTTATCAGAATCTTTGGGTCAACAACAATCTCCAAGTCGTGACGGAATCATCGAGATTCGAGTTTACATCATTGGTATAGCTGCTTACTCCCAGAGAAGTGCTAACCGTAGTGTTCATCCATGGGAATGCTTCCAACCCAAAAGTATAATAGTTATAGCTTTGGGTATCCTGATCGCCACCCAGATTGACTCTTCTAAACTGGACATAAGGCTTCAGTTTGTTTTCCCATAGCAGATACTCGGCATTGAGTCCAAAACTGAAGTTCTTGTTCGTCTGGTCATTCAGTTTGATATCCTGAGTATTAGTAGAAAAGGATAAAACCGTTCTTAAGGGAACCATTGTATATTTGTTTATGATAGATACACTGACGTTTGTATTATCGTTATCATAAGTCAGGACATCATTGCTCTTGCTATCATCAGTACCACCCTTCCATGTAACATCAACCTGTGCTGGGGCATATGGTAAAGTATTGAAGTTGTACCCGATACCGACCGACAAACTATTCGAATTCCGTTGATATGGAATGAATACATCTCCCATATCAGCATCTGGGTTATCCTTATTCTCACCTGTGTTGAGAAAGTACGCTGCTTTGATATAAGGTAGACTCGGCAAACGTAAAATCCCCTGAGCAAAGATGGAATTATAGCTGTTTGTTTCACTACGTGATCCACCGAGATTATCTTCCACGATGTTGTATCCCCAATTCAAGAAGAAGTACTGCTTGAAGTTCATCTGATGGCTCAAAGATATAGTTTTGGCATCATTTTGCAGGTAGTTTATCCCAAGTGAACGGAATACCTGCCCCACTTCCGAATAGGAAACATTGAACAAATTATCCCAGAAAAAGTTGAAATACCACCTCATATACGCATTCCATGCCACATTTCTGGCACTGGGAATGAGGGGTTCGACATTTGAGTTGATCACAAATATCCCGCTATATTCATCGAGATTGATGGGCAGTTCCTGAGAAGTATAATCCTCGATTTCTTCGGTTGTCATTGATCCTGGATATGTATTACGATTGTACATACTTGCCGCAGCTTCAATTCCCAAAACAATGTTTTGTTCTGGAATAGACAGGCGCGAATCGACACTTAGTACCAGATTGTCTTGTGGTGTAACAGTGAATATAGTATCAACTACTGCTTCACCTTCATAGCTATAATAAGCAAAATCATCAAACTGGAGCGAGCTTTTAATATCTCTATAGCGCGCTGCATTAAAGGCTACATACATACCGCTTTCTTTTCCAATTTGAAGCCTACCCGCTATTGCTTCCTGCTTGAAAGTGCCGGTACGAACCGGAGTGGTTCCGGAAATGAAGCTTGAGGTAGTTTTGCGAACCATTTCGCCATGAGCCCAGGATAATGATAAAAATGGTATATTGAGACGAGTGTATAATCCCCTCAAGTTTTTGAAGTTCATCGTAAACTGACTGATACTGGGTGAGTAATCTCCCAAATAGGCTTCCCAATATGGGACCTGAACCCCGAATGTATATCTATTTACAGGTTGCTTGTTTGACTCCTCTCGGGATGATACCAGGATATTGGTTTGAAAATCTACTGCTTTCCAATTACCATAAAGATCCAGCCATGTAGCAGCATCGTCATCAGCCATTCCCACAGCATTATCATCCGAATACGAATACATATTTGATACGAAATTGACACTACCCCGTACATTGACCGGAAACTTTGGCTGAGGCGAACCCGATATCACATTAGTTACCCAAGTATCAGAATAGATCTTTGCTCCGTTCTTTAGTTGCGCTGTCACCACGGCAGTTTTTGCTCCCAAAGAAGGCCTTTCATCTCGATAAATAAGGGTATTTGTCCCAAGATTGATCCAATTGGATACATCCTTGCCATTTATATGCACTCTGATGGAAGGAATATCTATCTCATCTGCAATCTCATAAAAGGATACAGCCAGAATATAACCGTCTTCATCTTTCACAGTAGCGTCATCACTTAGGTGGATAAATGCTCGTGAAAGCTGACCCTCACGAACCACTAATTGGAGGACATAAGCTTTTGCCACTGGATCTATGGCAGGATGAGTCTCCGTATTACCAGATACAAGGATAAATTCGAAATAGTATTCAATCCCGCGTAAAGCCTTGGCTTGTGCTGGGATTCGTACAAAGAGCCAGGGCCCATCCGGTGTTTCTGGATTAACCTTTTCTGTCATCCATCTACTATCCCCGACAACGCGATACATTAGCTTTACTTCACTGATATCACTCCAACCCTGATTCACTTCCAATCTGAGATCTGTAGGAATTCCCAGGTTGAAACTCGTTGGTGAAATGTGGGTTACGTTTACACCTGAAAGAGAGATAACTAAGCATACAAATATCAATACCACAATAAGTTGTTTCATTTCACACCTCATAATTCCTAGTACGTCACGTCTATATAACGAATATTCCCATCATCATCTGTTACCTGTATTCTCAGTGTCTTTGGTTCTGGTTCGCTGGAAGCTTCAATCTCAGCCCTTTCCACTTCGTTCATCTGTGCTGCACTTGTCTTTTCCACTTCAATACTACCTCTTTCATCTACACTGGCAGTATTCCCCGCTCCTACTGATCGTACCTGGCCGCTGCCTTTAGCTTCAACCATTACTTCGCCTTCTGTAACGATTATGATCGTCTGCTTATCTTCGGTAACTTTGGTAAGAAATCCTGTGCCACGAACCGAAGCCACTGTGGTGGGAGTTTCTACATTAAAGGTTCCCGAGCCACCCTTCACATTGGAAAGGATACTGCCTTTGGTGATTCCTACGCTTTTATTGAGCTTGTTGCCTTGTTTTTTTGCATTTATCTCGACTATCGAATTTGCAAAGACTCTGATATTTGCAGCTCCATCAATGAATTTGTAAGCAGCAAAAGATTCTCCCCCAGTCCGAATTTCATCTTTGTTCTCCAGCAGGTCCCCGGTTTTGATTTTTACAGATTTATTCGAACGAGAGAAGGTAACACTACCTTTTGAAGCAGATAGATAGGCTACTGCCTCCGCAGATAAGAGACACGATATAAACACGATTGTGATTACTAAAAGAAGCCGTTTCATTACCACCTCCTCAATTACCGATCTCGATTGTGACATCTTTGCCAATCAGACTATTGATCAAATCCAACGCTTCTTGTCCACTATAGACACGACCTTCATATATTACATTACCAGTGGGCGAGAATCCATGGCTAAATAGATTCTGTAGCAACGGATTGTTCAGAAAGTTCAGTATAGCCGTTATCTCCATGGATGTGTCCTGAGTAGAGTCGGTTACATATTTGAATACAAACCAGTTACTAAAGAGGCTGTTTCCTCCTCCTGGCTGCCCAACGGGTCGACCTTCGTTATATATGTTTGTACTTACCCGCCAAGCATAGAAATGATCCTCTTGAAATGAAAGAAAATCAGAAAACGTGTTTACATTCCCAACTTCTGACTGATAGAATAGCACCCCGGAATTATTCACATTTCCTGCTGTTGGAGGGCTGAGGGGGGCGAACTCGCGGATGGTCAAGCTAAACTCATTGAAGCCAGTAATTGTGGAATTCCACATGAATGTAGCGGGTAATACATTGACTGCTGAGGGTGTTTGCCCAATTGGCTTACCGGGAAAAACGAGGTGAATCGCTGCTGTGTTTCTGATTTGGATGACAAACTCCGCTACTGATCCCCAGTTCTGGGTAGTAGCCGATCCTTCATTTCCTACGCTAACTTTGAATCGTAAGTTTCCATCGGGAAAGAATCCAGCCAGGATGGCATTCTCCAGATAGGGATTCTTCAGGACAGAATCAAGATTTAGATTATTTGTAAGACTCTCCAGGATGGGACTGGTCTCATTGTTCGTAATAAAATCACGATTTGTCAGGGTTTGCATTGCTCCAGAGTTCAAAGCTTGCCTTGATCTGAACGTTGCAGAGGCCAAGGAAATGCTATTCCATAACATTTCCAATTTCATATCGAACTTTGCTGCAGCAGCTGAATTATTTCTAAGCTGAAGTGTTGTCAGTATAGGTTGTAAATGTGGGTTAACAGGGTCAAAGCTGGATGTATTCAAGACATTCACTTGAACACTCGTAGGGATGAATTGAGCGTTAAAAGCAGATTGTCCCATTAACAGTACAAAACTCATACTTAACAAAACAAAGCAAATCATTAATCTTTTCATGGTCTCCTCCATGTTTTATTGGTTATTTTGATGTAGTTTCTATAATCTTCCTGAGCAGGTCAGTAAATGATATTCCTGCTGCTTGTGCGGACATTGGACTAAGGCTCAATGGGGTCATTCCTGGCAGAGTATTGACTTCTAAAAAATAAAACACTTCCCCATTATAACGAAAATCTATTCTTGCGTATCCCCTGCATGAAAAAGCGTGCCAAACCCGTTCTGCGTATATTTGCAGAAGCGTGGATTCCGATTCACTTAGTTCTGCAGGAGCTACGTATATTGTATTACCCCTACTATACTTATTCGCATAATCATAAAATCCGTTCTTTGGTTTTATCTCTACCACTGGTAAAGCTTTACCATTTAGAACAGTGACTGTCAACTCACGTCCTGGTATATATTCCTCGATCAATACTGACGAGCTATAATCAAAAGCGGACTTTACTGCTCCCTTCAGGTCGTTCAAATCATCAACAATACTTATTCCGACTGATGATCCGGCGTCGTTTGGCTTGATGACCAATGGAATTCCGAGTGATTCCTTAATCGAAACAAAGTCGTTTACAGATTCATATTCATCCAGCAGGTTCTCACGCAATAGCAAGTACTTTGGAACCGGAATGCCTTCCTTTGCCACTATAAGCTTCGAGACAAATTTGTCCATTGTCAGCACACATGTGCTAAAACTTGACCCTGTCAGAGGTATCAGTGCTTGTTTAAAGAGAGCTTGAATCTCTCCATTTTCACCTGAACCGCCATGAAGGGCATTAAAAACCACATCGGTTCCGATTTCCTTTATTCTGGTTAACATCAGAATCTTATCAGGATAATCTGCTGGATCAACTTCAAGGACTTCGTATCCAAGCGCAACCAAACCCTTGGCTATCTCAGCTCCGCTAACAAGCGATACGTCCCGTTCTGGTGAATCTCCACCTTTCAAAACTGCAACTTTCATACTGAATAAATTCTCTCTCTCATATAAAATAAGCTCACTTTATCAAATTACAAGCTCAGTTGTTAATCTGAAAAAAAAGCTTGAGTTCAAAACCAAAGGAAGCCTTGAATCGAGCTGGTCCGGGAACATTAGCTCCGCAAAAATCAAGTTTCTTGTTGAGTTCCCTTAGGCTTTCACAGAGCTTGATGCTATGCAAAATGCTGGCATTTTTTGTCTTTGCAGTTTCGCTGGTCGCTCTCAAAACAGCATATGACGTGTCGCTGCAATCACATAGCAACATGTCCGAGCTAACTATCTCACCGTTCGATAATAGGTTAAACTGCTTCAAAATTCCCTGATCATGAGTTGTTACCAAAAACTTGATCAACTGCTCTGTTTTAAGACGAAAATCGTAGCCTTTTCTTTTACACAGATCAAGGAATATCTTTGCAAAAACGTCTGGATCAAAATGACTATTAAAGACAAACCCTTCTTGTAAGCTTTTACGATATCTGCGTTTCTCCTCCGGGAACAGCTCTGGTTCTCTCGAAGAATCATAGATGAATGTGTAAAGGGGGGTTGCATTGAGACCCTGCCAAGTGAAGCCTCTAACATCAAATGTATCTGGATTTAGATTCAGTCTAACCTTTTTGAAGCTATTTTTTAAGAATCCTCCCAAAGCATGATTGATGTCGTGCTTTCGGAGTAAGATTCTATTAGCATGAGTTGATGGTGGGAGGATATACTCAAGCGGATGGTAAAAAGAAAGAATCGGATTGACAATCCTTTTTAAGCCAAACTTGTGCTTTATATATATGGGCAAATATGCACATAGACCTCCATCATCGTAGGCAGCCACAAACATGGGTTCCAAGCCATTGAGATGAGCAACAGCAGCCATCCATCGAGAATCCTGCCAAACTGAATTTGCTTGATTTGGCAGGTTGAGCTCGTCGATCTTAACGAGCTTTACTTCGTAAGACATCAAATGTATTTTTGAATGATGTTTAGCAATTCTACAAGCTGGAAGGGCTTGATAATATAGTCTGAAACACCATCCACCATAGCTTTATAAGCCGAGTCGATTGTAGGATATCCTGTCATGATCAAACAGAATAGCTTATTGTCAATAGTCATGAGCCTTTCCATCAGTTCCAAGCCATTAATCTTTGGCATCACCAGATCTATCAAGGCCAAGCTATACTTATCCTGTTCAAATTGTGCCAAAGCGTGTTCGCCATCCTCTGCCAAATCGACCTCATACCCATGTGCAGAAAGAAATTCTCCTATAACTTCCCTTAATAGCGGGTCGTCATCAACGAGAAGTATTCGAGATTTCATATGCACCCATCCTCAGACTCATATTTAATAATTCTCACGATAATGAGAGTATAATATGTCGTCAACAAAAAAAAACAGTACTTACTTAAAGGCCTCCATGCCACTAAAGTCCCGGTATGGATCAAAGCTCTCCAATACCCGATAATCAATATCACTTAAGTCATTATCGCAAATTCTTGAAACTAACTCGCCAATGCCGGGTCCCAGCATAAATCCTTGTCCACACATACCTACAGCGTTAATCAAATTTGTATACTCCCTGATCTTTCCTACGATGGGAAAACCATCCGGAGTCATGGGATATTGCCCTCTCCATGTTCTGCGTACTTTTAGATGTCGTAATCTGGGATACACTTCCAGCATTCGCTTACTACATAGAGGCAAAAACTCCGATGTGCTCCTATTATCCACACCCAGTATTGGCGGCTCTGGTGTAATACAAAAGACTACCTGTCCTTCATGATTTTGATAGAAATAAAAGTTTGCAGATCCCTTACGCTTGCGCATATCTATGACCATGGGGCCAAAAAAACTTGCTACAGGCTCTGTAATCCCTGCTTCATGATTATCGGGAAATACTGGTAAATCTATTCCTATCAATGCTCCAAGCTGCCGTGCATTGTTTCCAGAAGCATTGATCAACATCCCGCAACCATAGATATCTTTATCCGTTTTCACACTCATGATTGTGTCACCATTAGTACCTATTTCAATGACGTATTGATTGAATGCGAATTCTACGCCCATACGCAAGCAATGAAAATAATAGGCCGAAGCCATCAAAAGTGGAGAGCAACTGCCATCTTCCGGAGAATAGGTAGAACCCCTTAACTCCTGCATTGTGATTCCTGGGACGAGTTCATTGTATTCTTTGGGGTCCAACCACTTGATGTTCAATCCAAAGCTATGTTGAATCTTCATCAGATCATTGAGCTTTTGCGCATCAGAATCGGTATAAGCTGGAAAGCTATAGCCATTGGACATCCAGCCAATGTCATCTCCATATACATCCTTCCAAGTCTTCATGATTTCAATACTACGCAGACAGGCGTGGATCTTTCCAAAATCAGAATGGGTGGCTCGAACTCCACCGATAGCTTTTTTGTTGTTTTGTTGACCAGGACCATTTTCAGGGTCGATTACAAGGACTCTTTTTTTCGACTTTGCCAGAGAAAATGCTACTGGTAACCCGATAGAACCGGCACCGATTACAATCACATCATATGTTTTCTGCATTTCACTTACTCCTTGTTACCATCAGGGAACTTTTCCAACGGGACTTCGATAAAGACAGGTCGTTTGGTATTTGGAACTACTTCAATGGGATCAATCCCCTCTTCACGTAGCAACCCTTTGATCAGAACTTCACATGTCTTTGCTCCACAGGGACCCATACCAGCACGACTGATGGCTTTGATCTGGTTCAGATCCGTAATGCCACTCTTAATAAGTTTTCGTACATCGCCTACCTTTACTCTCTCACAGAGACAGATCATGGCATCATCTGCCATAAACTGAGGTAGAATCGCTTGTGGAAGAGGTCTTGAAACTTCTGTATCCTGGATCTGAAATGACACTGCCAGTTTTGCCAACGCTTTTGGTACCTGGATCTTGACCAACTGCATCAATCTGGCCTTATTATTCATAACGTCAACAACGGGATACACACCCAGAGTGTTTCCATTGATATCTACAACCGCTACACTATCCCCCTTATTTATGGGCATGTTGCCTACTTCGTATGGCATTGTAACGATTGGCAAGTCTTTGTCTTTGCGATAATCTACCAGCGTTATAGCTAATCCCGGACAGATCAGAATACATTTACCACAGCCAATACAGCTTCCGCTATATTCGGGAACTGCCATTAAAGACCCATCTTCGGTATGTATGGAATTTGTGGGACATACTGTCGTACATGGATTGCATGGAATCTCTTGCAAGCAATGGATTATTGGAAATACTCCCTCTTCGAGCTCCGATTTCTGATAGCCTTTGATTTTCCCGGGATGAGATTTGAGCACTTCTGCCTTTTCATACCATTCCACAGGTACATCATCGACTTTTGCCCCGCAATCCTTGGCTATCTTCAAACCTGCAATTTTGCCATTGAACATAGCAGAAGAAGCCTCAGCTATTTCCAGAGCGTCTCCTGCAGAGTATACGGGAATCCCTGCTTGTTCCGCTTCAATCGTGAACTCACTCAGTGAATCAAGACCCACAGCAATTAGAATTGTGTCACAGGCAAAGCTTTTTTCAGTACCCGGTATTGGTTGAAACTTATCGTTTACTTTGGATATAGTAATGGACTGGACTGTTTCATTTCCATTGGCACTCAGAATTGTATGAGAAGTATAGATTGGCACTCCAAGGCGGACTAACTTATCAGCATGAACCTTATAACCTCCACACGTTGGCATGGCTTCTGCCAGGCCTACTACCTGAATCCCGGCCTGTAGTGCATGATAACCGGCTATCAATCCTACATTTCCACCACCAATGATAAAGAGCCTTTCAGTTGGGCGGATCAAATCTCTATTAACCAAAGTTTGGAAGGCACCAGCCCCATATATGCTTGCCAGATTGTTTCCTGGGAAACGCAAAAACTTTTCTCTGGCACCTGCAGCATTCAGGATACGGCCAGCTTTGACCAGCTTGTATTCACCATCACGCAATATGCCAGTTTTTTTATCACTAAAGACGAATAAAGCCGTACTATTCAGCCAGATCGTAACACTTTCCAGCTTCTGCGCTTCATCTGCCAGGATTTTTCCTATCTCGTGACCTCTGGTACCAGCTCTGGAATCTTCCTCTGAACCAAAAAACTTGTGCGTCTGGAGTACCAGCTTCCCACCCAGTTCATGTTTATCATCAATAATCAAAGTCTTTATCCCGGCATTACCCAATTGGATAGCCGCAGCCAGTCCTGATGGTCCTCCCCCAATGATCAAAACATCCGTTTCAAGCAATTCGAGAGGTTTTAGCTCTGGAGCAGGGACATCCTGAGGAAGCTCTGGCAAACCTTCGGCACTCTTCACAATCATGTTTGGCAATACCTTTGTCATACAAGATTTTATGGGTATCCCATTGGCGATAACCGTACATTTTGCACATTGCCCATTGGCACAGAAAATCCCTTGCGCAGTACCATCTTTGTGATGATGTCCAAAGACTGAGATGCCATTGGCTATCAAAGCAGATGATATCATTTCATCCTTTCGTGCTTTGAGTAACTCGCCGTTCCAGTAAAAGCTGATTTCCTCGTATTCAGGGATGTCCAAAATGGGATGCTTGCCCAATCTGTGTTGCATTCCAAGCTCCTTATATTTCTAATAATTAGCGAAATTCGATGATTCCGTATCTCCATAGGCTTTTACTTACCAAATATTTATCGGATCAAAACCTTGTTTTGATGTCTGAATCATGTACATTTTGTTCGCAAAAAAGTTATTGACAGTGAGGGTGTCAAGTAAAAGCTGATCGCCGATGAAGGACAGCAGAATCAAAAGAACTTATCGGATTTCCATAGTCGAAGGGATCTTCGCCCAAATATATGGCACACTATCCACTATCGGCAGTGGATTTATTGTCAAACTGCTTGTCATGCTCCAGGCCAGTCCTATGCAGTTTAGCATTCTAAGCTCTATTGGCCAGCTTTCTCAGGTGTTTCAACCCGTAGGTGTAGCTGTCAATCATCACCTCAAGAACCGCAAGAAGAATTGCATTTGGCTTACTTTTATCGGAAGGTTTCTCACTTTCTTTTTGGGTATTGGATTCTTGTTCAAGGATACCAATAGTGGAATTGCCTTTGTCCTGTCTCTTTTGCTATTCAGTGCGGCATTTCAATCGATGGGAGCCAACATCTGGATCGCTTGGATAGCTGACTTGGTACCATTGAGAATCAGAGGCAGATTCTTTTCATTGAGAAATCAGATATTGCTATCCGCAGGGCTGACAATTAGCTATATAGTAAGCTTCTTTGTCGATTTGTTTGAGCCTGGAAGAGGCTCTATCAAAGAAAGCGTAGTTCAATGGCTGAATCTCGGACATTATTTTACAGTTCATAATCAAACAATGTTTCTAAGTGCGGTGTTTATCGCCGCAACAGCCCTATCCATATTTGGATTGCTGATCCTCGCCAAACAGCCTGATCGTACGCGTCCATCGATCAATATACAAAACCTGAAAGATATGTATATCGAGCCTTTCAAAGACAAAAACTTCCGTCGTTTTCTCTTTTATGGCATTTGGTGGATGATGGCCATTGGTATTGGATCTGCATTTTGGTCACCCTTTATGTTGCAAAAGCTGAAGATGAGTATGTTTGAGATGCAGCTTTATGGCTCAATTCATACGATTTCTACTTTAGTTTCATACAATTTCTGGGGCAGATTTATAGATTTGAATGGCAACAAAAGTGCGATGAAGATTGCAATCGTCCTGGGAGGGATAAATCCAATGATGTGGCTCTTTATGAGTGAGGGCGGATACAGCATTATCTGGTTTGAAGCCCTGATTTCTGGATTTATGTGGTCTGGTGCTGGGATAGTAGCCACAAACTTTGTTCTCTCAATTGCAAAAAAGGGTAGCGAGCAGGTCTATGCGGGAGTTTACGGAGCTTTTTGTGGTCTGAGTATGATGTTTACAACAATGCTCTCAGGACTTCTTTATCCAGAGCCTGTCACTTTTTTGGGTCTGCATCTGGAACCAGAACAAGTGATTTTCGGAATCGGAGGTGTCTTTCGCTGGACAGCATTAATCCCGCTGTTTTTTGTCCAGGAAACCAGAGCAGTTCCTTTGGATCACATTTGGTTAAATTTCAAGGATTTGATACAGCTCAAGCTCTCTCAGCTCAAACAGTGGATTATTGGATAGTTTACAATACTATGTGGATTAGATACTGTTGTATCCCCACTATGCACAACACTTGTATGCCCATAAAACAGTGGCATTTACCAGATATCTCAATGCGAATTTGATTGACACAATCCCTCTGGACTAATTTAAGGTGTCGTGATGATAGGTAGTACAAATTTTGTGTATCGATTGTGTTTTATATATAAAAAGGAATAGTTATGCTTGAAAGAATCCTTCGCAAGCTCTTTGGTGATAAATCATCACAAGACTTAAAGAGATATACTCCCCTCGTCACAGAGATTAACGCCATCTACAATGGTCTATCAGAATACCATGATGATACTCTGCGGGGACGAATTTCTGATATTCGTAACGAGATAGCGGAAAAACTGGAACCACTACGTTCCGAAATCAATGAACTGGAACACCGTTATAGAACGGAAACTGACGATAGTGAACGAAGCCGGATCGATAATGATATAGATTACAGCCGTAAAGCCCTGAAAAAGCAGACAAAAGAAACTTTGGATGATTATCTGCCGGAAGTGTTTGCGATCATAAAAGATACTTGCCGGCGCTTGTTGGGTACCAGCTATATGGTAAAGGGCAACGAAACCGTCTGGAATATGGTCCCCTTCGATGTCCAGCTTATAGGTGGAATGACATTACATGATGGTAGAATATCCGAAATGGCAACCGGAGAAGGAAAAACCCTCGTGGCAACCCTTCCTCTCTTTTTAAACGCCTTGGTGGGACGTGGAGTACATCTCGTTACTGTAAACGACTACCTTGCCAGCCGTGATGCCGAGTGGATGAGTCCTATCTTCAATTTCCATGGAATGCATGTAGGCTGTATAACCACTGGCATGAATTTCAGTGAGAGGAAAGCAGCTTATCTATGTGATGTTACTTATGGAATGAATAGCGAGTTTGGGTTCGATTACCTGCGTGATAACATGGCTGTTTCTCCCGAGCAAATAGTCCAGCGTGATTTCTATTATGCCATTGTGGACGAAGTAGATAGCATTTTGATAGATGAAGCCCGTACCCCTCTTATCATCAGCGGTCCAATCGCACAGGACAAAAACTTTTATCCGGAGCTCCGTGCCCCCATCCAACAACTCGTCCAGGCTCAGAATGCCCTGGTACAAAGGCTTTTGGGTGAGATCAAGGAAGATCTCAAAGAAGACAATCCAAATGCCAGTATGGATAGGTTGGGACGAAATCTACTCCTCGTCAGAAGAGCTGCTCCTCGTAACAAGGCTTTTAGCAAGTTAATGCAGGACGGAGAGCTCAAAAAAATGGTTCTGGATGTAGAAGGAACATATCTACGTGACAAAAACCTCCATGAGCTGGACGACAATCTCTTTTTCGTTGTCGAGGAAAGGCAGAACTCCGTGGATCTTTGCGAAAAGGGACGGGATATGCTGGCTGGCAGGGACAAAGACCTGTTCCTCGTCGAAGGCTTGGACGAAATCTTACGGATAATTGATGCAGACGAAACCCTTGGCCCGGATGAAAAGCAAAGACAGAAAGAACTCAAGACCAATTCATTCATGGACAAAAGTGAAAAGCTGCATAATATCAACCAACTCCTCAAAGCTTTTACTCTCTATGAAGAGAATGTGGAATACGTCGTATTGGATAACAAGGTGGTTATCGTAGATGAATTTACAGGCAGGCAAATGCCGGGCAGACGTTTTTCGGACGGCTTACACCAGGCTCTGGAAACCAAGGAGAACGTCACAATAGAAGCCGGAACACAGACTTTTGCCACCATCACCCTGCAAAACTACTTCCGTATGTTTGAAAAGCTCGCTGGTATGACGGGTACTGCTATTACTGAAGAAGCTGAGTTTATGGAAATATACAAGCTTCCAGCCACAGTAATACCTACCAATGTGCCGATCACGAGGATAGATCACGATGATGTAATATATCTGACCAAGAACGAAAAATACCAGGCAATTATGGATGAGATCGAGTATTGGCATACCCGCAGGAAACCGGTACTGGTAGGTACCGTCTCGGTAGAAGTATCGGAGATTCTCAGCCGTTTACTGCGCAGAAAAAACATCCCCCATAATGTCCTGAACGCAAAACACCACGCCCGTGAAGCAGAGATCATCACTCAAGCCGGACAACCTGGAGCCGTAACGATTGCCACAAACATGGCTGGTCGTGGTACAGATATCAAGCTCGGTAGCGGAGTCGTATCCCAAAGCAGTGAAAGCTATCAAGGCCTTCCCACCGGAGTTAATGAAGAACATCCTTATGGTGTCCCAATCGATGGTCTTCACGTTATCGGAAGTGAAAGACACGAAAGCCGAAGAATAGACAGGCAATTACGAGGTCGTGCAGGACGCCAGGGAGACCCCGGAACATCCAGATTTTACCTCTCTCTCGAGGACGATCTAATGCGTATCTTTGGCTCGGACAGAATAGCTCCAATGATGATGAAGATGGGACTAAAGGGTGGTGAAGCTATTCGCCATCCATGGATGAGCAAAGCTGTCGAAAGGGCTCAAAAAAGAGTAGAAGAACATAATTTTGAAATTCGTAAGAACCTCATCAAATACGATGAAGTAATGAATCAACAGCGGGAAGTGATTTACTCATACCGGCGTAACGTTCTGAAGGGGTACGACCTGAAAAACGAAATCATCGAGATGATCCAGGAAACACTTCAAAACATTATTGATGAACACCTTCCAGAAGGGACATATCCCGAAGACTGGAACTTGGAACGACTTTGTTTCTGGTTCAAGTCTGCCCTGAACCTGTCCATCAATCCCGAGGATCTGGAAAGCGATCACCTTAACCGCGACCTTGTTCAAAATGAATTGTCCGACCGCGTTCTATCTGCCTACCAGAAAAAGGAAATCAAACTCGGTGAAGCAACAATGCGTGACATTGAAAGAAGGTCGCTATTGGAAGTGGTCGACGACGAATGGCGGGATCATCTCCACGAGATGGACTTGCTCAAAGAAGGCGTGCATTTGCGGGCTTATGCAAATAAAGATCCTCTGATCGAATATAAACGCGAAAGCTTTTTCCTCTTTCAGGGGTTGATCCGCAGAATACAAGAAGCAGTTACCAAGAAAGTATTCAATACATACATTCTGACGCGTCAACAGATGGAAAGTATGCTGGCAAATGCAAATATGAGCCATGATGAACTAAACACATTCCTGCATGCCCAGGAGATGGTTACCCAAAACGCTACTGCTCCCATGGGTTACAATACCAATTCATCATCACAGGATGAGATGCCAAAGGGAAAACCTGTTTCAGTAGCGCCAAGAATTGGTCGAAACGATCCATGCCCCTGTGGCAGCGGCAAAAAATACAAAAAATGCTGTGGCAAAAACGAGTTCGATGGCGATGTCTAATGCCCTCACCTATCGCTATTCTACCCCAGTTTTCAAACCGAGATTATTAGAAGAGGTAAATATATGTCCAAAGGACTGATCATTGTAGAGTCACCCGCAAAGGCTAATACCATCAGTAAATTCTTGAACAACAAATATATAGTCAAGGCATCTATGGGACATGTCCGCGATCTTCCAAAAAAGGAATTTGGCGTCTATGTCGATAAAGATTTCAGCCCCAAGTATGTGATCGATGTTTCCAAGAAAAAGCTGATCACAGAGCTCAAGGAAGCTGCCCAAAAAGCAGACGTAGTATATCTTGCCAGCGATCATGACCGAGAAGGGGAAGCTATCGCATGGCACCTATCCAAAGTATTGGAAAAAGAACTAAAGGGCAAAAAGATATATCGTATTGTTTTTAATGAAATTACTTCCAAAGCTCTAAATGAATCCATCTCTAACCCCGATATTATAGATATGTCCAAGGTAGATGCCCAGCAAGCCCGAAGGATCCTCGACCGTATTGTGGGGTACCAGGTCAGCCCCCTACTCTGGAAGATCATCGCCAAAGATCTCAGTGCCGGCAGAGTTCAATCCGTTGCCTTACGCCTGATCTGTGAAAGGGAACAAGAAGTAACAGCCTTCGTGCCAAAGGAATTTTGGAAGCTGGAAGCTGAGTTTTGGAAGGACTCGCTACAGCCATTTCGTGCTTTCCTGGAAAAGTGGGACGGGAAGAAAATTGAGCTTAAAACTGAGGCTGACGCTCTCGAGATCGTGGGAGAAACGAAAAACCGGGATGCAGTATTGAGTGAGATGAAAAACACCCAAAGATCGATCGAACCTTATGCCCCTTTCATCACCAGTACTTTGCAGCAGGAAGCATCAAAAATCATGGGATATCAGTCACAAAAAACTATGAGCATTGCGCAACAACTCTATGAAGGTATCGCATTGGGTGGTGACCACACAGGATTGATTACCTATATGCGTACGGATTCAGTCCGTATCGCTTCCGAAGCCATCGAAAGCTGTCGTAAACTGGTTTCAGAACGTTATGGCAAAGATTTGCTTGTTGCTTCTGCCAGAGTTTACAAGACCAAATCCAGCGCTCAGGATGCCCATGAGGCTATCCGACCCACAGATCCTTTTCGAACTCCTGAAAGCATCGCGCAGTACCTGACAAAAGAGCAACTCAAGCTCTATACTTTGATCTGGCAAAGATTTACTGCCACTCAAATGAAACCTTTGAAACTAATGCAAACAAATGTCCAGGTCACCCTCGGTAGAGCAATGTTCGGTGCTTCCGGCAGTAAGGTATTGGAAGAAGGATTCACCAAAGCCTATCCCCACATGAATATCCCAATGGGTGAAAACATAGATCCAGCCTATCAGAAAAACGATGACTTGATGTACAAGGATATTGTTCATTCCCAACATTTTACTACTCCCCCACCCAGGTTTACCGAAGCCTCGCTAATCAAGGAATTGGAAGCCAAAGGGATTGGCCGTCCTTCTACTTACGCCGCAATAATTACAACGATCAGACAACGCAAATACGTTCAAATGGAGAAGAAAGCATTTAAGCCTACTTCTCTGGGTATGGATGTCTTTCGTTTCCTATTGGAAAGGTTTACGGACATATTCAACGTCCAGTTTACAGCCGAAATGGAAGAAAAGCTGGATCAGATCGAAGTCGATAAAACTCCCTGGCAAAATCTGGTAAAAGAGTATTATGAACAGCTTCAAGCTTTGATTGGCAACGTTGATGTAAAAAAGGAAAGGAATGCCATGGTCCAGGAAACAGACATTATTTGCGACCAATGCAATGAAGCCAAAATGGTAATCAAAAGGTCCAAAAATGGCGAGTTCCTATCTTGCTCCGCATTTCCTAAATGTAAAAACATCAAGTCTTTCGAGCGTGACGCCGAAGACAAAATAGTGATCAAAGTGCCAGTCACTCTGGACGAGTCCTGTCCCAATTGTGGAAGTCCTTTAGTCGCCCGAACTGGAAAGTATGGTGAATTCATAGCCTGTTCCACCTACCCCAAATGTAAGTTTTCAAAGCCCAAAGGCTCCGGCATGAAATGCCCGGAATGCGGTAAAGGCGAGATTGTCGAACGCCGCAACAAAAAGGGTCGTTTCTTCTACACCTGCTCCACATATCCCGAGTGCAAATGGATTACCAATGACAAACCGCTCAAGATCGAGTGCCCAACTTGCGGAAACGACATCGTCTTCGAAAAGATTGCCAAGGGTGGATCAGCTTACAAAGAATGCCCAAAATGTAAGACACGAATGGATTAAAGAGGTACTTAATGCATTTCCGTGATGCCTTTACCAGTTCCCTGCAGAGCATCTTCAGCCACAAGCTGCGTTCGCTTCTGACGCTTTTGGGAATCGTTATCGGCGTCATGGCTGTCGTCACCATGTTTTCCTCTGTCTATGCACTTAAGATGATGATTACCCGAAACATGGAGAGTATGGGCTACAATTATTCTGTCATCATTACTCCCGGAGCTAACCAAAGAGGCAGAAGAGGACTCCGAATTCATCGTGCCGCTCAAAATACTCAATCCCTGAACTACTCGGATTATGAAGCTCTGAAAAACGAGGTCAAACACAAAACAATCTATGGAATGATAGAATCAAACCAAATCTTCCGTCTGAATAACAAGGATATCGAACTCCGTATCAGGGCTACGAACTCATCATACTTTGAGAACAAGACATACAAGATTTTACGGGGAAGGGTATTCAATAGCTATGAAGCGGAAAACGTATTACCCGTAGCAGTCTTAGGCTATTTTTTCGCCCAGGAACACTATGGACAGGAAGATCCCATTGGCAAAATGCTGAACGTGGGAAACCACCGGTTTTTGATTATTGGGATCCTGAATAAAGACGAGCTCAATAGCGGGCAGGGAATGAACTTTAATACTTTTGAAAGACAGCAGGATATGAGAGCTGTCTATATCCCGCTCCAATATGGAGCTACATACCTTAGTCCTCAAAGAGGGATCCACTTTATCTACCTTCAAGCTCATGATTCCGAAGAGCTTCCTCTGATGCGTACTCATGCCCGACATGTCCTGCTATCGCGCCATAATATGGAGGAAAACTTCTCCTTTGTAGATATTGGAAGCCTGCTCCTGACTGTCAGCAAAGAAATGGATGATATGATGAAAAAGTGGAACACAACGCTTTCGGTCATAGCTTCCATATCTCTGATTGTTGGTGGGATTGGGCTCTTCAGTACTCTGTTGATTTCGATTCAGGAGAGGATGAAAGAGATCGGTGTGCGCAAAAGTATCGGAGCCAGCGAAGGTGATATCTTTTTCTACTTTATATTTGAAGCCCTTACTCTCGCTTTGATGGGTGCTCTGATCGGAGTAACCCTTGCCTGGCTGGCACTCCTGGCATTGGGGAATGCTATCAAGCTCAGCCTACCCCTTCCCTCTGAAGGTGTGGCTTTGGGAACGGCTTTCTCTCTGATAATCGGCTTTTTATCCGGACTCTATCCAGCTCTCAAAGCCGCAAAAATCGATCCCATACAGGCTATCTTTTATACAGATTGACTACTTTTACCTTGGGGTCAAGCCTATATCAAGCCTATATCAAGTGTATTCAAGAATAGACTTGATATAGGCTTGATATACGCTATATATGGGTGAGCCGATATGGAATTCCTCAGTTTCTAAGTATCCTGATTTCAGTAACATTTGACATTTACGTGTTGTTTTGCTTGACAACAATTCAAAGTGAAGTTACCATGCTGAGGTGTAATTCTTGTTCATGGAGGATATGATGATTAATTCAAGAGTATTTTTGGGTTTATTAACGGTCGTACTTACTTTGGCAGCAATCTGTAACATATGGGCTACAGAAAGAGTAGAATACCGCCGGTTGATGTCGCATTCGAACGGGTACTATTCATCGATGATAGGTGGAGAAGGCGGGGAGACAATTTTCTATTACTCTCTGGAAAACCAAGCCTTGTTGGATTCCCTTGTATCGGACTATACAGATTTGTTTGGAGACGTAAATCACTATGTGTACAACTGTGAAAGCACTACTGAAGACGTAGCTGAAGGTATAAGTATCTGTACGGAGTTTTGGGATGGCCAATACAGAGTGAAGCGAAGAACTAACATAATCGACGCTTATGGCAGATTTATTCATACAAAACTGGAAGCATGGTTCCAAAATAATTATACTATCAGTAAAGAGGTATTCAGGCACTATAATGAAATCGGCTATGTTGACAGTCTATGGGTAAAACAGGTTTATGAGAATAACTATCAAACGATATACTCTCTAAAACGTTTCTTTAGCAATAATCAACTTGACTCCGCAATCCTCTATAAGTGGCTGAATCAGAATTGGGTACCAGAGAGAAGGTATACTTTTTCATATTCGCAAACGCCAAGTGAATTAGACAAATTTATCCGTTTCGATACTCTCGAAAGCCAGCAGGACATACAAAATACACTGGATTTTGAGCAATTCTGTAATCCCAAAGTTATCCCTGCTTCTATTCAAAGTGAGTATTGGTATAATGGGGCATGGCATCAAGATATTGGATGGGGGTTTTCACAGTTCGTTCAGAATGAGCAAGTTATGCTGAAACGATACAGTAATAACCCGGAAGATACATATTCACAATCTTCTACTCTAAAATCTTCCTTCGATGGAAATATCGTCAGCTATACTTACTATTGGAGTGGAAACGAAGAAGCTGGCACATCTTCAAAATCTTTTGTATGGAGTAACCCTGTTGAAATTGATGATGCTACTATACCTGAAGTTCCAGCTTTCATGTCACTATACCCGAACCCATTTTCTGACAGATTGAATGTATCAATCCAAGAAAAGCAAGGTAACAAACAAGTAACCATATACAACCTCAAGGGACAAATCGTTTGTAAACTTGATGCCGGCAAGCAAACCGATGTCGTATGGGATGGAAGGGATAATAATGGAGTTTCGGTAGCTAACGGTATCTACTTCGTGAAGTTAACTATCGGATCAGAAATATACTACAGCAAAACCCTGAGAATCAGATAGACTATATATATTACGGTTGTGTGTCGCTATTTTACAGGTTTGTAGTTGCCTATTATTAAGTATTTTATTCCTTGCAACAAAGTATAAACTTGTAATATCTCGCTAAAATTCCCGTTTCTCAATATGTTTAAGATATCTTTCCGAAGCTCGGGACTGATCTTATCCTCTATTATGCTGATTAACTCCGATTGATTGCCAAACTTTGTTTGTAGCTCGCTGTTTTGATTCCACCACAAGTCGAATGGATTCATGCTGCGTGAGGGTGGTTTATTTGTAATCATACGATACACTTTCCCACTTCCTCTAATAGATAGTAAACGAAACAAGCTTATAATGGCAGGCGTGTACAAATTTGTCCCACTTTTTTCCCATTGGTATCTTGCTGCTTCTGGATAAAACGTCCTGTACCAATCCTTATATAACTTGTTATTATACCTCAGTTTGGCACTGATATTAAAACCATATTGGGCAAATGATGGATCGACAAATGGAGAAACACTATTGCTCACAACAGAACACGCATAATCTCCATTGACAGCAGCATTAAAACATCGATTATACAAAGAGAACATTTCGTGATTTGGATACAGCTCACCGATTTTTTTTGCTTCATTGCTTATACTATGAATAATTCGGACAGAATATGCTCCGCTCCCAACTTCTACAGCTTTCTGAGATGTCCCGTCAAGGTAAGAGCCCAAAATGAAATCCCCAATTTGTCCGCTATGAAGAATCCCATAGTTGCTCAAATCTAACTCGTTAATTGCCCGAAACAGATGAGCTGCTCCATGTAGAATAATCTGTCCATCATTATAGATCAAGTTCTCTTCCAGATAATTAAGGTACTGCCCTTTGTGCAATGAAAAGAAGTGGAGCTTTAATCCAAGATCCGAGCATATTTTCCTTGCTATCACTTCGTCCGCATAACCAGGTTGAGAGAAGTTTAAGCACAATATGTTTCGATACCCCTGTTTATAGGCAGCCCAAAGACCAATCCGGGAGTCTAACCCACCACTCAAAAAAGCAACGTGCTCCCGCTTTTTTTGCAAGTCTTTCTCGTAGGCAAATTGTATTGATTGTAAAAACAGTCGCTCCAATTCTCTTATGGAATGATCTTTATCATGGTGGAGCTCTTCGTTATTAAATCTATGATATCCCCGTATGGAGATGCTGTCACATACAGCGTGTAAGCAATTTCCAGCTCCCAATTGTTTGATATTATTGATTGTAGTAAAATCACCCAGAGTATACCCATAACTCAGGATCATGCGAGCTCCGACTTCATCAAGGTTTACTGCTATACTGTAGCGATGCATCACAGTTGTGATAAGCTGTATGGAAGAAGCGACAATAATCGTTTCATAATCTTGATAATAGTACAATCTCATCGTGTTTGAAATATTTGTGGCGGCAATCAAGTGATCACTTTTTGAATCGTAGTATAATCCGCAAAACTGTCCATGAAAGTCTGCCAGAATTTTTTGATTTCCTTTTGCAAAGGCAAACCGGATTAGTTCAGGAATGTCCAGTTGTTTATAGCGACATAACAGATCAGATGAATTCACCAGTATCCCCTTAAAATAGAGGATTGTATCATTATTGTTTATTTGAAAAGAATCCTCCAACTGGTTAAAGGATCTATTCGCATAAAACAGAACTGATTTGTGATTGATGGCCTGTCTTTGGTAGATGCAATCCATATTATCAATGGATAATTCACCGCTGTCCTTACTGGACTTGATCCATAAAAACATTTTTTAATACCTCTTCAGGCTCATCACCATACTCTTACAAGAAGCAGACAGACTTTGCCAATCCGAATAGCTGGGTGTGATACTACTAATGAACTTGCCTCCTGAGATCTTTTGCTCGTATCCTACTATCATTACAAACCAAAGCATGTAGGCAATACTTGTCGATATGGCTGCTCCGACGATTCCCCAAAGCGGTATCAGGAACAGATTGAGTACAATATTGACTGCCAATGCTATTGCTGGCAGCAAGATACTGATCAAGGGGAATCCCTTGCTCCAAAGATAGGTATTGAACAAAGAGCCAAAAGACAGCCCAAAACTTGCAGGAATCAGCCACAGATATATGTAGTACGATTGTTCGAAATCTATTCCATAAAGCGTTGTGATCAGAAATCTTCCGACAACAAAAAACCCAAGATTTGCCAGCGTTAGCATCGCGATAAATGCCACCAGAACTTTCTTCATCACATACCAGTTTTGTTGCTTGTCATTACTATCGGATAGTTTTACCAATAGCAGCCCACCCACGAGATTCGATACCATCTGGAGCATATCTACAATGTGTGCGGCAATAGAATAAACCCCGATATCCCTGAACCCCAAAAACCTCTTTATCAAAAGAATATCAGAACGAATCAAGAGCAGGATAAACAAGGAAGAAAAGAATATCTTAAGCCCCATCCCATAAGTATGGAGAATGAATCTAAAGTCCAACTTCCGAAAGATACTCGGACATTTCAAGGCACTGGTATAATAGATAATACAGATCAGATCCGCACATACGACGGCTCCGACAACGTAAGCCAGACGATTCACATCCTTGAAAACAAACCATCCTACACAAATTATAACAAAGTTCAGTAGCGCCCGTATGAACTGTAATAGAGAGTTAACAAATACCCGATCCAACCCCAGATAGATCATTTGCATCTGCATGGAATACTTCGAGGTAGCAATGTGACTTGCATATATTGTGATAAGAAACGGTGTAAATGGAATTCCGGTATAGACTATCCAAAAAGCCAAAAAAGCAATACCTATCCCGATAAAGACTATTAGTTCTGCAATATATTGTAGAATTGACCATTGAAATATATTGATAAGTTTTTCTGGTTGCTTTCGCAATATGTAGGGATAGCTTTGATATATACCCAAGCCCAGGATCAGCCAGATGAAACTCGCACTGGTGGTTAAGTAGCTGTATTGTCCCTTGAGTACTACCCCCAGATATCGGGTTGATACCCACCCTGTTAGAACTGCAATAAACATTATTATAATACGAAAACCACCACTCATGAGGATGTTTTTCTTCAGGTTTATCTCGCTCATTTATGAATTCCTTTTCTCAAGTTGAAGACATTTCCCAGTGTACCATAAGACAAGCTGATGATTATCAGAACAATCCCTGCTATTTGCATCGAAGTAAGACTTTCTGAGAGAAATGCATAAGCCAGTATAGTCGCTATCACAGGTTTCAAAAAGAAATACTGAGATGCCTTTCCAGCAGTGAGACCCCTCATCCCCTCAAAGTATAAAATGTAGGCAATTCCGGTAATGAAAAGTCCCAAGTACAATATTATCAGCATATCTTTCAACCCGGGCTTGAAGAAAACCGGATGATCCAATATGGCACCAACAACAAATAGCACAGACGCTCCGCAGATAAATGAGATACTGTTTGTGAGCATGTTTCCATACCGGAATATAGTCTTCTTTGTCAGGACAGTATAGAGCCCAAAATTCATGGCGGCTACCAAAGCCAGCAAGATACCAAGGCTCAGATTGCGATAATCAGAGGTTTGTAACTGGTTCTCTCCAAGGATTATTACCACGAGTCCTGCGATTCCGAGGCTCAGACCTATTATCTGAGGTAAGGATAGTTTTTCTTTGACGATAAAATGGGCAAATATGCTTACAAATAGAGGATTAGCGCTTACTAATACCGCCGCTAGCGATGCTTTGCCATAGTATATTGCCAATTGGAGGATAAGCATGCTCAAGCAAACGTTCAGTATTCCGAGTCCCGCCATGACAACAACTCCGGTACCATGTAGAACTATCAAATTTACCTTCATCTGTCTGAGGGCAAATGGCAGAAGTACCATTCCCCCAAATAGGAAACGCCAGGCCGTTACAGTAAAAGGCGAAACGCCACTACTCAGTTTCTTGCTGGCAAATTCCAAAGTGGAGAATATACAGATCGTGATCAGACAATAGAGATGATACTTTACTTTCATGCTTCCTTTAAAAATTCACCCTCACCTTTGATGGTGAGGGTGATATCCGGATACCCGTTGAGGTCTCTAAACCCCACGGATACAAAACAGTTTTATGTTCTTGTCAGTACTATTTCATCAGCTGGAATAGTGCTGACGAAATAGCCTTCACTATTTCATCAGGATCATTTTCTTCGTGCTGGAGAATTTCCCGGATCTCATCCGGAAATAATATACTCCACTTCCGACGGATGTCCCTTTGTTGTCTGTTCCGTTCCAAGTAATCTGGTGAATACCTTTTCCAGGTGTTACCTGTTCGTAGCTACGGACAATCTGACCTTTTTGATTGTAGATATCAATCTGAACAAGATCTGCTTTGTCTGTAGCAAATACTATGGTAGTCTCCGGATTGAAAGGATTCGGATAGTTACCGATTAGCTCTGTGATAACTGGTGTAATGCTGGGATCTTCATTTGGGACAGGACCAAAGTCTTCGAGCGAGCGAGCTGCCACTTGGAGAGTAGTATTAAATTGGAAGCAGATAACTTTTACACTGAAGTTATTGGTCGGGACAGGAGTATCAATATAATCGACATCATAGAACTGAGTTCTAAACACAATCTGGCCTGAAGGATCAGCAATTGTGTAGTTTGCGCCAGAAGCAAAATTACCGGATGCACCTACTATATTGACATTGTTCAGAGTAACCAGTTTACCTTGATAAGCTGCAAAGTTGTTGTTCAAATCGGCTATGCTTACATACGGAGCACTTACTGTGTTGTTCGTAGATGTGGCAGGTCCGGGATTGGCTGTCGGGGTAAACTGAAGCATACCTGTGTACATTGCGATTGTTCCAGTAATGCCTGTAATACCGTCATTGACGTTATAGCCGGAACCCATGATTCCACTTGGGTCATCAATCAGAATTGCAGCTCCACCGTCTTGAACGTATTTTTGATTTCTGAAGGTTTGTTTGAAAGTAAGGATTACTTCACCACTTACTGTTATAACAGCACCAGTTCCTGCCGGTTGGCTACGAAGCTGGGTAAGGTTGCTGACTACTGTGGCATAGCTGTAAACGGCAGTGACGACTACGCTTGGATCAAGCCCCGTAGCAAAAGCTATGGCTTTGATAGTAGTTGTCGTGGATACTGGAATGGGCGCAGTATAAAGCGTTGATGAAGCGTTTGGAGTAGTACCATCAGTAGTATAGCGGATTGTGGAATTTGGAGTCGTGCATGTAATTGACACATTTTGTGGAGTGCTGTATACTCCGGCGGGAGGATCAAACACTGGTGCCGCAACAGAACCCTGTGACAATCCAGTTATCTGGATATTGTCAAAACGGTTGTTTCCGACATTTGATGTAGCTCCGGTCAGAATTACACGAATCGCAAAGTTTGGATTGTTACCAACACCGGCAACCCCAGCAAAATCGATGGTAATGAGCTGAGTAGCAACCCAGTTGTTTTCGAATCCGACAAGGCTGACTGTTTCTTTTGTTAACCAGTTAGTCCCATCGACAGTGTACTTAATCTCTTGTGCATTAAAGCCTGTCGATGTCTTACGTGTGGGATATGTAACTACTATGTTATCATATCCAGTCGTTGGTGCAGTTATTGTAAAGTGCAGGCCATTGTTGACGTTGTCAGTACCACCCTGGGGACAAAAGCTGCCACCATTTACTTCGCCATCAGTGCCATTGATCGTGGTTCCAGTAAAGCTAACTGCATTTGCAAAGGTATAGCTGATCTGACCACTTCCGATAGTAGCTGCAATGGGTTGTGACCAGTTTGCATCAGTAGCAGGCGTATTGGCATTGAAATTCCAGTAATAAATCAAGCTTTGACCGAACACACCGCAAGCCACAGTTAAAATGGCCAGCATAATAATCATCTTTTTCATAATTCCTCCATGAAATTATTCTTTTATCTATCTCTTAATGCCGTCATCAAATCCTCTTAGTGTAGCTTGATGAAGCTACGTTTGGGCGGTTTGGAAATCACCACAACCAGTTTTGACGACAGTTCTAAAAAATCACCAAAGCACAGTACAAAAAAGAGCCCGCGAACAGCACACTATCCATTCTGTCCAGTACACCACCATGACCAGGGATAAAACCGGAGCTATCCTTTACCCCGCAATACCTTTTGAGCATTGATTCACAAAGGTCTCCAAGCTGGCCTATAATCCCTGAGGCCACTGCTATTATACACATATAAAGCATATCAACCGGTCGAAATCCAAGGAAGTAATACACCGCCAGGACAACCCAAGGCACCAAAGCCCCAGCTACGAAACCTTCCATCGATTTACGAGGACTAATCGCTGTGACATTGCGGTGTTTACCGAATTTCATTCCAAAGAAATACGCTACCGAGTCCACTATCCATATCATCAGAATCAAGGCAAGTAAAATTTTCTGAACAGAATAATCCAATCCTATCCGGACTATTAATCCGGGAAAAATCCCCGTGTAGATCATGCCAAATAGGATGGCAAAAGCATGATCTATTCTCTGGTTCTTTGCCCACCCCAGCAGGTATTGTAGCATGATGACAAAGACTACAAGCCAGAGCAATAACACATCATAAGAGCGGGTATAAACAATTGCGAGATATAGCATAGCGTGTATTGGTATCCAAAACCACCCTATGCTAATATTGGCATTTGTCATCATCGTTTTGTACTCGTAAAAGCCCAGAGCCGAAAATACCAAAAAAAGTAAAACCAGTGGTAATGCCCCATGATAGAGTATCCACAATAAAAGAGGGATAAATATCAAAGCGATCAGAATCCTCTTTGTTAACTCGTTCATTTACTTTTTATGCCTCCAAATCTGCGTTTCCTGCCTTGGTAATCCATCAAGGCTTTGATGAACTGAATCTTATCAAAATCAGGCCAATATAGCGGTGTGACGTATATCTCCGAATATGCCGATTGCCAGAGCAGGAAATTGGACATGCGAAATTCTCCGCTTGTACGGATAATCAAATCCGGATCTGGTAGACCCTTGGTATAAAGATAGTCAGAAAAATTTTGGATATTCAAGGACCCTATCCGTTCATGTAACTTGTCACATTCATCCGAGCTGGAATAAGACATCATCAGATCGCTACAAAACTTCTTGATACCTTCAATAATCTCTATTCTGCCACCATAGTTAAAGGCGATATTGAGGTAGAGGCCATCATTTTTATGCGTCGTCGAAGCTACCTGATGAATTTCCTCATAAAACCGTGGATCTACTCCCTCCGGACTGCCAATAAATGATAGATGGACGTTTTGCTTGTCGAGCTCTGGAACTTCTTTGATCAACGATTCCCTCAATAGCTTCATTAACCCGTCCACTTCGCTTTTGGGTCGGGACCAATTCTCGGTCGAAAAGGCATACAATGTCAGAACGTCTATTCCAAGCTCCACGGCAAGTTCGACTGCCAGACGAGTAGATTTGGCACCAGCCCGGTGACCAAACAGACGTGGTTGATTGTGTTCTTTTGCCCACCTGCCATTACCATCCATGATAATTCCCACGTGGGCAGGTAGCCTTTGTGGATCGAGGCTTGGAACTAAATCCCGATAATCCTGCTTAACTGCCATCTGCCTTTTTCGCTGCTACTTGTTTTAACCATGCATAAATAAAGCCATCCAAATCACCATCCATAACCCTGTCCACAGTACCAGATTCGTGATTTGTCCGATGATCTTTGACCATTTGATAGGGTTGAAAGACGTAAGAGCGTATTTGGCTACCCCAGCCGATTTCGCTTTTAGTGGATTCCAGATCACGTTTCTCTTTGTCCCTCAGCTCTTCATAATGCTGATACAACCTGCTCTTCAGCATTTGCATAGCCTTCTCTCTATTCTGGATCTGAGAGCGTTCATTTTGGCAACTAACCACTATGTTGGTAGGTAGGTGAGTGATGCGAACTGCAGAATCGGTCGTATTTACATGCTGTCCACCTGCACCGCTGGCACGGTATGTATCAATCTTGAGATCTTTTGCCTCTATTTCCACTTCGATATCATCATCCATCTCCGGATAGACAAAGATCGAGGCAAAGGAAGTCTGCCTCTTGCTTTGGGCATTAAAGGGTGAAATACGCACAAGACGATGTACTCCAATTTCTGCCTTAAGCAAGCCATAACTGAGGTTTCCAGTTACTTCTACTGTGGCACTTTTGATCCCTGCTTCGTCACCGTTGAGATAATCAACAACGTTAAATCCAAACTTGTTTTTCTCTGCCCAGCGTGAATACATCCTCAGAAGCATCTCTGCCCAGTCCTGAGCTTCTGTGCCCCCTGCACCCGCGTGAATGGTTATTATAGCATCGTTGTGGTCGTACTTTTCGTTTAGAAGACAGGACACTTCTGCTTTTTGAATAAAGGTAGCGTATTCGTTTAGGTGGCTAATAGCCTCCTGAAACAAGGACTCGTTTGGTTCTTCTTCCAGAAGTGTAAGGTAGGTTTCCAGATCGCCTTTTATTGTATCAAGCTTTGTGATGTGTTCAATTTCGTCCCGAAGGATACTGATATCCTTACTCACTTTGCGGGCTTTTGCCTGATCATTCCAAAAATCAGGCTCATGCATCAGCTTCTCCAGCTCTTGTAAGCTCTGCTCCTTTTTCCCAAGGTCAAAGTAACCTCCGAATTTCGTATATCTGTCCGCAAAGCTCGTTATTGGTCTTTTTATAGTCTATAAACTCCATCTTTTCCCTTTTTCTTTGGCATTATAGCTGGCTTGGACACCAGCCCAGCAGCGGTGTGATTCTCAAAACTAATTCGAATATTCCATTGGTATATCAGAACAATCCGAATGAAGTTCAACACTCGCTTCTAAGAAATAGACCACACAGTTTAGTCAAGGAAAAAGTGTATCGATACACATGCTTTCCCCCATTACACAAACTTTGGTACTGAGAATAGTGGTGAATCATTAAAATGGAATAGGTTGACACCAATCATCCCTACAGCAGTATGGTGACCATACTCTACAAATTATACAGCAATGGGAGAAAAGCATAAATGCGAAGAGTGGACTTGCCTTTCGAAGGAAAACACATCTGGCAGGACGAACGCAGCCAACCAGTCAGTGATGCCCCTTCCTTGCTTCAAAGCCATGTTATCAGAGTGGAGGATGAAAGTCCAAAGCGAGTTTTGGATGCAGGAAGTGGATGTGGTATCATATCAATCATGCTGGCTCTTCAAAGACCGCAGTGGATCATCGAGGCAGTCGAGATAGACGAGGGAATGTCGCTGTTGACAGAGCAAAATGCCCTGCTCTGCAATGTAAACGTCAAATCTATAAATGCTGATCTAAAGACCTACAATCCGTTAAACAAATATGACTTGATCGTTTCTAATCCTCCCTGGCAAAAGCAAAATAGCGGTCTTCTGAGTCCATCCTACCTCAAAAACATTAGCCGGCATGAGATACTTTGCACTATGGAAGACCTGCTGCTAATGATAAAACGCTCCCTTAACCCATCTGGAAAGGCTTATCTGATCTATCCTGAACAGCGTCGGGAAGATATGCTACAATCCTGTGATAAGACTTCACTTGACATTTTGAATATGTTTTTTGTTCCTGAATCCAAACGCTACGTGATATACTGCCTTAGTTTGGGAAGGGTATGATAGTACTCATTATCCAAGAGTCTTCTATATCAAAGTGGCTAATAGACACAAAGGATTATCAATGAAGATAGCTTTTTTGTTACTCGTGATTATGGCATCGGCATTAACGGTAGGATGGATGCTGATGAATAATACTTTTGATGCTTCCCAACAAGCTTTGCTAAGGGAGTATTCCACCTTCCCTATCGTAGTCTTTGCCGAAGATAGCGTACGGGTAAATTTGATCCGGGATAGTATCAAAAGCTTTGATAAGATAGAAAATCTCGCTTTTGAAAAGGGAAGTGACGCTGCCCGGAGAGTGTCTGAACAGCAGGGTATGGGAGTCTCCGACGAACAGATATCCCGCTACTATTTCCCAGATATACTTTCCATTTTTTTCAAAGCTGATGATCTCTCTTTGGAACAGCGCATAGCAGCGATGTCTGCAATACTTCAGATTGTCGATCGCGACGACATCGAACCTCATGAAGAAGCCATCAGCGTTTTGACCGAAAAGATCAATCGGAACCGTGTCATGGCTATGTTTGCCAATTTACTGGTACTATGTTTCACATTCTTGCTAATGCTACTCTCAAAGCTCTGCATGGAACAAAACATCCTCCTGGGACAAAAACTAAATCCATACTCCATAGTAGATAAAATCCGATACAAAAACAGACTCGTCAATCAGGCAATTGTCCTCACTTTAGTCCCTGTAGTTGTCAGCCTTGCAATTGCTATTGGACTGGTAAAGGCAGCAAATATAGATACTATAGCGAACTGGAAATTCTTTGCCATGCAACTGATTGTATGCACATTGGTAAACCTATCATCACTTTTGATCATCCGTTCAAGGAGATATCGGATGGTCTTGGATCCTGAAATAAACGTTGTAGCAAAAAGTGATTGGGAAGATGAACAGGAACGTACCTAATATCCTCACACTATTCAGAATGCTGATAGTGCCCTTTTTTGTCTGGCAAGTGTTTTGCCTTCCATACCGGAATAGTATATTGATTGCACTTATTCTCTTTGTTGTCGGAGCTTTTACCGATTATCTGGATGGTTCGATAGCCAGACGGTATAATATAATTTCTGATTTTGGCAAGATTATGGACCCTCTCGCAGATAAGTTTTTGGTTCTTGCCGCATTAGCAGGATTAACCTGGCTACCACCATACAGACTACCATTGCTTATCTTCGTCATCATCTCATTGCGTGAACTGATCATAACGATCCTGCGCGAGATATACAAGCACCGCAAGATTGTCATCCCTGCGGACAAGCTTGGAAAAGTAAAGACAGTAATGCAAATGGCTGGGATCGTTGTAGCAATGTTATTATGGGCTATCACTCCAGATGTGTCACCGCTTGTTGTTGTTTGTATCCGCGCCTGGTTTTGGATTGTAGCCATAATCACTATTATTAGTGGACTGAATTACATAGTTAAACCTCAAACTTCAGGAGGAAAAACATGAAACGTATAGCTTTGTTCGGAATAATCCTCATCATCGCTCTTAGCGGATGTAAGCCATCAAACCGGATAAACACTCGTTATACAGAATACGACAGCATAATCGATCATGCCAAGCCCATTGCTTTCGGTGATGATAACGTAGTTCATGTATTTTGCGGTGAGGCAAGCTGGAAAGATCTCGAACCACACATTCGGAACACGATCGAACGGGACATCTTTTTAGTTTACAACGAGAAGTATTTTGTCGTCGAATACGCAGATATAAAGGAAATTGGCAGCTTGAGCAAGTTTAAGAATCTGGTGTTTTTTGGTGACCTGAGTTCTGATGATCCAGTTTCCAAGTATATGAAACAATCATTGACTACCGAGTTCATCCAAAGAGTCGAACAGAGCGGTGGGGATATGTTCATTGCCAAAAACCACTGGGTCAGGGATCAATTGGTTCTGTATGTCTTAGCTGAGAATCCCCAAAAGCTGATGGAAATTGCTGGATTACAATCCCATCAAATGTTCTCGATCCTACTCCAAAGGTATACTGAAAGGCTCGCCTATCAAGCGTATATGACAAAGGTAATATCACCCGTTTTCTTCGAGTCTTACCCCTTTTCGATGAAGATTCCAGAAAACTACAGGCTTTTTTCAAATGACCAAGTGGGAAGATTCCTGTCCTTTATATACCGGGCCAGGATGCAAAATCGGGAAATACCAGATAAGTATATCTCTGTGTATTATGAAGATATGGAAACGAATATGGTCGATGCTGAATGGGTGATTTCACGCAGGAAAATGATCGGTGAGAAGTACTTTGAGGGTGATGAAATCGAAAAGTCCGATCTACGGATCGAAAAGTATCGCTTCGCAGGTTTTGAAGGCTGGCGAATAATCGGCCCCTGGAAAAATATGACTCATATGATAGGTGGAAGCTTTCAGGCTCATGGTTTTTGGCATGAAGCCAGCAAAAGAGCCTATCTGGTTGATAATAGCGTGTTCTTCCCCGCTGGGAATAAACTCCCGAGTATGCTGGAACTATTTATGATCTCTTCGAGCATAAAGATAAAATAGGAGTTTTGTGCGTAAACTTCTGCTGATATGCTCTTGTATCCTGATATTGGGAGCTTGTTCCAGGAACAAAGCGGACGTTCCAACCAAAGCCCAGAGTGTGCCTGGTTTTCAGTCTGCATATCTATACACCGCAGCGCTCCATCACTATGCGGCAGAGGACTTCGTAGGAGCGGATTACCTATTTAGGATGGCAGAAAAGTTTGATCCCGACAGTGTCACATTAAAGAAAAAAATCCTGGAAACAAACATTCAGCTTGCCAGGTACCAGGTTATCAGCCTGAATCAGGTGGAAGCTTTGATCGATACCCTGAGGTTTTCTACCGTTTTCGATGAGGATATGCTAAATAATGCCTTCTGGGTATATACAAATACTCAGAACAAAGCGAAGCTATCTGAGACCATTAGCGAACTCATCAAACGCTTCCCCTCAGCAAAGTATCATTTAGTGCAGTATTTTCACGATCTGAGATACAATGGCATCAATAGTGTAAGTACGCTTGATAAAGCCTTTAGTCTGGCTGGTACTGATGTGGGTATCTTGATCTACATAGCAGAACTCTATACCGAACTTGCTCCCCAAAAGGCGATCAGTACCATTCAAAGAGTCCGGGAGATCCAGCGCAGCCTGGAATCCGACGAAATCTTTCTCCGCTTGCTTTTTGGCTTGGGGGCTATAGATCAAGCCAGAAAAGTATTCAACAGTTACAAGTATCCCGATGATATCGAATATCTGCGACAGTATATCGACTTTGCGATGAGTATCTCAGAATATGATGAAATCCTGATTCACAAGAGTCGAATCCTGGAAATCAATGATGTAACGCTACTCCAGAGGCTGGCAGCAATAGCGTTTATCGAAATGGATGTCCAAACTTTGAATGCCATCGAAAAAGCAATACCTCAATGGACAGGAGATCCCAAAGAAGATAGCCAGATCTACGTGGTGCTGATAACCCAGCAGCTTTCATCAGGAGATATTGTCCACGGAGGAGACTACTACGATAAACTCTTTAGTGTATATGATATAGATAGCATCATCCGCCTTAGGTTGTTGCGCTGGGAAAGCGAAACCAAGGATCCAAACCCGGTAATAGACAGAGCTTTCCTGAGCGATTTTGAAGCTCGAATCGAGCTTATACCCAATGAGATCATCAGGAAATACTTCGAGTCCTACAGTCAGTTGCTCGGAGGCAAAGCAGAAGAGGAACTGTTCTTTAGAGCTAAAGCCGAACTATCCAGAGATCTCTTGGACCGTGGCTTTGGAACCAAGGCAGAATATGAATTCTTGTTTCAGTTTTATTATACGACAGGTGATGACGATTTGAGAATAGACACTCTCAAAGAAGCTATTTCGAAGTATCCGGACGAAGCCGTGTTTCTAAACGACTTGGGATATACATATCTGATTCAGGGAAAGGACTTTGACGAAGCCAAAAGGCTCATCACCAGTGCTTTGTATATCGAACCCGAAAGCCCCCACTTTTTGGATAGCATTGCCTGGTACTACTACCTGACCGGCGACCCTCACAGAGCACTCGAACACATGAAGATTCCGATGCAGATGGCAGAAATGCCATCCGAGATATCATACCATCTGGGGATGATTTTCATTGCTTTAAACGATCTTGACAAAGCCCAACACTATCTACAGCTTGCCTCCAAAGGTGACGACGACTTTGCCCAGAAGGCTATGGAGTCTTTGATAAACATGAAGATCAAGCTTCCAGTATCGGGCAATAAGAGATGAAACAGATGAATCTCTATCCATGGAGATTCTCCATTATAAGTTTGATTAAGGAGTAAGAATGTCCAAAAAACAAAAAGACAGGCTCGGATTCACATCCATCAATTATATCCTGCTTCTGGCAGCCACCTTGCTACTGGGACTGGGCTATCTGATTATGAGCTTTAATGATATCACCATTTCGCCGATTCTGCTGACTCTGGTATATGTAGTTCTTATCCCATTTGCGCTACTGTACAAATCCAAGAAATCATAGCTATGGCATTGCTGACAGACGAGACAATCGCAAAGCTGAAGAAGTTTCAGCTAACTGCAAAGCAGATCGTTGAAGGCTTTTTGATAGGTCTACATCAATCACCATATCATGGATTTAGTGTAGAGTTTTCTGATCATAGGCAATACAATCCTGGTGAATCACTGCGTGATATTGACTGGAAAATTGTAGCAAAAACAGAAAGGTACTACGTCAAACGCTATGAGGAAGAGACCAATCTGCGGTGTTATATAATACTCGATCATAGCCGTTCCATGTTTTACAAGTCTCGTGATATAGCAAAGATTGAGTATGCCACCCAGTTGGCAGGTGCCCTATCCTGGCTGATGATGGGCCAGAAGGATGCAGTAGGCCTGATTACCTTCAACAACGAGATTACAAATCTCTTGTCACCAAAGGCGTACAGATCTTATTTAGCACAGATTTTTGGAGTTTTGACCAATCTGGAACCAAAAGAGCAGACCGATTTGCTGTCAAATCTGCACAAGATTGCAGAATCTATCCGCAAACGCAGCTTGATCATTCTGATATCTGATCTCTACGATGATCCCAATCGCATCCTATCTGGATTGAAACATTTTCGAAACAGACATCACGAGGTTATTGTGTTTCATATTCAGGATCAAATGGAAGAAGAATTTGATTTTAAGAAAGAGACTCTCTTTATCGATTCTGAAAGTGGGGAAAAGATACTGGTCAACCCCTGGCAGATCCGAAAAGAATACCAGCAAAATCTACATGAGTTTACGGAAACGATCAAAAACGGATGCCATCAAGCCCGCATCGAATACAATCCCGTAACGACATCCACACCATTTAACGATCTGCTACTGAAATATTTACTCAAACGGAGGAAGAGCTGAGAACTATTAGCTGTGATCAGGTAGTCCAAGCTATCCTGGATGTAATTCCAGTGATCAGTTTTGAGCTCGATCCCGAGGTCAGAAGCGCTATGTTGGAAGCTTTGAAGACAGAGACCAATCCAATTGCCAGGGACATTATTACAGCGATTCTGGAGAACGCAGATCTGGCAGAAACACACCATCTGCCACTATGCCAGGACACTGGAACAGCGCTGGTCTTTGCCGAAATCGGCAATCAACTGTCAATCGAAGGGGGATTGCTCTCCGATGCTATCAACAAAGCTATCAGTATTGCATGGAAAGCAAACTATTTACGAGCTTCAATTGCCTCAGACCCTCTATTTAGCAGAAAAAACACAGCCGATAATACCCCCGCAGTCATCCACTATGATATTGTAGAAGGCAGTAACTTGAAGCTCATGATAGCCCAAAAAGGTGGAGGAGCAGAAAACATGAGCATACTCAAAATGCTACCTCCCAGTACGAAACCCGGCGATATTGTCGAATTGGTATCCCAGACCGTGATCCATGCTGGGGGCAATCCATGTCCCCCATTGATAGTAGGAATAGGCATAGGAGGGAATTTCGAAAGCTGTGCCTTACTCTCAAAGAAAGCGCTGTTTCTGCCACTATCATACGAGAATCCAAATCCGGAATATACCCTGCTTGAGCGAGATATCTTACGGGCGATCAACAATAGCGGCATTGGACCCCAAGGATTGGGTGGTGATACTACCGCCTTCGCTGTTCATATCCAGTATGCCCCCTGCCATATAGCATCCCTCCCGGTAGCAATAAATCTTCAGTGTCATGCCCACAGGCATCATACGGTCATTATATAATTATGAATACTCACTATTTGCAGCTTCCGCTATCCTCCAATGATGTCAAATGCCTACGCTATCTGGATAAAGTTTACATCAGCGGAGTTTTGTACACAATGCGGGACAAAGCACACAAGAGATTGGTGGAAATGATAAACTCCGGCGATCCACTACCTTTCGATCTGAATGGATCAGCGATCTATTATTGTGGTCCGGCTCCCTGCCCCCCAGGCAAAATATGTGGCAGTATTGGACCTACTACCAGTTCCAGAATGGACATCTACACCCCTGCTCTCTTGGATCTGGGTTTGAAAGTAATGATTGGAAAAGGAGAACGTAACAGCACAGTAATAGAAGCCATCAAAAAGCACAAAGCCTTGTATCTTGTAACAATCGGGGGAGCTGCTGCTTTACTGGCGCAATCGGTAATCTCATTCGAAGTCTTTGCCTGGGAAGACTTGGGAACGGAAGCCATATACAAACTGGTGGTAAAAGATTTTCCCGCTTATGTAAAGGAATTATGATTCTGGTCGATAACTTCACGGTACTTCTGAATCATAGCGTCTTTACTCTATATCTTACGATTGCTTTTTTGACCCTGAATATTCTGGATGGCCATTCCACCTGGCTGGTTCTCAAGCCAAATCATTATAATCGGGAGCGAAATCCTATTGCCCGCTGGTTTTTCCGAAAGATAAAAATCCCCGGCGGGATAATAATTTTCAAGGCATTCCTAATCTCAGTTCTAATACCTTGTATCGCTTATTATACCGCCTGGGACGCATTCACAATCAATATTGTCCTAATCGTGGCAGACCTGATATTCCTTTTGGTCGTAATCCATAACTACCGGATATTCAGACGCAGGATTAGAAATCTATACTAAAGCCTTCAAAGCCTCATCGTAGTTCGGTTCGTGAATAATATCATCCACCAGTTCTGAATATAGAACGGTTTGATTTTCATCCAACACAAACACGGCTCTTGCGAGCAATCCTGCCATCGGACCATCTATGATGCTCAATCCGTAATTATCACCAAAATCCCGAGATCTCATCTCAGACAGAGTTATTACGTTTTCGATCCCTTCAGCAGCGCAAAACCGCCCCATGGCAAACGGTAGATCCCGCGAAATACACAGCACGACAGTATCTTGCAGATTCGCTGCTTCCAGATTGAATCTACGCACACTGGCAGCACAGACTCCCGTATCGATACTGGGAAATATATTGAGTACTACTTTCTTGCCTTCAAACTCGCTTAACTTCTTATCCAGCAGATTTACACCTGTCAAAGAGAAATTCTGTACTTTGTCACCGACTTTGGGCACATCACCATTCGTATTTATAGGAGTATTCTTTAATAATATCTTTGCCATTTTGTTCACCTCAATATGTTTATATATTAAACGATAAACGGGATTGGCTGAAAACAAAGCGGTATTTTAAGGGGATGGAATAGAGGAAAACTCCTCCCTGCTCAGAACACAACCATTCTTGTGTATCTGAGACAAGGAAACATCAAGCATATCGTGCATAGAGTTAACCAGTCCGGACACTGTAGAGATCACTCCATCGACTGCGATCTTGACATCACGAATAGTCGCAAGAGCGTGTTCGGCAGATATCTTAACCGCAACAGGCTTCTCCACCACAGACTGGGTGGACTCCGCCTCCTGCTTGACTTCGGCAAGCTTGACATTGGCATCAGTTGTTGTTAAGATGAGTTTAAAGGTTAGGTCTGGCATTTTACTATTGACAGATTAACTAGGGCTTTCAATCTACGAAAAACCTTACTGATGAGGTGTCGCATGGACAATGAGTTACTATGGATAAAGGTTGGATTATGCATCGAAGTTGATGGTATCCAATATGATGTCAGGGAAAAACCATATTGGAGGGACGATCAATATGAAGAGTATGTAAAGTTCTCACTGTTTGAAGGTGAAATACTATACAAGGAGTTAGACATACCTGAAACTACCAGATTAATATTCGAAACAATCAATCCTATCATATTCAAAGATACATTAATGGAGAGTATTAAGAAGGTTTTTCCAAATAAAGACATTGAAATATAGAGCGAATAATTCCTAATCAAAAGCTCTGTTTCTATCTGGAAAGCACCGGAGACGGTGTACTGCGCTTCGACTTCATCAATGGTGAAGCCTTGGTGGGGTTTGTGGTATAGGGATCGTTATTGTTGGATAGCAGAAACTTACCCTTGATCTGCATCAGGATGGCAGCAAGCTCTTCATGCTTGCTGAAGGTATCTGCGTCTTCTCTGTCGTATAGATGCTCCTTTGTGTAGTAGAGCGGGTCAAGGTAGAAGAAGGTATTGGGTGTATTAAAGCGGGCAATGAGCTTCTCAAAGTCCTGTTTTTCGATGATCACCTGTTCGAGCCGTTCCGAGGCTGCTTTCACCTTCTCCAGATTTCTTAGTGGCAAATATTTATAGCCCTTCATGATGCTTTTCATTTTCATTATTTTCTGAATGGCTCCTACTTGTAAGCCTTAATCAAGCGTTAATCAAGCCTTAATCAAGCCTTAACTTTTAAGGCTAAATTAAGGCTTGATAAAGAAGTGATGAACGCCCTACTCCAAGGGTGAAAATGCATATAACCATGGTCTTTTTAAGAGTCCATAAGTGTCCATGAAAAGAGTCAGTGAAATCTGCAATTGCCAAAACAGATACACTACCGGTTTTCTAATGTTACCTTGCGAAATCCAAATTAGTATATTGTGTATTTCATTATGGAATATTCTATTGATTTTGTAGCAGATTAAAGTATAAGTCACTTAGATAAGAGTACATGATTTGCATGATTCACTGAGCCGTTTCAACCAATCCCAAACATTTTATAATGCAGGAACTCCTTCAGAATGTGGTATATATAGAATAAGTTGTTATCTTTTCAAGGAGAGTACCCGCATTTCTTGGTGTACTCCATATTGGTGACTGATTACGATCAAGGAGTTCTCATGAATACACAGTTCAAACTATTCCTGGCGGTAATACTACTGTATTATGTTGCCCTGAGTGCTGAAACTTACCCAATCGTGGACACCGGAATTCATCAATTCTACAATAATACAGTAATCATTGATACACCTGCTGAAGGTACCGATTTCTACGGACAGGATGCTTGCTACCAAGGGCACGAACCCTCCTATACAGATAATGGAGATGGGACAATTAGCGATAACGTAACTGGATTGATGTGGCAGCAGAATATGGGCAATAAAGTGTCATTTTATGAGGCTTTTAGCAAAGCTGATACACTAAGTCTGGGTGGATATACGGATTGGAGAATGCCTACAATCAAAGAACTGTACTCTCTGATTCAGTTTACCGGTCAATCCAGTGGTGAAAACTCGATAACAATGTATATCGATACTTTGTATTTTAATCAACCGCTGGGTAACCCGCGCCCGATTGATGCCCAAACATGGTCTTCCACCAGATACCTCAGTCTCACTATGCAGGCAGATTCTACAGTTTTCGGCGTAAACTTTGTGGACGGAAGAATCAAGGGATATCCCCTATACCTACCAGGTACCAACAATTCTCAATTCCACATGCTTTATGCCAGAATGGTACGTGGAAATTCGAACTATGGAGTGAATGACTTTATTGACAATGCTGATGGTACCATTTCAGACCATTCTACTGGACTTATGTGGCAACAATCCGATGATGGAGTACCCAGAGACTGGCAAAATGCACTTTCTTATGCAGAAAACCTGAACTTTGCCGGATACGCAGACTGGCGGCTACCCAATGCTAAAGAGCTTCATAGCATTGTTGATTACACTCGCTGTCCCAGCATTACCAATTCTGCTGCTATTAATCCCATCTTCCAAACTACTATGATCATCGACCCCAATGGTAATCCAGGTCAATATCCATATTTCTGGACTTCGACCAGCCATCTCGACGGCCCCAATCCATACACCCGGGGAGTCTATATCGCCTTTGGAGAAGCCCAGGGACTGATGAACAATACATTGATGGATGTACATGGAGCGGGAGCTCAACGAAGCGACCCCAAGACCGGAAATCCCACCGACTATCCGCAGTACCAAGGACCTCAGGGAGATGTATTATATACCTTCAACCATGTCAGATGCGTTAGAGATATTGGTGGCTCCGTGGGAATAGAGGAAAACCAAAATCATCAGACAGTAGTTTCCAGCGTTTCAGCTTATCCAAACCCCTGTCATATGGCTAATATGATTAGTTTCCAGATCAAACCGCTGCCAAGCCAATCTGGAAATCTGGAAATATACAATCTTAGAGGTCAAATAGTTAAAAGCTACTCCGTTGATGCCAACACCCAACAATTATACTGGGATCAAAAAGATAAAAATGGGCGTCAGTGCCCTTCAGGCGTATACTTATACAAACTGAATACCAGGAATGCTGAAGAAATCGGGAGAATTACTCTTCTAAAATAGAGCTTCTCTTCAAATGCCAGTCCAGCCCAGCCTTCATCCAAGGCTGATAGAAAGTATTGAACGAATGAGTTGGTGTTACAGGTACTTTTGCATTCATTGTGTGATCAGGCTGATCTTCTATCATTAAAGATTTCTGTACTTTCATTATCATACTGAGCATAAGGGACTTGACCACGGTTGCGAGGAGTGTAAGCAGCCCCATAAATCAGCAGTCGGGTGATTGAAGTGGTTTCTTGTTGAGTAATAGAACCCAAGAACTCGGTTTTCTGCCCCACCAAAGCAAAAATTACTTGACCTCCCAAAAGCGGATATTAGAGGGTTCACTATTGGGACGGTGGAATGAATGATAACACCTGTTTCATAGGGAGAAAGATGCCAGAGTATGTGAATAAAACGTTCGATTATGGTGTTTTGAGGATGACGGCTGAAGCTTGCAATACCCAAAATGTCGCCTCGAACATCGTGAAGACAAGGAAAAGAGCTATGAATCCAATTGATCAGAGAGCCGAATAGTATGGCGGACATACATCCAAATCAAAGGCTGGAAAAGGCTTGAAGCAATCAAAGAGCATATCGGAACCGATTCCATTTCTAATCATCGGAGCAGGACCTGCGGGACTGATGGCTGCCATTGCCTATGGGATGGGAGCATCGGTCTGTGAGGGTAATTCCTTTGCCGGCAAGAAGCTGCTCTTAAGTGGCTCGGGGCAGTGCAACTACACAAACAACCTCTCTCATGATGAATTTCTGGCACGTTGCGGAAACGCCAAAAACTTTCTGAAACCAGCATTGTTTACTCTTGATCCAGTAGCCACCGTTCGATTCTTCCGGGAAAATGGATGTCCGTCATTCATCAGAGACGATGCAAAAGTCTTCCCCGCTTCAAAGAGATCTTCGGATATCAGAGACTCTCTATTGACAGTGGCAAAATCGATAGCAGTGGAGTTCTGTTACGATACCAAAGTAACAGGGATTGAATATGACAAAGGGCTATTCAGGGTTTGTTCCTCAAAGGGAGAATTCCATGCCAGGCAAATACTTCTGGCAGGTGGTGGAAGGAGCTATCCCCAGACTGGATCGGATGGCAATACATATCATCTTGCCAAAGCCTTGGGACATCAGGTGACGGAACTATCCCCATCTCTCTGTGGGGTGGAGATCAGCGACTTCTCTGGATTTGTCTCATGTAGCGGGATATCAATCCGTCCGCTCCAGATCAAGATCGCCGGGACAGACCAGAGATTCGACAACCCAGGAGATGTTCTGATTACGCATACTGGGCTTTCTGGTCCCGGTATCATAGATTTGGTTCATTCTATGAAACAGGGTGATTGTCTGGAGCTAAAGTTAATCGAGAACGCCGAATCTATGCTGCAAAAGCAACGGACGCTACACTCCGGAAAGGCATTGTTAAGTGTCATCAAAGGCTTCGCTATTCCAGCTTCTTTTGCCAAAGCCATCCTGCAAAGTATTGGTCTGGAGCCGGATCATAAGCTGTCCGATCTGAAAAAGGAAGATAGAATGAGGCTCGTACACAAGCTGGAAGCTCTGCCTTTTTCGATCAGGAAAATCGAATCATGGGAAAAAGCCATGGCTACTGCGGGCGGTGTTTCCCGACAGGAAGTGAATGCAAAGACCATGGAATCACGACTTTGCCCCGGACTCTATTTTGCCGGTGAAATCCTGGATTATGCCCTTCCAAGTGGTGGATTTAATATCCAAATCGCTTTTTCCACCGGCTACCTTGCGGGTAAATCTGCCCAAATAAAGTCAATATGCCAAATGGCTCAAACATCTGATAAAGGAACCGAATGAAAAACATCACAATAATTGGTGCAGGTTTGGCAGGTTCCGAGGCAGCACTTCAGCTTGCAGATCGAGGCTTCAATGTCACACTGTTCGAAATGAGGCCTGGAACTCAGACCGAAGCTCATGAAACCGGACTGTGTGCGGAACTGATCTGTAGCAATTCTCTCAAATCCACCCGTTTGGATACTGGGGCGGGACTTTTGAAAGCAGAGCTGTCCCTCCTGGGCTGCAAACTGCTTCCAATAGCGGATAGCTGCAGAGTCCCAGCGGGACATGCCCTTGCCGTAGATAGAATCCAATTTGCCCGAGAGGTTACGGAAAAGATCCGCAGCCATCCC
Source organism: uncultured Candidatus Cloacimonadota bacterium (assembly GCA_964634275.1). Lineage (GTDB taxonomy): Bacteria > Cloacimonadota > Cloacimonadia > Cloacimonadales > Cloacimonadaceae > CAZZCS01. The sequence goes on along the minus strand of CAZWIS010000001.1, from coordinate 72,843 downwards.
AACATCAGCTTTGTGGAGCGTGAACAATGCGATATTCCTGAAGGTATCGTCATAATCGCCACTGGACCACTCAGTTCCAAACCTATCATGGAAGCAATCCGAAAAAGGATTGGGGACGAACACCTGTACTTCTTTGATGCTATCGCTCCGATTGTAAGTGCTGATACCATAGATTACGACAAAGTTTACAAAAAAGACCGCTACGACAAAGGCGAACCGGATTATTTAAACTGTGCTTTTGGCAAAGAGGAGTACCTCAGCTTCGTTGACGCATTAATCAAAGGTGAAAAGCACGAAGCTCATGAGTTTGAGGACGACTATTTCCAAAGCGTCAAATTCTCCTTTTACGAAAATTGTATGCCGATTGAGGAGATTGCCCGTCGGGGTGTAGATACCCTCCGCCATGGAGTAATGCGTCCGATGGGTCTCGAAGACCCCAAAACGGGACGTAAACCATATGCAGTATTACAGCTTCGGACGGAAAATGAATACCGAAGCTCATTCAATCTGGTCGGATGCCAGACGATGCTTCGCTACCCGGAGCAAAAGCGGATATTCAGGATGATCCCCGGTCTCGAGAATGCCGAGTTTCTTCGCTTTGGCTCGATTCATCGCAATTCGTATATCAATGCGCCTGAGGTGTTATCACCGGATTTATCTTTGCTTTGTATGCCGGATGTGTTTATTGGAGGTCAACTAAGCGGTGTCGAGGGATACACAGAATCCATTGCCTTTGGTTTGATGGCTGCACTGCAATCGATCCATGGAGTCCTGACCCTCCCCGAAGAAACAGTCTTAGGACAGCTCCAACGCCGATTGAGGTCTTGCGACGCTAAACGTTTTCAGCCTATGAATGCCAATTTTGGATTGTTACCGGAGCTGGAACCCAAGATTCGAGATAAGAAAAAGAAGAAGGAAATGCTCTCCGAGCGCAGCCTCCTGGCTTTGAAGGATTGGATTAAGCTACATCCCAATATAGGATTTGACAAAATATCAGGAATATAAATAATTTCCCCAGAGGTACAAAAACATGAAAACATTACTTTCTGCATGTGGTTTGGATTGTCCGGGTTGTGAGTGTTATCAGGCAACTCTGGATAACGATCAGAAACGTAAGGAAGAAATCGCCGTCAAATGGTCTGCTCAATACGAAGCCGAATTAAAAGCGGAAGACATCAATTGCAATGGCTGTATGAGCGATGGGGCTCATTTTAGCTGGTGTGGTAAATGTCCGATACGGTCCTGCGTGGTTACCCGTTCCTACGACAATTGCTCCCAATGCCCGGATTTTCCCTGTGAAACAAACGAATTTCTCTACAATGCAGTTCCGTCAGCCAAAGAAGCTATTGAAGCGTTGAGGGGATAAACCAATGAGCAATCAAAACAAGAACCTAATCGCTCCCTGTGGTATCGATTGTCAGGTTTGTGATGCCTATATTGCTACTCAGACAGATAACTCCGCCATGAGGGAAAAGATGGCTCAGAACTACAAAGAGCAATACAACAAAGACATCGATCCGGAAACTCTGTATTGCGATGGATGTGTTTCTGATGGGCGGCATATCGGCTTTTGTAATGTGTGCCAGATACGTTCCTGTGCATTTGCCCGGGAATACCAGACTTGTGCGGAATGCACTGATTTCCCTTGCGAGAAAGGTAGTTTTATCTGGACAGAGAATTCCAAATCAAAAGCCACTCTGGAAGCATTAAGAAACTCATAAGCTTGGCGACCCTTTCGTATCCCGAGGGATAACACATCACTACCTATCAGCCGTTTTACTGCAGCGTGGACGTATGCCATTAAAGACCGTTGAATAATCGGGGCATGGGGCAGCGCTCCATCCGAAAAGGGTGGTGGGTTGTTGTGCGCTCAAATTGGCTGATAACACTCTGATTTGTTATACAGGAAGGCACGTTCAACGATCTTTATTATATATAAATGGAGCTTTGATGACTGAATCCTATTATGAAAGCTATTGGAAGACCGGAAAGCTGGAAATCGGCTCTCATACCGATTGGAAAATGGAAAAGCTTTTGAAACTCCGGCTCAAGGGCTCAAACTTGCTCGATGTTGGATGCGGGGACGGCATGATGTGTGCCCCCTTTGTCAACAAATATGATGTGCATGGAATAGACATCTCACCCCACGCTATCGAGCAAGCCAAAGCAAAAGGCATCAAAGCCAGAGTGATTGATGCAGACTGCCTCCGGCTTCCCTATGACAGTGCTTCTTTCGATAATATAATGTGCCTCGATGTCCTCGAACACATAATGGATCCCCTGGGTTTTACGATGGAAATTAAGCGTGTGTTAAAACCCGATGGGAGCTTAATCGTCTGCGTTCCAAATATCCTCAATGTATTTAACCGGATCCACTTCCTGGCGGGTGAATTTGTGGACATAATGGATGTGGCACACAAAAATCAGGAGCTGTTTTCGGAGCATATCCGCCTGTTTTCAAAAGCCAAACTGGAAAGATTACTGGCAGAGAGCGGATTCACAACTATTACGAAGCACTACTATTTTCCCCAAAGCTTTAACGAAAAGCAATGGAAGCGCTTTCAGCTGATTGGTGATATGATCAATTATCTGAAGATTCCCCAGCTTTTACCCAGCCTTTTTGCCCTTGGCTTCCTCTACGTTTGTAAAAAATAACCTTCTGATATCCATTGATTCACGTAGGATTGGAATCCTGCGCTACTGAGGGGACTTGCCTTTTGAAATATAGTTGAGTCGGTGAATGCCGTTTAACGATTGACAAGCCACACATAACATACAATGTGGTATCAATTGTGTAGAGGAGGTTCAGTTTGAACTCAAATGGACTGCCAAGTGACGAGATTATCGCATTGGTGGATTGCAACAACTTTTATGTATCCTGCGAGCGGGTATTCAATCCTGCGCTTATAGGAAAGCCGGTTGCTGTTTTGTCCAATAATGACGGTTGTATCGTGTCCCGTTCAAACGAAATCAAAGCTCTCAAGATTCCTATGGGATCTCCCGGGTTCAAGTATGAAGCACTTATCCGCAAGCATGGGGGCACCCTGTTATCGTCCAATTATGCTCTGTATGGCGATATGTCCAATCGGGTAATGCAGACTCTGGAAATGTTTTCTCCAGAGATCGAAATATATTCCATCGACGAAGCTTTCATCCGCCTGAACGGCTTTAGGATAAGAGACTTGGAGGAATATGCGGCTAATATTCGTAAAACTACGATGAAGTGGACAGGAATCCCCGTATCAGTAGGCGTATCAAAGACAAAGACCCTTGCCAAGATTGCAAACCACGTGGCAAAGAAGTATCCTGCATACAATGGCGTATTCAATATGCTCGATAAGGATCGGATCGACAAAGTCTTGAAAACCATCCCGGTCGGAGATATCTGGGGAATTGGAAGACAATACGATAAATTCCTGCGTCAAAACAAGATTGAAACTGCCACCCAGCTCCGGGATGCTCCCGATAAGTTCATCAGCCATTACATGACAAAAGTAGGGAGCAAAACTGTGCTGGAACTTCAAGGCTATTCATGTGTCGATCTGGATGAAGCCCCATCCCCAAAGAAAAGCATCGTGACTTCCAAATCCTTTGGTAAACAAGTGTTGAGCTATGCCGAATTGGAAGAAGCCGTGTCCTCTTACATTACCCGGGCAGCAGAAAAGCTCCGGCGTCAGAATTGTGTAGCAGGTCATCTGATGGTGTTTTTGAATACCAACCGGTTCAAGGAAGGTCCGCAGTATAATAGTTCTGCCTCGACGACCCTTTTCCCGCCCACAGCATATACGCCAGACATGATCAAACATAGCCTCGAGCTTTTGGACGAAGTATTTTTGAATGGCTTTGAATACAAAAAAGCGGGTGTCATGCTATCCGATATTATCCGGGAAGAGGATGTACCCCTGTCTTTTATGGAGACGAACTATCTGGATGACCGCAGAAAAACACTGATGACCACGATGGACAAAATCAACAAAAGAACTGGGCAGGATACGCTGTTCTTCGCAAGCTCAGGAATAAAAAAAGACTGGGAAATGAAAAGGGCAAAGCTGTCTCCCAGATACACTACCAGTTGGAAAGACATCCCAAAGGTGAAGTAATGCCAAAAACCATCAGCAAGGACACAGAACTCGAGCTTAAAATATCGCGATCCCGCTTTATCTGTTATTTGCATCAGATCGATGGAATAGAAGCGGTTCGAAATCTCATTTCCGAAAATGCCAGGATACATGCAAACGCTACTCATAACTGCTACGCTTATATCATCGGTAAAAAGCAGGAAATCCAATATTACTCCGATGCTGGAGAACCGGGAGGCACGGCAGGAAAGCCTATCCTGAATGCACTCCTCAGGGCTGATATGACAAACGTACTCGCTATCGTTACCAGATACTACGGAGGAATAAAGCTCGGAGTAAAAGGTTTGATCGAAGCCTATGGCGGAATCGTTCAACAAGCCCTGGCTGATGCTGAACAGATCGAGTTTCAGGTCTTGAGGCAGATCCTGATTAGCTGTGATTACAGCCTCTTCGAGCAAGTCAAATATCGTTTGCAGACACTGGGAGCACAGGTACAAAATGCGGAGTACGACCAGTCGATTCGCTTTTTATCCTATGTCCCGGACGATTCTCTGGATGAGATAAAGAAATGTCTTGATAGTTTTACCAATTCTGGCAAACTGGATTTCGAGATTGCGGATTGAAGGAAGCATAAATGAAATACATCATTGCAATATGGATTATGGTCGCAGCGCTTTGTAGCCTCTGGGCAGAAGACTATCGGTTGATTAATACAAAGAATGGCAAAGCCATCGATATCGTCAAAATGGCAAATGATCTTGCTAAGTATGATCTCGTGTTCTTTGGAGAGTTCCACGGTAACGAAACCATCCACAAGCTCGAGCTCGAAGTCCTTCAGTTATTACACCAAAAGCGCCCCAAGCTGATAGTCTCCATGGAAATGTTCGAGCGTGACACCCAGGAGTATCTGGACATGTATTTGAACAACGAAATGGATGAAGAGGAGTTCATTCTCAATAGTAGAATCTGGCAAAATTATCCTACCGATTATCGCCCACTTGTTGAATACTCCAAAGCAATGGGACTATCGGTTTTGGCTGCAAACATACCCAGGTATCTGGCTGGAAGAGCAGTGCGCAATGTGGAAGGCTTTTATGATAGCCTTACTGAGCGCGAAAGAGCTTATTCTGCCAGGGAGGTAAATGCTCCTGACGATAGATATCGAGATCTGTTTTTTGAGACTATGGAAGCCGGATCAGCACACGGAATGCCGGGTGATGCAGCAATGTATCAGAGGCTCTATTATGCTCAATGCCTCAAAGATGATACTATGGCAGAAAGCATCGTAGCTGCCATGAATGCCAATCCCAAATCGAAGCTGAGCCATTTTAATGGAGACTTTCACAGCAGATACTATTTGGGTACCGTCCAGAGGGTCTTGCTCCGCTCTCCAAAACTGAAAATAGCAGTCATCAGTCCATTCCCAGTGGATGATCTTAATGCTTATCGCCATCACAAAGAGAATCGCAAAATAGCGAACTACCTGATCTTGATCAACCAAAATACAGAGGATTAATATGCTCAGAAAGACGAAATTTGCCGGCAGCTTTTATCCGAGATTTGCAGAACCACTCGCAAGGGATATGAACGACTGGTTTTCCGCTATCCAAACCTCCTATGTAGGGGAACACGTATTGGGAGTAATCGTCCCTCATGCAGGATACATGTATTCCGGAGCTTGCGCAGCTTATGGATTTCATCGGCTCCTGGATCAGAAGATCGAAAGCTTTATCATCCTCCATCCTTCTCATCGTGGTGAGGGTTTCGATTTTAGCCTATCTCCATTTACCCGTTATGAAACACCATTTGGAGAGATCGAATACGATCCCGCCATCTACGAGATGATCCAGATGCGCGAAAATCGAAAAATAGATAACTGGTATCATGAAAACGAGCATTCAATGGAGATCCAGCTTCCCTTCATTAAAAAATACTTCGATGGAATCCCGATCAATGCCATCATGATCGGTAATCAGTGTGAAGAGGTATCACATAGATTGGCTCTGCAGCTATCTGATATCATTGCCAAGGCAAACAAACGAATAGCTGTCGTCGTTTCTACCGATCTTTCTCACTACCGTCCTTCTGATAAGGCAGAAAAGCTGGATGCACAGTTCTGTAAATACGTTCGGGATATCGATCCCGCCGCACTATCACAGGCTATTATCAATGGCAATTGCGAAGCCTGCGGGTTTGGCGGAGTACTTAGTTTGTTACACTTGGCAAAACTGTATCGAAACCCCAGTTGCCGGATATTGAACTATACTCATTCGGGAAAGGTTTCAGGAGCCAATGATCAGGTAGTTGGATACCTGTCCGCAGCCATAAGTATCTGAGGTACTCGATGAATAATAAACAGAAACAAGAATTACTGTCGCTTGCCAGATCTGCGGTATCATCGCAGCTTGGCTTGGAAAAGCTGATCCTACCACAGGATGAAGCGTTTCAGAAAAAGCTTGGACTGTTCGTCACCCTGCACAAAAAAGACCAACTCAGGGGTTGCATCGGATATATCCGGGTATACAAGAGCATCGGTGAAAGTATCGTCGAAATGGCAAGAGCAGCAGCATTCCGAGACCCCAGATTTAGGCCTGTCACAGAAGCCGAGCTAAAGGATATCACCTTCGAGATTTCGTTACTATCGGAGCTGATGCCGGTTGCCGATCCTGCTGATATAGTGGTAGGTCGAGATGGTCTTTATATCGAAAATCCCCTGGGTAGTGGATTGCTCTTGCCCCAAGTGGCTACTGAATGGAACTGGGACAGGGACACTTTTTTGCAGCAAGTATGCCACAAAGCGGGATTATACAAAGATGCATACAAAGACCGGGAATCCCGGCTATATAGATTTACAGCAGAGATATTTAGCGAGGCTGATGTTTTTGATTGACAAAAATACGGGTGTTTTTTGATGTGAACAAACATGGAATTGCGGGAATAGCTCAGTGGTAGAGCGCAACCTTGCCAAGGTTGATGTCGCGGGTTCGACCCCCGTTTCCCGCTCCATTTTTTTATAGTGTGCAGGGCGACATAGCCAAGCGGTAAGGCAGAGGTCTGCAAAATCTCCATCCCCGGTTCGAATCCGGGTGTCGCCTCCATCATTTTTTGCCGGAGTGGTGAAATAGGTAGACACAAGGGACTTAAAATCCCTCGGGTGCAAGCCCGTGCCGGTTCGAGTCCGGCCTCTGGTACCAATTTACAAAGCGGGAATAGCTCAGTGGTAGAGCGCAACCTTGCCAAGGTTGATGTCGCGGGTTCGACCCCCGTTTCCCGCTCCATTTTTTTAAGAACGTTGAGCATACCTCCCCCCAATAACCATACTGCTGTGTCGTCGGCTTGTCTGAAAGCACAAAAACACTCTTCCATACTCATCCACCACTCTTTTGTGTAAGAAGCGCTACCCAATACCCCAATTAGGCATAGGTCTTTTCATTTTATTGACGAAATCTCACCTTTCAAATCCTGTGACCTCATATGAAATACAAAGCAGTAATCTTCGATCTCGATGGTACTCTCATCGATTCCATGCAGATTTGGCGACAGGTAGATACCGAGTTCCTCGGTTCAAGAGGAATAGGTGTTCCATCTGATCTGTTTGAGCATCTACCAATGGGCAATAGCTTTGTCCAAACGGCACAATACTTCAAAGACCGCTTTGGGCTAAAAGACAGCGTGGATAGTATCATGCAGGAATGGACGCAGATGGTGACCCATCACTATGAAACAGACATCCCACTAAAAGACGAAGCCCGTGAATTTATCGAATCCCTCGTGGAGCAGAAGATCAAAGTAGGGCTGGGAACCAGCAATTCCCATTTCCTGGCACAAAAGGTCTTGAGCCGTAACGGCATCTGGCAATACTTTGAATCAGTCGTCACCGGAGAACAGGTCAAGCTGGGAAAACCATTTCCGGACATATACCTCAAAGCTGCGAAAGAGCTTGAGATTACTCCCAATGATTGCCTGGTTATCGAAGATACACTCAGTGGTGTAAGAGCCGGAAAAGCTGCAGGGATGGACGTCTTTGCCATTTTCGATCAGGATAGCATCGAACATCATGAGATCATCAAAACCGAAGCCGATGGCTTCTATCACAGCTTTGCCCAAATCAGGAGTATTTTGTGAAGAAAGACCTATTTATCATCATCGGAGCATACGGAAGCGGAAAAAGTGAATATGCCATACACCTGAGCAAAAGCTTGAATGATAGCAAGGAGATCGTTGTCCTTGCCGATATGGATGTCGTAAATCCGTATTTTCGTACCAGAGATGTCCGGGACGAATTTGCCAGGATAGGTATCGAAGTTATTGCCCCCGATGGTGGGTTCAAGCATGCGGATCTACCAATGATATCCCCCCGGATCAAAGGTGCTATCGATAATTATGATAAAACCGTTATCCTGGATGTCGGAGGTGATCCTGCAGGTTGCAGAACCCTCGGCAGATTTGTTGAGGCTGCCAATATACGCGGCTACCAGATGATATTTGTGATAAATACTCTACGTCCTTTCACCCAAACTGTGGAGGAAATCCTGACCATGAAAGAGATGCTGGAATTCTCGTCCAAGCTCCAAATTACTGAACTGATCTGCAACACAAACCTAATGCAATACACCGATGCCGATACCGTCGCCAGAGGGATCAAAATCGTTGAATCTGCCTCTGTCGAAATGTCTGTCCCCTTCCGCAAGTATCTGGTGCTGAATGAATATGCTTCGCTCGTACCTGATAATATTTTGGGATACAATCGCGAAGTAATGGATTATACTCTGAAGAAGCCCTGGGAAACCAATACTGGAATCGCATACAAGATCTAATCATCCTCTGGCATCAAACAAATCCAGATTACCAATAGAGAAAAGCGTTGACAACTATTACAAACTTTTGGAAATAGAGAGTTGTGTATTCTGTTTAATATTAAAACCCTTGGATACATAGGGAGAAGTGATGAAAGCTTGCCGCAGTATCAGATTGATAGTTCTTTTGTGTGTTCCGATTCTATTTCTCACATGTAATTTTGGGTATTCATCACAGTATCGAATAGAAGCATATACTACAAACAAGACAATATCCCACCGATATCTTGGCAACGCTTTTGAAGCCCAGGGGATTTACCATTATACCGCAGCCGACGAGCTGATCAAAGTAGCATACTCCCTCTACAAGACTGATGCGAAGTTCAGCTTTTGTAAGCAACTTATTCCCGATACCCTGTCATTGAACAAGGATTCAAGTTTGGATTTCAGTACTACTGGCAACTGGATTTATTTCTCCGCCAATAGAGATATTTACCGAGTAAATACTGAGGGATCCGGGTTGGAAAACATTACCCGCAGATACGACCAGAACTATATCAACCCCCAGCTAAGCAATGATGACAGATATCTAAGCTTCGTAAACAACATCAATGCAATCACAAACATCATCTGTGTTCTGGATCAAAACACAGGTATAATGCACGAATATCCGTCCCTCACTACCAGAGCCAAAAAAGCGGTTTTTCGCAGCACAGACCAAAGGCTATACTATCTGACGGGTGCCGGATTGTGGTCTGCAAGCCTCTCGGATACGATTTCTGTACTCGAAAAATCATTTACCCCAGATAATAATCTTACCATTAGCAACGACGACCGTTTCATCATCGTGAACGGCAATAATATGTCGTATCTTACCTTTATATACATCAAAGACACCATTGATGATACTTGGATGACAGTAGAAAAGATTTATGGATATTATGTCGCCAAAAAAGCCAATGCCTTGATCTATTCCACCTATGATAAGGCAATGTATTACGACTTTGAAAACCAAGTCAATCGGGTGGCCTTTGCCAAAGGAGTGGACGACAAGAAACTGAGCCAGATCCTAAGTTTTGCTCCCAATTGGAATGCTACAAAGCTATGCGTAAAGGCAGAATACAATGATTAGAATTGTTGTGACAGCGCTGCTTCTGCTTGTCTGCCTCAGTTTTAGCTCATGCGGACTGATCATCACCGGGATATTGATCGCCGACCTCATTGAAGACCTGAAACCAGAGGTGACCTACCAGCAATACTATTGCCGGATTGACGTAAATGGCAATTCGAACCTGCTTCAAAAGCCCTTAGAAGGAGTTCTCAGCTATCCTAATACGCAGATCCATTGGCTACAGAATGGCAAGGTTCTGTTATACCGGGATTATCTGTGGGAAGGAGATCCAAGCTTTGACAATTTCAGACCCATCAGCGGATTCATATCTCCCAGCTATGTCAGCGACAAGCCATATCTGACGATAGATGGCAATGGTATCCTATATTCCAAACAAGGCTCGATCTACAAATTCGATCTGGTAAACAAAACAGAGGAAAACCTCACCCCCAATCTGGACTATGCTGTTCATTCCCCAATGCTGAGTGCAGATGGAAATTACCTCACGATGATCAGAAGCCTTACTGCCTTGTATGGTACCGGCTATCCCGTCGTCCAAAACCTCGTGACTCAAGAACTGATCAGTCTTGATGCTGCAAGCACCTATGGCTCCGAAGCTATATATATCCCCCGTTTTGCAACTGTTTACTATGTTCCCTATTTCAATAGCAACAATTATCAAAGCATGCCTGCGCTTTACAAGATAAACATCGATAACACAGGCAATCAGGAATTGTATCCGCTTAACTGGTTTTACCATCTGGCAATCGGACTCAGCTACGATGAAAGATTTATCACCGTTTTCAAACAACAACAGGGATACTACAATAATGGTACATTTTTTTGCCGGGATAACCAGACAATGAACTGGAAAGAATTGGTCGGAACTGGATGCTCTGCCATGTCCAGGGCAGCGAATGTACTCTATTACACAAAAGATAAGAGTATCTACAGGTTGGAATTGGAAACCGGAATAACCCAGCGCTTGGTTTCCGGTAAGTTCAAAGGAAAGCGGATCAAAGGATTTAGCAGCCTCTCCCCTTCCTGGGATGGGAACGATTTGATCTTTGTAGCCGAATTGAGCGAATAGTCCGATAACCATGTGATTCTCCATGTGAGCAGTGCAAGACTGTCACTTTGTAGGATCGGAATCCTACACTACAGTCAAGCGTATATCAAGCCTATATCAAGCGTATATCAAGTGTATTCACGAATACGCTTGATATAGGTGTGATACATGCCAAATATGAGTTTTGGTAGCGGAGGATTCCGATCCTCCGATCTTTTGTTGATCCATACCAGCTTTGATGTATTTTGTGATCCGTAGCTTCGGAAAGCTACGCTACCAGGTAGCGGAGGATTCCGATCCTCCGAAAATAAGTAGCTTCGGAAAGCTACGCTACTAGCGCTACAGCGAGCGCTCGTACAACAAAGATCCAGGATCAGAATATGATACAGAAGGATGAAGAGGAACAATATGATTGAGCTAATGCATGCAAGAGAAGAACACATTCCAGTTCTACCAGAGATAGAGCTTGAGGCCGCATCAAAAAGCAGCTTTGAAGACCTCCCGGAACACCTTAGATCGGAAGCCATGCCAATTCAAGTACTCAAAGAAGCTCTCGAGCAAGGGCTGCTACTGGTAGCAATCGAAAATGGTGATACACCTGTGGGATTTGTTGCTACTGAAAAAAAAGGACATTATCTGCATATACTCGAGATTGATGTGCTTCCTCGTGTTCAGCGACAGGGAATAGGATCGGCGTTGCTGGATAAGGTGATAGAGATAGCTATCAAACTCAATCTTCAATGGGTTTCTCTCACGACGTTCAGCCACCTGCCCTGGAATGCTCCATGGTACGAAAAGAAAGGCTTTCTGAAAATCGAAACGGAGAAAATGCCGGGTTTTCTCGCTGATATCTTGTTAACAGAAAAAGAAATAGGGCTAAATCCTGATAATAGAGTGGCGATGCGTAAGCAACTGATCCCGTGAGCTTATCTGAAAGTTAGCTGTCAGCATCAGCAATGACAGGATACTATGGGAAACTACCGATTGGTAGAGTGCATGGATTCCTGTTCAAGCAGTGAATGACGAAATTCGGTTTTGCTATCCATTTGCAGATTTTGCAGCTTCTACGTATCCTATATGGGACTATTATTCAGCATGTTAGCCAGCGTACGATAAACAAACCTGAATTATCCTTTGACAAAATAACCCCTTTCAAATGGAATCAATACATTGCTAATCGGGAGTAATCGAATGTCCTTTGTGCATCTGCATAACCATACACAGTACAGTTTATTAGACGGTGCTTGCCGGGTCGATAGAATGATCAAGCTCGCTTGTGAGTATGAAATGCCAGCCGTGGCAATCACAGATCATGGCAATCTATATGGCGTCATAGATTTTTATATGACTGCAAGAAAACACAAGATAAAGCCTATCATCGGAATTGAAACTTACATCATCAATAGCGATCTGGACGATGAAGCGAATAAAAATGACACCCGATATCATTTGGTGTTATTGGCGCAAAACATCACTGGCTACAAGAATCTGATGAAGCTATCCTCAAAGGCTTTCATAGATGGTTTTTATTACAAACCAAGGATATCCAAATCCCTGCTCCGCGAGTATTCGGATGGCTTGATTTGCCTGAGCGCCTGTATCAAAGGAGAGATTCCTTCGCTATTACTCAATGATAGATTCAAGCAAGCCAAAGAGACAGTGGAATGGTTCAAGGGCATCTTTGGGGACAAATACTACATTGAAATTCAAGATCATGGCCTGGAGCAGGAAAAACTGGCATTACCAAAGCTAATTGAGCTTGCCAATGAAACGAACACCCCGCTCGTGCTTACAAACGATTGCCACTACCTGAATCAGGAAGATTCTGAAGCACACGACATTTTGCTATGTATTCAGACCGGGAAGACTTTGAACGACCCCGGTAGAATGAGATATAATACTACGCAGCTATATTTCAAATCTCCCGCCGAGATGAAGAAGATATTTCCAGATCAACCGGAAGCGTATAATAATACTTTGAAAATTGCCGAAATGATAGATCTGGAGCTGAGTTATGACAGCTTCCTTTTACCTGTTTTGGAGACCCCCGAAGAATATCCGGATATGCGAGACTACCTTCGCAAGCTGTGCATGCAAGCTGCCGAAATCAAATATCCCGAATATGATGAGGTTGTAAGAGACCGGATAGAATATGAACTGGGCGTTATAGAGAGAATGGGCTTCAGCGGGTATTTCCTGGTGGTCAAAGACCTTATCGATAATGCCAGAAAACAAGGAGTACCTGTAGGTCCAGGACGTGGGTCTGCCGCAGGTAGTATTATCTCCTACTTACTCGATATTACAAAGATAGATCCTCTGAAGTATGGATTGTATTTTGAACGTTTCCTCAATCCCGATAGAATCGGCATGCCGGATATCGATATTGATTTTTGTGCGCAGGGCAGGGGAAAAGTAATAGATTATATCATCCAAAAATATGGCAGAAACAGCGTTACGCAGATCATAACCTTTTCCACCCTGGGACCAAAATCCGTGATTAAAGATGTATCCAGAGTCTTAAACGTAAGCGCTGTCGATGCCAATGCCATTACAAAAACCATTCCCTCCCAGATCAAATCGCTGGACGAAGCTATCAAGGTTTCGAAAGAATTTGCCGACTTGATCCAGAGTAATGACCTGTATATGAGCATTTTCAAACACAGCAGAGTATTGGAAGGCTTGATACGTCAAACCGGTATCCATGCCGCAGGCTTGGTAATAGCACCCGGAGATCTGACAGATTATGTACCCCTCAGTATCGGTACCCAAAAAGAGGGAGAGAACTCCATTCTGGTGCAATACGAAGGAAAGTGGCTCGATACTCTGAAGCTCCTGAAGATGGATATCCTGGGGCTGAAAACCTTGACGCAAATAAACAAGACCATCGAAATGATCCGCATTGCTCACGATGTAGAGATAGACATCGAATCCGTCTCACTGGACGATCCAAAGACTTTTGAACTTCTGTCGAAAGGTCTAACGGAAGGTGTTTTCCAGTTTGAATCCGATGGCATGAAGAAGTATCTTTGCGAACTCAAACCAAATCACTTTGAAGATCTGATCGCTATGGTAGCCCTCTACAGGCCGGGACCGATGCAATTTATCGAGAGCTTTATCGCTCGTAAATATGGTACCGAAAAGGTAACATACGATCACCCATTACTCGAAAATGCATTGAAGGAAACGTATGGCGTAACGGTATATCAGGAACAGGTAATGAGCATTTCCCGCGAAATGGGCGGTTTCAGTGGAGCTGATGCAGATACCCTTAGAAAAGCGATGGGGAAAAAAGACAATGTCCTGATGAATAAATTTCATGCCAAGTTTACTGCAGGTGCCTCTCAAAATGGAGTTCCAGCTCATATCATAGAGAAAATCTGGCAGGAATGGATGCGATTTGCTGAGTATGCATTCAATAAAAGCCATGCTACTTGCTATGCTTTGATAGCATATCATACTGCCTGGCTAAAAGCGCATTATCCGGTCGAGTTTATGGCTGCTCTTTTGTCGATCGAAGATAACTCCTCGGACATTACAAATCTAATCTCCGTTTGTAAGCAAATGGGAATCAAGATTATTGCTCCAAATATAAACCGGAGTAAGAGTGAGTTTGATGTCCACGACAAGGAAATCCTCTTTGGATTTCGTGCCATAAAAAACGTAGGCGATGCGGCTATGAGAGCCATGATCGAGGAACGAGAGAGTAACGGCCTGTTTAAAAACATCTTTGAGTTCTGCTCCCGCCTCGATAGTATGGCGGTCAACAAGTCCGTGCTGGAAAGTCTCGTAGCCTCTGGAGCGATGGACGATCTGGAAGGAAGCAGAGCCCAAAAATGGGCTGTGATCGAGCAAGCGCTATCATTTAGCTCGAACCATTTCCGGGATAAGAAAAAGGGTCAAACCTCACTTTTTGACCTGATTTCAGAAGGCGACGATAATGAAGACTATTATCCACCTCTCCCCTCTGCAGAAGAATGGACATATTTGTACCAACTCGAAAAAGAGAAGGAAGTCCTCGGTTTTTATATGACAGGACACCCACTGTTCGAATGCGGAAGCCTCATCCAAAAGATTACAAATTGCAATGCGACGGGAAATACATCCAAAACAAATGGAGACGTCATCATTACGGGAATTGTATCGAGTATCAAGAAAAAGAACGTAAAAAACAAACTCATGGCTTTTATTGAAATGGAAGATTTGACCGGCAGATTCGAGCTTTCTCTATTCAACAGAGACGTGGATAGCTTTTTACCTGTGCTTCAGATCGGAAAGGTCTATGTTATTTATGGATCTCGTTCCCAATATACTACAAAAGAAGAAAACATGCTCCGCATAATCCCAAAGAAAGTTATTCCATTTGATGATCTTTCGGATAATCTGGGTGGAAGCATTATCCTTACAGTGGATGTAAATAAGGTAGATGATAGTTTTCTAAATCATCTCCAAAAATGGAGAACACGATCTCATGGACGGTTTACTCTCCGCTGTGACGTTGTAATAAGTTCGCATCAAAAAGTGAGATTGGTCTCCACAAATAGATCATTGTTCCCAGATGAAGAGCTTTTCGATTGGTGCTCCAAACGGGGGATCGAGTGCGGAATCGATATTGATGGATAGAATTAGGAAATTATTACCTATACTTGTGCTCTGCTTTTGTCTTTCGGCACTTTATGGGGTGGATATCCTCGTAGAACATCATGGTGCTGCTACAGATTTTATAACCCTTATACCAGTAAAATCGATCATCTTTGAAAGAAACCAAAGCCGTATTGAGTACCAGCTTTCTATCGAAATCAGAAGCAATAACAAAGTTGTGTTGAGACACGAAGAAACGCTGAAGCTTCAAAATGTAGCAGATCTGGGTTCTGCTGCTTTTTTTGTAACCTTCGATCATCTGCTACCGGCGGGTAATTATAGCCTGGATCTTATCCTAAGGAATAGAACCCTTGGAGACAGGAGAACCCTCAAAAGGACATTTAGTATCGGTATCAGTTCGATAGAAATTGGCCATGCATACCTTGTCGGTGAAATAGAAGGAACCCGATATCTGCTAAGCTCACAGGAGCAGATAAAAAAAGGCTTTGATGAGCTGTATCTATATCAAAACATTTCGATGGTCGTCGATAGTATCCACGTATCCATGCGTGACCAACGCAGGAGTTACTCGGATCTGAAGCCAACTAACAAGCTGGTCTTGGACTGGATAAAAGATTCTCCCAATCCTGGCAAGATAGACCTTTTGTACTACGAAGACAACATCCGGTATAAATCTGAGCCATTCCTCTATGGAACGCAGTTTGGGATTGGATCCCAGTATTCTCTGAAAGATCAGATCGAACAACTCCGATATATTACTACCCAAAATGAGTGGAACACCATACGAAGAATACCAAGCAGCAATTATGCGGAAGCTATCGAGCAGTTTTGGCTAAAACACGATCCCAGCCCTGGAACACAGAGAAATGAAAACAGAGAGGAGTTCTATCGCAGAATTCAGTATGCGGACGAGAAGTTTGGCATTCATACAAAGCTGAAGGGCTGGAAATCGGACAGAGGGAGGATATACGTCAAATTTGGCATACCCGACGATATCCAAACAAACTACCACCCTAATGATAGCTATCCCTACATTGTATGGCAATACTATCATCTGAACAAAAGATTCGTATTCGTCGATTCTCGAGGATATGGAGATTATAGACTAGAAAACAAAGAAGAAGAGTATTATGATTACTAAGAAATCATTCCTACTTGTAGTGTTGCTGATAGCAACAGGAGCGTGCTTTTCTACCGAGAAGCTCATTATGTTTATAGACGTGAACCGGTTTTTGGACAAAGATCGCAACACAATACTAAACATCGATTATCAAATCCCCTATCGAAATCTGATCTTCCTGTCTCAGAAAAGTGCTTTTTTTGCCGAATTGGATATAACAGTATCTGTTAGCAATTCTGATAGCTTGATCTACGAACGGAGTGTCCAGGACAATATCGGAGTACGGAACAAATACGATGCAACCCAATCCGGAAAGTCATACCTGAACAGGATAAGCTTGTTGTTGGGATCCGAAAGGTATAAGATCGAGTTCAAGGCAACTGATATCAATTCCCAGAAAGTATTCACCTGGCCTCTTGATATTGATCCGCTCCAATCTAACTCCTTAATCAGTGACATTGAACTATGCAGCTCAGTCGTCCCAGATACTACTACGTTCATGAGTAAATTCAAGCGGGGAAATCTATTGTACAATACCGAACCTTCCCTGATTTTCTCCAAAGACCTTCATGAAGATATATATGTCTATTACGAGCTATACCCTCCTTCTTTGGATCAGAAGGACAAACTGACAATCGTGCTTATGCTCGAGCGGGGCGAAGATATAATCCTGGATCAACTCTTTGAGGTAAGCCCCAAGTATGAGTTTGAGACAAGATCATTCAAACTTCCGCTCAAGGATCTGGATCCGGGTATGTACTATGGCTCAATTTCTGTGTATCATAATGAGAAGGTTGAGAGTCGGCTGTTTGAATTTTTGGTAACGGAAAAGACGGAACAGATGTATTTTATCTTCGCAGATCCGGATGAAGAATATAACCTGATGAAGTATTTCCTGGCATCAAGATTGCCCTCAGATTGGCAATCAATGAATCGAGAAGCAAAGAGAAGATACATTAGCCAGTTTTGGCAGGTACTCGGTACTTCAGCAGGTATGAGTCCCCAAGCAATGGTCGATACAATTAACGATAGAGTTCAGTATGCAAATCGTTACTTCTCTCATTTCTCCCCAGGCTGGACTACAGATATGGGAAGAATATACATCCGTAAGGGACAGCCGGAAGAGATAGAAAAGGATGAGACTGGCGATGATACTCGCTTTGTAAGAAAGGATTATCAGATATGGCGATATCCTCGGCAAGGAAGCGCTGTGTATGTCTTCGTCGACATCCAGATGAGTGGTAACTTCAAGCTGATATACGTAGTAAATGATGATATGGAGTTCAGCCATCCTGACTGGCAGAGATATCTGGGAACAGATTTTGATACTACAAAGCTGAGATATTAATAATTGGAATCGATTATCGGATAGAATGCATTCTCCAAATGATGGATTGTAAAGCTGTTTTCGATGTCATTGTAAAAAAGGATTAGCGCATCGAACCTGGTATTCAGGTTGTCTGATTGGGGATTTTGGTTAATATAGTACTGTGCGGTGATGCTGAGACGTTTTTGTTTGGTATGTGAGATACTGCTTTTTGCTTCAGTTATAGAGTGTTTTCTACGAGTTTTTACTTCGACAAAAACCAGACAGTTTTCCCTTTGAGCGACCACATCAATCTCTCCTTGAGGGCAGCTATAGTTTGTGTCGAGAACAATATAGCCTTTGTTTATCAGGTAGGTGACAGCAAAACTCTCACCTAATAAGTATAATTCCCGCGGGCTGATCTTTTTCATACGGCAAAAAAACGCTTGACGGGAAAAAAGTCAACAATATCTTTGCGACATGAGATTAAGAACACCGAGAGGTGGAGGGAAGTATGAGAAAATATATTTTAAGCTTAGTTGCGCTGTTAGCTTTGTTTAGCTGCTTGGATGCAAATCCGTTTACATTACCCGGAGAATTAAGAGCACCAGACGCCTATATTCTGCCAAATAAAGCAGCTAAGGTTCAGTTTACGTCTTATATAAGAAAAGAAAAAAGTGTGTCAGGATCAGACTTCGAAGCAGTTTTCCTGGGAATGCTTCAGGTGGGCATATTAAATAGAATCGAGCTTGGATTATTGGGCGGTGATGATGTTTTCTTTGGGAACGTCAAACTAAAAGTTATTGAAGAGACCACTTCCATTCCACAGGTAGCGATTGGGGTAGACAATCTCTTTTCCGTTGTCAGTGCAGATGTAAAAAAAGATCCCCCGACTGGTAATTTGGCGACTAACCCAGATAGGTATTTCTACGAGCGGAATTCACTATATGTAGCATTCTCCAAGCAAACCGTCGTCAGGGGCTTTCTCGGGATACCAGAGCTTTCTGCAGTGGTAAGTGGTGGTTTTGGCAGAAACAGGTTTGTCGGTCAGGTTGTGAGGTCGAAACAATTTGAAGGATTATTTGCCAGCGTGGAGTTTAGTCCCTATCCTGGTATCGTCACTATCGGTGAAATTGACGGTAGCAACATCAATCTGGGTGTAAAATATACTTGGAACAATTTCTCTGCGAAGCTGGGATATCTTGGCTTTGAAGAGAGCCTGAAATCCAACAATCCAAATCACCGTATTGCCCTAGGTTTATCTTATGTCTTTGATAAGTATGCCGATGCTCGCAGAAGACCTTATCTTCCTGATAGTGAAGTATCCGGAGTTCCTGGATCTGTAAGCCAGCAACAAATTGGTCAGGGGCAGAGCCAGTCAACAGGTTCGTCTGCAAACGATCTTTTGGAAGAGTTGAAGAGACTTCGTGAATCCAGAGAACAGGCTCAGAAAGTTCTGGAAGAACTAAGAAGACAATTGCAGGAAATTGAAAGGGAAGCCAGCGGACAATAATCGCGGTATACCCAAAATGTGGGTCGTATTCATACTTCCTATGAATATATATGGTTATAAAAGATGCAGGTCTTGTACCTGCATCTAACTTTGAAAGAACTTGAACTTTGGATACCTATAAAGTGAGCTATGTTATGAGTAAGAGTATTAGAGTTTTTACGCTCACCCTTGTTTCTGTATTTCTATTCCTATTTTCAACACAACTGTTTGCACAACTCTCCGAAAAAGATCTTGCGGAAGAAATCCGTCGCGAAATGGAAATGGAAATGGAACTGATGCAAAAACATCAGAGAGAAGCAGAGATTATTGCTGAGCGGATACGCGAGTTAAAAGACAGAGAAGGCTTGAAAGAAGTAATCGGAAAACTAATCGAGGAAAATGACAACCAGAATCTCCTTCAGGAGTTTTCCAAATACGCAGAGCGCCTTGATAATTTGATAAAGACAGATCCCACACAAGCGGCACAGCTTTTGTTAGCAGTGAAAGGCCTCTTCCAGAATGTCTTTGTCGTTCAAGACCAGATTCATTATTATGAGGGTGCTGTGCTGTATTATACAACCGATGATTTCAAAGCCTTGGAACACTTGGAACCTTTCTTCAGTCGCTATCCAAATTCGGTTGTTGCACCTCAAGCTATGGCGATTGCGCTAAAAGCTTTGTTGGGATTGGGGCAGGAAACCAAAGCAGAAAGAGATTTCCTGGCGAAGTATCCCAATATAACTTCTCCTGAGATCAAATATCTCGCCGGTCATGTTATGTTCAATCTTGGTAAAGATGACGAGGCGTCGAACCTCTTCAACTTATTGAACCAGGATGATAAGTATGGCATGGATTCAATGCTGATGTTGCATCTGATCTCGGTTATAAACAAAAGTCCTGAAGAAGCCATAAGTCATTTTAAGTCACTCGATGCCATCGCGACAAATAATCCCTTCATCGTGCTTGCCCTGGCTCGGATGTATATCCAAAATTCTGAATGGACAAAAGCAGAAGAGCAGTACAAAAGATTTTATGCTCTACACCGGGATGGGCGCGTAACTCTGACGCAATATGAAATCGTTCTATCTCTCCTGAATTCCGGTAAGAAAAGCGAAGCCCTCACTTTCCTTGAAAATCTCATGCAACAAAAAGATGCTTTTGATTATTATACTACCTTCCTTTGCTTATGGGCAGAGATCATGGTGGAAGACAACAAAGCAAATCTGGTTCAACCAAAAATTGATGAGTTTAAAAGAGCCATCGAAGCCAGTAAAACTCTCTTACCAAGAAAGATCAGCCTGCTGAACCAGGTGAGAGCGCTCAAAGATCAATTATATACTAATCCGAGTTTTGAAGGCTATGAAGTAGTCAGTAATGAAGTACTGCGATTAGCCAGAGAACTGGGATCATTGCATCAAGAACTGACCGCGAGCCCAAACGGCTTACCTCTGAACTCATTGATGTTGTTACACAATCACGAACTAAAGATTGTAGAGCAGTACCTAACACTCTTTGAGAACTATGCAAGGACAAATTCTCTACGTAATATCCCTGATGAACGCAGCATTGCGATGATCTCCGGATATGAGAATTTCCTTGATCAATATGAGAAAGCCATCAAGCAGATACAAGAAAGCCTTCTAAGCCTTGAACAAGCTGATCTTCGCCTCCAAAGACAGAACGACATTGATAGGAATATCGACGTAGTAACACAGATATTGGATACAATTGAAGAGCTCAAGGTTCAGAGGCCGGATTTTGTCGTTGATCCGCAAATTGTCACAAAATACCAGAATGAGCTTGCTGAATTGGCCGAAATGCGGGAATTGTATCAGTATGATAACAGCCTTTACGTAGCGATTCAAGAAGAAGTTGATGACTTCTACGCATACAAGGAGATAATCGGCGATTTCTTCCCGTATGCCAAACGGATTTTTACAGAGGTCAAGCCAGCTCTGGCCGTTGACAAGCAATTAGTCGAGATCAGAGCTATGATAGACGACAGCCATCCAGTCTCAGACCAATACGAACGCGTTGTTAACTCTCTGGCTTCCAACTTTGATAAATCTTTGACCGATCTGGATCTGATAGGATTTCAAGGAGAATTTCTTGCTCTGATGAAACGGGATCGGGAGAGAACAGCCTTATCATTTGAGCAAAGCCGTCTCGCACAGGAACGTTTAATCGTCGAGATGCGTAGTTTGACAGACAGAATCCTATCCTTTATAAACATAAATCCAAATCTGGTTCCACTGGATCAACCAATGAATCTGGGAAGACTCTTTGGAAAAGCGAACCTCTATTATTATCTCGCAGAGCTTGATTTTGCCATCAATCAACGGGATATTCAACCAAGCACTCTGGACTATTATCGACTGGCTCTGAATGCTGATCCATCTTTTTATATGAAGGACTCTGTTTTATACAACATCGGGTACTATTCGAGCTATCTGTTACGAAACCAGATCGAAGACAGGAAGGAAGAATTCTGGATAGCTAACCCCCGTGCCTTGATTCGCCCGGAGAACTTACGCGAGACAGAGAACTATTACTCCGAAGCAATCTCTGCTTATACTGAGCTACTTGATTCATACCCAAATTCAGATTATATCGATGATGCTCTATTCCGAATGGGTGTTCTCTTTTTCAACATTGGCTCTGATGCTGATGAACCTATCCGCTACTATACGATTGCTCGTGAAAGATACTTTGATCGCTTGATTGTCGATCCTACCAATCCTTACTACTATGAAGCCATGTATCAACGTGGCTGGACTTACCTGAATAGTAATGAAGAACAAGATCTGATCAAAGCATTGTCTGATTTTA
Organism: uncultured Candidatus Cloacimonadota bacterium; assembly: GCA_964634275.1. GTDB lineage: Bacteria > Cloacimonadota > Cloacimonadia > Cloacimonadales > Cloacimonadaceae > CAZZCS01. Next base: position 50,442 of record CAZWIS010000001.1, on the reverse strand, counting down.
TGACATTGCTGACTGCCATAGAGGATGGTAAAATAAAAGATCAATACCTGGTAACTGACTACACAAACGCGGCTGTGGCGAATATAGCTTATGTTTTGATTGCTGTAGATGGATCAGATTATGATGAACCAGCAAAAGGTGCTGCCTTCATTGAAACAAGAATGAAGGATTTCATCGATTACAAACTGATTCAAAACATCATTGATGAAGCCATCAAAATGAAAAGAGATCTTTCTGCCAATATGCATGTAACTGACTTTATTATTACCAGAATGAATCTTGAGCCCCTGTCTGTTGAGAATCCTAAACGACTTCAGGAAATCCTGCAGATTTATTATGCCAATCAAAGACTACTTCGTAATAATGCAGACATTCGTGATCTTCAGTACGACACGTATTTATTGGCCAAAAGAATGTTCAACAACAATACCGATTGGTACAAGGCTAATAAAGACAAAGAAATATCAGTGCAACTTGCTTTCATCAATGAAGCTTATGCAGCCATAGAAACTCGACTGAACAACAGATTCTTTAACGATCCTACATCAGAATCCTTTACCGCATATAGTATGCATTTGGATGATTATGTTCAGTTCCCCAAGTTGATTGGTGATGGATTTGAAACTTGGAAAAGTTCTCGACTTCAAAATATGGTGGATTTGAATATTCGCCTGGCTGAGCAAAACAAAAACCCATTGACCATACTTGCAGCGATAAAAAGAGCTTATGAGTACAACGATATGTATCCTGAGAATCGGAACTTCTTTGTGAACGAAGCTTTGGCATATCAGATGATGGAAGATATCCATGACAATTATGCGGATACTCTTTTCGTGCTTGCTACAGAAAACGAAAGTCTCCCAAGTAACCCCGCGACTCTCTTCGTAAGATACAAAGATGCAGCTCAAAGATATGCAAATGTCTTGACTGCAGAAAATTTCAAGTCTCCTGCTAATACAGAGACGTACATAGCCTTGATGATTAGAGTAGCAGATATCGAGTTTGATCGCAGAGATTTTGCATCAGCCTCTCAAACCTATCAAAAAATACTATTGATAGAGGATGAGTTATCTGGTCCAGTTCGCAGGGATGCTTACTGGAAACTAGCTCAGATATCAGACACGATGCAAGATAGGAGCTCTGCTGAGGCTTGGTATCGCAAAGCTCAGGTTTACGCTCTAAATGCGGAAGACAGGCAAAACTTCGTGCTCCTCGCCCAGGAACAGATAGTCAAGGGTATTGAGGATGCAAAAACAAACAATGATCACATCAAAGTAGCAAATGAATATCTTAGGCTTGCTGAAGAATACAAGGGTGTTGATAACGACAGGTTCAATGGCTTCAAATTGAACGCTGCAGAATCGTTCAAATTTGGACAGGATTATACTGCCAGTATCGACCTCATCATTGAAGTAGCATCCGATTTCAAAAATGTAGAAGATGTCTTCATGTTATACAATGATGCATGGGTTATAGCAGACAGCCTCAAAACCGACAAAGCTTTGGCAGAGAGCCTAAAACATCAGTTTATTGCCAAATATCCAGCCAGCCAGCAATCCTATGCCCTCAGAATAGAGCAAATCAAGAATCTCAAGACGCAAAGCGGTCAAAAGGAACAGGTGAATGAGCTCTATATAGCACTTCATAGCGACGTTAAGGCAAAAAAGATTGATAGCGGTACTGATAAATCCGAAGATATCTTCTTGGAATATATCCAATATAATACAGATAACGAACCCAAGATGATTCAGCTTATGGAGCAGTTTACTACTCTCTATCCACAGAACGACAGGAAGCTTGATTTTATGTCTGCCATGGCTCTATCTGCGTTAGCAAAAGGAGATACGCTTCGATATGATCAGCTCGCAAAGGATATCTATCGACAAGATAAGACTCGCAATGAATTCTATCTCAGCGTGGCAGAAAGACAGCTTAAAGCTATCCTGGATGATTTCAACCGTCTTTATGATAACAAAGAATGGCAGCGAGCCTTTGCAAAAAGAGATGAGTTCAAACGGGTTGAAGCAGCTTATATCAAAGAAGGGCTAAGCTTCAACACGGCAGGAACCTATGAGGAATTTACCCGGATTGAAAAAGAATACAAAGATATTCAGGACAGGATAGCCTTCTTGCGAAGCTACGATGCACAACTGAGTACACTGGAACGTGGATTCCTGACAAAAAAACCTGGCGAATTGTTACGCGTAACAGCAGCCACTACTTGGATGGGGCACCTTGCTGGTGGCGAGAAGAGAGTAGAAGCGTTGAAGAAGCTTGCAGATGCCGAAGCGGCAAAAGTATACAAAGTGCTTGATGGAGCTACTGGAAAGGGTTTGGACAACACTCGTATAGCCCGAACACACAACTTGGTCACTCGGATATATGAACATGCGGCAAATGCCCTTAGAACCCAGATCGACTTCTTCATAAACAATTCCAATCAAATCAGAAATGAGAGAACGTCTCATGACTATCAGAATACTCTTGATCTCTTGAACAACCAGAAAGAAAACTATGCCTTTATGTTTATTGAAGGAGCATATAATGCCCATCTTGATATTTATGACCTGATCTATATGGCAGGCCACAATGATAAATATACCGCAGAAACCCTTGCCAAGCTCACCGAACTCAATGCCATGCCAGCTTATCATATTGACGAATATAAGCTGGATGGTTCCTGGCAAATGCTATTGAAAAACATCGATGATAGTACTACCCGCCCTGTCGGACAATTAGGCCAGGCAAAATCTCCTCAAGGAGTAAATCTAAGTACCCTCACGATTCCTCCGAAGAATACTCTGACCCTGAAGAAGATCGTCCGTAGCAGAGTGATACCTCTGTATGGTTATGCTCAGATGGTCTATCCTTATGACGCCAAAATAAAAATTAATTCCCAGGAACTAGCTCCCTCTTATCAACCTGTCGATACCTTGGAAACTGGAAAACCATTGTCGACAAGATATGCCGTATTGATCAATAGCGAGTTGTTCCAAGTAGGTGAGAACACCATAGAATTCGAATTCCCCAATACTACAGTGGATCCGCTTAACTTCGGTTTTGCCATGAATCTGATCTCGAGCCGTTTAGCACTGGAGCAAGCTGTTCCATTGGAAACTATCAGTATCGTGACAGATAATAAATGGAAAGCTCAAGTGGCAGATTCAACCGGCACTTTGGTCTATGTCCCTGTAAGTATTGCCGCAAATTTTGGAATCAGCAACCTGGAAATTGTCGATCTTGAAGAGTCTACAGCCAAGCCAATCTGGGTAGGCGAGACAGATGAGAATCCTGTTAACGAAGTCGTCTTTGAAACGGAATTCACCATTGATACTCAATTCCGTAGCGGAAGTATCATCTGTGCTGCTCCTGAGTATGTGACATTGATTCTAAACGGTGAAGAGCTCGAGAAGGATTATATGTTTGATTATGACGAGGATCCATTATTGGTTTATCCGATGACGTACAATTTTGGTGCAGACAAGATCAAACAAGGTAAAAACACTCTCAAATTAGTGGTTCGAAATGAGTCCTCATATAGAGGTATAATTGCAGATATTACAATTGTCAAAACCGGCAAGGAAGGAGGTATCTAATGAAAAAGATACTCGTTACCATGATACTTGTGCTAATCACTTGTATGTACTTTGCACAAACTTCACGATCGGTTGAGCAAAGTGCAAGAGCTGGATTTGAAAGAGCTCAGAGAGTTCAGATCGGAGAGCAGGAAGCAATCAGTGCAGAGGCTTTCAAACCAAAAACCGATGTTATTATCCCCAAACTCGAGACCAATGTGCGTCCGGTTTACTCCAAATTTAACCAAAAAGTTGTGAGATCAACGAATAGAATACTACTAAATAAATGGCTTAAGGAGTCAAAATGAAAACAAAGAAAATCATTCTTGTAGTGTTAGCGCTGGTGCTATCACTTGGCTTGGTATTTGCACAAGTAGCAGAAGATGCAGAAACTCAGGCTACTGCAGAAACCCAAAGTGCTCAGGTTAAGATAGGAATCGGTGGTCAACTATTAAAGATAGTAAACACCAGCGGATTCTGGGGCTACTTGATTATTGCAGTTTTTATCATCGGTTTGGCACTGACATTTGTGCGCTACAATCAATTGTATTTAAAAGAAAAGATCGATGCCGGTCAAGTTTATCTCAAAATCAAAGGCTACATCAGAAATGATCAGATTGATGAAGCAATCAAAATTACCGAGAGCTTTAGTAAAACTACTATGGGCTTTATATTTATGAGTGGTTTAAAGGGATTCAAAGATGCCCGCAGCAGTGGAAAATCCGGTAGAGCTCTGACTGATTTTGTTCAAAATGCTTTTGATGAAGCCAACCTTCAGACTTTGTACAAACTCGAAAGCAACCTTTGGTGGTTTGATACTCTGGCTCAGGTTTGTACATACGTTGGATTGTTGGGAACCATTTGGGGTCTTATCGAAGCTTTCGGTGCTTTGGCAAATGCTCCAGAAGCTGAAAAGCAACTCAGACTTACTGAAGGTATCGAAAAAGCTATCGGAACCACAGCACTTGGTTTGATCGCTGCTATACCTTTGACAGTTCTAAAAGGGGCTCTCCTTTCTCGTGCCCAAAAACTTACAGCCGACGTTGATGAATTCAGCGTAAAAACTATGAATCAATTAGTCTATTTAGCAAAGGAATAGGATTATGGCATATCGCCCTTCAAGCGTAAGAAATCAGAAATCCCAGGCTGCCCCGTCCGAACCGGATATGGTACCTGTGATGAATTTGTTCCTGACGATTATACCATTCTTGATGCTATTCGTCGTTTTGAGCAATATTGCCCTGATTTCTTTGAACTTATCCGCTGGTGGCGGTGAAGGCGGTGGAGATGGTGGAGGAGGCGAAGGTGGCTCTGATATTCCAAAGATCCAGGTAATTATATATCGAAATGCCGTATCAGATCCTTCCGAAGAATTTGCTTTTGAAATCAGAGAGCCAAAACTTCCCAAACGAGTAATCCCCGCTCTCAACGGTCGCTATGACTATGTAGCATTGGATGCAGCTCTCAAGGAGATCAAAGCACGCAGACCTGAACTGGGGGACATAAACGTAGTTCCACATGATGAAGTGTTGTTTGAAACCCTGCTGCAAACCATCGACCTGTGCAAGAAGAACAATTTCCCCTTCGTGCACTATGAGGTAATTGATGTTATCGGCGTTTACGCCTCTTTGGATACTGTAAGAGGAGGTAAATATGCCGCATAGTATTAGATCATCAATGTACAAAACCCAACGTGGAAAGCCAAAAACCCGCAAAAAATTTGCGGAATCCAAAAAGATATCTATCGCATCCTTGCTGGATATTCTTACTATTATGCTGGTGTTTTTGATCAAAAACGTCAGTATGGATTCCGCAAAAGTAACCACTCCTGAGAACATGAAGTTTCCCTTCTCGATCCAATCTGAAAAACTGGAAGAAAACTCTGATACCATCGTGATCAAAATGTACCCGACCCAGATTCTGATGGGGAAGAACAATGCCAAAGTAGGATCACTGGACGATCTGACAGATAATACTAAGTATGATTTGATCAGACAAGTTTTGGAGGACGAAGCTAAAAAAATCAGGAGTCGTACCACAGATAATATCCCGATTATGCTGATCCAGGCAGACAAATCCGTAAAGTGTTATTACATCTCAGAAATGATGCGTCTGGCTGGCGAAACGAACTATCAATATGTATATTTCTCCGCAACCGAGAATCAAAACTGGCTGAATGACTATGCCAAGGGTAGGTAAAGGAGGTAATAATGGCTGAAAAAATAATAAAAATGAAACTGAACTACAAAGGGAGATTGCTCGACATCACCAAAAAAGGACAGGGTAAGGGCGATATCCAAAAGAAGTGGTTCATCGGTTCGAACAAACATTTGTTCTGGCAGATACTCGATCCAAAATTCCCCCAGAAGCACCTGTTTTTGGAGGAAAAGAATAACCAATATATACTTAATATCACCCCCGGAAGCGAGCTTAGCTGCGAGAAGAATGGAAAAACTGTCGACAAAGAATACTTGAAGTCTAACAAACTACTCACTGGATCACAGCTGAGACTTACACCGGACATGTCCGGTTCTGTAGCTCTTAGCCCGGATTGGGTGATTAGCTTTGAATTCGTCGAACCCTGGAAGCGCGTGCTCTCGGCTGAGGAGAGACAAATTATTAGTCAATACTCCCGCCGAACAGAGCTCACTCCAATAGAAAAGAATAATCGAAACATCCTGGTCTTTGCGACCATTCTGACGGTTGTTTTCCTCTTTGTCTATGACAACTTCCTAAAGCCTGAACCTGTCGCTGTTGAAACTATAGAATCAAAATTTGAAACTATGATAGCTCAGAGAATGGAAGTTCCGAAAATGGATCCACGTTCCAAAAGGGTAGCAACAGCAGACGTTGGGACAGAGGCTGCCCCAGTTGAGACAGGTACAGAAGCTACTACTGCCGGTACAGCGCCGAGAACCAGTACGTTGGGCTCTCAGCTAATGGCTGGTGGAGCTACTGCTTCTGGAGGTGATGGTGGAGCAGCAGCAGGTGGTTCTTCGCTCGTAGCGCTCACTACTACACGTGCCATTAGTGCCAGAGGTTTTGGCGAAGCTGGTGGCGGCGGTGGAAGAGGTCCCGGAGCTGGTAGCTCTGGAGCCGGTGGAGGAAGAGGTGGAGCTTCATTTTCCAGCTCTTCAGACCCATCAGCCCGTCGTGGTGCAAGAGAATATGTCGGAGAGATTGCCTCCGGCAGCATTGGCTCTGGTGTCCAGGTAGCCAATCTTCAAGGTGGACAAGGTATCCAGAGATTCTCCGGCGATGCTGGAACTATCAAACCCGGAAAACCTGTGGTAAGTGGATCTGCACAAGCCGCTATGAGAAGGGTTCAAGGCTCCGGTGGCGTAAGGTTGGAAGAGGGTAAAATCCCTGAAGCCGATGCAGAAACCCGTAGTTCTTACGAATCTGCAATCGCTAATATTCGTCCAATTCAGCAAAGGATTCAATCTCTGTTTAATCGCAGCAGCTCTTCCGTTGCCATGTATGGATCGATTCTCTTTACCATCTACGTCGAAGCAAATGGAAATGTAGCAGTCGTATATGAAGTCCAAAGTGGAGAATTCCAGGAAGATTTCATCATGGGTGCCGTCGACATTATCGAAAAATGGAAGTTCAGAACCAATGTCGCTATGGTAATACCGATGACTCTTCAATTCAGAAGAAACTAAATTATACCAGTGTCTATCAATTACAAAGCCCGGTCTCACCGGGCTTTCTTTATCTATAAAACAAATATAAATGGGCTGACCGATATAATTTCTATATCTATTATAGGGTTTATCAAATGTCTAGATATGCGCCTCCATGTATATGACGGAAATGAAACAATGTTAGCTTCAACTCAACTCAATACTGAATAAACTGGGTTTGAAACACAAGTGATGCTCAGTTGCATAAATAACCGCTTCGGTTTTTAACGTGACCCGATTTGAAATTTTACTTAATACAAACCAGCACTAATAAGCGAAATTACTGCATCAAAAAATCATAGTCTTTTGACTATCATAATAGTATAAGTGTTTCGTTTTCCCCTCATCAAATTCATGTTTTATGTTAAGATCAATTTGTTTGACGAACCAATGACAAAGTCAAGTTTGGTCACAGTGTTGTGTTTTCACTTTCAATAAAAAAAAGAAAGTATCAAAGAATCAATGCACTAGAGTGCATTGTGGATTTAACCAGAACTGACTGTCATATTCACACTGGGTTCAGTTTGTTCCCAATTAATGCCTAAACATATTAAGATCAAGGAGAAAACAATGTCAAAAAAGTGGATTCTAATCCTAAGCCTTTTGTTAACAATGGGTCTGGTGTTTGCGCAGGTAAACATCACTCCCATCCGAACCGATGTTGACGGATTCCCTACATGGACCGACACGAATATAGCGGGCACCACCTACCTTCAGATGCTGGTTGCCAATGCTAATACGGTTTCCCCAGCCATGAATTTCAACAACTATACCAGTGAAACCCTGAATTTTAAAGCCAGAACCTACGGCGGGACTAATACAGTAGAAAACGTTATAACTGTGTCAATATCAATCGACAATGGTTCTACCTGGACGATTCTGGGGACAAGAACACCAACAACAAACACTTTAACAGCTATGACAGCTTTTGACCTTAGCTCCTATTCTGGAACTCAGGTAAAAGTGAAATTCTCTGTAGCTGGAACAATCAATACCATTGGCGCAGGAATAGATGACATAAGCATAACCGGAATCGCCGGTGGCGTCTCTGCAAATATTTCGGTTACCCCCACAACACTTACAGGCTTTACTTATGTTAGTGGCAGCGGCCCATCAACTACACAAACTTTCACAGTGAGCGGATCTAATCTCACCTCAAACATCACAATTATTGCAAGTACAAATTACCAAATCTCCCTTAGCTCCGGCAGTGGATACACTACCCCAATCACCTTGAATCACAACTCAGGATCAGTTGCATCGACCACAATATATGTACGTTTAAAAGCCGGACTTGCAGTTGGAACATACAATTCTGAAACAATCAGCGTTAGTTCCACGGGGGCAACTTCAGGATCAGTTACATGCAGTGGCTCAGTTACAGATACAGAACCTTCAGGTGGATATATAGTAAACTTTGATGGAGCTACCGAGATTAAAACCAGCTATGCTTCGGGTACTGTTAACCTGAGTGGATTGAACTGGGATATGACAGAAGCCTTGATAGGCAATCTATCAAATGATTTCTTTAATGGAGTCAAATCTGCCCGTTTGAGCGGAAAGGCTACTTCGTCCATAACAATGCTGGAGGACAAAACAGGTGGTCTTGGTACTTTCAGCTTTAAATATAGAAGGTATGCATCAGAAGCTCAAGTCCCATGGATCGCAGAATACAGCACGAATTCAGGCAGCACATGGATTCAAGCTGGATCTGCTTTCACAGCGACAGAAGAGGTTCAGACATTTTCTCAAGTGATAAATGTTTCCGGCAACGTTCGTGTACGCATCAAGCTTGCAACGGACACGGGTACCACAAATAAGCGTATGAATATTGACGATATCAGCCTGAGCGATTATTCTGGTGGAACACCTGTTGCCTCTATCACGGTTAACCCATCTTCACTAATCGGTTTTAGCTACGTTGCCGGGAATGGACCCTCCGCAGTTCAGAGTTTCACTATCGGTGGAGCATACTTATCCAATAACATCAGCATTTCTGCTACTACCAATTATGAAATATCACTCAGCTCCGGCAGTGGCTACACTACCCCAATCACCCTTACTCACAGTTCCGGCACGGTTGCATCCACCACTATCTATGTGCGCTTGAAAGCAGGTCTTGCATCTGGTGAATACAACAGCGAACTGATAGTTGCCTCTTCTGGAACTGCTACTACTAATGTTAGCTGTAGCGGTTCAGTAACAGCTTCTTCCGCACCCGCTGCTCCTGTGGCTACCGATGGCACATTAGTAACTGACAGTAGCTTCAATGCGAATTGGAGTGCTGTATCCGGTGCCACAAACTACTATTTGGATGCCTACACCCGCGGCGCATCAGAACTAAGTGAGCTGTTTATTTCCGAGTATATAGAAGGCTCTTCCTATAACAAAGCCATAGAAGTGTATAACGGCACCGGTAGCACTGTTGATCTGACTCAATACTCCCTTAGAAAACAAGTGAACGGAGCAGGCGAGTTTGTAAACAATACTCCCCTTATCGGTACTCTTGCCAACGGGGAAGTGTTTGTGGTTGCTCATTCCTCAGCAAATGCTGCCATCCTTGCTCAGGCAGATTTAACATTGGCTTCTTCTCCTCTTGATTTTAATGGAAATGATGCAGTAGCATTATACAAGAACGATGTCCAAATTGATGTGGTCGGAGTTGTAAATCAAACTACTGATTGGGGTAAAGACGTAACCTTAGTTAGAAATGCTTCTGCCACAGCACCATCCACAATCTATTCTTTATCAGATTGGACAAGCTATGCATCCGACACCACCACCTACCTTGGCTCACACAATCTGGGTAGATCCATCACTTACGTTCCCGGCTATCAGAACCGTAGCGTAGGCAATGTAACTACCTATGCTGTTAATGGACTAAACGCACTCACCACCTATTACTATGTGGTGCGTTCATCAAATGCCAATGGCACAAGCGTAAATTCCAATGAGAAAAACGTGACTACCATTGCCGGTACAACTCCTCCTTCCACACCCGTGGCTACTAATGCCACCGGAATAAACATGAATTCCTTTACCGCAACATGGAACTCTGTGGGTGGAGCTGATAACTACCGATTGGATGTATCCGCTAATAGCAGTTTCAGCAGCTTTGTACCCGGCTATAACAACCTCACAGTTACGGGTATCAGCCAGACTGTCACCGGGCTAAACACAAGCACTACCTACTATTACCGTGTTCGTGCCTATAACAGCTATGGAACAAGCTCAAATTCGAACACAATATCAGTCACCACTTTGGACAATGATCCTTATAATGGCTACTATGCATCCGTAGCCGGACTTACCGGCACAGACTTGAAAACCGGGCTACATAACCTGATTGATAACAATACTTACTCCAATTACGATGGTGCCAAATTAAAGCTGTTCCAAGAACTGGATAACGACAACGGAGTAGTGAAATGTGTTTACACTGGACAAGAATGGACAGTAAACAGCAGCTATAATGGCAGTAGCAATCCCAATACAGAGCATACTTATGCTCAAAGCTGGTTTGGATCTTCCGAAGTTAGCATAAAAAAGGCAGATGTGCACCATCTCTTCATAACCAACTCCAATGTTAATTCATCTCGTGGCAATTTGCCTTTCGATGTTGTACGTAGTGCAACTGCCACTTATACTTCTGATCCAGCTTACATTAGCAAACGTGGTACCAATGCCGAGGGCAGGACAGTATTCGAACCTGCCGATCCACACAAGGGCAATCTTGCCCGAGCTTTGCTATACTTCAATGTTCGTTATAACATGACCCTTTCTCAGGGTGGAGTGGACATGTTGGATCAATTGATAGCATGGCATTATGCTGATCCAGTTGATGAAGAAGAGTTAACCCGTAATGTGAAAGTTCATACGCATCAGGGTAACCGCAATCCCTTTGTGGATCATCCTGAGTATGTAAGTTCCATCTGGGGTGGCACACCAACCACAACTATAGTTCAGTTCAATCCGGCAAGTGCTCAAGTAAACGAAGGCGATGGTAGCGTAACCCTTTCAGTACAGATTCTGAATCCATCCAGTACCGCTACCACAGCACAAGTGATACTCAGTTCCGGGGATGCAACTGATGTAAATAATTACACTACTACCTACCTGACCTTCCCTGCAAACAGTAGCACTAACCAAACAGTTACAGTTTACATAACTGACGACAGCATCATGGAAGGAACCGAGACTTTGGTTTTCTCATTGCAAAATGTTAATGGCGGTAATAGTGCTGCCGTTGGAAACTATAGTAACTTTAACCTTACTATTGAAGACAATGACATTCCTGTGCCTGTTGCTACTGCTGCAACTAATATAAGCACGACAGGATTCACTGCAAACTGGAATGCCGTAGCAGGAATAACTGATTATGAGATAGATCTATCCACATCTGCTACATTTGCCTCCTATGTAAGTGGATATGAAGCCTATAGTGTTACCGGAGACATGCATGCTATTACAGGGCTTAGCGGAAGCACCCAATATTACTATAGAGTAAGATCAATTTTCAATCAGGGCATAAGCTCAAACTCCAATGTGATAAATGTAAATACCTTGGCTTCAACGAACCCGTCGGCAACCGTGGTTCTGCGCCCTGCACAGATTGATATCTCTGAATCAACAAGCGAAAGTGCCATACTGATGAACGTTCAAGCATACCCTTCTGATGACGCCAAGTATAGGATTTATAACGGTAGCTATCAGTATAACGTCTGGAAATCGGAGACATCTGAATACATCACTTCTTCAACCTATTCAAACGGACCCAATGTTCCCGGCACTCCCAGTGTATCCAGCACATGGTGGATACCCTTCCAACGTGGCAACAATGTCTCTGTCAACGGAAGCTATCGGGATAGATTAAGCCCATATAACACAAACTACCAGACAATAGTCTTACCTGCTTCAATAGCTATCACTAATCCCGTATCCATTCTGAAAGAACAAATCCGCTTCGGAACATGGAACGATTACAGCAGTAAATATGTTGTTTTGGGTTATGATGCCATATCCGAAGGCACCTTGATTTCTGCCACTTCCACAGCCCTGGAATCAGGAAATTTCAACCTCAAAGTGGAAACTGGAACGACCATTAATCGTATTGAAATCCGCGATCTGAACAACAACCTGATCGAAGCCGTTACTGGTGCATGGCCGGAAGCTTTGAATCCTCATATTGTGATAGCCGGCGAACCAAGTTTTTTGATGAACATTGCAGGAGTCCCATCAGAAGAGCGTAGTTCCTACCTCATACAGGGAGTGGATTTGATTGCAAACATCGAAGTGGTAGCCCCTGAGCATTTTGAACTAAGTGCCACCGGATTCGCTCCTTGGACGTCAACACTGACTCTCCCGCCCACCTTTGATGGAGAAATCTTCGTACGCATAATCAGTTCCGTTGTTGGTGAACACTCCGGATTAGTAACCCATAACAGCACAGGTGCCACTGAAGTAACCATCCGGGTAGATGGCGAAACGCTTGAACCTTCATCCGTAATAGTCACTGTGGCAAATTTCACTGCATTTACTCATGAAGTAGGAGTTCCGTCTGCTGCACAGTCCTACACTGTCAGTGGGATTGATATTACCGGGAGCATCTACATCACTGCGGAAGCACCTTTTGAGCTTAGTGAAGATGGTGTCTCAGGTTGGGCAAACGCACTTGAACTCGAGTCGACTTTCAATGGATTGGTGTATCTGCGTTTAAACTCCAGCGTGACCGGCATCTTTACCGACAAAGCAATCACCCACAACAGTGCCAATGCCTCACCGGTTCAAATACTGGTCAGCGGTATCACCAGTTCATCCACAGGAGAAATGGCAAACCTGTTCTTCAGCGAATACATAGAAGGCAGCAGCAACAATAAAGCAATCGAAATCTACAATGCAACAAGCAGCAATGTTGACCTTAGCAACTACAAAGTGGAGCTATATTCCAATGGTTCTTCCTCAATTGGTAATTCAATCACACTTAGCGGATTACTTGCCCCCGGCGATGTATATGTAATTGCAAATTCAAATGCGGTTGCCACCATTCTTGATGCCGCGGATGTGACCTCTCCTGTGACAAACTTCAATGGCAACGACGCTTTAGCCTTGCGTTGCCTGGATCCGAATTCAATTATTGACGTTATCGGTATCATTGGTGATGATCCCGGGACAAACACAGGCTGGACTGTTGCTGGTACTGCCAATGCCACCTATAACCACACACTTATCCGTAAACCATCAGTTGCTCAGGGAAACACAAATTGGATTACTCAAGCCGGAACTGATTCTGCTGATAGCGAATGGATAGTCATGCCAATAGACCATACCGATAACCTGGGAACTCACACAGCAAACTCCTCTGTCGAATACACCCAAATACCTGTTTTCGATCCCGCTGCTGGCACTTATTTGAGTCCCGTGATGGTATCCCTCAGCTGTGCTACTCCATCCGCATTGATCCGTTACACCACCGATGGCACTGATCCCAACACAACAACAAGCAACATATACAGTTCGGCATTCCAGATTGGATCAACAACCACTGTCAAAGCTATCGCTTATGCAGCTGGCCTTGAACCCAGCAACATTGTTAGTGCCACATACACTCTGCCCACAATCATCAGTAATATTGCCACTCTGAGAACCCAGACCACGGGTGCTGCTAATGTGTACCGTCTCTCTGGCGAAGCAATTCTAACCTATCAAAATGCAAGCCGTAACACCAAATACATCCAGGATTCTTCCGCTGCAATCGTCATTGATGATGTTAACGCCACGATTTCCACTACCTATAATCTCTATGATGGATTATCCGGCATCATTGGCTACCTGAATGTATATAACGAACTGCTGCAGTTTGTTCCGCTTGCCGATCCTGGTGTTGCAACCTCTTCCGGTAATGTGATATTGCCAGATGTTAGGAGTTTAAGCAGTCTTACCTCCTCCGATCAGGGTAAATTAATAAAGGTCTTGGGCACCACCATTTCCCATGCCACATATACAGCATTCCCAGCCACTGCCCAAAACTTGACTGCTACTGATGCTTCGGGAAGCATTACCCTACGCACCTTCCCAAACACCGATTATGCAAACATTCCCATCTCCTTAACTCCCATAAATCTCGTCTGCTTAGTGGGTCAATTTGGAACAACTATGCAGGTAAGTCCCCGTTTCCTCAGTGATTTTGAAACCGAAATTGAAGAACTGGAGACTCCGGTGGTTACCATAACCCTATCAAACAATAATGTAGAGCTTAACTGGGCAGTGATTGCTAATGCCACATCATACAAAGTGTGGCAAAGTGACGATCCTGTAACTGGTTTTGAAGTATTGGATGCTAATGTAACAATCAACCAGAAGACTATTCCTGCCAGCGCAGCGAAGAAATTCTTCTATGTAACAGCCCATAATTAGTCCAAACAAACGAATCGCACGTTCGGCGGGATAAAGTGAATGCTTTATCCCGTTTTTGTTTTGACAAATAGTCTGCATTTATGTACTTTGGTTTTTTGATTACTTGTCGATATTATTCTGAACTCCCTGATGTACGAATGTTTGCTGGTTTACATGGTGTAACTATATGATGAGTAAGGTGGACTATGGTAGTATTTTTGATACTCCATAGATTTGCTCATATTTTGCCTGTATCAAGCCTATATCAAGTGTATTCGCGAATACGCTTGATATAGGCTTGATATAGGCTTGATATACGCTTGACTACCAGGTTGACACCATGTGAACAATGGGTAACAATCATAAACGTAGCTTCGGAAAGCTACGCTACAATTGCTACGCTACAATGGCTACGCTACAATGGCTACGCTATATAGTAGCGTAGGATTCCGATCCTACATGATTTGAAAAATGGATATATTTATGAAGATTGCATTATGTGTGTTACCGGTTTATCCGGATGTAGATGTCGCTCTACGCGAGATGAAGAAGTACGTTCAGGAAGCCATCGACAATCATTGCGAGTTGATCGTGTTTCCCGAAGCTTGTCTTTCTGGCTTGGATATCAGGGGTGAATTTGACCGGGATGTAAACCTGTGTATAGGGCTCGATTCTGCTGTAATGAACGAATTACAGCAACAGGCAAAGAATAATCAGATCAGCATTTGTTTCGGATTTCTGGAGTATTGCTCTGATGGTATATACGATAGCTCGGTTATCCTGGATACCGAGGGAAAGATCTGTTTTCATTATCGGAGAATCAGCAACGGCTGGATTATTCCAGGCTTTTCTACCAGTATCTATCGTACGGGAAATGCATTAAAAAAGACAGAATCCCCGTGGGGTACTGTTTCCGTACCTATTTGTGGAGACCTGTTTGAAGATGGATTCAGCGAGCGAGTAGAGAGCCTGGATCTCGATCTTTGCATACATATTATGGCTCGCAGTTTTGAAATCCAGGATGATGTCCAGATCGAATGGGACGCATTGGAATTACCCTATTATATAGAGCAATGGAGAAGGGTGGGCAAATACACAGTATGTGTCAATTCGATTGCCACAAATCTATCCAAGGGGCTTGATGTGGAGTGTGGAGGAGCATGGGCAGTCAACCGGGAAGGCCAGATTCTGGCTCAGAAACCTCTTTTACAGGAAGGATTACTGATCGTTGACATACCATTGTAAGCCACTTAACACCTTACTGAAATTCCAGAAGTATCAGCTATAATCACAACTGGTACCGAATCAATCCACGAGTATCAACCATCCTGAGAATAGCTTAGAAAAATAAATCCCGCTTTCCTTCCTTCATCTTGTTCAGGTGTTCAGAGACCAATTTTCGGGTAGCCTCATCCTGGATCTGAGCCACTTCCCTATCGATCAGTTCCATTCCGGCAGTCCTGGTTTTGGCTGAGGAATAGTCGAAAAGATACTCCGCAAAGGTTAACAGCGCATTTGGGGTACAAAAACGCTTTACAAAGCCTGGAATGGCGAATTCCATGAAGTGTTCTCCAGTTCTTCCTGCCCGATAGCAACTCGTACAAAACGATGGGATATATCCTCCCTTGGCAAGCTCGTAGATCACATCATCCAGAGACCTTGTATCACCCAGCACAAACTGGCTTTTCCGCTTTGATTCATCATCTTTGGCAGAGTAATCACCTACTCCGATACTCGATCCGGCATCTATTTGTGAAACACCATACCGCAGTACTTCATTACGGATAGCTATTGGTTCACGGGCTGTGAGAATCATTCCGGTATATGGCACGGCAAGACGGATTATGGCTACTAACAGCTTAAAGTCTTCATCAGATACTTGATATGGTGGATGCAAGGTATAATCGGTTCCAATGGCGGGCTCGATTCTGGGGAATGATATTGTGTGGGGGCCTACTCCAAAACGCTGCTCAAGGTGAATTGTATGATACAGTAATCCCATTACCTCAAATCGCCAGTCATAAAGCCCCATCAATGCTCCGATGCCAAGATCGTCTATTCCGGCTTGCATTGCTCTGTCCAAGCCGTCCAAACGCCACAGGAAGCTGCTCTTTGGTCCACGTGGGTGCATTTTTTTGTAGGTGGGCTCATGATATGTTTCCTGAAAAATCTGGTAGGTACCTATTCCGACAGACTTTACTACTCTATAACCTTCGATATCCATCGGAGCTGCGTTAATATTTACTCTTCGAATCTCACCGTTACCATGCTTTGTGGCATAAACGGTCTGAACAGTATCCGCAATGTATTCTGAAGAATACTTAGGATGCTCACCATAAACCATAATCAAGCGTTTGTGCCCTTTATCGATCAGAGCTGTGGTTTCAGAGATCAGGCTCGATTTGGATAGTTCACTGCGCAGGCATTCACTATTTGACGACCGGAAGCCACAATATACACAATCGTTTATACAATCGTTGCCGACATACAGAGGGGCAAAAAGAACGATTCTATTACCGTAGATTTTTTCTTTTAGCTCGTGTGCACCTTCCAGAATCAAGGATTTTAGCTCCGGATCCGAAACGTTGAGCAGAGCAGCTGTTTCATCAGGGGACAATCTATTTTTTGCCAGAGATTTCGCAATGATGTCCTGTATGTGTTGACGACTGCTACGGCTGTTTGTACTCAAGAGGGATTCAATCTCCTGATTGGGGATAAACGATTTTATTCCAGTAATATCGATGTTCATTTCCTGCTCCTGTTCAATCAATTTTGAGAGTGATAGATTTTACTTTTACCGATGGCATTTGTCCCAGCTTTCCGGAAAATGCCCCCATTTCGTCCAATGTAAGTTCCATGATCAGAAAGATTACTGAGACATTCTTGTCTCGCATGGGATATCCTACCCGTAAAAGTATATTTGTAGCATAGTCATGCAAAATCTCGGATACGGGTTGAAACGCAGAGCTGATGTCACCTACGACAATGGTGACGACGTGTCTTTTCTTTTCCACAGTTCTTCCTAATTGCATGAGAGGAATGGTCAAATAGGGGTGTACTAAAGATTTAGCACCCTTGATGACAGAGCATTCCCTCATCGCAGGTTATTCTATAGGCATGATAATGTGGAGTGCGTTTCTGGCAAGGACTATTTTTAGAATTGACAATATGCAGTAGTACCACAATCATGGGCTCGGTATGCAACGTGATGTCAATGAGAGAATTAAGAAATAAACTATGAAAAAATATATCATCCTATGCTTTGCCTTGAGCATTGTTCTTTCTGTAAATGCCTTGATGTTTAACTGGTTTTCGCAGCAAGATCCCAGATGGAAACATGCGAGGATTGGCTCTCGGAGTGCAGCCTCTATTGGAAAGAGCGGGTGCGTGCTGAGTTGCTTGTCCATGCTCTTAAATGCCGAAGCCAGTAATCCCTACATCACTCCAGATCAATTGAACTCCTGGTTAAAGAAAAACTCTGGCTATAGTGGAAACAACATGCGCTGGGAAATACCCGGAAAAATCGACGGTGAAGGGACTGGACTGGAACTGGTAAAGCAGGATAATATTCGTAACAATTGGAGATTCCTGAGCGATCAGCTTGCTGCCGGGAACAAGGTAATTGTCAAAGTAGCCGGCAGAAGAAGCCACTGGGTCTTGGTAGTCAAACAAGATGGCCCATACAACAGTGCCTCATCATATTTGGTCAATGATCCTGGCTTGGAATCATACAAAAGACGAACACTGGCATTTTGGGGAGGATTTCGAGCTGCAAGGGCTTACTCCGGAAATTGGATAGACGAAAATGCATTCGAAATGGAAACTGATATCGCTGTCGTACCCGTTCAAAATGAAGAATTCTTTCTCTATGATTTGTATGAAATTGCCCATCCTGCAGATGTGTTTGTTACTGTAACCAATAAACTACCGATTGACATTGGTGGTTACTTTATTCTGGGACTATTTGATGAGTATGGCAATCTGGTGGAATCCATGGATTTTGATTATCAGAATATGGAGGCAAATGGTTCTGCAGACCTGATGTTCGAGATTGCAGATGCCAATCGAGTATTAACCGAAGGCCTTCAGCTAAGAATTATATTCAGCAAATACTATTCTCCCTCGCCTTCTATCTATGACACGTTCGATCTCTACAGGCTCAAAAATATGGATATCGTTGCAGCTCAAAAAACTGATGAACCCGATGATATTTAATAAAACGCATGTATTCTGAAGTTTATAAACAAGGAAACGCAGTATGTAAACGACTTGGGATTGTAAATCACTGATGTTTGAATAAACTCATTCATCAGACACATAATACTCAGTTAAGAAATAGGCTTTGCCACCCTGACTGTTACAACCGTCAGGGTTTTTTTATTAAAAGGAGAATCATTGAAGAAGATTATAGCAGCATTGGCCTTGATTATAATACTCCTCAACATTGCATCTTGTTCCAAACAACAAAGTGTGTTGCGGATAGGTATTATCAAGCCATCGATAGATCACTTACCACTAAGCTATGCGCTACATACGGGTTTGTTGGACGAAGCATCTTACAAGCTGATTAGCTTTAGCTCTGGCTGGGAACTTCAGGAAGCAATCATCTCCCGACACGTGGATATTGCAATCATACCCTTTACCTATGCGTGGAATGCGGCTGAAAAAGGACACCCCATACGGATTGTTTCGTTTTTTGAACGGGAGACCGATGGAATCATCACATCAAATAGAATCAACGACCTCCGTGAACTGAACCGAAGTAAGATAGGACTTCTCAGAGCATCCACTCTCGATGTATTAATGCTGGATTTTGCAGAGAAACACGGAATCGAATATGAATCTGTCTATTTCAGAACTCCAAACGAAGTAGTAAGCGCTCTCACAAGCGGAAATGTAGATGCAATAGTTCTATACGTACCTTTGATCCAGAAGCTAAGTAGTGATTATCACGTCATTCATTGGTTTGGATCCGATCATGAAGCGCATCCGTGTTGTGACATTGCCGTTAATACAGACAATATGAACAAAGACAGGTTAAATCTTGCCAGGAAGCTTCTTATGATACTGGATGAGAGTATCGAAATCGTGAACAATAGAGAAGAGAAGGTAATTAACTATATCCAAACTACTTATGGACTCAGTATTGAGCAGGCTCACCAGGCATTGGATAAAACAGTTTACAAGACCGGTCTGGATGAGCATGGAAGAAGATTTGAACGCTCCATGACGGACATCTCGGTTCGGCTCGGTTATCAAACCAGGCAAATATCTAATAGTGACATCTATCTGGATTTGGACCATGATCAGTTTTAACACCATGAGATATTCCGCTATATGTAGCTGCGATGCTTCATCCATGCCGTACCTGGACTCATTAGTCAGGATGCCAAATTGAACTGGATGCAGTTGCTGTCCGATCTATACGTTACCTGTGCCAGAGTTTTTGTTTGGACGAGTATATCATGGCTGGTTGGTTTGGTAGTTGGTTATGGGTCTTACAAATCAAGACTGATTTACAAAATCTTGCTACCATTGATAAATCTGTTCAGGCATATCTCTCCGTTTTGCTGGCTTCCACTCATTATTATCATCAGTGGAATAGGAGAGATATCGGTAGGATTGGTGTTATTACTGGCTATGCTCTTTACAGCAATTATTATGACTACCGAGATAATGCGAAACATACCTACGCAATATCTTGAACAGGCAGCACTTGATGGGGCCAGAGAATGGGACATATTGGTTCATATTGAGCTGCCGTTGGCTATGGGTGAATTTGTCAATTTGTACCGAATACTGTGGTCTGTAGGGTGGGTTACAGTCATCGCAGCAGAGATGCTTGGTGTTCAATCCGGCATGGGATACCGGCTACTGGACTATCGGTATCTGCTGATGTACAAGGAAATGATGTTGTATATCCTGATTATCGGATTTGTTGGTATATGTACAGATTACCTACTAATCTGGTCCAGGAAGCGATTGGCTTTCTAATAATCTCGATTAAAACTGAATACTTACTAATGCTCCGCCCTGATTGGAGAAGGTAACATTACCATGTATTTGCTTTACCAGCATTTTTATAAGGCCAATTCCAAATCCCTCATTGGTATCGTTCAATACAGCATCCGGAATGCCCGGACCATCATCTGAGTAGAGGATTTCTTTGTAGCCATTGGGCAATGGATGGCACTTGATCCTGATATTGCCATTTAATCTATCCAAAAAGGCATACTTATATGAGTTTGTAAGAAGTTCAGTGATGATTATCCCGATATTGAAGAGAATCTCCGAATCCAGGCTACAATTTGCCAAATCAATATCAACCTTGACATCAGATAAACCCATAAATGTAGCAGAGATCGATTTTATGAGGTCACTAAGGTATTCTTTGGCTGAGATGTTTTTGAAGTCATCAGATCTGTAGAGTTTGTCGTATATCACCATCATACTCATGATACGGCTTTGTGCATCGTTCAAGGCTTCCACTGCTTCTTCATTTTCGATCGAACAAGCTTGTAGGGCGAGTAATCCTCGAATCGTACTCATGTTGTTTTTTATCCGGTGATGCACCTCTCTCAGGATCAGCTCTTTTTGTGCCAAAAGGGAGCTTATCTTTTCTTCCGCCTTGATCTTTTCAGTGACATCCAAGCATATAGCCATCGAACCGATGACTTCCCCTTCTGTGTTTTCCAATGGAGATGCCTTCAACTTGAAGATCAGGATTTTTTTGTCTTTTCTAACAAAAGGAATGGTGTATTCATCCGAGATCCCACTTTGCCGTTGACGGTTTTTTGTAATGATCAGATGCTTGTCCTCAGGTAGCAAGAATGTCTCATATCCTACTTTACCGATTAACTCCTCTGATACATATCCCAAAAGCTGGCAGAACATTGGATTGACATATTTGATTACATCATCATTATCTACGACAAGTAGCCCTTCAAGCATTCTCTCAATGAGTTGACGTGCAAGAGTGGAAATTACAAAGCCATCATCCACCTGCATTTTTTCGTATGAGTTGGCAAATAAATCAATCCTCTGGTCGTTCAAATAATTCATTTCTATCCTTTTAAACACCTTAATTCAAGAGCATTTGCTCATAGATTCCAAGCCTAATTATTAGTTCTAAACGTCAATAACTTTGTGTACTTCAAGAATGATGTATGAGTAGGAAATTTTCCATAGTTTTAGGTTCAAAAATTGTATCACATTATGGACAGAAAGCAAACTAATAGTATGGAGTATAGTTGAAAATGAAGTCGTGTATTAAGTACCTTGTTTTAATGGTTCTTGTCCTGTTGTTTTGTACAACTCTTTTCGCAGATTACCTGTTTGATCATGAAATCGGTTATGTTCTTGGAGATAGAGTCTTTACCGAAACAGATCCCCCATTGGGACCAGTCCGTCCAGTCGCAGAGTTTGAGCCTGCATCTCATGTTTTGATCCGTTATCCCTTGGGCATACCAATCGCATTGGTGGCTCATCTATCAAACACAGCCCATGTCATCACTCTCGTTAGCAGCAGTTCTGTTCAAAACCAAGCTACAAATGCCTTCAATTCGGGCGGAGTGAACATGTCCAATGTTAGCTTTATGATCGCAAATACGGATTCGTATTGGACGAGGGATTTTGGCCCATGGTTTATCGTTGATGGCAACAATCAATTTGGTGTAGTGGATTTTCGTTACAATCGTCCCCGTCCTAATGATGATGCAATACCCAGTATCTTTGCCCCGGCGTTTGGATTTAACTATTACGGAATGAATCTATATCAAACCGGTGGCAACTACATGACTGATGGAATCGATACAGCTGCCCAGACCCAGATAGCATATACGGAAAACACCAGCCTTACTCACCTGCAGGTAAATCAAAAGATGCAATCATACCTTGGTATCTCAAATCATTATGTGATCAATGACCCAAATAATACATACATAGATCATATCGATTGCTGGGGCAAGTTTCTTGCTCCGGACAAGGTACTGATTCGTTCCGTTCCGACAACCCACTCTCAGTATGCCGAGATTGAAGCAGTAGCAAGTTTCTTTGCAAATACCACATCTGCATGGGGTTATCCATATCGTGTATATAGGGTCTACACACCTCAAAACCAGCCTTATACGAACTCGTTGATTTTGAACAAGAAAGTATTTGTCCCCATCATGAATAACACCAATGACGCAGCTGCGCTTCAGGTATATCGTACAGCTTTACCCGGTTATGAAGTTATTGGAATACTTGGGACTTCATCTGCCCCATGGGAATCGACAGATGCACTGCATTGCCGGACCCATGAGGTTGCTGACAAGGAAATGCTCTATATCAAGCACACACCATATCGTGGCATGTATGACCTTGCCGACGGTTATAGTTTCAGCACAAAGATCATAGCGCACAGCAATACAGACTTGTATAGCGACTCTCTGTTTGTCTCCTACAAGATAAACCAGGGCCAATGGCAACGCTCCAGCCTGGTCGAACTTGGTAACGACACTTTTACAACAATTTTAACCAACGTAGTCATGGGCGATACCATCCGCTATTTCATCCATGCTGCAGACTTCTCGGGACGTTCTTCTGACCATCCTTATACTGCAGCTCTTGATCCCCATATCTTTAGTATCGTACCGGATACAGCTCCTCCAGTGATCTTGCATGACCCTATAGTGAGCATAACGAATCAGGAAAACCCGGTGGTTTTCACCGCTATTGTGAGTGATAATCAGAGTGTTCTTGCTGTCGGTTTTGAGTATCGAATAGACGATTCGGATATTATTGCTCAATCCATGTCATATACCGAAAATGATACTTGGACTTATGACTTTGTGACAGCCTTTAATGCAGATCAGCAGTTCTTCAGCTATAGAATCGTAGCAGTAGATACTGCAAACCCTCTGAACTACTCATATTATCCAGCCGAAGATATATGGATCACAGTACCAATCACAACACTTTCGAATCAGGATTCAAATCAATTGATTGTCCCTGTCAGCTTAAAGAATATCTATCCAAATCCATACAATAGCAAAGGTTCCAGGAACTTGAATATCGATTTCAGCTCTCCTGCCGGAGTAGATGTGTCTATCAACATTTACAATGTAAGAGGACAGAATATCCGAACTATCACTACAACTTCGAAGGCTGATGGAACGAACCGTATCCACTGGAATGGCAAAGATAATAGTGGAGCTTTTGCAACAAGAGGCATGTATATCGTTCAGCTAAAATCAGCTAAACATACAGAAACAAAGAAGTTTGTAATCACAGAGTAGAGATGTTGACATTCATCAACATAACAAAAACGGTAAGATCACAAAATACTCTTGACAGAAAACCTAAAACCAATACCAATGACATCAGCCTACAGACCCTACATAGAATGCCCTCCGAGCAGTGGGGATGCCGCCCGGCATTCCCCACTGTTTTTTTATAGACAGAACATTCAAACAAGGAAGTCAATATGAAAAAAGCAATCCTAATGATTGGGCTAACGTTTTTTATTCTTTATACATGTTTGGCAAGTACTGAACAGTTTTCGGTCAGGATTCCCAATCCGCCGAAGAGGCTGGCGGAGCAGTTTGAGCGATCGGGCTACGATATTGCATCTCATTATCCCGGGCAATACCTGGACATTGTAGTAACGCAGATGGAGTATGACATGATTAAGTCTCTTTATCCGGAGGCTTTCAAATATCAAAGAACGGCAGATTTACAATCCAATATTCAATCAATGGACAGAGCAATCCCTGGCTATACTTCTTATGATGATTTCTTGGTTTTGTTATCCAACCTTCAGCTTCAATACCCTGATCTCTTGAGAGTTCAGACAATAGGCGAATCGACTGGAAAGCAGTATTATCAGCAAGGTTACGCTCAATATGAAAACTTTCAGCACGACATTATCTCGATAATGCTATCGGATAATGCTGCCATTGATGAAGATGAGCCAGCGTTCTATTTTATTGGGGCTCTTCATGCCCGTGAGCCAATAAGCACTCAAGTTTGCCTGGCGATTTTGACTCATTTTCTGGAAAACTATGGAACAGACCCAAGAATTACAGAAATAGTTAATAGCTCTGAGATTTGGTTTGTGCCAATAATCAATCCTGATGGGCATAAAATTGTATTGGATCAAACTAACGTCTGGTGGCGAAAAAACATACGTGACAATAATGAAAACCAGACGATAGACCTTGCAAACTATGGTTCAGGAGCTGACGGAGTGGATCTGAACAGAAACTTTGGGCATGAATGGAACTATATAGGAGCTTCCGGGGATGAAAACTATGCTACGTATCATGGACCCTACCCAAATTCTGAACCAGAGACTACTACCATCACAGATTTTTGGGCTTCCCGGAATTTCCTGGCTGGGATCAGTTACCACTCATATGGTGAATTAGTTCTTTTCCCAATGGGTTATATCAGCAACTTGTACACAGCGGACTATGCAGAGCAAAGCTCTCTTGCGATCCAGATGGCAGAATCCATACCATCTATCGGAGGGACCCATTATGCACCCTATCCCTCATGGGGATTGTATCCAGCATCTGGTACCTCAGATGATTATGCCTATGCTGTTCATGGCATTTTTGCTTACACGATAGAGCTTGCGACTTCGTTCATCCCATCTGCAGCAGAGGTTAATGTAATCACTCAAAACAATCTGGAAGCAGCAAAATTGCTGATCGAAAGGAAGAATAGAGCTACTCTCACGGGAAACATCACAGACATTATATCGGGAGAACCAATAGAAGCTACCGTTTTTATCAGTATAATGGACAATCATCCCCTAAATCGATCTCTATACAAATCGAATGCTGGGTTTGGCCGTTATCATAGGTTTTTACCTGTTGGAGTTTATGATGTGCTGTTTTATGCTGATGGTTATCAACCCGAAGAAATGACAGTAGAGATCATTGCCGATACAGCATCAGTTTTGGATATTCAGATGTCGCCCACTATTCCTATAGACTTGAATATCTTTGTGTACGATGAAGCGTTTGACCCCGTCTCTGATGCGGAGATATTTTTCCCGGAGACATCTATCCCATCTCAAATGACTGACGAGTTCGGTTACACCAGCTTTTCAGGTTTATCGCAGGGTGCTTATAAAACACAAATCAGCAAACCTGGATATGAGACATACATTGGAATTGTGAACTATCAGAATCCCAACAATATGTTCACCTTGATGAGTAGCCCGCTAATCTTCGATGGTTTTGAAGAAGGTCTCTCAAATTGGACGACTACACATTCCTGGGGTGTTTCTACCAACAATGAATTTAGTGGACAATACAGCCTCTCCGATAGTCCCTCAGGAAACTATGCCAGCAATAGAACCAGCTATGCGACATATGCCATCCCTATTGAGTTAGTGGGAATTAACAATGCCAGCCTGAAGTTCCAACTCAAGCGTAATATTCTGTTGGATGGAGATCACCTTGCTTTGCAGTTTTCGACAGATCAGCTGAATTGGCAAACGCTGGATTACTATAACGGAACCTGCGATTGGGAACCGCAAACATACTCGCTGAATCATTTTTTGGGACAGACAATCTGGCTTAGGTTTATGATGGTCTCAAACAGCTCAGGAGTTGCCGATGGAGTGTTTATAGACGACTTCAGTATCTTCATTAACTATGTTCCAGTCGTCCAGAATACTCCCTCTGCAAAGCCATTTGATTTTTCCATTTACCCCAATCCATTTAGCCTTGATCTGAACATCCTGATCCGCGATTGTGATCAAAAAGCCCGCTATGATATCGACATATTCAACCTGCGTGGACAGCATGTTTCGAGCATTATCAAGGACAATCAGTTGACAAAATCCCAGCTTCTCAATTGGAACAGCAATGACACTGAAGGGAAAAAGCTTGCCAATGGGATCTACTTTATCAGAATGCGCTCTGGCTCTAAGACATTAGGCATAAAGAAGATACTATATATCAAGTAGGAGTGAATCAAGACATTGGAAGAAATTCGCATAGAGAATCTTAGCAAGGATTTCGATGGTTTCGTTGCCGTAGATAACGTAAGCCTTGTCATCAAACCTGGAGAGTTGTTTTCCTTCCTGGGACCCAGTGGTTGTGGAAAGACCACTTTACTGCGCATGATCGCCGGTTTTGAAACCCCAAAAAATGGTAGAATCCTGATTGGGAACCAAGACATAACGCAAATACCACCATACAAACGACAAGTAAACACAATATTCCAAAACTATTCGCTATTTCCTCACATGAGCGTTTATGACAACGTGGTATTCGGCCTTAGAATAAAGAAAATACCACCAAAAGAGATTTCTTCCCGTGCTCATGAAATGCTGTCTTTGGTCAAAATGCAAGACCAGGCAAAGAAGTTTCCAGATCAGCTGAGTGGAGGCCAAAAACAACGAATTGCCATCGCCAGAGCATTGATCAACAAACCTCAGGTTTTGTTATTGGACGAGCCTTTGGCTGCTTTGGACCTGAAACTCCGCCAGCATATGTTGATCGAACTGATGAACATCCATGATGTCGTAGGTATTACTTTTATCTATGTAACTCACGATCAAAGTGAGGCTATGAGTATATCAGATACTGTGGCAGTAATGAACCGGGGCAAGATAATCCAGCAAGGTCCACCGGACGATATCTACGAAAGACCGGCAAGCATCTTTTCGGCATACTTCATCGGTGAAACCAATCTTGTGACCGGTACCGTTACTACGATCGAATCGGACTATATCCAGCTTCGATGCCCAATCGGGGAAGAAAAGTATATCGATATCGACAGTACCTTTCAAATCAAACCTGATATCGGGCAACAGCTCACATTTTCACTTCGTCCCGAGAAAATAGCCATCTCTCGTTACAAACCAAGGGAGCAGGACGACATCAATATGTTAAAGGGGACTATTGAGGACATCCTCTACCTGGGATCCCATACTCAGTATATTGTGAAGGTTGGTGATCTCAAGTTCCGCGTCTTTAGCCAGCACAAACGAGTCTATTTTGACGACAAAGCGCTCGACTGGGAAGAAAATGTATGGCTGTTCTGGCATGATTCTGATACTTGGATTATCGACGAAGTGGCTTCATACTCTGATATTGATAGGGTAAACCTTTTTGAAAATCAGGGTCATTTAACCCGTTCAACAAAGAAACCCATCCACAATCTGATCGATGTCTAAAGTATATTCCTCCGGTCAAACTGCCTCTCGCTATACAGAGCTGGAAGCCAAAGCTTTGGCAAGAAGAAACACCACCAGTTGGATATTGACTGCCCCTACTCTGATCTGGCTTACAGTATTCTTCCTGATTCCATACCTGATCGTGATCATATACAGCTTTTTGACCCCAGATATATATGATGTCAAGTTTGAGCTCTCATTAGCCTCCTATCGACAGATTTTTGATGGAGTGTTTCTTCGCACCTTTTTTCTCTCGTTCAGATTGGCTTTTCTTACGACCATAATATGCTTTCTCTTGGGTTACCCAGTAGCATACTTTATAGCCAGAAGCCGTGAGAGCGTCAAAAACACACTGCTGATCCTGATTATTATCCCATTTTGGACCAATCTGATCATTCGCATCTTTTCATGGCGAATATTCCTGTCGTACAATGGAGTCTTGAACGACCTTTTGTTACGCTCCGGGATTATCAATACCCCATTGGAGATCATGCGTACGGACTTGGCAGTAATCCTTGTAATGGTATATGTTTACCTGCCCTATATGATTTTGCCCCTATATAGTGTGATAGAAAAGATAGATTTTACTCTCCTCAATGCAGCAATGGACTTGGGAGCAAGCGAAAGCAAAGCTTTTTTCAAAGTAACTCTACCACTATCTACCGAAGGTATTTTTGCCGGTTCGATTCTTGTGTTTATACCTGCTTTGGGAGCTTATCTGATTCCGCAGTTGGTCGGAAACCAGAGATCCTTGTATGTGGGACAGATTATAACCTACAAGATAAAAAACATTCCGCGCAACTGGCCCATGGCATCTGCATTGTCTTTGATACTGTTGTTCCTGGTAGCGTTCATGCTGATTTTAATGTATCTGGGATACAAAAAGCGTAAGAGAAGATGGGCATGAAAAAGCCGATAAATCTGTCCAGACTGTTTTCTACAATGAATCTCAGCGTTTTTACAATCGTAATGGTTTTTTTGTATATCCCGATTCTGATCCTGATCATCTTCAGCTTTAACGATGCCAAGATTATTACTGGCTGGAGAGGATTTACCTTTAAGTATTATGAGCTTTTGTGGCAGAATCAAGCCATCAAAGAAGCATTCCGAAACACTATGCTGATTGCAGGTCTCTCGACTTTGATTACCACAGTCTTGGGAATCCTGACGGCTTTGGGTCTGGAAAACAAGAATTTCAAAGGCAGAAAAGGGATAATGGCTCTGATCTACGTTCCGCTCGTAATCCCAGATATCCTAATGGGTGTATCTTTGGCACTGCTGTTCAACTTCTCAAAAGTCAATACCGGGATGATGACTGTTCTCATCGCTCATATTACTTTTTGCGTTTCCTATGCCGTTATCGTAATCCAGTCCCGTTTGGAAGGGTTCGACAACTCGCTGGTAGAAGCTGCTATGGACCTTGGGGCAAAGCCATGGCAGATACTATTGAAGGTGAAACTCCCTCTAATGATGCCTGGAATCATAGCTGCCGCACTATTGGCTTTCACATTGTCGATCGACGATTTTATCATCACCTTTTTTACTTCCGGCAGAGGTTTCGACACGCTCCCTATATATGTGGAGGGTACAATTAGGAGGGGAACGATTACGACCATCAATTCTCTCTCAACCTTGATGATCGGCTTCACACTTCTACTGGTGGTTCTCACCAAAAGGATCAGAAAAATCCTGATCAACGTTGGCTAATTTCTGCATCTGCAATCATTTTAATGTGATACAATCCTCCCTTGGTCTTCATCTACATTCCTTGCCCAAGCCCTCCGAGATTTTGTCTATGTGAGTAGCAGTTGTGGTTTTCTTGATACAGACCACCCCTATAGAGATTTCCCTCTGATTTCTGTGCTATAGTCCGAAATAAACTTTATATTATCTTCAACAGTCCCAGACTGTCCAAGGATATCTATCTCCTTTGCGGCGATTGTTTTCCCATCGCAAGGCTTGCAGGTTTGTCATATCATCGTTACCACCATTCGATACAGGATTGATATGGTCTATCTCCCATCCCAACGAAGTAGTAGTATCGCCAAATTTATCATACTGAATTATCGAGCCGCATTTGTCTTTGCGGTGTTCAGTAGCTCCCGACCCAGACAAGTAGATTGCCTTCCTCCATACCGCATCAATTTCCGCTTGTGAAAACCAGCTTCCGTCTCGCTTTCTGTTTGGCATTGGAGCCCCTTTTTCGAGATATACAGATATTTTGTCTTCGCCATCAGTCCTCAGCATTGCCCCGTTAATTGTCTCTGCCTTACTCATAATTCTTCCCGGGATATTTTTCCCTGATAAAAGTGTTTGAACTGCTAACTCATACACTCGTAGTTACCTTTACTTTGCTTGTTAAGTACTACTTCTTAACTTCCACTCGATAGACTTCGCCGTTGATCTCGACAAGAATGAAGTCGACACACTCGGCGATGGTACGATAAGAAACTTCTTCCAGTTTCCCAGTAAAGACCGGGTAGGTGTTTGCATTGGCAAATATTGGGAGAGAGATGCTCACCAAGAGCAATCCAAGAGCGAGAATTTGTACTAAGTGTTTCATTTGAAACCTCCACTTTTTTTAAGTATTCACATATATAGTGCAAGGTTTTGGCAAAATGTACTTGCAGACTTGGCGTAAATCCATGTGGTATAATGAAATAAAATTGTAAAAATTGAAATTTTGCTTTTCAAAAAACGCCAAATTCAGGCCTCATTTGACATGTAACGGATCATGATTTTTACACCTGCTATTACCACGCACTATTTATGGAATGGATCAAACATTTCCCAGTCAGTAAGCCCTTATCAAGAAAATACAACCCATCCAAGCTAATCTGTATATAGCATGTATCAAACCTATATCAAGTGTATTTGTGAATACGCTTGATATAGGCTTGATATAGGCTTGATATACGCTTGACTACAAGGTTGACACTACTGTTAACAAGTTGGATTCAATTGCTGAATCAAATGATGATAAGATGTAGCATAAGTGGTTGTCAGATAGAGGCTGGAATACTGATGATGCTATTTTTGTATTGTTTTTTGTATTGTTCTTCTGTGATTTCGCAGAGGCCTTTATTGGTGACCTTACTAAGTGGTTTTAAGTCCCCTTTCCCTTCATGAACGGCTTTGTTCTTGTACAGGTTTAGAATATTGATGGTGTTCTTGATACCAAAACGTACAAAGAGGCTGATGAACTCGGGCTTGTTATCCTGATCCATACAGACTAAAAACACTCTGTATTTGGGATCATGGAAAGATACAGACCACTCCAGGCATTGATTTATCCCCGTGAATATATCCCTGACTTCATCAATATCAGTTTTTGCAGTGTAATGGATCAGTTCGTCGAGCTTATTGTCTTTGACGCTACTGATCAGTGTATTGATAAACCTTTGAATATTGTAGTACTGCGTGTAGTTCATGATTTTGGTGCCAGTCCGCCAACCTTCGTTCCAGAGTAGATTTGCAATAATATTGCGTTTAATCCTCGCTTTGTGGTTTCTGGCCGTATTGTATGATATGTCTTCCCGTCGGGAATAGGTTTGAACGCTGAATTTGGCTTTTTTTAGTTTGTGAAAAATCTGGAAATCCGCATTACTAATGAGTTTCTTGACTTCTTTATCGCTCAGAGCCAGTATTCTATCTGTCTCTATACTGTCTTCGGATTGAACGACAGGTTCGGTAGCATTTCGTTTTGAAATGGAATTTATCTTTTGTTGCTCAACGAAGTATTTATGAGCTTCTTTTCGCAATACCACCCTGATCCATGCTTGCGGACTGTTGATTTGAACTTTGGAAGTAATGAATGATAGCAGCGCATTCTGAGCCATATCATACGCAGCTTCCCTGTATCCTACAAACCTATAAGCGGCTTGTAGTGAGTATTTGTACAGGTCTGTATATTCTTTTTCTGTCAATGGTGCCATACATCACTTCCTTCTAGCACGAAAATAGTTCATTCAAGCATGTCAAGAAAAAGTTCCATGAGTACGTCTGGTATAATGTAAAAAAATCTACTGCTACAGTATGCACTTATCAATCATGAACCAACATTGTTCCGTACATCATCTTCCCACCTGCCTCCTTTTTCCCCATACCCCGATAATTCAACGATCTTACCGATTAAGCATCGATCATTAGTCTTACTGGATAGGTTTGAATCAACCGCTAAAAAAGCCCATCACAGGGATGGGCTTGTGGAGTCTTGTCAGGAGAGGGGGTCATGGCAAATGTGCGATTATTCTAAAAAATTGCCGATCAACTTCCTGATTTGCTATATCTATATCGAACTGAGTTTCGTTACAATCCGAACAGATCAAGTTCCATTGTTCTGGAAATTCTGCATCTGGATTGATCGAAGAATATACGAGGTAATAGTCCGCAGCCTCCATATTATCCCACGCCAGACGGATAGTATTCTCATCGATTAACACGATGGATGGATTCGGACATTGCAGGTGTGGCAATATTGTAAAATTCCATTCTGGAAATATGATGTTTGCCAGTGATCCTGCTCTTGTCCAGTTTCCAGGGTTGTTTATTGAAGCCAACAGTCCTGCTTTTGTGCCTGTAGTAGTTCCATTGTAAACACCATTATCCACTTCCGTTGGGAATCCAAGAGCTGTTTCTCCCAATACAAGGGGATAAGGCAGATAGGATGTATTGTTGGTAGTGGTTCCGCTATCTATCCAACCAGTACTGGAGAAAGCAGCAAGGAACGTGGGCTCTGTCACATATCCCTGATAGGCAATGATCTGGTCGCCATCATTCGAAAAACCTTCGAAATTAGGATTGTAGATGCCTTCATTGGGGTACAGCTCGTCCTGTACTATGTGAATAACTTCTCCTGCCAAAAAGCTTCTCCCTACTCCCCGCCATTCGTAAATTTCCTCTCCCGAAGCAAACGCAGTTCCCGTCCATGCTTTGTCCGTGAAATAAATCTTCGTGTTTTCCAATACATCTCTTAGCAATACAAAACTAAAACGATCCGGTGAATCAGTAGCATACTCTACAAAAGCAATGTCTCCAGGATTCAATTCAGATCCGATCGGACCGCTTGTGGTAGTAAGTGACAACAGGGGTGGCATCATGTCCGTTTTGTAGTTTATCGCAGTTCCACTATTGGTATATGGAAAAATCTTGAAGAAATATGTATGCTCTTCGTTCAGTTCGAAAACAAGAACAGACTGTGTCCCATGCGCTACATTTTTGGTGAGCTTTTTATCTTCTTCGACTACTCCGTCTATTGGATCTGAAATCTCCTCTGCAGATACCTTGCTTCCCTTTATGAGATATCCGTCCGGAATAATCAGACCTGAGGAATCGACCCAGTTCAACCCTGCCTGATAGTAGGTCACCGCTGATGCTGCAAAACTATCTGGATACTGAGATGGTTCTGGTTTTGTTGTCGAACCGGTTATACTCAATTGTTGAGCAGTAATCCCTCCCCCAGAATGATTAATGCTTCCTTCGTGAATCCCGGATAGACTGGGATGATATACGATTTCAATAGTTTTATTTATGGCACTATTACGAGGGATCAAGTCCAGGCTTGAAGAAAATGTAGTATCGCCAAACAACCTGATCATGAAGTGTGTGGGAGCTTGAACGAGAAGATTCCCTGTGAGATTCACAGCGGAAACAGTATAAGTCTGGAACTGAGAAAAAGCACCTACATTAGCATAAAAGGGCTGTAACTCGGCATCTATGACAAGATGTGGCACCAAGGCATTCCCACTCAGAACGATATTGTCCCATCTCCATTTTCCGTCTGTACCATAATTACTGGTAGCATTAGAAGGCATATAAACACTGTTTTCAGAATCGGAAAATGCTGCGACAATTTTAAAAGCGAGATCTTCATTATTTGCCATTCCAACTACACCAGTCCCGTCAAAGACCCACGAAAACCACGAATCACCAGCGCTGGCATCGTAGGTCGCAGCTTCTATCCAGACTGGATTAACATCCGTTTTGTCCAGTGTATAAAACAAAACTGCCCTTTTGGGGGATTTGTTACTATGGCGAATGTTCCATGAAAGCTGGATATCTCCGAATCCCTGGCTGGAAGCTTCTATGTATATCCCTGCACTTTTGTTATTTGTTCCTTGAACAGGGAAGCTCGTAACACTCCAGCCAATGCTGGGAGAGCCTGGGAAGCCAGTGTTGAAAGTGTCATGCGTCATTCCCCCAACCAAAGACAGTGATCCAGTCCCCAAGCTTGGAGTAAGAGTGCTGTTATCAAAATTCCATTCTGTTATAATCGACGAACTCAGAAAGGTCACGATTAGTATCAGTATAAAGACAAACGAAAGTTTTTTCATATAATTTTCCTCCTATCGAATCAGGCAAATCTTGCGTGTGAGTTCTTTTCCAGCTACTGAGGTTTTAATAAAGTAAATTCCACTCCCAAGGCTGTTCCCAGAGCTATCTGTTCCATTCCACATCGATTTCTCGGAAGAATCAAGCTTCTGAACGAGTTGCCCCTTGATGTTGTAAATCCTGATAGGTGTAGAACTCTTTGCATTTTTTAGCTCGATGTTTAACATGGATCGCATCGGGTTGGGGTATGTAACGAGGACTGGTAGCAAAACTGGTACGGATGTGTTATCTGAGCCCACGGGGCCATTAAATGTTCCTGGAGATACACTGTGTTCGAATCCTTCTCCAAAGACCTGCCATACATCAGCACCATCAGGATAACGCCCGTAAGACAAGTCTGCTGCCAAACCGGTATCCACGTTCCATGAAATCTGATCGATTATTGTCAATTTATCAGGAGCTATCAAATATACTGCATCAGCGGCAGTCCCGAGCTTTGTATTAACATGAAGCGGTCCCTGATCAAGGTCTTCATCAAACCACACAAGGATAAACCCATTTGCAGGTATGATTGTATCTTCCATATTTGCTGGATCAATCTTGAATAGAGGATGCGAGGGATCACCATAATGATCATCGACGAGATAATAACCTGCCAGATTGACCGGATATGGGTTTGGGTTGTAGATTTCGATCCAATCCTCATATTCAGATGCATCGTCCATGACAGTCGAGAGATTCGATGGCATCAATTCATTAATTTTCAATACATTATAAGGCTGCCCAACTTGCACTGAATAAATCTCAGTCTGTATTGAAGCACCCTCATTATCTACCGCTAATAGAGAAAAAGCAAATAGCTCTGTATCGTCCAAAGGACCGTAACTACACACATAAGAACCATTCTGATAGTTCATCACTGCTACGCCCGGCATTTCACCGCTATAGACTTCCATAATAGCAGAGCTTATGCTGCCATCACTATCTTCAATAGTCGCAGATACATGGATCAGTTCTCCAACTTGAAGAGGATAGGGACTGTATTGGATATTAGCAATCAACGGAGGATAGTTTATCCCCGCTTGATTAGAACTACCAGGTGTGCATGGTAAATTTTGTCCTGCTCCAAAGAGCTGCCAGACATCTGATCCATCAGGTAATCTACCAATGGATATATCATTGAAGTTTAATCCGGTAGATTCGACCCAGGAAAAGCTATCGATAATGGTGCTACCATCGGAACTGATGAGATACACAGAATCTGATGAGCCTCCGAGTTTGTCATTGATATGAAGCGGACCCTGATCCAGATCTTCGTCAAACCATACTACAAGGTATCCCCCTGCCGGGATGGTCGTTTGATCTGGATGGGTTACAGGAATTTGCGTCCACGATGTAATCCCGTTACTATAATGATTATCAGTCATGTACATTCCACCAATATCAACTGAAAAATCGTTCGGATTGTAGAGTTCTACCCAGTCATCAGCTTCGCCGAAAGGATCCAGAAAGGTTGCACTCTTTGCCATAATCTCGTTGATCCTGATCAATCCAGGTGTTGTGGCGACTGGAATCTGTAGAAATTCATATTCGGCTCGTGCTGGAAAAAATCTGCCCTGTGATGTGTTTTCAGCATAGACATAGTATTCAATATTCCCATGAGCAATAGGGATCTGGATTCCAAAAACTCCATCTCCTGCACTTCCATCACCATGTAGTCCATCGTCATACATCTGCACTCGAACGAAAGCCTGAAGCGGATTCTGTCTCCAACTCAGATATGCATTCAATGCATCAGTAGTATGCAGGTTAAAGGTAACCGTGGAAAGAGGTTCGACATCCTGAGGACTGTGAGTAACCGCTGATATTGTTGGGATTGTTCCCTGAAATGCCGCACTATTCAACAGATAGTTTGCCCTGGCATTCATCAATAACGTTATCCCTGGAGTACTCTGAGCTCCAGGACCACCAGGTCCGCCACCGGACACTGTATTATTCAGGTTTGACAGGAAGTTTGCATAGGTATAGAAGAAATTTGGATCTGCCTGAACGTGTGGTGCTACCAAATTCTGAAGCTCCAACCCACGGGTAGAATACCATCCATTAGTAATGTTTTCTTCTATCATAGTTCTCATATGAGCGATATACATCCTCTTGTACATCGGGTTAGATAGAAATTTATTCAGGATAGGATAGGAAGAATGTGCACTGTTCGTGAGTGGATCAAGATTTTGCATCTGTGTTACTGTCAGATTTGCTCCTGTTATCAGACGCTGAAAACCACCAAAACACATATTCAAGTCCCATAGTATAGTGTTGAAACGCTGTGCGCTATCCTCGTACACATAGTAATTGTGCCCAAAGTTGACCGGTGCATCCAGATTGACAAACAACCAATCAAAAGCTATATTCCATAGATGTCTGTCGACATTGAACACACTTTCTACTTGAGAGGTATTGTTATTTAGAATGTTCAGGAAACTAATGAAACTATCAAGGCTGGGACCACTATCCAACTCATAATAATTTGCATACGAATTTGGATTGGAATTGATGTAACCCCAGATAGTCCAGAGGTTCATGTTGTCATTAATTCCTTTGACTCTTGCGAGCTCACCTGTATTCAAATGATAATCACCGAAGTAATCGTCAACACTTTGAACATTCGTGTAAACGCCGATCAAAGTATCGTTGACATAGACATTTGCATAGTTAGCTCTACTGGCGGGCATATATTTGCGTGCAATCTCATAAGCCAGTGTTTCCCTGATAAAAGATGGATCAGAAAAGCCATTGGCAAGCTTCAATGTAGTATAGGGACCTATTTGTTGATCGCTAATAACATGATTTAGCTTAATGTTGAATGGGTTTTTTACCCGATTGACTGAATACGAGCTGTTTCCCTTGTATCGGACTCCTACTTGGGGATATGTAACACCGTTGATCACAGCCGTCCCCGTCAAACGATCCTCACCAGCCGCATAGAGATTGTGTAGTATCTGATTCCAATTGGGCTCGACAAAATACAAGCGAACTTCATTCACTGTGTCCCAATCATACAAATCTTGAGCTTGAAGACTCAGAGTAACTCCAATCATGATAATCAACACTAATAATATCTTATTCATTAGTTCTCCTCTTTTCAGGATAATCCTATAAAAATTAGTACCTTTTCAGGTAAATACTTTCAACATTGTAAATCCCTGCATAAATTTTTCGTGCCAAATCCGAGTCTTTTTTTTGTTCTTATACATTGGTTTTCAAAAGAGTTGAGTTATTCTTGCCCTGGCTTATGAATATGAGTTATAGGAGCAGTATAATAAACTTCTGATCACAAATGCTATTACAATCACAAAAGAGGATGGATCAGAATTATTGATATGATTGGATGGCACTGTAATGGAGTTTTTGTTGTACTGAGGTACTCATCCTTTCCATTCAAAACACATGCAAAACATCAGATAGTGGTTGATCAAAAGATGGGCTTTTGGCTTAGTCTGATAATAGATTTAGCTTGACAGTATTGCAGTATCCGAAGGCTATGGTACGCGAGTTGGAAAAAAATTGTTTATAAATATAAGGAGCCAAGGATGCTTACCATTGATTGGAAAGAGCGGTTAAAGAAAGACTGTGCAGACTTCGTGGAACAGAAGCTACCCAAGAGAGACTATGATTTCGAGATTATTTACAAAGCATATCCTGCCAGAGTCAATGGTAAAATACCTAATGAAGTTATCTCTTTTGTAGCGCAAAGCCTGGCGCAAGCCCTTGGGAAGAACAACGAGCATTTAGTCCCTTTTCTTCAGTATCTATGGGATAAAAAGGGAGATGCTGGCAAACATGCATTTTGCTATTTGATTGCAAAGTATACCACAAAAAAGCCCGAGCAGTATTTTCCGATAATCGAAAAAGTGATCAGTTCTGCTGACACCACCATACTTGCCCTGATTTTGGAAAAAATACTGATGCCCTTGATAAAGAAGAAACCGGAGATGTATCTCCCCTACCTGTACAAATGGATCGAACATCCAAAAGCTGAAGTAGGGAAAGCATCGATGAATGCATTGTTGAAGCTGGTAAAAAAAGATTTCGAGCTTATTCCAATGGTTTTGGAGCATTTTCAACATCAGTGGAATTACCCCATCAACCAGCATCTTGTCAATCACATGGTATTTTTAAAAACCTTGGGTAAGCTGGACTGGCCATTGTATATATCTGTTTATGAGAGTTATAAATTTACGCGGGATCCCCAAACTGTAGAGATCCTCTGCGGTGGAATATATGACTATGATCCCCTACTATACGAGATAGTAGAGAACTGGACTCACAGTGGCAACGCCAGATTAAAAAAAGCGGCAGTTGCAGCGTTTAAGATATTGAACAAGAAGAAATAAAAGCTGCGGAGCTGCAAGTGGATCTAAGCCAATATATTACTAAGTCCGGTATGGATAGGATGCAAAAGCACATCAATCATCTGATGAACGTCGAAAGACCAGAGGTTATTAGAACTCTCGTTCATGCGAGAGAGTTTGGAGACCTCAGTGAAAACGCTGAATACAAGGCTGCCCGGGAACGGCAAAGATCGATAGATTCAGAAATAGACCACCTCAGGAGACGATCTGCGGTACTAAAAGTGATAGACACGGATACTTTCCCGCGTGATGCTGTTCGTTTTGGTCTCAAATGCCTGACGGTTGACTTACATACCAAAGAGCAACAATGGTACCACGTGGTCGGAGTAGATGAGCTCAATTTCCACAATGAAGATGGAATTATGAGTGTTTCCGTTGCTGCCCCTATCGGAGCAGCTCTATTGGGTAAGAAGATCGGACAAATAGCAATAGTAAAAGCTCCCATGGGCGAAAGACAGCTCGAGATATTAGGGATTATATAGATAGAGAATAGATATTAGGAGTAAGGATGAAAAAGAAAGAAGGCTCAAAAAACAAGCTGTTATATGAGCGTCGGCATTTCTGGAAAGAAGCTGGCAAAGCTGAACAGAAAGCTGCAATGTCCTTTGCCGAGGATTACAAACAGTTCCTCAATGAAGCACGCACCGTACGAGAATGTATCGAATATACGGTTAAACAACTAAGTCAACACAAGTTTACTGCCCTCCCTGCCAAGAAGGGACAGAAAAAAGTGTATAGCATATTTCGAAACAAAACCATTGCCATGGCTGTAATCGGTAAAAAGCCTGTATCAGAAGGGTTTAACATGGTGGCAGCACATATTGACGCCCCCAGAGTTGACCTCAAACAGAATCCCATCTATGAAGATTCAAACAGCAATATGGCATGTGCCCGTACTCATTATTACGGTGGAATAAAGAAATATCAGTGGGTCTCTACACCTCTGTCTTTACACGGTCACATCATCAAAAAGGATGGAACTAGTATAAACATCAGCATCGGGGATAAAGACAACGATCCTGTATTCATTATTCCTGATCTTTTACCACACCTTGCACGTAAAGAACAATATACAAAGAACCTGGCTGAGGCGATTGATGCTTCGAAAATGAATCTGGTTTTCAGCGGAATGATCGAAGTGGATTCTGAAGAAAAAGAGGCCGTCAAAGCCTATGCCCTACGCTTACTCAATGAAAAGTACGGCATTTGCGAAGCAGATTTTCTATCTGCTGAGCTGGAACTGATCCCTGCGACAAAAGCAAGGGATGCGGGAATCGACAGTAGTATGGTGGTTGGCTATGGCCAGGATGACAGAATCTGTGCCTATACTGGTCTCCAAGCATTGTTAAGCAGTTTGGATGAGGTTCCAGAACGTACAATGATAGTTTACTTTTCCGACAAAGAGGAA
This sequence comes from uncultured Candidatus Cloacimonadota bacterium, assembly GCA_964634275.1. Lineage (GTDB taxonomy): Bacteria > Cloacimonadota > Cloacimonadia > Cloacimonadales > Cloacimonadaceae > CAZZCS01. Next base: position 10,462 of record CAZWIS010000001.1, on the reverse strand, counting down.
GTAGGCAGCCAGGGTAACACCGGAGCAAGCTCTGTATTTATCCAAAACTTCGTGGCAGAGCTACTGAAGCATAATGGAGAATCAGATAGCAGCTCAAATCTACGAAAAACATTCATCAATTCACAGATAATCTCCGCAGATGTTACAGCCGCTATAGATCCTAATTATCCAAATGTTCACGAAAAGCAAAATGCGGTCACCTTTAACTACGGTGTGGGAATAGCAAAATTCACCGGAAGTGGTGGAAAAAGTGGTTGTAACGATGCCAATGCCGAGTTCACTGCCAAGTTAATCCGCATCCTGAATGAAAATGACGTCTTCTGGCAAATGGGTGAATTGGGTAAAGTCGATGAAGGCGGTGGAGGTACCATTGCTTATATTCTAGCAAATCTTGGAGCCGAAGTAATCGATTGCGGTACAGCCCTGATGGGTATGCACTCTTTGTACGAACTGTGCAGCAAGGCAGATCTGTACTCCACATTCAAGGCTTACAAGGCGTTTATTGGATCAAAGTAAGTAATCAAGACAAATAAGACTCTTTAAAGGAGCTTGGATATGAAGCACCTGATTTTGGTATCATGTCTCGCATTTCTTCTGGTAGGATGCGTTTCTAATGCAGCTTTTAAGGAAGAAAAAGAACTGGCAAGATCTTTGCAGATGCAACAACAGCAGCTTTCTGCCCAGATTGAGCAGCTACGTTCAGATTATATGAGAGACAGGTCTTTACTGGTCAAATACGGGATGGAAACTGAAGCGATGAAATCACAGTTTTCAGCAATTGATAGCCTTAGCAAACAGTTTAACAAGATCTCGGATATCGTGAAAAGCATTGACAACAGTGGTCAATCCCTCAATACTATCGCAAGTGACCTCAAATTCATGATTGACAGGATTAGTACACTGCAAGACGAATTTGCAGACAATACCCGCACTTTGATCGACATGAAACGCGACTACGATAATAAGCATGCCATTGGAGCCGAAAAAATGGCACAGCTGTCAAATGAAATTATAGCAATGAAGAAAGGAGTCCCTGTAGTTACAAAGGATCCTGAGTCAAAGGTAAATCAACCAGTCAAGACAGAAGCTCCAAAAACAACGCCACCCCCTTCCACTCCTAAACCAACTCCAGCTCCTTCCGCTACAAAACCCAATCCAGCCCAGCTATCCAATACCGTACCAAAAGCATCATCAGCCACTGAACAAAACGATTATAACTCTGCAAAAATTGCTTATGACCGAAACCAGTTTGACAAAGCTATTGTTCTTTTCGAGGATTTTCTCAGGAAGTATCCTGAACAACCTCTGGCGGTTAATGCTCATTATTGGATTGGAGAATCACATTACGGGTTGAACGATTTCAGCGAGGCTTACCGCAAGTTCCGCATGATCAGTACAACTTACACTGGAACTGTAAAAGCAGCCGATGCCTTGGTGAAAATGGCAATGTGTAATTGGAAAATGGGTAATTTCAGTGGTGCCAGACAGGATTTGAACCAGGTAAAATCGGTCTATCCTGATTATGAGAGAATGAGTCTTGTTAATCGCTTGCTCACAGAGATACCGAAATAAATAATGAATAGAGCGATTTCCCTTATTCTGATCTATTGCTGTGCTTTGATGCTTTGGGGAAACACCCCTGGATTTGATGTCAAAGAGATTAGCTCAGAGCTTTTAAAGGGGATTGATACCAGCCTTCCTATCTATCTGGAGATTAGAGCCGGCGAGTTTTCTAGTGCTTTACAAACAGAACTAAGTATGGAGCTATTGACTATGGGGGCTGATCTTCGGGAGGCTCCTCGCTCATTTAATCTTGGTATGTATGATTCCTCCGATGAAGAGATGTCCTTTCTAAAAAACTCCAATCTAATCATAGCAAACCTTGTTCAGGTAAATATGGATATTGGATGGCAATTACTCGAACATAAGGGAATTTTTACCTATCATTCCAAACGAATACCAGTTTACAACTTTGAAGTTAAGACAATCAGGCTACCAGAACAGCGTTTAATGGCATTATCAACATATAAATATACTGGCAAGCCCGGTACAGATCGAGAAAGCAACATAAGTATCAGGTGGTTTGATCCGATCATCGCCTCAGCTGCATTGGGCTCTCTGATCTATCTTCTATGGACAACAGAATAACAGCAAGGAATTGAAACACATGAAAAGAATCCTCTATATCCTAATCCTCATCTTAATCCTGATTGCAGGATGCTCAAAGAATAAAATTCAGATGTCTACAGAGGAAAAACTACAAAAGGCTGATGAACTCTTTGCCAATAAAAAATACGCCCGTGCTGCTCAACTTTATGAAGAAATAACTTTTGAAAGACAATCCGCTGCTACCTCCAGAGCTATGATGAGACAAGCCGAAAGCTATTTCAATATGAATAAATTCGTCGACGCAAGGCTAAAATATCTCCAGTTTACACAGCTATTCCCCAGCCATCAGGATGTTGCCACAGCTTATTTTAGAATCGGAGTTTGCTATTTCGAAGAATCTTTACCCACACACTATGATCAGACCGAAACAAATCAGGCAATAGAAACCTTCAAACTGTTTATTGATAAGTTCCCTAATGACAGCAGATTCACCCAGGCTCTGGAATATATTCGCAAATCCCAGTATAAGCTGCTTGAGAAGAGATATCACAATGGATACATATATTATAGAATGTCAGATTACAGTGGTGCTTTGATGTACTTCAATGAGATAATCGAACTGGGCAACCAAGATCAATTGGATAAAATGGCGTTATACTATGCTACACTGATCCAATTGCGGCAAGGTCTGAACAGCGATGCCAGAGCTTCATTTGAAAAAATGAAAGCAAAATACCCCGGCGCAAAAGAGACCAGGAAGCTTTCCAGACGTTTCTAACTAATGTCTACAACATCTGGCTCATCAATCTACACTGGATATACAGCTCTGATTGGTGGCAGTTTTGATCCATTTCACAACGGACATCTGCATATCGGTGATCAAATACTGAAACTTACTGGGATAGACAAAGTCGTCTATCTCCCTTGCGGAAAGCATAACTTCAAAAAAGATCAGATTCATGCCTCCTTCGCAGACCGGCTATGTTTGATAAATATGGCAATATCAGGTATTCCAGACATGGATGCCTGGGACTTGGATGATGGTTTGAAGAGTAGCGGTTACACCTCGGATTTGATGAAATTGGTATATAATACCTACCCGGGAAAGCAGTTTTGCTTTGTCATCGGTGCAGACAATTCGGAACAGCTACGGCGATGGCACGATTATGATTGGCTATGCTCTCACGTGGAGTTTCTGATAATCCCTCGTCCTGGTTATGATCCTGGCAATTTAGAAGGTATCAATTATCAGTATCTTCAAATCAAACTTTCCCATACATCATCTGAGGCAATCCGCAAGGCTCTATCTCACGGTCTACCAGTAGCAGATATGCTTCCATCCATCATTTTGCCAAAGGTAAAAGAACTTTACAAAGATATCGTACTGTAGCTAGATTGAAAATTAAGCATCATGAACTGATACGCTATTTTTGATATCATTTGTTGTGATTATCCAATGTCTCAGGGATGCTCTTGTTCTGCCAGTCTCTCCCCACACAGCTTGATCTGTTCATGCAAAATATCCATATATACCATAGATTTAGCTTCCACAAAGCATGCTTCGGCTTTTCTAAGATTCGCCATTGCAGATTTATAGTCCTTTTGATCAACATCCCACATTGCTCGATTGAACCATGATCTACCTTCTCCGTCTATGTCGCCCACTCTTTGGCAGAGTTCCGTGTTTTTTATGTAGTATTCGGCTGCCAAGTCGTACTGACCCCTGCGTTTGGCAACATTCGCCAGATTTCCATAAGTGTGCCCCAAGCCTTCTGCATCGTCTATCTTTTCCTGTCTTTCCAAATTGGCGAGATAGTATGATTCAGCCTTGTCGAGATCTCCCTGAGTAAAATACAGGTCTCCCAAAGCATCAATAGCATAACCAAGTCCTACCTGATCTGAAATCGCTTCGGCTATCGCTTTTGCCTGAGTAAAACAGGATTCTGCTTTTTCATAATCCTGAAGCTGGTAGTGCATTTCACCGATATTGTAGACAATCGTTTCCTGCTGAAGTTTGTTTCCCATGCTGATAGCCATCTTCAGGCTCTTGTCATAAGTCTCAAAGGCAGCCTCAAAATCAGTAGCAGCCCTCTGGATTGTGCCGATATCAGCCAGAACTTTACCATATCCAAAACGGTCACCCATGCTTCCAGCGATATGAAGCGCTTTCTCCAGGAGTTTCATGGCTTCATCTTTCTTTCCCAACCTGCTATTGACCAAGCCAAGCGAGTGATATGCTATCCTCTGGGACAGATTATCTTCAATAGCCAGTGCCAGTATCAGCTTGTTCTCGAAATGCTGCATCGCAGTCTGATAACGTGATCTATCCATGTCCGCATAGCCTGCCAGAGCTTCTATCTTGTCCATATAGTACATACTTTGTCTAATATCTGCATTGTCGACTCGGGATTTTAGCTCTTCCACCAGCCCAGCCAAATCTGTTTGGTAAACATAAGCTTTTCCCATTGCCTTGTTTACTATCTCAAGTACATCACACAAAAGGTTCTGTATAACGAGCTCCAGTTTGTCATGCATGCTTAGCATTCGTAAAGATTCTGCATAATAGATTTGAAGCATGAACTTGAAGTGTCGATCCTGGACATCAGTAATGTTCGCCTCGCAGTACTCTACCATTTCCATATATTTGGAATTCAAAAAGAACTTCTTTGCCATTAACCAGATAAGTTTATCTTTGTGAATCTGTTCCTTGACTGGGAGAAGAATTAGCTCACCCAATAAGCGGGATGCCTTGAGTGTATTTCCCAGCAAGAACAGGTTATCAACCAGATTGAGTTTGATAGCAAAGGCTTCTTGATCATCCTTACAAAAAACCAATGAATTCTCAAAATAGAAGTTACTCTCTTCATAATTGGATAGCTTGTAGTGTTTTTCTCCCGCTTTTTTACAAAAATACAGAGCCTTTTTCGTATTTTCCGCCAGAATATAGTGGTTTGCAATAATATCAAGTTCCGGATCGACATCCCCCGCGCTTTTCTTCTCGTAGTAAGAAGCTATCAGGTTGTGCAAGCCTTTTTTCTCGGATAAGAGGATTGTATTGTAAATCGCATCCCTCATCAGGCTATGGGTAAAAATATACTCAATGTCCGGAGAGATACTCGTCTTTGTGATTGCATTAGCGCTATCCAGATTTGCCAAAAATCCTATGATCTGATCCTTTACATAGGATCTGTCTATCATGGCTATTTCATTGAGAGTAAATGCCTTTCCAACTATTGATGCTATCTTCAAGATGTATTGAGATTCCTTGCCAAGGGTCGAGAACCTGGTGATAAACAGATTTTCTATCGAGTGTGGAAGTAACCCGTCGTGTTCAAGTTGTGCGATATTTGCCTGAGTAATCAGATTGTTCTGGATAGCTAATTTTTGCTTTACCAAACGGCATATCTCCACGATAAACAGTGGATTACCCCCTGTTATCTGATACAAGTAGGCGACAGCATCATCAGCAATGGATTCGAGATTTCCATTCACTAATTTTGCCGTTTCTGCTGAACTGAGGTTTTTTAGATCCACTGCGCATGTGGTTCGCTCTGCAAAGAAATCCCTGTGGATCCCAAATCGTGCGGTTACCAGGATGTGAACATCTTCACTAACAGGTAATTGGATAAACGATAGGAACAGCTTTAACGATGACTGATCCAGCCATTGAATATTGTCGATAAACACAAATTTGTAGCTTGTAAGTAAAGCAGTCAACAGATTCAACAATTGGTTGGATACCATATCCGAGTAGTATTTGCGATCTGCATCCGTTAGGTATTGAGGCTGGACCCCGCTCAGGTGGTTTCTTAATAGTTCTACATCAAGATCGTATTGTACCACATCAACAGTATCATACAGACGCTCAAATTCCATAATCGGATTGTGGACATTCCAAATCTTTTGGAGGATATTGATAATTATGAAGTATAGGGATGGTTGATTATACTCTTCCAGAGCTATGATCAGAATATTGGAATCCTTCTGCACTATACTCTGGAGTACCTGCCAGGCAAAGAAGGTCTTCCCTACTCCCGGATCCCCGTTTACATATACAAAAGAACCCCGTAGCTCTGCTATCGCTTTTGAAACTTCGTCGTATTCCTCATGCCAGGCGATCAATGTTTGCCCCTGATAGAGTTTATACAGCGAGTGCTGGTTTACCGGGATCTCGTCCTCTATTCGGTAGATGCTGACAGGGTCTTTTATCCCTTTTACTTTTGCCTGCATCAAGTATTCTGTTTTGAACCGAACTTCGATATGAGATAGAATCTCCTCCGTGAGTAGAATCTGGTTTACTTTGGCTTCGGACATCAATCTTGCTGCGATGTTGACACCATTTCCAATAATACCATATTCGAATCTGTTTTTACTCCCCAAAAAGCCAGCATATATGTTGCTATATGTGATTCCAATCCTGAAACCTGACTTACCCTTGTAACGGATCAATCTGCGCGCACAGATCACTGCTCTTTCGATATCATCCAAATGTGTATTGGGTATGCCAAAAGAGCAGAGGATCACCAATCCTTTGTCTGTATAATCTATCTTGTTTATCAAACCCTCAAACTTATATATGGAGTGTTGGATATACTTGTACACGCTATCCAGCTCAATCAAAAAGTCTGCCTCTGACAGATCCCCGTACTCCACCGCAATAAATAGAATTGCCGTAGTTCGCAACTCACCACTGAAATGAGAAAAATCTACGTTTTGTACCAGAGCTTCAGGAATAAAATCCTGCTCTGTATATAGCTTGCCTTCGGTATGTATCTCCTGGATTGCATTTCTATCAAGGCTCTGTCTTTCGAATTGATCGATGAAATAAACCTCATTCTTCGAGCTTTTTATACTGCCCTCATATAGCTTTTGGAGAAGCTCCCCATGCAGGATGAAATTCAGATCCTGATCTTCGTCCCCAAAAACCATTAAGCTACAATCGCCCCAAGCTGCACTACCATGAAACAATACCTGTATTCCATACTGTTTTTGATACTGCTTGTTCAACGTCACCAAGCTCTCCTGCAAAGCTCCCACGGCATCAGAAATCGCATTCAGACAATGATCCTTATCTCCGATGAATACTGCCAGTGCCGCATCTCCAGCGTACTTGATTATCTCGCCGCCATAGGTATTGATCGCCTGGTTCATCGCTTCATAATAGCTGTTCAGAATGCTTGTAATCGTTTCAATTCCATAATGACCTGTTTGAGTAACCTTCTCGGTGATGGCTGTATAATCACATACGTCTATAAACAATAGTCCAGTCTGAATCAAGAATTGATTTGGAATTTTACGTTCTGCTATTGAATTGCAGTAATGACTTACAAAGTGAGGGATATAACCACTAATAGAAACTGATTGAAACCTCGTTATGCTCATCAGAGATACCTCCTATCAAATACCGGAAACCGGATTGGTAACTTCTCTTATCCTTCGCCCAACAAAAATACGCTGGAGCCATTCAAACAAATATCCTCAATCCTGTAAAGAAATTTATCCCCAACCGTAATATTCGTCGCCCTGCTATGGGCATGGTCACTTTTGGAAAGCATATCTATCTTTATTGTTTACATGGATTTATTGGCCTGTTATCCATTCTCTGGCTGTACCGGAATCAGGGATTCACACTATTTTTAGCAGTCTTATTGATGTTCTGCTAATTTTCTGTTTGCTTTTTTTGGACTCCGCATTATAATAAGAGTAGAAACAAAATTGTTGGAGGTAAACAAAATGAAGATTATGCCTTATCGCAGAACTAACGACCTGAGACCAATGAGCAACATGCTCACCATGTTTGACGATTTCTTCAATCGTTTCTTTGAAGAAGAGAACACGGATGACAATACTCGTAGCATGGCAATGGATATTGTGGAGCACGAGAAGCAATTTGAACTGATGGCAAATTTACCAGGGTTCAAGAAAGATGAGATCAAGATATCGATTCATGACAATCAATTGATGATAGAAGCCATGGTAACCGAGAACAAAGAAGAGAAAAAGGGAACTGTGTACCGTTGCGAACGCTATAGTGGAAGCTACCGCAGAAATCTTTTACTGCCCGAAAATGCCGATGTCGCAAAGATAAGCGCAGCAATGGAAGATGGAGTATTGAAACTAACCATCCCCAAGAAGGAACCATCACCAAAGAAAGAAATCGTTATCAACTAAGGCTATCAAGGTCGCAAAAATTGCCAGATCGGATCTGATCTGGCTTTTTTTTGCTCTTGATATGGACGAGATGTTTTTTTTGTTACAGGTTTTTTCACTTTTCCCGGTATTATATAAGTGGAGTCTACATGATTGTCGAGGAATTCGAAAGCTTTTTGATAGCTAATGAGAAGCGTATATATCACTATCTGTTAACACTATTGAGCAACGAAGCGGATGCTCAGGATGTGTTGCAGGATACCTTTATAGCATTTTATGAGCATATCAATGCGATTGAGAAGACTACCTCTGTTTCCTACCTGTACAGGATCGCACACAACAAGGCTCTTAGTTTCAAGAAAAAAAGCAAACGAGTTACGCTCCATCCTCCGGAAGACTTTGATAATCTCCCCGACACATCAAATCACATTCAACAAGCAGATTATACATTGCTTCACAATGCTATGGCGGATTTGCCCGTCAAGCTATCATCCGTGATTCATTTACAATACTATGAAAACCTGAGCTACAAAGAAATAGCAGATAAGCTGGGATTTAGTGTCAAAGCTATCGAATCACTGATAGTACGGGCTAAGAAAATCCTCCGTAAAAAATTATTGCAGGAAAGGAAGTCCTGAGGAGTATATATTTATGAAAACGAAATACGAAGCTTATGAGTTTCAAAAGAGGATACCATGAGATGCTTTACTGCAAAAAGACTAATCGACCCCTGGCTCGACAAAGAGCTGAAAGAGAGTCGCGTCAATGCTTTGCTTGAGCATCTGAAAAAATGTCCGGGTTGTTCACAAGAAGCCCAACAAAGCCAGAGGATGAACCAATTACTGCGCACGGATTTTGACCCCGAGTTACCAGCATGGGTTCATAATCGCATCCTTGCTGATGTCCGTTCTCATGAAACCAAGCGTCGCACATATAACTATAGGTATCGGCTACAGGCAATTCCGGCATCGCTGGCAGTTCTACTGAGCTTGTATATCGGCATGCAAATAGGAATAAGTACTTTTGGAACAAACCAAACAACGGAAGCTCAAACTGAGTATGTAACCTTTGGCGAGAATACTTTGTTCGCAATAGACACTTCTAATGGAGGAGTATATGAATAAGAGATGGCTGATAATACTTTTGCTGATCTCGTTTGCCTTCAATCTGGCAATTGTCGGGTCGTTCATATACATCAAGTGCACTTTTGGCAACAGGATGTGTCCACCTCCTCCACCGCCCCACCTGATTCAAGGCAGTCCGGATTTTCCCAAAAACGAAATATGGGAGAGACTGCCAATCGATGATTCTATGCATGAGTTGAGAAAACAATTCATGGAAAGCAAAAGAGATTTGATGATAGAATTGGCAAAAGATCCGATCGATGAAAAAGAGATCAACTCAATCCTGGAAAATTCCCTGATCAATCAATCCGCCCTTGAACGAAAGCTTGGGGAAAGGCTTTTGATGCTACGTAAGACTATGACAGCAGCAGAAGAAGCCCGTGAGTTCTTTGGAAAAAGAGCTGAAATGAATCACAAACGCCCATACGATAGATTTGATAAAAGACCAGATCCAAAACAAAAAAGGAGAATGAAATGAGAAAGATCATTATTATGATACTTGGAATCATGCTGATTAGCTCTATGTTGTTGGCAAAAACAAAAGCTGACAAACGAGATAAACAGCACTCCATGAAGAACAAGCCGGAAGCCATGGCAGATAGCGAAATGCATGGCAAGAATATGATTGATGAACTAAAGCTCACTCCCGAGCAAAAGAAGAAATTCGAAAACCTGAGAGCTGAACATCAGAAACTGATGAACAGCATACAAGCTGACACAAGAAACTTGAATATCGATCTTCAAACTGCAATCAAAGCTGATAACTTCAAAAGAGCCAAAGAACTGAACAAACAGATTGCCGCAAAGCAGAACCAAATGATGGACGCCAGGATAGATCACCTGGAAGCAATGTTAAAAGAACTGACCGCCGAACAGAAAGAAAAAGCCAAAGAGATCTTTCCCCGTATGATGATGGATAATAACATGATGCAGGGTAGGAATAGAGAAAAAGGCATGAAAGGCGGAAAAGGAATGAGTCACTGTAAATAACCTAAAACACCCTCCTCAAGTAAAATAGACCAGACACCGATGTTCCCCGCATCGGTGTTTTTTTGTGGGAGTCAAGATCATTGCATTAT